>JAUSCI010000060.1 GCA_030651305.1 Sulfuritalea sp. | reverse complement strand
AAGTCGTTGCCGCAGGCGCCGACCTTCCTCAAGCCGGGGATCACCTTCGCACAGCTTGATGCACTGGCCGGCGCGATGAGCGACAATGCGGCGGCGGAGCGCATGAACGACGCTCGTTCAAGGCTCTTCAAAACCATTTTTAACCGATCGAAAACGGCTGCCTGACCCAACAAAGAGACGAAAAGCGAAGGGGCGGTGGATATGTGGATAGCTCGCCTGACGGCGACCTCCCCACATATCCACCGCCCCGCCAAACGCCAGATCTTTTTTATTTGGATTTCAACGTCAAAACCGATCGCTCAGACTCAAACCTCGATTGGAATGGACTAGGGTGTCATCATAGACCGAGTGCGGAAATGATCTCTTGGCGGGCCGTCGCGATGGCGCACTCCAATTGTTGCAATTCGGCCTCTGCGGCTTGCGAAGTTTTCAGCGCTGCTTCGAGAGCCGCCGCGCGCTCGTGCAGATCGCACAGGCCGATCATGCCGACGCCGCCCTTGAACGTATGCATGGTTCGGGTGGCCAGGTCAAGTTGTCCGGCGGCCAGCGCCGCGCGGACTTGGGTCGCCACGGCCGGGCTTTCCTCGACGAATTTCATCAGCCAGTGGCGATAACGCTTCTCGTTGCCGCCAAGGCGCTTCAGGGCGCGAGCAGTATCGATGCCACGCAGGGCGGGCAGTTCCGGCGCAGCGGGCCGTTGCGGTGTCGTAGCGAGGCTGTCCGCCAGCATCTTCTTGTGTGCCGGTAGCCACTTCGCCAGTGTTCGGTAAAAACTATCCACGTCGAAGGGCTTGACGACATGGTCGTTCATGCCGGCTGCCGCGCCAATCTGCTTTTCATGCTCCAGGGCGTGGGCCGTCATGGCGACGATCGGCAGCCTGTCATAGCGGGGCCAAGTGCGAATCCGGCGCGTGGCGGTGAGGCCGTCCATGACCGGCATCTGGATGTCCATGAGCACCAGGTCGAAGACGCCGGGGCCAGCCTCGGTCAGTATCGCGAGGGCGTCCTGACCGTTGCGTGCCACGCGCGGAGTGATGCCGATGTCGCCCAGCAGCTCGCCGACGATTTCGATGTTTATCGAATCGTCTTCGACGACCAGGATGAGGGCGTTTTCGTAGTGCTCGCGCATGGCAGGCGCTGCCGCGCTGGCCTGATTCTCGGACAGGTTTGCGGCCTGGCCGACCCCGAGGCGGATCTTGAGGCTGAAAATGCTGCCGATCCCCTCGCGGCTGCTGATGCTGATGCCGCCATCCATCAATTGCGCCAGGTGCTGGCTGAGCGCCAGCCCGAGACCGGTGCCGCCGTATTTGCGGGTGGTCGAGACCTCGGCTTGGGCGAAGGGCTGGAACAGTCCGGCGAGGTCTTCGGAGCGTATGCCAACACCGCTGTCCTCGACGTCGATGGCGAGCCAGATGCGCCCGTCGGCACTGGCAAGATGGGCGATGCGCACCTCGACGCCGCCAGTGGTGGTGAACTTGATGGCATTGCCGACGAGATTGAGCATGATCTGCTCGAGCCGCAAGGGGTCGCCGATCAGGATGTCGGGTACCTCGTCACGAATCCGGAAGCGAAGCCACAGACTCTTGGCTTCGGCCTTGTGCCGTATTACGTCTTGGGCATGCTGGATCATGGCGCGCAGGCGGAAGGGGATGCTTTCGAATTCCATGTGGCCGGCGACGACCTTGGACAAATCGAGCAGGTCGTTGATGATGCGTGCCATGTGGCGCCCGGCGTTGCAGATCTTTTCCAGGTAATCCCTTTGCCGCGCATCGTCGCTGTGCTCCAGCGCCAGGGCCGACAAGCCCGTGATCGCGCCCAGCGGCGTACGCAGCTCGTGGCTGACATTGGCGATGAACGCGTCCTTCGCCTTGTCAGTCCGTTGCGCCGTCTCGAGTGCCTGGCGCAACTCGGCGGTGCGTTCGAGCACCAGCTTCTCAAGTTCTGCGCGATGATCCTGCGAGTTTCGTTGCGCCGGACGGCGCAACGAACTCTCAACGGCAGGACCGGCCATACCGGAAGCGCGCGCGATGCCGAACTGCGCCACGCGAACCGGGACTTTTTGCGTTCTCTTGGCTGAAATTCTTGCAGTCATGAAGTCTGCTCCCTTTGGGGTGAATCGCCGGCGCCCGCTATTGCTCCGAGGTAGCGGCCGGGTAGCTGCGTTGTGGCTCGAAGCCGACAAGACCAACCGGGTGGGTTCGAAACGCTCGCGCAAGTGCCATGACGCAGGGGCGTCCATTGCCGGCGGTCGAGTCAGGCTGAAGTGCATCCCAAGCCTAAGCGAAAGCAGTGGACTTTCCTACTGACAGAAATGACAGGTTGAAACTTGGGCGCGGGACGCCCAAATCCGGCTGGAAAAGCATTGCGGGCGGGCTGGTACTAGGCTTTTCGCGGGATTGGGCCAGAATATTCATGGATCACGCCGTTTTCCGACAACCCGACAAAAAGGATGCCACGTCATGAAAAGCAAGATAAGCAATCTTCGCCCGGCATTGCATTTGCATAATGCCGAGCTTCCCGATTTCGCGTCGCTGCGTGTTGAACGATACTACCGTGAGCGGGTGCAGAACACTTGGAACGGCGGACACATCATGCGCGGCCGCACGCCCGGCGCCAATGCCCTGCAGCTTTGCAGCAACGACTACCTCTCGCTGGCTCGCCATCCAGCGATTCTGGGTGCGATGGCCGAGAGCATCCGGCGCGACGGCAACGGTTTGCTGATGTCGGGCATTTTCCTGCACGGCGCCTGTCCGCAGATCGATCTGGAGCAGCGGCTGGCGGCTTTTATGCACGCCGAATCCGGCGTACTCTGCCAGTCGGGCTATGCGGCGAACACCGGGCTGATCCAGGCAATTGCCGACGAACGGACGCCAGTCTATGCCGACATGATGGCGCACATGTCGCTCTGGGAAGGAATCAAGAGCGCCGGCGCCAAGGCCATCACGGTCTTCCACAACGACCCCGAACATCTGGAACGGCAGATCCTGCGTTATGGTCCGGGAATCGTGGCGGTGGATTCGATCTACAGCACCACTGGCAGTGTTGCTCCACTGCGGGAGATCGTGGCGATATGCGAAATGCATGGATGCGTGCTGGTGGCCGACGAGTCGCATTCGCTGGGAACGCATGGCCGGAACGGCGAAGGCCTGGTCGTCGAACTGGGATTGGCCGAGCGTGTGCATTTCCGCACGGCCAGCCTGGCCAAGGCCTTTGCCGGGCGGGCCGGCTTCATTAGCTGCTCGAAACGCTTTGCGGAATATTTCAAGAGCGAATCGAATCCGGCGATTTTCAGTTCCACGCTGCTGCCCCACGACGTACGCGGACTCGACGCAACGCTGGATGTCGTCAGGCTGGAGGGCTGGCGCCGGCAGAGACTGCACGCCAATGCCGCATATCTGCGCACGCAACTTGATGCACTGGGATACAACCTCAACGACAGCCAGTCGCAGATAGTCTCCCTCGAATCGGGCACCGAGCAGCAGACCATCGTGCTGCGCGAGGCGCTTGAGTCGCGGGGTATATTCGGCTCGATTTTCTGCGCTCCCGCGACGCCCAAGAGCCGCGCGCTGATGCGCTTCTCGGTCAATGCCGCGCTGACGAATGCGGAACTGGAGCGCATCGTAACCGTCTGTCGCGACATTCGCGGCGAGGTCGACCTGGCGTCATGGCCTTCGACGCGACGCAAGCATCGCACCAGGGTCGGCGCTGCGGTCGCGAGCAATGGTGTCATCGATGCCGCGCCAAGACGGGCCGAGGCGGCCTGATCTCGCTGAGGGGGGATCAAGGGGTACTGGTGATCCCCTGCCGTGCCTCGCGGTCGAGGCGGTCGAGATACTCGCTATAGGGATAGACATACTTCAGGTTGAAGGCGCCGGGGTTCTTGACCAGGCTGTAAAGGTAGCAATCCCTGCCGTGGAATTCGGTCGCCGGATGCAGGCAGGCTCGCCAGTCTTCATAAATCGGCGAGTAGTTCCCGGCGGTCTTCCAGAAGTAGGGCAGCGAATGTCCGCTGCGCAATTGTTCCAGCAGGCCTTCGGGGGCCGCCTGGTCGTAGGCGACTTCGTAGTGACCCTGCATCATCGCTTCCGTCTGCACGATCAGCAGGTGAGCGGCGCCGGTTGTGTCCAGCATCAGAATTCCATCCGGGGCACAGGACAGGTAGTACTCGACGATGCCGAGGCGTTCGCGGATTTCCTCGAAGCGCCGTGCAAATTCTGGATCGCCGAGAAACAGGTGCGAGCCGACGGCGAGCGCGTCGGACAGCATGTGCTCGATCTGGCCGAAGTGCTCCTGTTGCAGTTCGGCAATGGTGCGATTGAGTACGGCCATGACGTCGTCGTTCTGCTTGCGGATGAAGCGGTCGATGGTCCTTTCATTGAAGGCACGCACGGCGACCTGCTCGTCGGCTTTGCCGGTCAGCAGGATCTTCTTGATGGCGGGATTCTTCAGGCTGCGACAGAATTCGAGTCCATCGATCTCGGGCATGTCGTAATCCACCACCACCACCGATACTTGTTCGAAGCGGCGCTCGTTGTGCACTTCCCGGTGAATCATGTCAAGGCTGATGTCGATGACGTGGCGGGTGTAGCTCGCGTCGCCGCGATGGCGGTACAGCGAAAAGAAGCGTTCGACCATGGGTGGCACCGAGCTGGCGGCATTCAAAGCAACCAGGGCCGAAAACGGCGAATGGAACAGGCGGAAGGCCAGTTGCGAATCCAGCTGCAGGCTCAGGTTGGCGAGAAACTGCGGGTTGTCGTCGACGAAGGCAACCGTGGTCGGAAAGTGGAAGGGATGAATGGCGTAGGATTTCATGGCTGGGGAAAAGTCAGGACGAATTCGGAAAATTCACCGTAGACGGAACTGCACTCGATAGTACCGCCGAACGAGCCCATCACGTCGCGGCAGAAGGCGAGGCCTATCCCGGTGCCGAGCACGCTGTCACCGGCGGAGGTGTAGAAGCGTCTGAAGATGTGCGGCAGGGTATCCGGGGGAATGCCGCCGCCGGTGTCGTGCACGATCAGGCGATTGGAATCCCGCGCCGTCTCGACGCGGATCAGGATATCGCCCTTGCCTGCCTTGCCGATATGGCGCAAGGCATTCTTGATGAGATTGAAGAGGACGTGGACCATCAGCAGTTCCGCGCCGCGAAACTCGAAGTCTGCGCCCGGGCGCAATGAAACCAGTGCGCGTTCGTCTTCGGAAAACGGGTAACGCTGCAAGGCTATTTCGACACAGCGGGACATCGAGCAGACCACCATTTCCTGTGCAACGGCGCCCGTTGCGCGGGCATTGACCAGCAGCATGTCGATAATGGCATTGGAGTGGCGGGCTTCGGCATCGATGTTATCGAGCACGCTTTTCAGCGCATCCAGGTGTGCGGTCCGAACGGCGGCGACCGGGAGTTCGTGCTGCAGCGCCAGTCGATAAGCTTCGATCAGGGTCGGCAGGTACTTGTCGAGACCGGCGGCGCCGGCGCGGATGCCCAGCAGTGGCGTACGCAGTTCGTGGGCGATGCTTCCTGCCGTCGCCAGCATCGCCCGTTCCTGTTCGATGCGGATGCGCTCGCTGTCGTAGTTCGACACGGCTCCGGCCACCACGGCAAACAGCGCGATTGCCAGGTACTCGTAGTGATGGTAGGCGGTGAATGAAATATCGCTGGTCAGCCTGAAGGCGATGATGGCCAGGCCCGTACCGAGGACAAAGTGGGCGATCAGGGTGATCCAGTCGAGCAGCAGGATCATCACGAAAACCGCCACCAGGGCCGAGCCGACCCAGACATCCGAGCCGTTGTTCTTCAGCAGCATGAAGGTGAAGAAGAACGGCAGGGAGTAGAGCAGGGAAAAATACCAGTAGTACGGCAGGCAGGCTTTCAAGGCCGGGGGCCAGCGCTTGCTGAAGACAAGCGGAATGAACAGGGCCGAGCCGACCAGCCGCAGGGCGAGATTTTCGTAGGGCTGCGGGAAGACGCTGTGCCAGACCCAGTAGTAGAACGGAAAGGCGATGATGCCGATAATGGCAAACGCCGTGAGTCGACGCTGAAAATATTCGACATTGCGCAAGGCCGGCTCGAACAGCCGCGCCGCCGCCTGCCTCAGACTGGAACCGGTGAGCTTCATCGGGCGCTCATTGCAAGCGGCGCGCGCTCGCGGCCGGGGGGCGATCGCAGGGTGATGGGTGAGGGAAGAAATGGCTTCATGGCGACGGTGCTTCGGGACCATGATAGCGAAGATCGCTCCCGGCCATAACTGTCAGAGTTGACAGGTCGATTGCTTCCCGCTACAAGTGAAATGAATGACGCGATCCGCGAACCAGAATGAGTATCGCTCGATGACCGATCACTACCCTACAACTCCGCACCGGGAATCGCCGCACTTGCTGTTGGTCCACAACGCGCATCGGAATTTTTTCCGGGGCGTGGTGCTCGGTGCTCGCAGCCTCGGCTTCGAGCACTGCGGCTACCTGATCGGCGTTCCCGTGAGAGGCGCCGGCTGGCGCTTCGTGATGACCAGCAATTTTCCCCGATCCTGGCAGGAGCACTATCTGAGGCAGGGCTACCAGGCGATCGACCCGACGATAGAACATGCCAAGACCAATGTTCTGCCCTTGACCTGGTCCAGCGCCCTGTTCGATCCGGCGCTTGCCAGGGATGCCAGGGAGATCGGCTTTAACCACGGCTGGACGCAGCCGCTGCGCGATACCAACGGAAAATTCGGCGTACTGACCCTGGCCCGCAGTCAGGGCGCCATCAGCACCGACGAGCTGGAGGCGAAACTGCCGATGATGCAATGGCTGGCGCAGGTGGTTCATGCCAGGCTGTTTCGCCCCTTCCTCGCCCGCCAGCGCAACGAATGCAGCCCCAGACTTTCCGAGCGCGAGATAGAGGTTCTGCGTCTGGCCTCCGAAGGCGGCACCGCAGGCGATATCGCGGCACTGACTGGCGTTGGCGAACGTACTGCCAACTTTCATATCGGCAACATCATCACCAAGCTCGGAGCGACCAACAAGACGCATGCCGTGACCCTGGCGATGCGCCTGGGTCTAATCGACTAGAGCCTTCGCCGCGAATCCAAGGCGGCGCCCTACAGGGCATGCACCCGGTCGCCGCCGGCGAAGCCGAGCAGAGGCACCGGCATGCCGCGTCCCAGTGCGATCACCTTGAACAATTCACCCATTTCGTCGGGTGAAATAAGTACGTTCACCGCGCCGCGCGTGCGTAGTTCCACGGCTGCCGCCGTGCCGCCAGCGCCGACTTCTTGCTGCAGCAGCAATTCGCCGATTCCGCAGTTGATCAGGAAGTTGGCCTGACTGGTATAACCCAACACCTCCAGCCCGGCCTCGAAGCCGGCTTCGGCCACCGCGGTGAAGTCGACATGCGCGGTGATGTCGGACAGCCCGGGCCGCCACAAGGGGTCTTCGTGCACCCGATGGCGGTAATGGCAGCGTAGCGTACCGCCGTCGCGCAGCGGATGATACAGCTCGTCGCGCGGCAGGCCGTAGTCGATCAGCAGCAGCGCGCCTTTTTCCAGGCGCCGCGCCAGTTCGGCAACCCATGATCTGGCCGCCAGGCTGACCTCGCCGCGATACGGCGCGATCACCCCCAGCGCTCTGGCCGCCGTCAACAAGGCGCCTGCCGCCTGGCGTTCGACGGCCACCAGTTGTTCATTCGCCATGCCGACTCCGCCTTCCAGGACGCCGGCCTCCGCCCCGTCATCGTCCCAGCGCACGGCGTGGGTCGGCATGGCGTCGAGCACTTCGTTGGCCAGTACGCAACCGGAAAATCGCTCCGGCAGCTGGTCGAGCCATTCGACGCGGCCAGCGAACTGCGGCGCATGGACGGCCAGCGTGGCCTGCTGGCGCGCGCGCAATTCGCCGGACAGTTCGAGGATCTGGTAACGCTCGGGAGTGCAGCCGAGCGCATCAAGAGCCGGCAGCAGGTCGGCGGCCAGCCGGCCGCTGCCGGCGCCGGCTTCGATTACCCGCGGGCTGGAAGCCGCCAGAACCTGGGCCACTTGCCGCGCCAGCGCCTGACCGAACAAGGGCGTCAGTTCGGGCGCGGTGAGAAAGTCGCCCTCGGCGCCGAACTTGCGCGAGCCGCCGGAGTAGTAGCCGAGGCCCGGCGCATACAGCGCCAGCTCCATGTAGCGGGCGAAGGACAGCCAGCCGCCGCCGGTCTCAATCTCGGCCGCGATGAGGCGTGTCAGCGCGTCGCTGGCGGCGTGCGCATCGGCCGAAGGTTCAGGCAGGTCGGTTTGCATCAGGCCGAAGATGGCCGGATGGCGGCGACAAGTTCGGCCATTGTCAGGGCGTCCGTCGTTCCCTGCTGGCGCAGGCCGGCCACCACGCCGGCGCGATTGGCGGGCGGCTGGTTCTGGCTGATTTTCCACTTGCCCTTGAGATCGGTGACGGTGATCTCGATGCCGACGATGGCCGTCAGCAGCTTGTCGATGTAGTCAGGCGGCGCGTCGGCAAGGTGCCAGGGTTCGGCAAAGCCGGCCTCGTGGCGGTCGACCAGGGTTTCCAACTGCCGGCGCAGCCAGAGCGGATCGTCGATTGCCCGCAGGCGGCCGCGGGCTTGGACCACCACGTAGTTCCAGGTCGGTACCGCCTTGCCGTGCTCGCGCTTGGTCTCGTACCACGAGGGCGTGACATAGGTCTGTGGGCCGTGGAAGATCACCAGCACTTCGGCGTCCGCCGATTCTTGCCACAGCGGGTTGGCGCGGGCGACATGGCCTTGCAGGGCGCCGAACGGGCCGATTTCCGCGGCCAGACGCAGCGGCAGATGATTCGCCGTCAGACCGTCCGCGCCAGTCGCAACCAGCGTGGCGAAGGGGTGCTCGCGCATCAGCGCGTGCAGCACCTCTGTGCGGGATTCCTCGAATTGGGCGGGCAGGTACATTCAGTCTCTTCGCGCCGACTCAGATCACCACGCCGTTCTTTTCGCCGATCTCGTAGACGATGTGGGCGCGCCCGACCAGCAGCGTGTCGAGCGTGCCGATCTGCTTCACGTCCTTGTTGGTGTAGGGCAGCTTGTGCAGGATATAGCGCAGCGCATTGAGCCGTGCGCGCTTCTTGCAGTCGGACTTGATCACGGTCCACGGTGCGTCGGCGGTGTCGGTGTGGAAGAACATCGACTCCTTGGCCGTGGTGTAGTCCTCCCATTTGTCGAGCGACGCGAGGTCGATCGGCGAGAGCTTCCATTGCTTGAGCGGATGCGTCTCGCGTTCCTTGAAACGGCGGCGCTGCTCGGGGCGCGACACCGAGAACCAGAACTTGATCAGATGCACGCCGCTTCTGACCAGGGTGCGCTCGAACTCCGGCGTCTGCCGCATGAATTCCTCATATTCGGTATCGGTGCAAAAGCCCATCACGCGCTCGACGCCGGCGCGGTTGTACCAGGAACGGTCGAACAGCGAGATCTCGCCGGCGGTTGGCAGATGCTGCACGTAGCGCTGGAAGTACCATTGGCCGCGTTCGACCTCGGAGGGTTTTTCCAGCGCGACGACGCTTGCGCCGCGCGGGTTCAGGTGTTCCATGAAACGCTTGATGGTGCCTCCCTTGCCGGCCGCATCGCGGCCCTCGAACAGGATCACCACTTTCTGCCCGGTTTCCTTGACCCAGTTTTGCAGCTTGAGCAGTTCGACTTGCAGGTGGTATTTTTGCTTCTCGTAATTGCGCCGCGTCATCAGGTGCAGGTAGGGGTAGCCGCCTTCGCGCCAGTTCGGCGCCAGTTCGTCGTCCGGGTGCTGGCTGGCGGCCACTTCGCGCTGCAGCAGGGCTTCCTTGAGCGCCTCGATATCGTCGGGCGAGGCGCCTTCGACCATGGCCTTGAGCCCTTGCGCCAGCTTGGCGCCTTCGCCATGCCTGGCGTGGGCCACGATGTCGCGCACCGCCTCCATCTTCGAATCGCGAGCCGCGTTCGAGCGATCCTTGATCACGAAATCCTTGATGCCCTTTGCCGTGCGGGAGGGCGTCACGTCGCCGGCGGCCGGCCGCCGCGACCGCTGAGTCGGCGCTTTGGCGGCGGGCTTGACCGGGGCCTTGGCTGCTGCCGTGTCGGAGACCACCGGGACCTGCTTCGGGGTCGTCGCTTTAGCTGCCATTCAATTCTCCTTCGTACTCTCCAGCAATTCGTGAATCTCCAGCCAGCGTGATTCTGCCGCCTCGATATTCTGCGTCAATAAGCTCTGCCGCAGGGTGAGTTCTTCCAGCAGGCGGGTTTCCGGGCTGGCGTACAGGGACTGATCGGCCAGCCGGGTTTCCAGCAGCTTGAGTTCCCCCTGCCATTCGGCGAGCTGCTGTTCGAGCTTTTCGGATTCCTTGAGCAGCGGTCGCCGTACTGCCAGCGCCGACTCTTTGGACGGTGCGGCGGCCGGCTTTTCATTCGCAGCATTCCTGCCGGCGCTGCGCGACGAGGTGTTGCTCTTGCCGCTTTTCTTTTCCGCGGCGCGGTCCTGTGCCAGCCACTCGGCATAGTCGTCGAGGTCGCCATCGAAGGGCGTGACCTTGCCGTCGGCCACCAGCCAGAGCTCGTCGCAGGTGGCGCGCAGGAGATGCCGGTCGTGCGAGACCAGCACCATGCCGGCCTCGGTTTCCTGCAGGGCGATGGTCAGCGCTTCGCGCATTTCGAGGTCGAGGTGGTTGGTCGGCTCGTCCATCAGCAGCAGGTTGGGCGCGGTGCGAATCATCAGCGCCAGGGCCAGGCGCGTTTTCTCGCCGCCGGAAAAACGGCCGCAGGGCGCGTCCACCATGTCGCCGCGAAAATCGAAGCCGCCGAGGTAGCCGCGCAGGTCCTGCTCGCGCGTGCGCGGCTCCTGCTTGATCATGTGCCACAGCGGCGATTCGGCCGGGCGCAATTGTTCGAGCTGGTGCTGGGCGAAATAGCCGAGCTTGAGGTTGCGCCCCGCCTCGCGCACGCCCGCCAGCGGCTGCAGTTCGCCGGCCAGCAGCTTCATCAGCGTCGATTTGCCGGCGCCGTTGCGTCCGAGCAGGCCGATGCGGCTGTCTGGTCGCAGCGTGAACCGCAGCTTTTCAAAGATCACCGTATCGCCATAGCCGACTTTTGCATCGTCCAGCAGCAACAGCGGATCGGAGAAGCCGCTCGGTTCGGGAAAGCTGAAACTGAAAGGCGTGTCGATGTGGGCGGCCATGATGTCGCCCATCTTTGCCAGCATCTTGATGCGGCTTTGCGCCTGGCGCGCCTTGGAGGCCTTGGCGCGGAAGCGGTCGATGTAGCTTTGCAGGTGCGCCGCCTCGCGCTTCTGCTTGGCCGCCAGCGCCATGTCGTTGGCCAGGCGCTCGGCGCGCGCGCGTTCGCAGGCCGAGTAGTTGCCGGTGAACAACTGCATCTTGCCGGCTTCGATGGCGAGGATGTGGCTGGTGACGACATCGAGGAAATCGCGGTCGTGCGAGATCAGGATCAGCGTGCCGGGATAGCCCTTCAACCAGGCTTCGAGCCAGATGATGGCGTCGAGGTCGAGGTGGTTGGTCGGCTCGTCGAGCAGCAGCAGGTCGGAGCGGCACATCAGGGCGCGCGCCAGGTTCAGGCGTACTCGCCAGCCGCCGGAAAACTCAGCCACCGGGCGTTGGAAGTCCGCGTCCGAAAATCCCAGGCCGTGCATTAGCGCCGCCGCACGCGCCGGAGCCGAGTAGCCGTCGATCTCACCCAGCCGCGAATGCAGCAGGCCGATCTGCTCGCCGGCGTGGTGGTCGTCGTGGTGCGCTTCGGCCGCCGCGAGGTCGCGTTCGATCTGGCGCAGTTCGGTGTCGCCGTCGAGCACGAAGTCGAGCGCCGCATCGGGCAGCGCCGGCGTGTCCTGCGCGACATGGGCCAGCACCCAGCCGGGCGGGCGTTCGAGGTCGCCGCGATCGGCGTGCAATTCGCCGCGCAGCAGGCCGAGGAAGGAGGACTTGCCGCAGCCGTTGGCGCCGGTGAGGCCGATCTTCCAGCCCGGATGCAGTTGCAAAGAGGCGCCGGTGACCAGCGCCTCGCCGTTGCGGGAAAAACCCAGATCGCGTAGAAGAATCATAGTAGTCGGATGGGTGAAGCATTTTCGGGGTGATAGCCTTTGCGGCCTTCGTAGCAGGCGGCGATGCGCGCCATGTCGGCGGCTTCGTTGCCAGTCAGTTCGATGCAGGACAGCAGGCCGACTTCGCGCTTGCCATAGTCCACGACGGCCATGATGACAGGCACCGCGGCGGCCAACGCAATTCGGTAGAAGCCGGATTTCCATCCGGCCTGCAGGCGGCGCGTGCCTTCGGTGGCGATGATCAGGTGGAAGCTTTCCCGCTTGCGGAATTCGTCGGCGACGCGCTCGACAAAGCCGGTGCGCTCGCGTCGATTCACCGCGACACCGCCCAATGCACGCATGATCGGCCCGAGCGGCCCGCGAAAGAGGGTGTCCTTGCCCACCCATTGCGCGCTGTAGGGCAGGGCGGCCAGCGCCAGCAGCGTCATCGGAAAATCCCGGTTCGACGTGTGCGGATAGGCGATTACCACCGCCTTGGCCGGAAGTTGCGGAATCTCCATCAGTTTCCAGCCCAGCAGCTTCAGCGTGAAGCGGGCCGCACCGCGCAGGAGGCTCATCGGGCGCCGGTCGCCAGCCGGAAACGCTTGCGCCCCGGCAGCCGGTAGGTTTCGAAATCGTTGCGGTCGAGCGTCCACACGGTGTGGATGCCGGTGCTCATCGCGGCAACCACCAGCGAGGCATCGGCCAGATCCATCGGCCGGTCGGCATACTTCTCGATCCAGTCGATCGCGCGCACCAGTTCGTCGCGCCCGAGCGGCAACAGTTCCAGGCCGCCCTTGTCGATCCAGCGATACAGCGGCAGGGTGGCGGCTATTGAGGGCGCCAGGTGCGAGAACTCGGTGAGCACGGCCCAGGTCGTTACCAGCCGGCCGCGATAGTTTTCGAGAAAGGACTTGCAGTCGAGGTGGGCGTGGTCGCGCTTGTCCGCCAGTGCCACCAGCGGACCGGTGTCGACCAGGATTGAGCTCACTGTCCGTGCTTCTTGCCGTGTTTTGCACGAATCGCGGCGGCAACGCGTTCCTTGGTGCTGCCGGCAGAGGGCTTGCCCGCGCTTTTGCCGGCGCTGTTGCCACCGCCGTTGCCAGATAAGCAGCCGATGAAACCGGCCTCCTGCGCCAGTTCGTAAGGCGTGCGCTCAGCCTGTGTACCCGTGAAGCGCTGCTCCAGCAGTTCGACGATCACTTCCGACTTGGTGCGCTTCGCCTCGACACAATAGGTCGCAAGCGCCTGCTCGACGCGCAGGGGAAGGCGAACGGTGGTAGTCATGGCCAAAACTCCAGAATGGTCGATGTATTAACTGTAATACAAACCGCGGCGTGCTGCAAGCAAGCTGCTCATCCCAGGCCCTGGCTGGCCAGATACTCCTCGTAGCTGCCTCGGTAATCGACGATGGTCCGGTCCGGCTTGATATCGATGATGCGCGTCGCCAGCGACGAGACGAACTCGCGGTCGTGCGAGACGAAAATCAGCGTACCGGGATATTTTTCCAGCGCGGTGTTGAGCGATTCGATGGATTCCATGTCGAGGTGGTTGGTCGGCTCGTCCATCAGCAGCACGTTGTTCCGCAGCAGCATCAGCTTGCCGAACAGCATGCGGCCCTGCTCGCCGCCGGAAATCACATTCACCGGCTTCTTCGCATCGTCGCCGGAAAACAGCAGCCGGCCCAGCGTGCCGCGAATCAGGGTTTCGACATCGCCGCCTTCGTAGCCGCCCTGGCGCACCCACTGCACGATCCATTCGGTGAGTGGCGTCTTGTCGGCGAAGTCGGCGGCATGATCCTGGGCGAAGACGCCGGGGCGGGCCTTTTCAGCCCACTTCACCTTGCCGCCCAGCGGCGCCAGACCGCCCAGCCTTTCGCCCTCCAGCAGGCGCAACAGCGTGGTTTTGCCGACGCCGTTTTCGCCGATGATGGCAACCTTGTCGCCGGCCTCGATGCTCATCGACAGCGACTTGATGATCGGCACCTTGGGTTCGTAGCTGAAACCTAGGTTCTCGATTTCGCAGGCCAGGCGGTGCAGCTTTTCCTTTTCGTCATAGTCGAAGCGGATCCACGGATACTGGCGCGACGAGGGCTTGATGTCTTCCGGGCGGATCTTCTCGATCAGCTTGAGGCGGCTGGTGGCCTGGCGCGCCTTCGACTTGTTGGCCGAGAAGCGACGCACGAAGCCCTGCAAATCGGCGACGCGCTCTTTGGCCTTGGTGTTGGCCGAGACCTGACGTTCGCGGGCGACGGTCGAGGCTTCCATGAAGTCGTCGTAATTGCCGCCGTACACCTTGATCGTGCCGTAGTCCAGGTCGGCCATGTGGGTGCACACCTGGTTCAGGAAGTGGCGGTCGTGCGAGATGATGATCATGGTGCTCTCGCGGACGTTGAGGATGTCCTCCAGCCAGCGGATGGTGTTGATGTCGAGGTTGTTGGTCGGTTCGTCGAGCAGCAGGATGTCGGGGTTGGCGAACAGCGCCTGCACCAGCAGCACGCGCAGCTTCCAGCCCGGCGCCACTTCGCTCATCGGGCCGTTGTGTTTCTCGATGGGAATGCCGGCGCCCAGCAGCAGTTCGCCGGCGCGCGATTCGGCGGTGTAGCCGTCGTACTCGGCGAAATGCGATTCCAGCTCGGCGGCGCGCATGTAGTCGGCGTCGTCGGCATCCGGATTGGCGTAGATCGCGTCGCGCTCGGACATGCAGGCCCACATGTCGGCGTGGCCCATCATCACCACATCGAGCACGCGCACGTCTTCAAAGGCGAACTGGTCCTGCCGGAGGTAGGCCATGCGCTCGCCGGGATCGAGTGAGACGTTGCCGGCGGAAGACTCCAGCACGCCGGCCAGAATCTTCATGAAAGTGGTCTTGCCCGACCCGTTGGCGCCGATCAGGCCGTAGCGGTTGCCTTCGCCGAACTTGACCGAGACGTTTTCGAAAAGCGGCTTGGCGCCGAACTGGATGGTGACGTTTGATGCGACGAGCATGGGGATGCAACCGAAAATGAAATTTCAGTGAAGGCTAACGCTGGCCTTATCGGCGTTAAGCGTAGCGGCCGGAACTAAAGGGGCGCCGGGGAATTCGGCGAGGGCCGTATTCTACTGGAGCACCGGCCAATAGTCGGCTCTGGCGGGACGGCGAATTCAACAGCAAGACCCGGAGTGTGCTGATTCGCGGTTATCGCTATATTCTTGCCATCAATCCCGGCCATCATCCGAACCATGACCCCCAAGATCACCGCGCGAGCCGCCGTAACGACGCAAGACCCACGCTGGGCCGCCGTTCTTGCCCGCGATCCGGCTGCCGACGGCAGCTTCTTCTATTCGGTCAGGACCACCGGCGTCTATTGCCGACCGTCCTGCGCCTCCCGTACTGCGCGGCCGGAGAACGTCGAGTTCCACCCGAGCGCTGCCGCCGCCGAGCGCGCCGGCTTCCGTCCGTGCAAGCGCTGCCGGCCGGACCGGGCAGACACGCCCGGTCACCATGCGGCCCTGCTCGCCGAGCTGTGCCGCCTGATCGAAAGTGCCGAGCAAGCGCCCAGCCTGCAGCAGTTGGCCGAGCGCGCCGGGCTCAGTCCCTGGCATCTGCACCGCGTCTTCAAGGCGACGGTCGGCCTCACGCCAAAAGCCTACGCCGCGGCGCATCGCGCCCGGCGGGTGCGGGCCGAACTGGAGCGCGGCGAGAGCGTGACGGCGGCGATTTACGAGGCCGGTTACAACTCCAGCGGTCGCTTCTACGCTGCGTCGAACCAGGTTCTGGGCATGACGCCGGGGCGCTTTCGGGCCGGCGGCGCCGGCACCGAAATCCGCTTCGCCGTCGGCCGCAGCAGCTTGGGCGAAATCCTGGTGGCGGCCAGCGAACGCGGCGTCTGCGCCATCCTCATGGGCGACGACGCGGCCGCGCTGGTATGCGAACTGCAGGACCGTTTTGCCCGCGCCACGCTGATCGGCGGCGATGCCGGTTTCGAGCAACTGGTGGCCAGGGTGGTGGGTTTCGTCGAGGCGCCGCAACTGGGGCTCGAGCTGCCGCTCGACGTGCGCGGCACGGCCTTCCAGCAGCGGGTGTGGCGGGCCTTGCGGGAAATTCCGGTCGGAGTGACCGTCACCTACACGGAGCTCGCGCGACGCATCGGCGCGCCCAAGGCGGTGCGGGCCGTGGGTGCCGCCTGTGCCGCCAATGCCTTGGCAGTGGCGATTCCCTGCCACCGCGTGGTGCGCACCGATGGCAGCCTGGCTGGCTACCGCTGGGGCGTCGAGCGCAAGCGCGCTCTGATCGAACGCGAGACGGTCACGCGCTAGGCATGGCATCGTCAGTGTCCTGCGTCATCGCGCTGCCTGCCGATTTTCGCTTGGCCGGTGTCCTGGCCTTCCATGGCCGCGATGCGCAGGGCGTTGCCGAGCAGGTTGATGGCCGCGCCTTGCGCAAAGGCCTGATGTGGCAAGGCCAGGCCGCTTGCCTGGCGATCCGCTTCGATGCCGCTCATGCCGTGGCTGAATTGGCCGTGGACAGGCTGAAAGGCAGCGCCACGATCAAGGCGCAAGCCGTCGCTGACCTGGTGCGACGCATGCTGGGCCTGACCCAGCCGGTCGAGGCCTTCGAAGCGACCTCCCGCCGGCATCCGCAGCTGGGGCCGCTCGTCGCCCGCCAGGCTGGGCTGCGCGTGCCGCTGGCGGCAACGCCCTTCGAAGCCCTGACTTGGGCCATCACCGGCCAGCAGATAAGCGTTGCCGCCGCCATTGGTATCCGCCGCCGGCTGATCCGGCTTGCGGGCTCGACGCATTCGACCGGTCTGCTTTGCCATCCGGATGCCGAACGCATCGCGCGGCTTGGCGAAAGCGACTTGCGTGGCGCCGGGTTTTCGCAAACCAAGGCGCGGGCACTGCTCGACCTGAGTCGCGAGATCGCGGCGGGGCGCTTGCCGCTGGAGGCGTGGACCGTGACGCTCCCCGTCGAAGAAATTCGTGCGCAACTGCTGTCCCTGCGCGGCGTCGGCCCATGGACCGTGAATTACGCGCTGCTGCGCGGCTTCGGCTGGCTCGACGGTTCCCTGCACGGCGACGTCGCGGTGCGGCGCAAGCTGCAAATTCTGCTGCGCGCGCCGGAAAAGCTCGGCGAGGACTTCACCCGCCGCTGGCTGGCCGACTTCACGCCCTGGCGGGCGCTGGTGGCGGCGCATCTGTGGGCGATGCCGGGGTAGCGAATGGCGGCACGGCACCCCCGCATGCCGGTGTCCTCTTGCTACAACTTGTCAGCGCTTGGCGTTGGGGAAGAACAACTGCTCGCCGCCGATCCTGTAGTCGGCAATCGCCTTCTGGCCGTCGGCCGAGACCACCCAGTCGATGAACTTCTGGCCGTCGGCCTGTTTGACGTGCGGGTGTTTGGCCGGATTCACCAGAATGACACCGTACTGGTTGAACAGCTTGTTGTCGCCTTCGACGACGATGCCGAGTTCGCCGCGATTCTTGAACGAGAGCCAGGTGCCGCGGTCGGCGAGGATGTAGGCGTTCATCGAGGCCGCCGTGTTGAGCGCCGGACCCATGCCGGAGCCGGTATCGCGGTACCACGGACCCTTGGCCTTGTCGAGATCGACACCGGCGGCTTTCCAGTAGCGCAGCTCGGCGGCGTGGGTGCCGCTCTTGTCGCCGCGCGAAACGAAAGGCGCCTTGGCTGCCTCGACGCGGCGCAGGCCTTCGAGGATATCCTTGCCCGCCGCCTTGGCCGGGTCGGCCTTGGGGCCGATGACGACGAAGTCGTTGTACATGACTTCCTGGCGCTTGACACCGTAGCCTTCGGCGACGAATTTTTCCTCGGCGGCCTTGTCATGCACGAAAACGACATCGGCATCGCCGCGGCGGGCCATGTCGAGCGCCTGGCCGGTGCCCAGCGCCACCACCCGTACTTGGATGCCGCTGGCTTTTTCGAAAGCAGGCAGCAGATGCTTGAAAAGGCCGGACTGTTCCGTTGACGTGGTCGACGCGACGGTGATGAAGCGTTCCTGGGCGTGGCTTGCAGTCGATGCAAGCAAACCCAGGGCGGCGATAGCGGTACAGAACAGGCGACGTGACATCATGGTATTTCCTCCTTGAGAAAGTCTTGCGCCGCGGACGTGCGCGGCTTGTTGAAAAATTCGGCGACCGGCGCCTGTTCGACGATGCGGCCGCGGTCGATGAAGACGATTTCATCGGCCAGCCGGCGCGCCTGGCCGAGGTTGTGGGTGGTCATCAGGATGCGTGCGCCGGCGCCGGCGATGGCCTTGATGATGCGTTCGACTTCGCGGCTGCTGGCCGGATCGAGGCTGGCGGTCGGTTCGTCGAGAATCAGCAGTTGCGGCTCCAGCGCCCAGGCGCGCGCCAGCGCCACGCGCTGCTGCTCGCCTCCCGAAAGCAGGCGCGCCGGGCGCTTCGCCAGTGCTTCGAGACCGACGCGCGCCAAGGCCTGGCGGGCGCGCCGTTCGCATTCGGTTGCCGCGTAACCCTTGAGCTTGAGGCCGTAGATCACGTTGGCCAGCGCTGTCGTACGCAGCATCACCGGGCGCTGGAAAACCATGGCCTGGGTCAGCGGCTGCGGCCAGTTCAGGCTTCCGCCCGTAGGATGGAGCAGGCCGTGGATCAGTCGCAGCAGCGTGCTCTTGCCGGCGCCGTTGGGGCCGAGGACGACGGTGCGCTGGGCGTCGAGCTGCAGCGACACGTCGTCGATGATGCACGTCGCGCGCTCGGTCAGGCCGAGAGCTTCTATCGTCAGCCAGGTGTTCATGCGACCTCCGTCCCACGGCCGGCTTTGCACAGCCGGCCGGTTCGTCCGGCACGGAGCAGTGCTCCGCGAAACCCCGGCCTCACCCCCAGTGCCTTTCGGCCCAGCCGCGCAGCGCATAGGCCACCGCGTTGATCGACAGCACCAGTGCAATGAGGATGACACCCAGCGCCAGTGCCAGCGGCAGGTCGCCCTTGCTGGTTTCCAGCGCGATGGTGGTAGTCATGACGCGCGTTACGCCGTCGATGTTGCCGCCGACGATCATTACCGCGCCGACTTCGGCGATGGCGCGGCCGAAGCCGGCCAGTGCCGCCGTCGACAGCGAAAAGCGGCCATCCCAGAGCAGGGTGGCGGCGGCGCGGCTACGGCTGGCGCCGAGCGAACGCAGTTGCTCGCGGTACTCGGTCCATTCATCGGCTATCACCTGCCGGGTCAGCGCCGCGACAATCGGCGTCACCAGCACGGCTTGTGCAATCACCATGGCGGTCGGCGAGAACAGCAGTCCGAATTGACCCAGCGGACCGGCGCGCGACAGCAGCAGATACACCAGCAGGCCCACCACGACCGGCGGCAAACCCATCAGGCCGTTGAACAGTACGATCAGCACGCGCCGCCCCGGAAAGCGGCCGACTGCCAGCAGGGCGCCGATCGGCATGCCGGCGACACA
Organism: Sulfuritalea sp.; assembly: GCA_030651305.1. Classification (GTDB taxonomy): domain Bacteria; phylum Pseudomonadota; class Gammaproteobacteria; order Burkholderiales; family Rhodocyclaceae; genus Sulfuritalea. Next base: position 18,430 of record JAUSCI010000060.1, on the reverse strand, counting down.
GGCAATCAGCGTGGCCGTAATGCTGACGCGCAGACTGAGCAGGACGATGTCGGCGAGGCGCGCATCGGCTCCCGCAACCAACTGCCATGCGGTGACCAGAGGGTCGTTGAAGTCGTTCATTGAGGAATATGCAATCTATGCAGCGTGCTACATATGGGCTGGCAAGGGTAAGCTATGTAAACAAAGGACTGAATATGTCGGCTGCTGCAACAAAACCGCGTCAACAGAACATATCGCTACCGCGTCTGCGCTGGGCCTGGGACTTCGGACCGTTGCTCGGCGATGTCGATACCAGCCGTTTGCTGGCCCTGCTAACAGCACTGGCCGCGGAGGGCGCCTTGGGCAATGCGGCGCGGCAGGCGGGAATGTCCTATCGTTCGGCGTGGGGCTTGCTGCGCGACTGCGAGCAGGCTTTGGGCGCGGCGCTGGTGGTCATGCAGCGCGGACGCGGCACCCGCCTGACGGAGTTCGGCGCGGCGCTGGTGCAGCTCGATGAGGCGGCACGCGTCGCGCTCGATGCGGTGCATGCGCCGTGGCAGCGCCGGCTGGAGGAATTGCTGGCGCCAGTGGTGCGGGCCGTGCCGGAACGCCTGCGGCTGGCGGCGAGCCATGATCTGGCGCTGGCCGACTGGGTCGAACATGGCCGCCGCATCAGTTTCGATGTGTATTGGCGAGGCAGCGATGAGGCGCTGGCGAGCCTGGGGCGCGACGAATGCGACATCGCCGGTTTTCATGTGCCGGAAAGCTGGACCGCAGAGCAACTCGTGAGCTGGCTCGGTCGCTGGCTGAAGCCCTCGCTGCATGTCTGCCTGCCACTAATGCGCCGCTGTCAGGGCCTGATCGTGGCGCGCGGCAATCCGTACCGGCTGCAAACCCTTGCCGATGCATCGAAGCGCGGACTGCGCATGGTGAACCGGCAGCGCGGGTCGGGTACGCGCAGCCTGATCGACCAGTTGCTGGCGGCCAACGGCTTGCGGCCGGAGAGCATCGACGGCTACGCGCATGAGGAATTCACCCATGAGGCCATCGCCGCGACGGTTGCCGGCGGACAGGCCGATGTCGGCTTTGGCATCGAGGCGGCAGCGGCGCGCTACGACCTCGGTTTCGTGCCGCTGATCTGGGAGCGCTACGGCTTTGTCATGCGCTCCACCACCGCCGGCAGTCCGGAGGGCAAGGCTTTCCTCGCACGTCTGCAGGGCAATACCTTCCGCCAGCGCCTGATTGCGCTGCCCGGCTACGAACCCCTGTCGGTGCGTGCGCCGGGTGCGTGGAGCGAGTTCCTCTCCTAAGCGCTCAGTACTCGACGGCGAACTCCGTCGCCTGCCAGATCGCCCGCTTCGCATCGAGTTCGACGGCGACATCGGCGCCGCCGATCAGGGTGTGCTCGATGCCGGCGGCGGTGAGTCCGGCAACCAGTTCGCGGCGCGGCTCCTGGCCGGCGCAGATGACGATGGTATCGACGGCGAGCACTTGCGGCTTGCCGTCGATCGCGATGTGCAGGCCGGCATCGTCGATCTTCAGGTACTCGACGCCGCCCTGCAGATGCACGCCGCGCTTTTGCAACAGCAGGCGGCGCGCCCAGCCGGTGGTCTTGGCCAGGCCGTCGCCGACCTTGCTGGTTTTCCTTTGCAGCAGCCAGACTTCGCGCGGGGTGGCCGGCATTTGCGGCGCAGTCAGGCCGCCGCGGTTGTCCTGATAGTCCGGATCGATGCCCCATTCCTTGCGGTAGGTGTCGATCGAGTCGCCTTGGGCTTCGGCATTGGTGAGAAGTTCGGCAACGTCGAAGCCGATGCCGCCGGCGCCGATCACCGCGACCTTCTTGCCGGCCTGCTTGCGGCCTTCGATGAGGTCGATGTAGCTGGTGACCTTGGCATGGTCGATGCCGGGAATGGCCGGAGTGCGCGGCACGATGCCGGTGGCGACGACGACGTGGTCGTAGCCCTGAAAGTCGGCGCTGGCGGCACGGCGATTGAGTTGCACGTCGACCTTCAATTCCTTCAATCGGGTGCCGAAGTAGCGCAGCGTCTCGGCGAACTCTTCCTTGCCCGGAATGCGTCGCGCCAGGTTGAACTGGCCGCCGATTTCGGCGGCGGAATCGAACAGACTGACGCTGTGGCCGCGCTCGGCCAGTTGTGTGGCGGCGGCCATTCCGGCCGGACCGGCGCCGACCACCGCAACGCGCTTCGGACTTGCGGCCGGCTCGACCGTCACGTCGAGTTCGTGGCAGGCGAAGGGATTGACCAGGCAGGAACACAGCTGGCGCGAGAAGATGTGGTCGAGGCAGGCCTGGTTGCAGGCGATGCAGGTGTTGATCGCATCGGCGCGGCCGGCGGCGGCCTTGTTCACGAACTCGGCATCGGCGAGGAAGGGTCGCGCCATCGACACCATGTCGGCATCGCCGCGGGCGATGACGTCCTCGGCGACCTGCGGATCGTTGATGCGGTTGGTGGTGATCAGCGGAATCTTGACCTGGCCCATCATGCGCCGCGTGACCCAGGTGTAGGCGGCGCGCGGCACGCTGGTCATGATGGTCGGGATGCGCGCTTCGTGCCAGCCGACGCCGGTGTTGATGATCGTGGCGCCGGCCTTCTCGACTTCCTTGGCCAGCGCCACGACTTCGTCCCAGGTGCTGCCGCCCTCGACCAGATCGAGCATCGAGAGACGGAAGATGATGATGAAATGGGCGCCGACGCGTGCCCGCACGGCGCGGATCACGTCAAGGCCGAAGCGGATGCGGTTCTCGAAGCTGCCGCCCCACTGGTCGTCGCGGTGGTTGGTCTGCGGCGCGATGAACTGGTTGATCAGGTAGCCCTCCGAGCCCATGATCTCGACGCCGTCGTAGCCGGCGAACTGGCACATTGCCGCGCACTGGGCGTAGTCGGCGATGGTCTTGAGGATTTCCTCTTCGGTCAGCGGATGCGGCGTCGACGGGTTGATCGGCGCTTTGAGCGCGGAAGGAGCGACGGGACGCTTGGTGTAGGCATAGCGCCCGGTATGCAGGATCTGGACGCAGATCTTGCCGCCGTTCACATGCACCGCCTCGGTGATGACGCGGTGCTTTTCGGCTTCGATCTCGTTGTCGAGGATCGATGCTCCCTGCATGACGATGCTGTCCTGGTTGGGGGCAAAGCCGCCGGTGACGATGAGGCCGACGCCGCCTCTGGCGCGCGCGGCATAGAACGCTGCCATGCGGTCATGGCTGTTGCCGATGTCTTCCAGGCCGGTATGCATCGAGCCCATCAGGACGCGATTCTTCAGGATGGTGAATCCCAGATTCAGCGGAGCCAGGAGGTGCGGGTAGGTTTTCCTCATGATGTTCTCCTTGATTATTTCTTGCTGATACTGCGCAGCAGGCCAATCGCCTCCTCGCACCATTCCAGCCAGCCCTGTTCGAAGCGTATGCCGCTTTTGAGGACCATGTATTGCAGGGCACGCTGCGGGTCCAGCCGTCCGGAAAAATCGCGTGATTCGATGACCCGGTAACAGGTAAGTCGGTTGGCGTGGGCAGCGCGGTGGTGTTCGAATTCCGGGACCAGGCAGTGCGCGTCGCCAAAGGCGGCGCCGCGCAGTTTGACCATCAGCGTATCGCGAGTGCCCTCCGGTTCCACCGGTTCGATCATCCAGCGCGAAAGTTCCTTGCGCCCCGGTCCGGTGACCGAGAATAGCTTGCGGTCGGGTGCGTTCGCGCTCGCCTGTATTTTGGCGACGATCCAGTGCGCGGCTTCCATGCGCGCGAGTACGCGGTAGATCTGCTGGTGGGTGGCGTGCCAGAAGTAACCGATGGAGCGGTCAAAGCGACGCGCCAGTTCGTAGCCGGAACTGGGCTTTTCGAGCAGGGAAACCAGCAGGGCATGGTCGAGCGACATGCCGCGAACGATACTATGCAACGAGTTGCAATGCAAGCCGTTGCACAGGGTGCGTTGCGTAGGGGGTGGTCGTTGAAAGCAAAAAAGCCGACCCCTTGCGGGGCCGGCTTCCTGTGGGATCTCGGCGAGATTACTTGGCCGCTTTGGCGTCTGCGTTGCACTTCTTCATGAAGGTGGCCTTGGCGGCGCCGGCGAGCGGCTTGCCTTCCTTGCTGACGGCTTTGTCTGCACAGCCCGACGGCTTGGCGGCGGGTTTGGCAGCGGGTTTGGCAGCTTCGGCAGGCTTGCCACCGCCTTCGCACTTCTTGATCGACGCGGCTTTGGCGGCGCCGTGCAGGGGCTTGCCGTCCTTGCTCACTGCCTTGGCTTCGCAGTCGCTCGCGGCGACCGGTTTGGCGGCGGCGGCAGCAGGTTTCGCGGCTTCGACGGCCTTGGCCGGGGCTGGCGCCGCTTTCGCTGGAGCAGCGGCGGCAGGTGCGGCTGGCGCAGCGGCCTTTTCCGCTGCGGCGAGTGCTACGTTGGCAGCGAACAGGGCGGACAGGGCAAGGGCAATGAGTTTGTGCATCGTGAGTCTCCTAAGTGTGTGGTCTGGCTGGGAAAATGGAGTTCTGGGCCGCGTTTGCATAACGCCCTGCAGCCGCGTTAGTTGACCGGGTCGCCGCCGTTGTCCGCCCGGAGCGCGGCTTCCTGGCGATCGACAAATTCCTGCATGCTGTCTATGCCGCGCAGTTTCAGCACGGTGGCGCGCACGGCCGCTTCCAGCAGCACCGCCAGGTTGCGGCCGGCGGCGACCGGAATGGTGACGCGCCGGATCGGTACGCTCAGAATCGTCTCGTTCTGGGCATCGAGCGGCAGACGGGCGGCATCCGGCACGCCGGGAGTCGGCTTTTGCAGATGGACGATGAGCTTGAGGCGCATTTTGCGCCGGCAGGCGGTTTCGCCAAACACGGCGCGGATGTTGAGCAGACCGAGGCCGCGTACTTCAAGGAAGTCCTTGAGCAGTTCCGGACAGCGCCCTTCCAGCGTGTCCGATCCGATGCGCGACACGTCGACCACATCGTCGGCGACCAGCCCGTGCCCGCGCGAAATCAGTTCGAGGCCGAGCTCGCTCTTGCCCACGCCGGAGTCGCCGGTAATCAACACGCCCATCCCCAGTACATCCATGAAGACGCCGTGCAGCGTTGCGGTTTCGGCCAGTTGTCGCGAAACGAAAGCGCGCAGGGTGTCGATCACAAACGCCGAGGACAGAGGCGTTTGCAGCAGGGGCGTACCCGAGGCTTCGCACCCTTTGCGCACATCGGGGTCGATGGCGCAGCCGTCGGCGACGATGATGGCGGGCGGACGGGCACTGTAGATTTCCTGCATGTGATGCGCCACCTTTTCCTGCGCGTGCCGCGCCGACCAGATGACTTCCGGCGTGCCAATGACCTGCACCCGTTCGGGATGCATCAGATTGAGGTGACCGATCAGGTCCGCGGGCGACACCACATGTTCGGTGGCGCAAATTGCCCGCGTCATGGCGCCGCTGACCCACGTGAGCTGGAGTCGCTCGCGGTTGCGCTCAAACAGTTGGGAAACGACTAGTTGGCGTGCCAATTGGCGAAGAGGCCGTGCAGTGCAGCAGCATCCGGCGCGGTGGCGAGCTGTTCGCGAAAGCTCTTGTCGGAGAACATCTGCGCCAGCTCGGACAGCAATTGCAGATGATGCTCGTTGGCGGCCTCCGGCACCAGCAGCACGAACACCAGTCCGACCAGCTTGCCGTCGGGTGCGTCGAACTGCACGGGCGACTCGAGACGGACAAACGCGCCGACCGGCGTCTTCAGGCCCTTGATGCGTCCGTGGGGAATCGCGATGCCCTGGCCGAGGCCGGTGGACCCCAGCTTTTCGCGTGCGAACAAGGCATCGTAGACCGTGCTGCGACCCACGCTTTGATGATTTTCGAAAAGAATGCCGGCTTGCTCGAATACGCGCTTCTTGCTGCTGGCGTCGAGATTGGCCACCACGTTGTCGAGTGGCAGCAGGCTGGCGATCTGATTCATGGTGGAAGGATGCAATTCTGCAAATGAGCCGGAAGTTGCGGCGGCGCGCAGTATACCGCTAACGCCGTCGCCCGGCTGCGAACCCGCGATTGCCGTCCTATTCGACCTGAGGGTGCTTGTCGTGGTTGTGGTTGGAGACTTTTTCCTTGTGTTTGACCACCTGCCGATCGAGCTTGTCGGCCACCAGGTCTATGGCGGCGTAGAGGTCGGCGTCGATGGCATCGGCGAAGATGTCCTTGCCCTTCACGTGCAGGGTTACTTCGGCCTTCTGCTGGAGTTTTTCAACTGACAGGATGACGTGTGAACTGGTCACCTGATCAAAGTGCCGCAGCACTCGCTCGAGTTTGCCCTTTACATATTCACGTATGGCCGGGGTGACTTCAATGTGGTGTCCGGTGATGTTGAGGTTCATGCTGTCTCCTTGTCGGAAGTTATTTCTCAGAGAACTTTCCTGAGGTTGACCGGCGGTATGCCGAGCAGCTCGCGATACTTCGCTACCGTGCGACGTGCCACGACGATGCCCTGCTCGCCGAGAATTTCCGCAAGACGGGCGTCCGAGAGCGGCTTTTTGCCGACCTCGGCACCGACCAATTGCTTGATCAGCGCCCGAATCGCGGTTGAGGAAGCCGCGCCGCCGGTATCGGTGGCGACGTGGCTGCCAAAAAAGTATTTGAGTTCATAGATGCCGCGCGGACTCGCCAGATATTTCTGGGTGGTCACGCGCGAAATCGTCGATTCGTGAAGCTTGACCGTTTCCGCGATCTCGCGCAGCGTCAGCGGCCGCATCGCTACCTCGCCGTGATCGAAAAATGCCCGCTGCCGATCGACGATCGCCTGCGATACGCGCAGGATGGTATCGAAGCGCTGCTGTACGTTCTTGATGAGCCACTTGGCTTCCTGCAACTGGCTGGCCAGCCCGGCCGACGAGCCGTTGCCGCCGCGATGGCGGCTCAGGATGTCGGCGTAGAGCCGGTTGATGCGCAGGCGCGGCATGGCCTCCCGGTTAAGGCTGACGACCCATTGTCCGTGCAGCTTCTTCACCGCCACGTCCGGTATCACATAGCGCGTCTCGATCGGCGCGTATTGCGCGCCGGGGCGGGGATTCAGCGAGTGGATCAGGGTCTGTGCGGCACGCAGCTCGTCGTCGTCGCAGCCGAGGGATTTCTTGATGCGCGCAAAATCGTGGGCCGCCAGATGATTGAGGTGATCGCCGACGATGGCCAGCGCCAATTTTCGCGCCGAACAGGCGGGCAGGCATTTCAGTTGCAGCGCCAGGCATTCCTGGGCGCTGCGCCCGCCGATGCCCGGCGGATCGAAATTCTGCAAGTGGCGCAGGGCGATGGCGAGTTCTTCCAGCAGCGCCTCGCGCAGCTCGTCGTCCTCGGCCACGAGCAGGTCGATCAGTTCGTCCAGCGGCTGCGTCAGGTAACCGTCTTCACTCAGGGCCTCGATCAGAAAACCTACCAGCGCCCGCTCGCGATCGGGCAACTGGGTCATCGCCAGTTGTTCTCCCAGATGTTCGCGCAGGGAGGTCGAGCTGGCCTGCGACTCGCTGCCGTCGAGATCGTCATCGTTGGGATCGCGCTGGCCGTGGCTACCGGAAAAATCCATACCCCAGCCTTCATCGTCGCCGCCGCGTGGTTCCTGGCGCTCTTCGTTGTCGGCCGGCGTGCTTGTCTGCGCTGCTGCTCCCGATTCCACCGCCGAGCCGAGGCTGAATGCGGGCGGCTCACCGGGTTCATCCCGTTCCAGCAGTGGATTTTCCTGCAAAGCCTGATCGATCTCGGCGTTCAACTCCAGAGTCGACAACTGCAACAGTCGGATCGACTGCTGCAACTGCGGCGTCAGTGCCAGATGTTGCGAGAGCCTGAGTTGGAGTCCTTGCCTCATTGCGTCATTACATTCTGAAGTTCTCGCCAAGATAAACCCGGCGCACACTTTCATTATCGACTATCTCCGCCGGGTGTCCAGCGGCAAGAACTTCGCCGGCGTTGATGATGGTCGCACGATCGCAAATGCCCAGGGTTTCGCGGACATTGTGGTCGGTTATCAGCACCCCGATACCGCTTTCCTTGAGGTAGCGAATGATCTTCTGGATGTCGATCACGGCAATCGGATCGACGCCGGCAAAGGGTTCGTCGAGCAGGATGAAACGCGGACTGGTGGCCAATGCGCGGGCGATCTCGACACGGCGGCGCTCGCCGCCGGAGAGCGAGGCCGCCAGGTTCTTGCGGATATGGGTGATGTGAAGTTCCTGCAGCAGAATTTCTTCGCGCTGGTCCATGGCGTATTCATCCATGTCCTGCAGTTCCAGCACGGCGCGGATATTCTCGGCCACCGTGAGCTTTCTGAATACCGAGTTTTCCTGTGGCAGATAGGACAGACCCAGTTTGGCGCGCTGGTGAATCGGCATGTGGGTGAGGCGCAGGTGCTCGTCGTCGTTCTCGATGCGGATCTCTCCGCCGTCGGCGGCGACCAGGCCGACGATCATGTAAAAGCAGGTGGTCTTGCCGGCGCCATTGGGGCCGAGCAAACCCACCACTTCGCCGGCGGCAACCTCAAAGGACACATCGGTCACCACCGTCCGCGACTTGTATTTCTTGCGCAGGTTGTGTGCCGAGAGCGTGGCAACCGGCGCATTCATTCGCGCAGTCATTCTTCGGCTGCCCCCGTCGGTTCCTTGAGCAGGCGGCGGATGACGTCGCTGGCAAATCCGCGGCTTTGCAGAAAGCGCGCCTGACGGGCCCATTCCTTCGCGCCGGACGGCGTGGCGGAGAATTTTCGGCTCCATGCGGCGCGGGCACGCTCGATTTCATCTGGCAGGTCGGCCTGCGCCAGTTGCTCGTCGATCATTTCGGGCGCCACGCCCCGTGTTTTCAGGGTGTGACGCAATCGCGAGGTGCCCAGACGTGAAGCATTGCTGCGCAGGTAGTTTTCCGCAGTCCGGTTGTCGGATTGCAATTGCGAGGCCGCCATGTCAGCGAGCACCGCGTCAATTTCCTCCTGTGTGCCGAGACCCGCCAGCTTGCGCGCCAGTTCGGCACGGGTGTGCTCGCGCCGGGCCAGCAGCCGGATCGCCTGCTGGCGTAATTCATTCGACATGAGTTCGACCGTAGCCAGCGCCGTTCGACAGGGTGTATGCCATCTTTCAAGGTGCCCCGTGTTCGCTAGGCCTGGCTTCCTTTCGCAGGTTCGGCGACGCCTGGAACGGCAACACCCACGGCCTCCCGCACCAGGTTTTCGATTTCCACGGCGATCTCCGGATGTTCGCGCAGGAATTCACGGGCGTTGTCCTTGCCCTGGCCGATCTTTTCTCCCTTGTAGGCGTACCAGGCGCCCGACTTCTCGACAATCTTGTGTTCAACGCCGAGTTCGACGATTTCACCCTGACGCGAAATGCCTTCGCCATAGAGGATGTCGAAACGAGCCTCGCGGAAGGGCGGCGCGACCTTGTTCTTGACCACCTTGACCTTGGTCTCGTTGCCGATCACTTCGTCGCCCTTCTTGATGGCGCCGGTGCGGCGGATGTCCATGCGCACCGAGGCGTAGAACTTCAGCGCATTGCCGCCTGTCGTGGTTTCGGGGTTGCCGAACATGACGCCGATCTTCATGCGGATCTGGTTGATGAAAATCACCAGCGTGTTGGTGCGCTTGATGTTGGCGGTGAGCTTGCGCAGCGCCTGCGACATCAGCCGCGCCTGCAGGCCGGGCAACTGGTCGCCCATTTCGCCCTCGATTTCGGCGCGCGGCGTTAGCGCGGCGACCGAATCGATCACGATGCAATCGACGCCGCCGGAGCGCACCAGCATGTCGGTGATCTCTAGGCCCTGTTCGCCGGTGTCGGGTTGCGAAATCAGCAGGTCGGGTACGTTCACCCCGAGTTTTGCCGCGTATCCGGGATCCAGCGCGTTTTCGGCATCGATGTAGGCCGCGGTGCCCCCGGCTTTCTGGATTTCGGCCACGATGTGCAGACACAGCGTGGTCTTGCCCGAAGACTCCGGTCCATAAACCTCGACCACCCGCCCACGCGGCAGACCGCCGATGCCGAGAGCGATATCCAGCCCCAGGGAGCCGGTGGAAACGGTTTGAATGTCGTCGATCGCCAGGCCTTCGCCCATCTTCATGATGGAGCCCTTGCCGAACTGTTTTTCGATCTGGGCCAGGGCGGCCTGGAGTGCCTTGCTCTTGTTCTCGTCCATTGAATAGCTTCCTTCAGTTGTGCTTCGATTATGGCATGGATGGCACAGTTTTTGCGCTACCCCGGTTTTCAAGCTGCATCGAGTCGCAGCAGCAAGCCGCGCAGGGCATGAACCACCGCCTGACGGCGGATCGCCTCGCGGTCACCGGCAAAAACCGCGGATTCCGCGTTCGCTGCTTCACCGACCCGACACCAGGCAAAGCATACGGTGCCCACTGGCTTACCAGGTGAGCCACCCGTCGGCCCGGCGATTCCAGTTATAGCCAACGAAATCAAGGCATTGGAGTTCTTCAGCGCACCGGTGGCCATTTCCACCGCAGTTTCCGGGCTCACGGCACCGAATTTTTCGAGGGTTTGCAGTCGCACGCCAAGCATATCGACCTTGGCTTGGTCGCTGTAGGTGATAAACCCGCGCTCGAACCATGCCGAACTTCCCGCCGTGTGAGTGATTACTTGCGCCGCCCAGCCTCCGGTGCAAGACTCGGCGGTAGCGAGCAGAAGTCGGCGCTGGTCGGGTCTGGCCAATGCGGCCGATCCCAAGGCTGCCGACAAGGCGACGAGATCGGCATCCATTCAGAATGGCAGAAATGCTTTGAATACGGCAATGGTCAGCACCGTGTAGCCGGCGGCGATAACGTCGTCCATCATCACGCCGAAGCCGTTCTTCACCTGCGTGTCGAAGAATCGGGCTGGCTCAGGCTTGACGATGTCGTAAAAGCGGAACCACAGGAAGGCCGCGAGCTGCCAGAGCAACTCGGGCGGGGTCAGCATCAACACTGCCCAGAAGGGCACGATTTCGTCCCAGACGATGGCGCCGTGATCGACCACGCCGAGGGCCCGGCCGGTGATCTGGCAGGCCGCGACACCGACGGCGAAGGCCAGCAGGAGGAATATCGCCAGCCCCAGATCGCTTTCCAGGTACATGCGCAACAGCGGATAAGTGAGCCAGGCGAACGCGGTGCCCGCCGTTCCCGGCGCGAAAGGCGAAAGCCCGCTGCCCATGCCGCAGGCAATGAAATGCGCCGGGTGGTGGAACAGAAATTTGAGTGGGGGCGGGGGCAGTCTTGCCATTACAGAAAGTGGTTGTAGCCGTGGCTTGCGGGTGTGATTACGGTGCCGCTATCGTCGCACAGGATGAGTGCGCCGGGCGGGCCGGCTTCGATTTCACCGATGCGGGTCAGCGGCAGATCGAGTGTGCCGGCCAAAGCCGCGATCTCGTCGTCAGACCGGGCCGGGGCGGAGAACAGCATTTCATAGTCGTCACCTCCGGCCAGCAGGCAATCGCGCTCAAGGCCTGCGGCAGGCAGGCCGGGAATGCGCAGCCGGGCGGCAAGTCGCGACTGTTCGAGGATATGTCCGAGATCGGCCAGCAAGCCGTCGGAGACATCGATGGCGGCGCTGGCGATGCCGCGCAGCGCCAGTCCCAGTGCAACCCTCGGTTGCGGCCGGTGCAGCGCCGCGAGGCATTCGCCGAGCAACGGTTCGGCCAGCGTGGTGCGCCCTTGCAGGTGTGCCAGCCCAAGTGCTGCGCGTCCAGGCCTGCCGGACACCCAGATCGAATCGCCGACTTTCGCGCCATCGCGGCGCAGCGCCCTGCCGACGGGAGCTTCACCGAGGATGGTGACGCAGAACGCGCGTGGTCCGCGGGTGGTGTCGCCGCCGATCAGGTCGATGCCGTGGCTATTCGCGCAGTCGAAGAAGCCGCGGGCAAAGGCCTCGATCCACTCAGGAGTCGGTGCTGGCAGCACGGCGGCAAGCAGCGCCCAGCGCGGCTTTGCGCCCATCGCCGCCATATCGGAGACATTCACGGCAAGAGTTTTCCAGCCCAGCGCCTCGGGATCGGTTACAGCCAGAAAATGTGTGCCCTCAACCAGCATATCGGTGGAAATCACCAACTCCTCGCCGGGCGTCGGCGCGATCAAGGCACCGTCGTCGCCAACGCCGAGTACCGTGTGCCGTGTCGGACGCCTGAAGTAACGGTCGATCAGTTCGAATTCAGATGGCATGAAAACCTTTTTGCCACAGAGATCACAGAGGGCACAGAGAAAACCCCCTTGCTTTTCCTCTGTGATCTCTGTGTCCTCTGTGGCTATTTGGGTTTTGCTTCTCCGGGCCGGAGGACCCCGGCCAACTTGTCCAGCACGCCATTGACAAACTTGTGGCCGTCGGTGCCGCCGAAGGTCTTGGCAAGTTCTATGGCTTCGTTGATGATCACGCGGTACGGCGTTTCAGGATGCATGCGGAGTTCGCAGGCGCCCAGCAGCAGGATGCAGCGCTCGATGGGCGAGACTTCGTCCCAGGCGCGGTCGATATAAGGGGTGAGATCGACCTGGAGCACTTCGGCATTTTGCCGAGTCTGGTCAAGCAGAATGCCGTAGAGTTCGCGGTCGGCCTTGTCGAAGCCGGCAACACCCTCCGCCTGCACTTGAATCGCCGCCGCATCCTGACCGCCGACCTGCCACTGGTAGAGGCCCTGAATGACGAATTCGCGGGCGCGTCGCCGTGGTGATTTGCTGCTCACTACTTGACTGCTTTCAGTAGCGCATTTGTCAAGTTCGCCATTTCAATCGCCGCCTGCGCGGCTTCCGCGCCCTTTTGCGCCATGCGCACCAAAGCCTGGTCGTCGTTTTCGGTGGTCAGTACTGCGTTCGCAATCGGAATGCCGGTGTTCAGTTGCACGTCGGTGATACCGCGCGCCGACTCGTTGGAGACGATCTCGAAATGATAAGTTTCGCCGCGTATCACAGCGCCCAGCGCCACCAGCGCGTCGAAGCGCCCGCTTTGAGCCATGACCTGCAACGCCAGGGGCAGTTCCAGCGCACCGGGCACCGTGGTGAAGGTGATGTCGGCATCGGCCACGCCGAGGCGCGCCAGTTCGGCCAGACAGCCCGAGCGCAGACCCTCGCCGATATCTTCATTGAAGCGGCTTTGTACTACGCCGACGCGCAAGCCCTTGCCGGCCAGATCGGGTTCGAGTTCGCGGATGGTCATGCTGTTTTTTCTCCTGCCGGCGTAAAGTAGCCCGTAATTTCCAGACCGAATCCGGCCATGCTCGGCATCTTCCTCGGGCTGGCCATCAGGCGCATTTTGCCGACACCGACTTCGCGCAAGATCTGGGCGCCAATGCCGTAGATGCGCGGGTCCCATTTTTGCGCCGGACGCGTCGTCCGGTCGTCGTTCAGCGCCGTCAGCAAGGCGTTGCCGGATTCCGCGCGATGCAGCAGCACCAGCACACCGCGGCCCTGCTCCGCAATCGAGCGCAGGGCAAAATTGATGCCGTAGGTATGGCGGCTGCTTTTCTGATCGAGGAAGTCGAGTACGCAGATCGAGTCATGTACCCTCACCAGCGTTTCTTCCGCGGTCGCGATCTCGCCGCAGGACAGCGCCAGATGCACGTCGCCGCTGCTGCGGTCGGCAAAGGCGCGCAGACGGAAGATGCCCTGTGCGCATTCGACGTTCTTGTCGGCGACGCACTCGATCAGCTTTTCGGTTTCCGAGCGATAGTGAATCAGGTCGCGGATAGTGCCGATCTTGAGCTTGTGCTCGGCGGCGAACTCGAGCAGATCCGGCAACCGCGCCATCGTGCCGTCCTCCTTCAGAATCTCGCAGATCACGGCGGCAGGCTCGCAGTCGGCCAGTTGGGCGAAGTCACAGCCGGCTTCGGTGTGGCCAGCGCGCACCAGCACGCCGCCGTTTTGCGCCATCAACGGGAAGATGTGGCCGGGTTGGACGATATCGACCGGGGTGGCGTTCTTCGCCACGGCGGCCTGCACCGTACGCGAGCGGTCCTGCGCCGAGATGCCGGTGGTGACGCCTTCCGCGGCTTCGATCGAGACGGTGAATGCGGTGCCGTGCTGGGCCTTGTTGTCGCGCACCATCAAGGGCAGGTCGAGCTGGCGGCAGCGGGCTTCGGTGAGTGTCAGGCAGATCAGTCCGCGCCCCCACTTGGCCATGAAATTGATCGCTTCCGGCGTAACGTGCTCGGCCGCAAGCACCAGGTCGCCTTCGTTTTCGCGGTCTTCTTCATCGACCAGGATGACCATGCGACCGGCGCGCATGTCGGCGACGATATCGAGAACGGGGCTGATGCTCATGGCGAAAGTACCAAACTTGGGAAGCCGCGCATTTTACGCCGCGTCGGCCGTCAGCATCCGTTCCACGTAGCGTGCGATCAGGTCGATTTCGAGATTGACCCGGCTGGCGGGTTGGAGGTGGCGTAACGTGGTCACCTCGACTGTGTGCGGGATCAGGTTGATCGAGAAGCGCCGGCCCTTGACGCGGTTGGTGGTCAGCGACACGCCATCGACCGTGATCGAGCCCTTGCGCGCGATGAACTTCGCCAAATTCTTCGGCGCCTTGATCACCAGTTCGTGCGATTCGCCGATAGCCTCGAATTTCTCGACTTCGCCGACGCCGTCGACATGCCCCGAGACCAGATGGCCGCCGATGAAATCCGACAGGCGCATGGCCTTTTCCAGGTTGACTTCGCCGCCCGGCGTGTCGAGGCCGACCGTGCAATCCAGCGTTTCGCGCGAGACATCGACCTGGTAGCTGCTCTTCTTCTTGGCGATCACTGTCAGGCATACTCCGCCGTGGGCAATTGAGTCACCCAGCGTCACGTCGGCAAGCTTGAGGCCGGGCGCTTCGACAGTGAGCCGCACGCCCTTTTCCAGAGGCTGGACGTGGCTGATTTTTCCTACGGCGGTGATGATGCCGGTGAACATGGAAACTCCTGAAAGATCAGCGCTGGACGCGCTCGAGGGTAGGCAGAAACTGTTCCGCAGACTGGAAGCCGATCACGCGCAGGTCATCCATCCGACGTCCCTTGGCGTCCCAGAAGATGATGCCTGGCGGACCGAACAGCTCGAAACGTTTGAGCAGCGCAAGGTCCGCTTCGCTATTGGCGGTCACGTCAGCTTGCAACAGGACGAACTGCGCCAGACGCGCAGCGACCTTGGGGTCGGCGAAGGTGAAGCGCTCCATTTCCTTGCAACTGACGCACCAGTCTGCATAGAAGTCCAGCATGACTGGCCTGCCCGCGGTCTTCGACTCCGCCAGACGGGCATCGAGTCGTTCAATCGAGGCAACACGCTCGAAAGCCGTCACGGGAGTTTCTGCCGCGATGCCGCCACGCAGAAAGCCGAGGGGCTGCAGCGGATCCCTGGCGCCGCCGAGCACGCCGATCAGCATTGCCGCGCCGCCGAGCAGCAGGATGACGCCGAAGCCCTTGCCGAGGCGCTGCCAGCCGTGGGCGTTTGGGGGCAACGGGTCAAGCGCATGCAGATAAATCGCCGGGATCACCATCAATAGCGCCCAGCCAAGCATTTGCAGCCACAGCGGGATGACGGGCGAAACCAGCCACAGGGCGGTAGCGAGCATGATGACGCCAAAAAACTTGTTGACGCCCTCCATCCACGGCCCGGATTTCGGCAGCAGTGAACGGGAAAAGGCGCCGACGAGAAGCAGCGGCACGCCCATGCCTAGCGCCATGACGAACAGCGCCGAACCGCCGAGGGCAGCATTGCCGGTCTTCGCTATGTACAGCAGCGCGGCGGCCAACGGCGCAGCGACACAGGGCCCCACGATCAGCGCCGAGAGCGCTCCCATGACCGCAATGGCTGGCAAAGAGCCGCCCTGCCGGTTGGCCGTGTCGGAGACCCGGCTTTGCAATGCCGCCGGCATTTGCAGTTCATAGAGGCCGAACATGGACAGCGACAGCACGACGAAGACCAGCGCGAAGCTGCCCAACACCCAGGCGTTCTGCAACGCGGTCGACAGCAGCGTGCCCGAAAGCCCGGCGGCGACACCGACTGCGGCGTAGGTTAGGGCCATTCCCAGCACATAGGCAAGCGACAGGACGAAGGCACGCAGATGGCTCACCGCGTGTCCGTGATTGACGATGATCCCCGACAGGATAGGAATCATCGGGAACACGCAGGGTGTCAGCGACAGCAGCAGGCCAAAGCCGAAGAAGGTCACCATCACCTCTGCCAGATTGGCACTCTTGAACAAGTTGGCAATGCGCGAGCTTTCGTCGGCCGGCGCTGCCGAGGACTGCATTTCAGGAGTCGGCTCTGGCGGTACGGCGCCGATGACTGCGGTCGCCGCGGCAAGTTCGATCCGTGCTTCCTGGTTGAGCGGCGGGTAGCAGATGCCGCCGTCCCAGCAGCCCTGCGAGACTACTTTCAGCGTAACTGGGCCGACGGCGTCGA
Source organism: Sulfuritalea sp. (assembly GCA_030651305.1). Lineage (GTDB taxonomy): Bacteria > Pseudomonadota > Gammaproteobacteria > Burkholderiales > Rhodocyclaceae > Sulfuritalea. The sequence continues at coordinate 2,115 of JAUSCI010000060.1, read as the reverse complement.
CCGGCAACAGAATCTTCACTTCCTTGCGATAGGTTTCGACCTTGCCGAAGATCTCGTCATCTTTGACCTTGCCGGGCGGCAGTTTCGGCGACCCCAGAGTTCCGCCTTCCAGCTTGAACTTGAACTTGTCGCGATACATGTAATAGCCGTCGGCAATTTGCCAGCGGGCTTCGATCGTCTTTGCGTCGATTGCCTGCGCAAAGAAGCGATAGGCTTGTTCAGGCGGCAGCGGTTCCTCGGCGCGAACCAGGCCCGTCACGGCGAACAGCAGCAGGAACAGAAGGCGGATCAGCATGGAGCGGAATTCCCGTCAGTGAGGTGGGCAAGGGTTTCGGCGGCGACCCAGCGCAGATACTCGGGCAGACCGTGCGCGATTGGGACCGCGATGATCTCGGGAAGTTCATAGGGGTGGCGGGCGCGGATCGCCGCCTCCAGCTCCGCATAGCGTGCTGCCGTGGTCTTGATCAACAGGGGAATTTCCTGCGCACTCTCGATCCCACCCTGCCAGCGATAAACCGAACCACAAGGCGCCAGCACGTTCACACAAGCCGCCAAGCGTTCAGTCACCAGCTTCGTGGCCAAGGCTTGCGCACTGGTCTCGTCCGGCAGACTGGTTATAACGAGCAGGGTTTGGCAGCGAGTCTGAGATACTTCCATCAAGCTATTCTACCTTCGGCGGCTGTCGGCTCTAGGGTAGCCTGTGTTACCGGGAGCTAGAATCGTGTCCGGAAATGGGAGCGCAGGTTTGAGCAAACTGTTGACCGGATTGATGGAGGCGGAGCGGCAGCGTAAAGAACGCGCTGCCGGAGGAACGGCGACCAAGGCAAAGGCGACAGACGCCGAGCACATTGCAACCGCGCACCGGCGCAAGCAAGCCGAAGATCGCGCCGCAGAGCAGGCCCGCGGCCGCACCGCAGCAGAGAAGGCATCAAGCGTCGCCGCAGTACGCCAGGCCCAAGCCGAGCCCCTGGCCGAAGCCGCACTGCAGGTCCGGCTCGCAGCCGAGCAGCACGCCCTGGCGGAAGCCCGGCGCCAGGAATCCGCCGCTGCCGAACTGACAAGTGCAGCCGAGGTCCGGGCCAAGACAGAAGAAGATCTCGCGCAAGTGGCCGCAGCGCGGGCCGAAGCAGAACGCCGCGCAGCCGAGATGGCGAACCAGAAGCTACGCGCCGAACAGAGCGCCGAAGCCGCCGCTCTGTCGCGAGCAGAGGCAGAACAGGACGCGACACGCGCAGCCCGCAGCAGAGCCGAACAAGAAGACGAAGCCGGGCGCGCTACCGCCGCACGCCTGGTGGCCGAGGCGCAAGCCAGTGAGGCGCAAGCCCAACGAGCAATTGCCGAAGCCGAGGCAGCCATAGCAACGCAGGCCCAAGGCGAGCGCCTGGTCGAAACCGCACTGCAGGTCCGGCTCGCAGCCGAACAGCACGCCCTGGCGGAAGCGCAGCGCCAGGAAGCCGCCGCCGCCGAACTAGCAAGTGCAGCTACTGCCCGGGCCAAGACAGAAGAATATCTCGCGCAAGTCGCTGCGGCGCGGGCCGAAGCGGAACGACGCGCGGCAGAGATCGCGGCCGGGCAGGTGCTGGCCGAACAAAGCGCCGAAGCCGCCGCCGTGTCGCGAGCAGAGGCAGAACAGGACGCGACACGCGCAGCCCGCCGCAGAGCCGAACAAGAAGCTGAAGCCGGGCGCGCTACCGCCGCACGCCTGGTGGCCGAGGCGCAAGCCACTGCTGCGCAAGCCGAACGCGCCGTTGCCGAAGCCGAGGCGGCCATGGCAACGCAGGCCCAGACCGAGCGTCTGGCCGAAGCCGCACTGCAGGTCCGGCTCGCGGCCGAACAGCACGCCCTGGCGGAAGCACAGCGCCAGGAAGCCGCCGCCGCCGAACTAGCAAGTGCAGCTACTGCCCGGGCCAAGACAGAAGAAGAATTGGCGCAAGTCGCCGCGGCGCGGGCCGAAGCGGAACGACGCGCGGCAGAGATCGCGGCCGGGCAGGTGCTGGCCGAACAGAGCGCCGAAGCCGCCGCTCTGTCGCGAGCAGAGGCAGAACAGGACGCGACACGCGCAGCCCGCAGCAGAGCCGAACAAGAAGACGAAGCCGGGCGCGCTACCGCCGCACG
>JAUSCI010000034.1 GCA_030651305.1 Sulfuritalea sp. | reverse complement strand
CGTGGCATCGTCAAGCACGATGTACTTGACCTTTTCACCACCGACCGTCTTCGGCAGCAGGGCAAAGGTCTGCTTCTCCGGAATGCCCAGCGACGCCGCCGGACCCGTCGCCGAGACACTGACGCCGATGGTGACGTCGGCCCAGACCGATCCGGCTGCCAGGCCCAGTGCAAGCGCATGTGCCAATACAAGTTGTTTTACTTTCATGGTTCCTCCAGTATTTAATGATTGTTGTTCGCTCGCCAAGTTATGGCAGGCCAGAAGCGACGGAAAGATTGTAGGCGTGGTTTGTTTGATGTCAAGCAGTTTGACCAAGCCGCACCAGCACACTTGCCTATATCGTCATCGCCTGCCCGGCACCGATAACGACAGTACCGACCGCAGTCGACGACTGGTAAACTGCAAGGCATGAAAACAATTCTTGGATTGATACTTTTCCTGCTGGCTGGCACGACGCCGCTTGCCCTGGCGAAGACTCCCGGCGAGGTGGACGTCGGGGAAATGCTGCGCGAGGCGCCGATGCAGGGACTGTCCGGCCCGTCCAGATTGCTGATGGAATACCGCGGCAAACCTTTGATCATCAATGTCTGGGCGAGTTGGTGCGGTCCATGCCGACAGGAAATGGGCTCGCTGGAAAGACTCTCAAGGCGCTACGGGGGAGAGCATTTCACCGTGATCGGAATCTCCACCGATGACTATCCCGACGCCGCCAAGGCATTCCTGCAAAAATCCGGAACCACCTTCAGTCACTTCATAGACACCCGGCTGCTCCTCGAGAACATGCTGGGCGCAAACCGGATTCCCTTGACCCTTCTGGTCGACGCTCAAGGCCGGGTACTGGGCAAATTCTATGGCGCCAAGGAATGGGACAGCCCGGAAGCCGTGGACGTGATCCGGAAAGCCTTTCGCATTCAGAGTAAATAGCGTCTGATCGAACAGGACGCGGCGACTATCGTGCCGCCGTTGCCAAGTGCAAAGCCAGGGCAAAGAAGATCGTCCCGGCGCAGCGATCAAGCCAGACGGCCAGCCTGGGCTGCTGCTGCAGACGCGCGCCAAGGCTGCCGGCGAACCAGCCGAGGCTGCCGAAGATAAGCACTGTCTGCACCGCAAACAAAGCGCCCAGCAGCAACATCTGCGGCCACACCGCGCCGCGTGTCTGATCAACGAACTGCGGCAGGAAGGCGATAAAGAACAGCGCCACCTTCGGGTTGATGACATTGGCAATGAAGCCGCGGCGCACATGGGCGACTATCGGCTCCGCGCTGCCATGATCGAGTTGTATCAGCGCCATCTTTCCTGCATAACGCCAGGCCATGATGCCGATATAAACAAGATAGGCGGCGCCGGCCATTTTCAGCGTCGTAAAAGTGGCTTCCGAGGCCAGCACAACGGCACCGATGCCCAGCGTCGCCCACAGCGTATGCGTGAAGCAGCCCAGCGCACAGCCCATGCCAAAACCGATTCCCGCGGAACGGCCGCGACTGATGCCGACCGACAGCACCATCAGGTTGTCCGGCCCCGGCGCGATGGTAATCAGCGCCGAGGCGGCAAGGAAGGCCAGCAAAACTTCTGTTGAGATCATGATGTCACCGATTGGCGTCGGCGTTCGGCGCGCAACAGCAACCAAACGCAGAGGGCGAGCAGTATCGCAGATTCGCCGGGCAAGGTGACGGCAACTGTGGCTCAGACGGCAATGCTGCCCCCACACCGATCTCCACACCGATCTCCACACCGATCTTGACCATTCAAATCGCGTGGAATAGCATTTTGCGCTTCGGTCAATGAAGGGGAGACATCATATGAACAAGTCACTTGTTTCCGTCGTCGCTGGCGTCCTGTTGTTGAGCGCGTCGGCGGTCGTTGCTCAAACTCAAGTTTCGATTCCGTCCATGGCAACACAGAAACCAGCGGTGTTGAATGCCACGATGTACACCCCCGAAGGTCCAGGTCCATTTCCAGCAATCGTTCTTGCCCACGGCTGCAATGGAATTGGCGAAAACGTCAAGAACTGGGCCAATTTCCTGAGAACCCGCGGCTACATGGCCCTCATTCTCGACAGTTTGACAACGCGTTCCATTTCAGAAGTTTGCACTGCACCGCGCCTGACTCCGATCGATCGTGCCGGTGATGCCTTCGGCGCGCTCAAGTATCTCCAATCGCAAGCCAACGTCGACAAGAATCGGATCGGACTGATGGGCTTCTCGCACGGTGCGGTTACCGTATTGGCAGCCTTGTCCGAAACCACCCCATTCCCCTTGGGCGATGCCCCGCAGTTCGCTGCGGCGACAGCGCTGTATCCGAATTGCCTGACGAGTGAGGTTGATGTGACCGTGCCGTTGCTGATACAAAGTGGCGAGCGCGACGACTGGAGCGCCGCCGCGCCATGTCAAGCGAATGCGGCTGCCAGAAAGAACGAGGGCTACCCGGTCGAAATAGAGGTATATCCAAATGCTTTACATGGGTTCGACGATCCGGCGGTGCAGCACTACTACGGCGGCAGTTGGCCCAATCTCAACAAGCCGAAGGCTTGCTGCGGCGCCTCCGTAGGATATAACGCAGCCGCACTCGCCAAGGCCGAACAAGCGACAGAGCAGTTCTTTGCCAAGCATCTGAAGTCTGTCGACCCCAAGAGCAAGGTCGCATGGTCACCCAAGGCGGCGCCGACCCGTGATGAGGTGGCGAACCTGGTGAAAGCGGCAAAAGCTTTGGCAATGACAAACGGCAAGAACAAGTTGATCGAATTGATCACCAGTCAGGATTCCCAATTCCGCAAGCGCCGGGTGTATCTGACTGTGATCGACAAGCAGGGAATTGTATTGGCGCATGGGAGACTGCCGGTTGCAGCGGTAGGCGCCGACTATTCCACTTTGAAGGATATCGATGGAAGGCCGCTGCTAAACCTGATACAAAGCACACTTGACCAGAATCCGCCATGGACCAGTTTGCGCACCGCAATAGTCGATGCCGACATTTACGTCGAGCGCCTGGACAATGACATAATCATTATCGGATTACTGATGAAGTAGGTTTGGCGACAGGCGTCGCGGAGCGTCTAAGCAACGGTCCTGCGCGAGCCGCCAACACTACATTCAGTACGCAAGGTCCTGGCACGCGCCCGCGGGGCTCACAAACCGGCCATGGCCAGATACTTGATCTCCAGATATTCCTCGATGCCGTGTTTCGACCCTTCGCGCCCCAGTCCCGATTGCTTGACGCCGCCGAAGGGGGCCACCTCGTTGGAGATCAGGCCCGAATTGATGCCGACCATGCCGTAGTCGAGCGCCTCGCCGACGCGCCAGGCGCGAGCTATGTCGCGGCTGTAGAAATAGGCAGCGAGGCCGAACTCGGTATCGTTGGCCATGCACACCGCCTCGGCTTCATCCCTGAAACTGAAAATCGGCGCCACCGGACCGAAGATTTCCTCGCGCGCCAGACGCATCGCGGGTGTTGCTCCGGCCAGCACGGTCGGCTCGAAAAAGGTGCCGCCGCGCGCGTGGCGCTTGCCGCCGCAGAGCACGCGCGCGCCCTGCCCCACCGCATCGGCCAGCAGTTCCTCGACCTTGGCCAGGCCTGCGTCATCGATCAGGGGACCTTGCGTCACGCCCTCTTCCAGCCCGTTGCCGACCTTGAGGCCGGCCACTGCGGCAGCCAGTTTCCGGGCGAAGGCATCATGCACGCCTTCCTGCACCAGGAAGCGATTGGTGCAGACGCAGGTTTGTCCCGCATTGCGGTACTTCGAAGCCATCGCCCCGGCCACCGCGGCATCGAGGTCAGCATCGTCGAAAACGATGAAAGGCGCATTGCCGCCGAGTTCCAGCGACATCTTCTTGATCGTCGGCGCGCACTGCGCCATCAGCAGTCGCCCTATTTCCGTGGATCCGGTGAAGGAGAGCTTCAGCACTTTCGAGTTCGACGTCAGTTCACCGCCAATGGCTGCCGGTTCACCGGTCACCACGTTGAGCACGCCCGGTGGCACGCCTGCCTGCTGCGCCAGATACGCCAATGCCAAGGCTGACAGCGGAGTTTGCTCCGCCGGTTTGACCACCATGGTGCAGCCTGCAGCCAGTGCCGGCGCCGCCTTGCGCGTGATCATCGCCGCCGGGAAATTCCACGGCGTGATCGCGGCGCAGACGCCGACCGGCTGCTTCAGTACGATCAGGCGCCGGTCAGGCAGCGGCGTGGGTATGACTTCGCCATAGACGCGCCGCGCTTCTTCGGCGAACCACTCGATGAACGACGCCGCGTAGGCGATCTCGCCACGCGCTTCGGCCAGCGGCTTGCCCTGCTCCAGCGTCATCAGCCGCGCCAGGTCTTCCTGATTCGCCATCATCAACTCGAACCAGCGCCGCAGTATTTTCGCCCGCTCGCCGGCGGACTTCGCCCGCCAGGGATGAAACGCCGCGTCCGCGGCATCGATCGCGCGACGGGTTTCGGCCGCGCCAAAGCTGGGAACGGAACCGACCAGGTCACCCGTGGCCGGATTGCGGACTTCGATGCTGGCGCCGGTGGCAGGCTGCCATTCGCCATTGATCAGACAAGCATTGCGCAGGAGTTTGGGATTCTTCATGAGTTGCTTTCACTTTCAATGTTTCGGGATAGAGCGAATTCTGCCGCATTGCTCGGCAGCGTGGTAGTGCCGGCTGTCAGTGATCGGCACTCGTTCAAGAGTCGGCGCCGGCGAGACGGCGATTCATGCGGTCATGGCAACAAGAAGCAACGCCGTGCCCATAGCCGGACCCCAATAGGCGCCAGGGACGGCATGCAGCGATCGCCATGCGCCGCATGGAAATCGCCTATCGACCCTCCTTCATCCAGCTCAGGATTGCTCCAACGGCCTCCGCTTCCTTTCCATTGAATCCGTGATAGCCCCACTCGTGACACGAATCGCCACGACTGCTTCCGCCTTCAATCCATACCACTTTCTTGACCGGTGTCTTGAGGGCGTCGATCAGGGGCTTGAGTGCATCGGGTTTGCAGTACTGGCAGCCGTCCTCGCGGTGATGAACGAACAGAACCGGCACGGTGATCTTTTCGAGGGCGTTGATCATCACTTCAGGCGCCCAGACGACAGTGCTGGTCAAGACGACGCCGGCAATGCCCCCATCGCTCTGAAGTTTTGGCGCCATGACCGCGAGCCGCCAACTGCTGGCGCTTGTGCCAACGAGCCACAGAGGCAAATTCGATTCCTTCCTGAGGGTTGCCGCAACAGCAAGAACATCAGCCCTGTTCCTTTCGACGGCATCCTTGCTCCTCATCAGATTTGTCACATCCAGCGCAGTATCAAGAACAATGGTAGTGAAGCCGGCATCGGCATACATGCTGCGAGTCCGTACGGTGAAGTTGTCGGCCATTTGCGCCGTGGCGATTTGTCCCGAAGGGCTCAAGCCAATATCGCCGCCTCCTCCCGGAAGCAATATCACTTGTCCAATGGGCTTCTCGGGCGTAGCCACGATGGCTCTCACCGATATCGACGGACGTGTCTCGAATTCCCTGACAACCGACTTTACTTCTGCGCCTGCCGTGCTGCTTGCACATATCCCGATACCCAGCAAAACGAAATACAGCAAATCATTTCTTGTCATTTTTCCGTTCCTCCGGTTGTTCGTGAAAATGAAGATGCCAGCTTCGCGGCCGCATTGCGCAGCAGCGAGGTGTCACCGCCGACCGCGATGAAGCTTGCTCCGCAATCCCGGTAATGCCGCGCAAGCAAAGGTTCGGTAACGAATACGCCGGCAGCCTTGCCGGTAGCCGCGATGCGCTGCAGTGCATTTTCAATGGCGGCCTTTACTTCCGCATGCCCCGATTCGCCGAGATGGCCCATCGACGCCGCGAGATCGGCCGGGCCGATGAAGGCGGCATCGACGCCCTCTACCGCCATGATCGCATCGAGATTCGCCAGGCCCTGCCGCGATTCGATCTGTACGATCAGGCATATCTCGTCATTGGCGCGTTGGGCGTAATCCTCGATGCCGCCCCAATGCGCGGCGCGCACTACCGATGTGGCGACACCGCGGATGCCATGCGGCGGATAGCGCACGGCGCGCACCAGCGCCGTGGCCTCGGCGGCAGTTTCGACCATCGGCACCAGCAGCGTCTGGACGCCGATGTCCAGATACTGCTTGATCAGGGCCGCGTCGTGATTCACCGGCCGCACCACCAGTTGGGCCGGATAGGGCGCGGCCGCCTGCAGTTGCGCCAGGACGGTCGCCGGATTGTTGGGCGCATGCTCACCGTCGATCAGCAGCCAGTCGAAACCCGCCGTGGCGAGTATCTCCATGCTGTAGGCGCTGACCAGACCTACGAAGAGACCGATCTGCAAACTCCGCTGCCGGAGCAGTTGCTTGAAAACATTCCCGGGCATATCCATGACAAGCTACTCCAGCTTCAAGCCGCGGTCCCAATAAGGCTCGGGGCCAAGTCTCGTCGCGAGAAAATCGACGAATGCCCGCACCCGCTGCGGCACGAAGCGATTGCCGGGAAACACGGCGAACATGGCCAGCACCGGCGTCTGGAATCGCTTCAGGATCGGCACCAGCTTGCCCTGGCGGATCGCCTCGGCGGCAATGAAAGTGGGCTCATAGACAATCCCCATGCCCTCCAAGGCGGCCTCCTGCAAGGCATTGCCGTTGTTGGCGGTGATCGGCCCGCTGATATCGACCCAGTGCTGCGCGCCGTCGATGATGAAGGGCCAGTTCGAGCGCGAGGTCAGCGAATAGGCGAGGCAGGCATGTTGCGTCAGCTCGTCCGGATGCTTCGGTTCACCATGGCGCCGCAGATAGTCTGGCGAAGCCGCGACCACCGAGCGGCAGGTGGTCAGACGCCGCGCCACCGTGGTTTCAGGCAATCGATCCGTAATGCGCAAGGCGAAATCCATCCCTTCCTCGATCAGGTTCACCCGCCGGTCATTGAAGTCGAGATCGATGCGAATATCGGGGTGGGCCAGGGAAAACTCCAGGATCAGCGGCGTCAGATGCAGCAGGCCGAATGTCATCGGCACACTGGTGCGGATATCGCCGCGCAGAGTTTGCCCCTCGCCGGCGAGACTCCCCTCGGCTTCATCGATACGATCGAGGATGTCCCGGCATTGCTCCAGATAGGCGGCGCCGGCCGAGGTGAGCGACAGGCGGCGCGTGCTGCGGGCGATCAGTTTGACCCCGAGATGGGCTTCCAGCGCAGCAATCTGCCGCGTAATCGCCGAGCGCGCGACATTCATTTGATCCGCCACCGCCGTAAAGCTGCCAGCCTCGGCCACCCGCACAAAAGTCTGCATTGCCGTCAATCGGTCCATGGCCGCCCTGCCCACTCAGAAATTTTTGGTCTGCGGTCATTGTATGGGGAACGCTGTCATACAATTCCACTCAAACCCGCATTTCACGGAGATTTTTATGAAGAAACTGATTGCCTTGCTGTTCGTCACCCTCATTTCATCGTTTGTCCTGCCAGGCACAGGCCTTGCCGCCGAGCCACAAGCCGGTCGGGACTTCGCGCCGATCAATCCGCCGTTGCCGGCCATCAAGGGAAAAATCGAAGTCATTGAATTCTTCTCTTACGGCTGTCCGCATTGCGGTGACTTCAATCCCCTGGTCAGCCAATGGGCGGCCAAATTGCCGAAGGACGTCAGCTTCCGCCGCGTCCCGGTCAGCTTCAATCGACCCGAGTGGACGCGTCTGGCCAGACTCTATTTCGCACTGGAATCCACCGGCGACCTGGCAAAGCTCGATGCGGCCGTTTTTGATGCCATTCACAAGGAGCGCGTCAACTTGTTCAAGGCCGATGACGCTGTGATCTCCTGGGCCGCGAGCAAAGGGGTGGACCGCAAGAAATTCGGCGATGCACTGGCGTCATTTTCGATGCAGAGCAAGGTCCAGCGCGCCGACCAGGACGCCACTGCCGCCCGAATTTCCAGCGTACCTGCGCTGGTGGTCGACGGCAAGTTTCTGCTCAACAACGAGGCGACAGCCAACTATGAAGAACTGCTGAAGCTCACGGACAGCGTAATCGCCAAAGCCCGCCGGGAACGGACAGGAAAATAGTCCATGCGTTTTCTGCGGCTGTTATTCACACCGCGCGGCCTGTTCGCCGCCACGGGCCTTGCGGCCCTTGGGCTGGTTGCCGGCGGTGTGTATCTTCAACAAACCCTGAATCTGGCCGCCTGTCCGCTGTGCATTCTGCAGCGCATGCTCTACCTGCTGCTGGCGCTTGAAGCCATTGCGGCGTGGATGCTGGCGGGGGCAGTGCTGCAACGGCGCGCAATGGCGCTGGTCATGCTCGCCACCGCGATCACCGGCGCCTACATTGCCGCGTATCAGACCTGGCTGCAGCGATGGGCCAAGGGAGTCAGTTGCACGGCGGATCAACCGTGGTGGGAGCGTTTGGTGGATTGGGCCGGCAGCCAGTGGCCAGCGCTGTTCGAAGCCTCCGGCCTGTGCTCCGAGGCAGGCTGGAAGTTTCTCGGCCTGTCGATTGCCGAATGGTCGCTGATCGCATTCACGTGCATGACCATCGCGATGGTGATCGCGCTGCTGCGCAAGGTTTAGCCGCTGGTCGCCGTCCCGCCAGCGCCGACTCTTCGCTCCGCTAAGTCTTCTGGCCAATCATGCGCTTGTACAGCGCCAGCGATTCGCCGACGATGCCGCGGCGGAAGGCCAGTACGCAGATCACGAAAATCGCGCCCATGATCACCGTGACCAGGGAACCGACCTTGTCTGCCAGTTCGTTCTGCAAAGTCACGATGATGGTCGCTCCGACCAGCGGGCCGAACACCGTGCCCATACCCCCCAGCAGCGTCATCAGCACCACCTCGCCCGAGGTATGCCAGTGGGCGTCGGTCAGGGTGGCGAACTTGAACACCAGGGTCTTGGTCGCGCCGGCCAGTCCGGCGAGGCCGGCCGAGAGGACAAAGGCCAGCAGCTTGTACTTCGCCACGTCGTAGCCCAGTGAAATCGCCCGTGGTTCATTCTCGCGGATGGCCTTGAGAATCTGCCCGAAGGGCGAGTGAATGGTGCGCTGTATCAGCCAGAACGAAGCAGAAAAGATCGCTGCCACCAGGTAGTAGAGATTGATGTCATTGGCCAGGTCGAGGCCGAACAGGGTGCCGCGCGGCACGCCCTGCAAGCCATCCTCGCCGCCGGTGAAGGGCGCTTGCAGAAAGAAGAAGAACACCATTTGCGCCAGCGCCAGGGTCACCATGGCGAAGTAGATGCCCTGACGGCGAATGGCCAGACTGCCGATCACCCAGCCCAGGGCGGCGGCCGCGACGGTGCCTGCCAGCAAACCGACCAGTGTCGGCAGTTCCCATACCTTCAGTGCATGGCCGGTGACGTAGGCCGCGCTGCCGAGGAATACAGCGTGACCGAAGGACAGCAGGCCGGTATAGCCCAGCAGCAGGTTGAAGGCACAGGCGAACAGCGCGAAGCACAGCACCTTCATCACCAGGATCGGATAGATGAAGTTCGGCGCGAGCAGCAGCAGGCCGAGGCCGGCGAGGTAGGCGATGGTGACACGCCGATTCATTTCTCTCTCCCGAACAACCCCGCCGGACGGATCATGAGGACCACCGCCATGATCATGAACACCACGGTAGCACTGGCCTCCGGCCAGAACACCTTGGTCATGCCCTCGATGATACCGAGGCCGAGGCCGGTCACTACCGAACCCAGAATCGATCCCATGCCGCCGATCACCACCACGGCAAACACCACGATGATCAGGTTGGACCCCATCAACGGACCAACCTGGCTTGCCGGTGCGGCCAGCACTCCGGCAAACCCGGCCAGGCCGACGCCGAAGCCATAGGTCAGCATCACCATCAGCGGCACGTTGATGCCGAAGGCCTGCGTCAGCTGTGGGTTCTCGGTGGCCGCGCGCAGATAGGCGCCCAGCCGCGTCTTCTCGATCATGTACCAGGTCAGGAGGCACACCGACAAGGAGGCAAAGACGATCCATGCACGGTACTTGGGCAGAAACATGAAACCGAGATTGAAGGCGCCCGCAAACTCTTCTGGAATCGAATACGGCTGGCCCGCAACGCCGTACAGATCGCGGAACAGTCCTTCGATCATCAGGGCCAGGCCGAAGGTCAGCAGCAGCCCGTAGAGATGATCCAGTTTGTAGAGCCATTGCAGCATCAGGCGTTCGATGGCAATACCGATCAGGCCGACACAGATCGGCGCCAGCAGCAGCATCCACCAGTAGCCGATGCCCAAATATTCCATGCCCATCCAGGCCAGCATGGCGCCGGCCATGTATAAGGCGCCATGGGCAAAATTGATGATGTTCAGCATGCCGAAGATCACGGCGAGACCAAGGCTCAGAACGGCATAGAAGGACCCGTTGACCAAGCCCAGCATGAGCTGGCCGAACAGGGCCTGGATCGGTACGCCGAAAATCTCCGTCATGCGAACATCACTCCCATGCTACTTCTTAGCGACCGCGGGACAACGCGACAAGGCCATCGACTGGAAGGCCTGCTCGGCGGGAATTACCTGCTTGATGTTGTAGTAGTCCCACGCCTCCTTCGACTCGCTCGGCTTCTTGACTTCGACCAGGTACATGTCGTGCACCATGCGGCCGTCCTCGCGAATCCTGCCGCCCTTGGCGAATGCGTCATTAATTGGAGTGTCATGCATCTTCTTCATAACCGTTGCCGTGTCGTCCGTTCCAGTCGCCTGGACCGCCTTGAGATAGGTAGTCACGGCCGAATAGGCGCCAGCATGCAGCATCGACGGCATCCTCTTGTGCTTGTCAAAGAAGCGGCGGCTCCAGTCGCGGGTTTCCTTGTTGAGGTTCCAGTAGAAACCTTCGGTAAACATCATGCCCTGCGTGGCTTGCAGGCCAACGGCATGAATGTCGATAATCGTCGTAAGCAGTCCGACGACCGATTGGCTCTTGGTCAGGCCGAACTCATTGGCGGCCTTGATCGAGTTGATGGTGTCGCCACCCGCGTTGGCCAATGCAACAACCTTCGCCTTCGACGACTGCGCCTGAAGCAGGAACGAAGAGAAATCAGACGCATTGAGCGGATGGCGAACCCCGCCCAGAACCTTGCCACCGTTCGCCAGGACGACGGCGGTGGCGTCTTTCTCCAGCGAATGGCCAAAGGCGTAGTCGGCGGTCAGGAAGAACCAGGTGTCCTTGCCCTGCTTGATCATCACGGACACGGGGCCATTCGCCAGTGCATACGTGTCATACACGTAGTGCACCACGTTGTTCGGCGCGCAATCCTCGTTGGTCAGGCGCGTCGATGCCGCGCCTGCGTTGATCATGATCTTGTTCTTCTCCGTCGTCACCTTGGCCACGGCAATGGCCACACCCGAGTTCAGCACGTCGGTGACCATGTCCACGCCCTGCGTGTCATACCATTCGCGGACCTTGTTGGAACCGACGTCGGCCTTGTTCTGGTGATCGGCGGACACCAGGTCGATCTTGAACTTCGGCTTGAATTGCGCCTTGAAGTCCTCAATGGCCATTTCCGCCGCCACCACCGATCCCTTTCCGCCCAGATCGGCATACACGCCGGACATGTCCGTCAGCACGGCGATCTTGACCACGTCGCCGGAGATCTTGCTAGCCTGCGCCAGTGCGGACCCCGCCACCGGAAACAGCATTGCGGAGAGGGCCAGGGCCAGCAGTTTGCGTTTCATCATGGTGTTTCCTCCTTGGTAAGAATGGACGGGGTCCGAAGGCTCAGACCCCGAGGTACTCCTGCAGCAGATGCTTCTTTTCCGTGATTTCATTCTGCGCTATCTCCGCCATCACCTGTCCGTGCTCGACAATAAACATGCGATCGGCCAGCGGCGCGGCGAAGCGGAAGTTCTGCTCCACCAGAACAATCGTGTAGTCGCGCTGCTTGAGCATCCTGATGACCTCGCCCAGCTTTTGCACGATCACCGGCGCCAACCCTTCGGAGACTTCATCGAGCAACAGCAGTTTGGCCCCGGTGCGAAGGATACGCGCCATCGCCAGCATCTGCTGCTCGCCGCCCGACAGCCGCGTGCCCTGGCTGTTGCGGCGCTCCTTGAGATTGGGGAAGATGTCGTAGATCTCATCCAGACTCAGGCCGCCGCTGCCCACCTGGGGCGGCAAAAGCAGGTTCTCCTCGCAACTGAGGCTGGCGTAAATGCCGCGCTCTTCCGGACAGTAGCCGACGCCAAGCTGGGCAATCCTGTGCGAAGGCAACTTGATCACTTCGCGACCATTGAGCATGACGGACCCGGTGCGCCTGCCGGTCAGGCCGAGGATGGCGCGCAGCGTGGTGGTGCGCCCCGCCCCATTGCGCCCGAGCAGAGAAATGCACTCGCCGCGCCGCACGGTGAAATCCATGCCGTGCAACACATGCGATTCGCCGTAGAAGGCGTGGAGATCGGAAACTCTGAGGAATTCGGTCGCGCTCATTTCAATGCCCGGCCGGCGAAGCCAGTTCGTCGACCTCCGTGCCCATATACGCCTCGATGACCAGCGGGTTGGCGGCAACCACGGCATAGGGGCCTTCGGCCAGCACCGATCCCCGGGCGAGTACGGTCAGGGTGTCGGAAATCCCGGCTACGACCTTCATGTTGTGCTCGACCATGAGGATGGTGCGATTGGCCGAGACTTTCTTGATCAGTTGCATGACCCGGTCGACGTCTTCATGTCCCATGCCCTGGGTAGGTTCATCGAGCAGCATGAGTTCGGGATCAAGGGCCAGCGTTGTGGCAATTTCCAGCGCACGCTTGCGGCCGTACGGCATTTCCACTGTCACCATGTCGGCGCAATCCTGCAGATCGACCGACGCCAGCAGTTCCATGGCGCGGTCGTTGAGCAGATTCAGGCTGCGGTCGGACTTCCAGAAGTGGAAGCTGGTTCCGAGCTTGCGCTGGAGTGCAATTCGGACGTTCTCCAGCACGGTGAGGTGGGGAAAGACGGCGGAAATCTGGAAGGAACGAACAACACCGCGACGAGCTATCTTCTCCGGCGCTTCATGGGTAATGTCAATGCCATTGAAACGGATCGCGCCCCGCGTCGGCTCAAGAAACTTGGTCAGCAGGTTGAAGCAGGTCGTCTTGCCGGCACCATTGGGACCGATCAACGCGTGGATGTGGCCGCGCCTGACTTTCAGGTCCACGCCATTGACCGCGACGAAGCCACGGAATTCCTTGACGAGACCGGTGGTCTCAAGGATGCAGTCTTCTGCCATCAAGCTCTTTTCATGTCATCAGGGTGCCGACGATCAGCGCCCCTCTCTCTGCTGGAAATGATTATGCGGTGGGCTTGCGGTTTGTGCAAGCGATTGAGGATAGAAATATTGAGGCCACGAATCTCTGGCAAGCAGTGCTTGAAACTGTCTTGGAATTTCACTGTTGCGCTACACTGGAATGCCACCCCAAGGAGGAATTGCCATGATCCGACATGCCACCATCGCTTTGCTCGGTGCTGCTACCCTCGCTTTTGCCGCCGCGCCGCTTTATGCGGAAGGTCCGGGAGGCGACATGAAAGCCAGGAAGCAGGAAATGGAAGCAAAGCACGAACAGATGAAAAAGGAAATGCGCGCGATGGAGGACAAGCAGCGCCAGGAGCAACGCGACCAGGAAGACCGCATGCAAAAGGAGCGCAAGACGCTGCACGAAAAACACGCGCAGGAACGCGATGCACTGCGGCAAAAGATGGCTCCCAAGTAAGGATCGCCGGGTTTCGCCGTGATGCCGGCCCGCGTCCTGTCCATCGTCTGCGTTGCCCTTGCGCTGGCCGTGACGCGCACGGCATTCGCGCAACCCGTCGTACAGGGATCGACCGCATTTTGTCTGTATGAGGTTCCCGCCGATGACAGCGGCAAGCGGCGCTGGATCAACCTCGGCATTGTCCAGTATGTCGAAGCGACTCGCACCGAAGTAAAAATCTCCTACGGCGGCGGAGCCTTTGGCAGCGGCTACGACGCCAGGATTCCGGTCACAAGCATGGATGAGGCCTTGGCCACGCTCGAGAAAATGCGCAAGGCTGCGGCATCCTGCCGCTGATCTGCCTTTTCAGCGACAAGTTCGTAGCTCAGGATGGGGGCCCGTCCAGATCGGACTCGCCGCAGAAACGGAGAATTGCCGCACGCGTGGCATCGCGCAGTTGCAGCGCGGCCTGCCAGCCGGTGCCGGCCGGATTGATGGGCGCGCAGATCGTGATGCGAACCTCCGTTCGTCGCGGCAGCCAGGATTGATCGCGCAGCAGTTCGCGGGTGCCTGAAAGTATCACCGGCGTCACGGCCAGCCCGTTCTGCACGGCAACCTGAAACGCCCCCAGTCGGAACGACCGCAAACCCGGCTGACGGGTGAAGGTGCCCTCGGCGAAGAAGAACAGTGGCCGCTTGCCGGCGACCTCTGTCAGACGGCGCACGTCATCGACTCCTTGCCGGGCGTCGAAGCGCTCGACGAAGACCGCCCCCAGTCGGCGCAGCAACGGACCGGCGAACGCGTGCGCGGCAAGCTCCTGCTTGGCGACGAAGGTCACGGGGAAGGGCATCGCGGCCGCCAGCACAATGCCGTCGACATAGCTGGCGTGATTGGCAACGAACACCCCGGACGCAATCGACATCTGCTCCATCCCTTCGACGCGCACGCGGATGCCACACAGGCGCATGCAGCATCGCGCCATTGCGCCGGCAAAGCGCCAGCGCAACGCCACGCCCGGCAGCAGCAGGATGCCGGCCGCCGCGGGCAGTGCCAGCAGGCCATACACGCACCAGGCGTAAGCACCGTAGAGCAATTCTCCGCTGCGGCGCAGACCGGCCAGTGCGCTATGCCAGAAGCCGGCCAGCCCAAGCCGCGCCACCTGCAGCCAGAGCGAGCGACCGCCCGCGCGAAATCCCTCACCAAGATAGATGTCCCGCGTCGCTGCGCGTCGAATCTTGCCGCTGGAGGTCTTCAACACGGCATGAGGCGGCGCCAGCACCACATCGTCCGGCGGCGTACCGAGCAGGTCGACGGCCACGGCATTGATGCGGTGTATCAATTCCTGCCGTGCCACGGCATCCGCCTCGCGACTTTCCGCCACCACCACCAGTTTCTCGGTGCCCTGCCCCGCCGCCATCGCGCCGAAAACGGCAACACAGCCGCGGCGCACGCCGGAAATCGCACCGACAGCTTCCTCCAGTTCATAGGGGTAGAGATTGCGGCCGCCGCGAATGATGGTGTCCTTGATGCGCCCGGTAATGACGATGTCACCTTCGGCAAGGTAGGCCAGATCGCCGGAGTCGAGCCACGCGCCGCGGATCAGTTGGGCGCTCGCCTCCTCGTTGCGGTAATAGCCGCGCGTCGTCGACGGTCCGCGAAATTCGAGGCGGCCGACGCGACGCGGCGGCAACTCGCGCCCGCCGTCATCGACGATGCGCACCTCGTGGCCCGGCAGGGGCAGGCCGCAGGCCACCAGTTGCAGGGCATGGATATCGTCGGCCGCAACCGGCCGAGCCTCGCCGCAGGCCAGTGCCTCGCGCTGCACGTGGTCTATCCGCGGGCCGCGCCCGGGCGGCGACACGGCCAGGCCAACCGAGCATTCGGCCAGGCCATACACGGGCGCCAGCGCTGCGGCGTGAAAACCATAAGGTTTGAATGCCGTCGCAAAACGGGCCAGCGTCTCGGCCGCCACCGGTTCGGCGCCGTTGGCCGCATAGCGCCAGGAACTCAGGTTGAGGCCTTGCAGCCGGGCCGGATCGAGGTGCCGCAGGCAGAGCTCGAAAGCGAAGTTGGGCGCGGCGGTCACCGTGCCCCGATGCTGATGGATGGCCCACAGCCAGCGTTCCGGGCGCGCCAGAAAATCCAGCGGCGACATCAGCAGCAGCGGACCCGCATGGTAGAGGCTGCCGAGCCAGGCACCGATCAGGCCCATGTCGTGATACAGCGGCAGCCAACTGACAACCACATCGGATGATTTCAATTCGACAGCCTGCCCCCAGGCGCGAATGTTGGCCAGCAGGTTGCCGTGATCGAGCGTCACGCCCTTGGGGCTGCCGGTGGAGCCGGAGGTGTATTGCAGCAGCGCGATGTCATTGGTCCGGCCGCGATGATCCTCCGCGGGCGGGGCGGATTGTCCCGACTCGCGCAATTCCTCTGGCGTCGTCACCTCGCGCAGGCTCGGCACCAGCCCGGAGAGAATGCGCGCCACCAGACGCGCGGCATCAAAGGTGATCAGCGCAGCGGCTTCGCAGTTCTGCAAAATGCCGGCCTGGCGGCGCAGGTGATCCTCGATCTGCCCCGGCCGCGTCGGCGGATAGATCGGTACCGGAACTGCGCCGGCGAGCAGGATGCCGTAGAAGCTGTGGAAGAATTCCAGACCGGTCGGCAGCATCAGCGCCACGCACTGGCCGCGGCCAATGCCTGTCTGGCGCAGGCCGGCGGCAACCTCCCGCGCGGCGGCCAGCAATTGCCCGTAGCTTAGCGTGTCGGTCTCGGTGGCACTGCGCTGGAACAGCACATGCGGACGATCGGGATGTCGTCGCCCATGCCATTGCAATACCTCGACCAACGTCGCGGCGCTATCCGGATTGCCCTCCTCCACTTCATCGGGAGCAAGCCATGACGCTTGATCGCTGGTGTTTTCAGCCCTAGCCGGCGCACCGGTCGCCACGGCTTTGAGCAAGTCGCGCGGCGTTTCGGCCGAACCCAGTACCTCGTCGCTCAAACGAATGCCGAAAGCCCGCTCGATGCGCGCCAGCAATTCCACCCGCGCCAGGCTATCGAGTCCGAGGTCCTTGTCGAGCACGCTGTTCATCGTCGCCTTCGCCGGCGAGCCGGGCCGCACTTCGGCGGAAAGTGCGTCGATGATTGCCAGCAGGCGCATCACCCGATTGGCAGGAACATCCTCCACTACTTCAATCGCCGTATCGCCAGAGCCGACTATTCAACAGCCCTTCCACTCCGGCTTGCGCTTCTGCATGAAGGCGTCGATGCCTTCTGCCGCATCGGCGGCCATCATGTTGCAGGCCATGGTTTCCGACGCAAGCTGGTAGGCGCCATCGAGCCCCATTTCGAGCTGCTTGTAGAACATCTGCTTGCCCATGCCAACTGCCACCGCCGACTTGGCGCAAATCGAATCGGTGAGCTTCTTCACTTCGGCATCGAGCTGATCGAGCGGCACCACGCGATTGATCAGGCCGCGCCGCTGCGCCTCGGCGGCGTCGATGAAATCGCCGGTCAGCAGCATTTCCATGGCCTCCTTGCGACCCATGGCGCGGCCCAGCGCGACCGAGGGCGTCGAACAGAAGAGGCCGACGTTGATGCCGGACACCGCGAACCGCGCCCCCTCCGCCGCCACCGCCAGATCGCACATGGCAACCAGTTGGCAGCCGGCGGCCGTGGCGATGCCGTGGATGCGCGCGATCACCGGCTGCGGCATTTCGACGATGGTCATCATCACCTTGCCGCAAGCCTTGAACAGCTTCTGCATATAAGTCTTGCTGTGATTGGCGCGCATCTGCTTCAGATCGTGACCGGCGCAAAACGCCTTGCCGGCGCCGGCAATGACCACGGCACGGACCGACACATCCTTGCCGATGGCATCGAGCGTGGCCTGCAATTCGTCCAGCATTTCCTCCGAAAGCGAGTTGAACTGGGTCGGACGGTTCAGTGTCAGCGTCGCAACGCCTTCCTTGTCCTCACGCATCAGGATGGGCAACGTGGTGGGGTCGGCTGCGTTCATGGTGTGTCTCCTTGCGGTGATCGATGGGCTCATTGTGCCGCAGAGCGGCCTTGCAAAACCAGTATCCGGTTTCCCTTGCCCCACAAGGGCAGATCGCGCACGCTGGCCCAGGGTTCGACGAAGCTGCGATAGCCGGGAGCCAGCACCAGCCCGGACTGGCCGCTGGAATGCATCACGCTGGATCGGGCGGCATCGCCCAGATCGTAGATGGCACGCAGGCTGGCGGCGTGTTCATTGAGATAGGGCTCGTCGCCCTTGAGATGATAGCGGGCGACGTTGACGGTGTAGTTGTCGCCGCCGGTGGCAACGCGCAGTTCGAACCACGGCGCCAGCGCCTTGACTTTGGAGAACGGCCGGTGCTCCGAACGCGCCTGATGCACCGTGCCCCACTGCCAGCGTGAGATATCCCCACCCAGGCGCGTCTGCAGTTCGTCGAGCGCACGGTCCAGCGAGCGGTTGACCAGCTCCGCGCAGGTTTCGACCGCCGGCGTGGTCTTGTCGTCGCACCACCAGGCATCGTTTCTTTCAAGAACGCCTTCGAGTCCGGCGCGGAAGTCGCTGCGCCCGACTTGGCGCAGGTACGCCTCATCGCCCCCCACCTCATCGGCGAATACGGCGCGCGTCATTTCTCTCGCCCAGGCGGCAAAGATCAGCGGCGCCGCGTCGTCGGCGCGCATTTCGCCATCGAAGACCGCCAGCCGCTGCAGCGTCGCGGCACCCAGCGCATGGGTCGGCCTGGCCTGTCGCAGCCACGGCAGCAGGCGCTGCGCGGCCAGCGAGACGACGTCGGTCTGTATCCGGCGCAAGCTTTCCTTGTCGTGCTTCGGCCGGGCAGTGAGCAAGGCCTCGATGCGCTGCTGGCGATACGGCACCGCCCATTCGCTGGTGATGTAATGCGGATAGTCGGCGCCGGTGATACGGTGATTGGAGGTAGCGATCCAGCCGCGTGGCGGATTGATCTCGCGCGGCGTCTGGCCGGCGTCGAGAAAGCCGGCCCAGTCGTAGCGCGGGTCCCAGCCCGGCGCCGGTGCGAGGCCGTGAAGGTCATTGTCGGCGCGGCGCAATGGCACACGACCGGCGGCGATGAAACCGATGCTACCGCTGACGTCGGCCACCACCATGTTCTGCATCGGTGCCTTGTACTTTTCCGCGGCGCTGATGAATTCAGCCACCGATCCGGCGCCACTGATTGCCAGCCCGGCATCGATGCTGGCGGCGTCGACGTCGAGCGCGGTCCAGCGCAGCGCCAGCACGTAGCTCGGCCCGGCCGCGCCCCCGGCCAGACCGGACACGACCGCCGTACCCGCATCCGAAATTACCGGTCCATGACGGCTGGCCCGCACCGTCAGCTTGACGTCATCCTGTCCCTTGACGCGTATGGTCTCGCTGAAGGATTGAAACGCCGCCCAGCCGTCCGGTGTGCGATAGCGCGACGCGTCGTCCGCCTTGATCTGTTCCAGATAGACGTCCTGCACATCGGGATTGGTGTTGGTGAAGCCCCAGGCAATTTTCTCGTTCTGCCCCAGCACCACCATCGGCAAGCCGGGCATGGTCGCCCCGGCCACCTTGAGGCCCGGTGCCTCAAGCCGCGCGAAATACCACAGCGCGGGCGCCGTCAACTTGAGATGCGGATCGTTGGCCAGCAGTGGCTTGCCCGACACGGTATGCGAGCCGGCAATAACCCAGTTGTTCGAGCCGACGCCTTCCACGCCGGACTCGGGCGCATCGAGCAGCGCCTGTTTGCCGAGGTCGCCACCGACCTTCAATTCACGATACAGCGCCGCGTAATCACGCACCGGCAGCGGCTTCTCGCCCGGATAGGGCGGTATCAGTTCGTTGATGCGCGCCACCGGCATGGTCAGGGCGAGGCGCATGCGCAACAACTCGTTGGTCCAGTTGCCGCCCAGATCCCAGGCCATCATGATGCCCCAGGCCAGCGTGTCTTCCGGTGTCCAGGGCTCAGGCTGCAAGCCGAGAATCAGAAACTCGGGTGGACGCGCCCGCAGGTGCCCGCCGATGAAGGCGTTGATGCCGGCGGTATAGGCCAGCACCGCAGCCCGTGCTTCGCCGCCGAGCTGCTGCCATTGCCCGGCCGCCGCGCGGCGCACCCCCAGTGCTCGCAGGAATTTGTCATTGTCCAGCGCGCCTGGCCCGAATGCCTCCGAGAGCCGCCCGGAGCCGATCCGCCGGTGCGTTTCGAGCTGCCACAGCCTGTCCTGCGCATGGACAAAACCGAGGCCGAACAGCACCGCATCGCGACTTGCGCCGCGCACGGTCGGAATGCCCGCCGCGTCGCGTTCGATGTTGACCTCGCCGGCCAGACCACTGACGTCGAGCCGACCCTCAGTCACCGGCGCTGCCCGCTGCCACCAGACCACGACAACGACGATAGCGACGCCAAGCAGCACAAGAATTACAGCCGCGATGCGCGGCAACCAGGTTTTCATGATCCGAAGCTTACTCGACGGTCTTCAGGATTTGGGGGGACGCGGCCATGACGGGCATCGTACCATCGCCGATCAAGCCGAGTACTGGGTAATACTCTGCCGCAATCCGTAGCCGGTCCTTGAAAAGACACGCAGTCAGCGTGCAATCACATCATGTACTATAGAACGGCTTGAATATCTTCTCCCGCGCTTCCACCGATATTCCAGCTCCGGTATCAGCCACGACCAACCGGATATGCGGCACTCCGTGCTTCTCGATTCTTGATAACCGCAGCGTCAGTCGCCTTTCCGTACTGTCCGCTAGTGTAGTGTTGCTATCTTGCTGGAACTTATATCAATTCTGCTTCTCCGATGCACAATACGTGCAGAGTGGAGAAGCAAATGCGAGTTGCCCCCGAGATCGCGCTGACCAACGAAGAGCATGCCGAATTGTCGAAGCTGGTGCGTTCCAAGCTGTCGAGCGTGAGGCTTTCACAACGTGCGCGCATCGTGCTGCTGGCCGCGGATGGGATGCAGAACAAGACCATCGCCCAGCAGTTAGGCGTGGGCCGTGTGCAAGTCGCACGCTGGCGTGAGCGGTACGCCGAGTCGCGACTAGGCGGGTTCGTCGAGAAGCTCGAAGACTCCGTCGGCCTGTACATGTCGCCGCCCGAGCACGCGCTGGTGCTGTGCTGCGACGAGAATCCGCAGCGGCGAGGCAGCTTTGCTGCCCGTCCTGCTGCGCAGGGGTTTCATCAGAGCCAGGTACAAGCGCTGGATCGCACCCAGCCCAGACTGCCGATGAAGAAGGGGCGGGCGGAAACGATGACTCATGACTACAAGCGCAACGGAACGACGACGCTGTTTGCCGCGCTCAATGTATTGGATGGTCAGGTCATCGGCCAATGCCAGCAGCGCCACACTCACGCCGAGTGGCTGTAATTCCTGAAGAAGATCGACCACGAGACGCCCAAGGACAAGACGCTGCAGTAGGCCACCAACTCCTGGAAGCTGACCTTTCCGTCCTGATTTATATCGGCCGTGTCGAAGTTTTTCGCGAGACTGGTGAGCGCGCTTGAAGCTTTGCTGTCTGTTGAGCCAACTTCTTTTGCTGCGGCGGTGACTTGGTCTTTCGTGAGTCCACCACTATCGCCACCCGGGGGCATACCGCCTGGAGGCGGGGTCTGCAGCGCGGGATTCATACGCTCCTTTGACAGTGAAAGGCCAACGCAACCTGTGCAGAAAAGTCGCGAACATCTACTTGATGCTCCGGATTCGTTGATGGCTCGGATCGCGATCAGTCGTCGTCCTTGTTCCGGCCTGTTCAATCCGATCCCGAAGTTCGCGCCTGGCTATATCACCAACGTGAGCCCGCCATCGACCACGAAGATTTGCCCTGTGGCGTAACGGTTGCGCAGCAGGGCAAGGGCTGCTTCGACACAGTCGGCGGTAGTGGCCGATCGCTTGAGCGGCGCCCTGCCTTTGACGGCGTCGTGCTGCGCCTGCCAATCCTTGGTCCACGGTGTCTCCACCAGGCCGGGCGCAACTGCATTGACGCGCACCGGTCCGCATGACTTGGCCAGCAGCAGCGTCATGTGGTTGAGCGCCGCCTTGCTCATGGAATAGGCAATCGAACTGCCCACCGGGCGCACGCCGGCAATCGAGGTGATGTTGATCACATTGCCGTCATCGCTCTGTTTGAGGTAGGGCATTGCTGCCTTGGTCAGCATCCAGGTGCCAGTGACGTTGACCTCGAAGGTCCGCGCGAAAATGTCGTCGGTCAGTGCCTCCAGATCAGGATGCGGCACGGCACGGGTCCAGCCGGCATTGTTCACCAGAATGTCGAGTTTGCCGAAACGCTCGAGTGTCGCCGCGAGCAGTCGCTCGCCGGATGCCTTGTCGCTGATGTCGCCCTGCACATAAATGGCGCCGTCGCCGAGTTCTTTGGCAATCTTTTGTCCGGCCTCAACGGACGAGGCCGAATTGATGACCACCGAGGCACCGAGTTCCGCCAAGCGACGCGCTATCGCCTCGCCGATCCCGCTCGACGACCCGGTGACGATCGCAACCTTTCCTGAAAACTCACTCATCATTCTCTCCTTGTCGGGCTGTTGGCGGCGCATGAGTTTACCCGGAATCGTTCAAGCGTCTCAGTGGCTGGTACCTTCCGAGCGGTTGATCTTGTTGTAAAGGTTGTACTTGCCAACCGGCTTGTCCATCGGGATGCGCTTGACCTCCTTGAAGGTCGCCGCATCGAACACAATCAGCGCCCCGCCGTCGGCCTTGCGCTCCCACAGGCTGGCCAGAACGTACTTGCCGTCGCGGGTGAATTCGACATGAGCCAGCGTCTTGCCCGGATCGGTCCTGACTTCGGCGACTTTTTCCAGCGTGCGCTTGTCGATTACCTGTAGCGTGTCCTTGCCCTTCGACATCATCGAATCGGTCCAGGCGTAGGGCGTGTTTTCATGGCTGCGCATGAAGAAGCCGGGGCCGAGGGTCGGGATGGTCTTGATTGTCGTCCAGTCCTTCATGTCGATCACCGTGATCAGCCCCTCCTTGAGGTTGGGCGTAGCCATCACGGTGCGGTCCTGAGCGCCCTGCGGCGGACGGTAATTCCAGGTGATGCCGGAACCGAGATGCGGCATGCCGGGCAGGCTCAGGTCGGCGATCTTCTTGCGCACGTCGAGATTGACCACCTGCCCTTTTCCCGCCTCGCGGCTGGAGCCCATCAGTTCGGCATAATTCTGGGTGAAGAAGAAATCATCCAGCGGCTCGGACAGAAGGCTGCGCCGTGGATTGAGGAAGCCGGGAATGAAAGCGCCTTCCTTGTACTGAAAATCGTGAACCATGCCCACCGGAATATCGTCGGCCTTGGGGTTGTAGCTGATCTCCCAGACTTCCGGCACGTCCTTCAGCGCGGCGACAAAGCTTTGTCGCGGCGCGGCGTCATAGACCGCCGAGACGCGCGAGCTTTCCTTGTGATCCTTGTTCCAGACCTGATGCACCTTGAGTACGTTGAGGTCAGCATCGAGCAGCACCAGCGTGTGCGGCAGGTAGTTGGCCACCGCCAGAAACTTGCCATCGCCGGAGACGGCGAGGTTGCGCGTATTGATGCCGGCGCGAATCTCGGCGACAACCTTGAGATTCCAGATGTCGAACTTGGTGATCCAGCCGTCGCGCGAGGCAAAGAAGACGTAGCGCCCGTCGGGCGTAAACTTGGGGCCGCCATGCAGGGCGAAGCGACTCTGAAAACGATGTATCGGTTCCAGCTTGTCGCCATCGAGCACCGTGACATGGTGATCGCCGGTCTCGACCACGATGAACAGGTTCATCATGTCGACACCCTTGAATACATCTGAGGGCCTTGCCGGCAGGCTGCCCGGCGCGAAACTGACGATGCGCGAAGCCTTGATGTCTTCCTCGGCAAGAGTCGGCGCTGGCAATACGGCGGTATAGATGTAATCGGCCAGCCCGGCGATCTCGTCCTTGTTCAGGCGATCCGCAAAGCCGGCCATCTGGGTGGCCACGCGTCCCTCGGTGATGGTCTTGATCGCTTCGGGCTTCCTCAGTCGCGCCAGGCTCTCCGGCAGCAGCGCCGGCCCGATCAGCCCGAGCCGACCCGGACCATGGCAAACGGCGCAATGCTGCTGGAACAGCGCAGCCGGCTCGGCGGCAAGCAGCGGCAAGGCATTCGCCAACAAGAATCCAAGCACCAAAAACCTCTTCATGCGATTCCAATCTCCTCGTCCGTGAGGTAACAGCCCGGGTCCTCCGACCATGGATCACCGGTCAACTGCTGGGCGCGCACCCTTGTGTTGCCGCCGCATATGTCGAAATGGACACAGGCGCCGCAACGGCCGCCCACCTTGCGCGGATGGACCTTTAGTCCGGCCATCAGCGGATCGGAGGTATCCATCCAGATATCGCCGAAGGAACGCTCGCGGACGTTGCCCAGGGTGTGATGCCACCACATCGTGTCGGGATGGACGTTGCCCAGGTTGTCGATGTTGGCGACGTTGATGCCGCTCGAATTGCCGCCCCACTGAGCCAGCTTCTGCCGGATGTGCCCTACCCGTTCAGGAAATCTCCGCTGCAGCCATGACAGCAGATAAACGCCATCGGCATCATTGTTGCCGCTGGTGAATTCCTTGCCCAACCCTCTCTCCTGATAGGCCCAGCAGGTATCGAACAGCAGCTCCATGGCGCTGCGCGTCATCTGGTGCAGAGCATCGTCCTTGCGATTCGTGTTGCCGCGCCCGGCATAGTTGAGATGGGAAAAATAGAAGCGGTCGATGCCTTCGTCCTCGACCAGCTTGAGCAAGCCGGGAAGATCCTGGAAGTTGTCCTGCGTCATGGTGTAGCGGACGCCGACCTTGAGTCCCGCCGCTCGACACAGGCGGATGCCTGCCAGCGACAGATCGAAGGCCCCCTGCATGCGGCGGAATTTGTCGTGCGTCGCGCCCAGGCCGTCGAGGCTGACACCGACGTAATCGAAACCTATTGCGCTGATGCGCTCGCACAGCGGTCCATCGATCAGGGTGCCGTTGGAAGACAGGGCGGTGAAGAAACCCATTGCCTTCGAGCGCGCGGAAATTTCGAAAATGTCGGGACGCAGCAGGGGCTCGCCGCCGGAGAGAATCAGCGCCGGGACGCGAAACGCCTTGAGCTGATCCATCACGGTGAATACTTCGGCGGTGCCGAGTTCGCCGGCAAAGTCCTTGTCGGCGGAAATCGAATAGCAATGCTTGCAGGTCAGGTTGCAGCGGCGGATCAGGTTCCAGATCACCACCGGGCCCGATGGCTTGCGTATCGGACCAATAGGCGTCGGCGCGGCTATTTCCTGCATGAATTGCGAGATCCTGAACATCAGTTGATTAGACGCTCAATCGCCAGGACTGGCGTTGACAGCAATCAACTTCGCGACACGCTCAGAACGATGGCCAGCAACAGGCCATGAGTACTCGCGGCGAGGATGGTCAACCTGAGCGCAGAGGTCAGTTCTGCCGGCTGCCCTGCGCGCAACCAGAGCTGACGTGCGGCAGCGAAGCTGGCAGCTGCGGGCAGCAATGCAATCAATGCCGCGACCGG
Organism: Sulfuritalea sp.; assembly: GCA_030651305.1. GTDB lineage: Bacteria > Pseudomonadota > Gammaproteobacteria > Burkholderiales > Rhodocyclaceae > Sulfuritalea. Next base: position 10,313 of record JAUSCI010000034.1, on the reverse strand, counting down.
GAGATACCCGAGCAGCGCCATCGAAAATGGCCAGCCATAGGCCAGCGCCGCAATCGCCGCGTAGCCCCAGCGTGCCCGTGCAACGCCCAATCGCACCACCAGCGTGTTCTTGCCCGCGCCGGCATCTGCCTTCACGTCGGGAAACTGGTTGATGTAAAGCACGTTGGCCACCAGCAGGGCATAGCCGAGGCCGGCGACGACGGGCAGCAAGGCAAAGCCGCGGCGCTGCACGAAGTCGCTGCCGATCACCACCAGCAACCAGCCGGCGGTCACGGCGAATTCGCCAAGGCCGCGACTCTGCAGTTTAAGCGGCGGCGCCGAATAGGACCAACCCGCCACCAGGCCCGCCAGACCGATGAGCATCAGTTCCGGCCCGCTTGCGGCGGTAAGCCACAGCCCTGCGGGAACCACGGCCGCCAGCAGGGAATAGCCGAAGATGCCCGTGGCACGCGAGGACAGGACGCCGTTCTGGATGAACCGGCTGCCGCCTGTGAAGGGAAACTGCCGTTCCGCATTGGCCCCGTCACAGCCCGACAGCGAGTCGTAGTAGTCGTTGATGACATTGGCGCCGGCATGCGCCACCAGGGCGAAGAAGACTGTTGCCGTGGCCAGCGCCGGACCGACGGCAATTCCGGAAAACGCCGCCGAAGCCAGGCCCAGCAGACAACCGACGAACGTTACGGCAAGGAAGGCCGGCCGCGTTGCGGCAAAGTAGCGCAGAAACGGATTGGGCAGCGCATCGAGAGTCGGTTCCAGCGGCTTGGACATGCACTACTTCCCGGGCTTGATCTCGCACATGCGGCGAAGCATGCCACGATCCCGCGCCGACTGTTCACCGCCATGGCGAAAGACAATCCGGCCCGCGTCAGCCGGCGATGCGCAGCCCGGTCTTCTTCAGGATGGCGGTGCTGTAGAGAACGTCATGCGACCGGCAGGCATCACCCAGCAGGACGGCAATCTGCGCCATGCGGGCGGCAACTTCGTCGCGATTCCGGCTGTGCACCATGGCGAACAGATTGTAGGGCCAGTCCGGCGAACGGCGCGGACGGCGGTAGCAATGCGTGACGAATTCCAGTGCGCCAACCTGCACCCCCAGTTCGTCGACGCGGGCATCATCGACATCCCACACCGACATGCCGTTCGCCGTGTAACCGATGGCGTAATGGTTGGGCACGGCGCCGATACGACGGATCACGCCGCAATCGAGCATGCGCTGCAAGCGGCGCAGCACCTCGTCGGCGGTGATGCCCAACTGGTCGGCCAGTGCGTCGTAAGGGCGCGACACGCGGGGCAAGCCGCCCTGGGTCGCGACCATCAGGCGCCGGTCGGTTGCGTCGAGCCTGCTGTCGATATTCACCTCACGCACGCAGCTTCATCTCCACAAAATATTCACGCTCTTTCGGGAACGCGAATACCGGCAAGCCTGTTGCGACTTCGATCGCGGCAATGGTTTCGGCAATGCCCTGCGGCGTCGCCGTAGCGAGGACAAACCACATGTTCAAAGCGTGATCGCGGCGATAGTTGTGCGCCACTTCGGGGAAGGCATTCACCTGCGCCGCAACCCGCTCGAATTCAGCGTCGGGCACGCGCATCGCCGCCAGCACAAATGCGCCGCCCGCCCGCTCGATCTGGAACATGGGACCGAAGCGCGTCAGCACTCGACGTTCGAGCATCGAATCGAGACGCCACAGCAGTTCCGCCTCGCTCATATCGAAGGCTTCCGCGACCTGGCGGTAGGGTTCGGCAACCAGCGGAAAATCGCCCTGGAGGGCGTTGATCAGCCTTCTGTCTATCTCGTCCGGCCATTTTTCCGGCGTCGCCGCGTCATGCATTGACCAGACCCTTGCCCAGAGACAGAGGAACTTCGGCAAAATAGCGCGCGCCGCACTGCTTGAAGCGCCGCGTCGAGAACAGCGCCTGCGCCGGCAGGCCCGCCAGCCGGCTCAAGTGTTCGATCACCGGTTGCACTTCCTCGCGCCAACGCCCATGCACCATGCAATAGAGGTTGTAGCGCCAGCGCGGCAGACAGCGGCTGCGCCGGTAGCACAGGGTCACGCCGGCTTCGGCCGCGAACAGCCGACCGATGCGGTCGACGTCCGCGTCAGGTACGTCGAACACCACCATGGCATTGGCGCGGTAGCCCAGTTCGTGGTGGCGCACGATGACGCCGAAACGCTTGATCAGCCCCTCTTCGACCCAGCCGCTTATCCGCTTCAGCACTTCGCTCTCGCTCATGCCGACGCGCTCGCCGAGGCGCGCGAAGGGACGCGACACCAGTTCAAGGCCGGGCTGCAGCGCCGCAATCAACTGCTTCTCGGCGGCATCGGGCGCGCGCACCGGCATGCTCGGGATGTCGGCGTGATGCTTGTGCGGCGACTTCAGATCGAAGCCGAGGTCGATGTGATATTCCTGTTCCAGCGGCAGCGAGATGACTGCACAGTCCGTCTCTTGCTCTATCGCGGCGAGCGCGGCCCCCAGCGCGGTCTGGTCGGCGGCCGTGGCAACGAACCACAGGTTGTAGTGATGCTCGCGCTGGTAGTTGTGATTCACTTCCGGCCTGGCACTGACTTGTGCCGCGATTTGTTCCATCCTCTCGGCGGGGGCAGCGAGTGCCGCCAGCGTCGAGGCGCCGACGCGACGCGGCGCAAACACCGCCCCGACGCGACTGATGGCGCCGCGCGCCTGCAATCGCCCGAGTGTCGCCAGAATCGCCGTCTCACCAGCGCCGACTATTGTGCCAAGCGTCTGGAACGGGCGAGCGGTGATGGGAAAGTCGCGCTGCCAGCCGTTGAGCAGGGAAAATTCAAGCGGGCTGTAGGGCGAGTCCACGGTCAGAATCCGATGCGTGCGGCACGGCTGGTGAAAAAGATGCCTGACGGCGTCTCGACATCAAGGCCGCCGAGTGCGCTGAAAGCCTTCGTATCGTAAATCACAACGCGGTTGTCATCGCGCGCCGACAGCCAGACCGCCTCGCCGCGCGGCGTGAACTCCATATGCAGCACCGCCTTGCCCGGCTGCAGGGTCTGTACTATTTTTCCCGTCAGCGTGTCGATCACCTGCACCCAGCCGTTGTCCGGAAATGCGAAGTTGACCCAGATCTGGCGACCGTCCGGGCTGGCCATGACGAACACCGGCTGGCCCTTGACCGCGACGCGGCCGGTCTCATTCCAGGTACTCGCGTCGGCCACCAGCACTTCGTGGCGACCGATCGCCGGCAGCCAGGCGCGGCCTGCCGCCACTGACCAGCCGCGCAGATGCGGCATCTTGAACACCGGCAGCTTTTCCTCGCCACGGCCGTATTTTTCCAGGATCTTGCGCGAACCTTTTTCTGGCTGCCACAAATCGAGCAGCGCGATGCCGTCCTCGCCAAACAGGCCGGCAAGGTAGTAGCGTCCGTCGGGCGTGACCAGACCGTCATAAGGCTGCTGGCCGGCCGGATAGCGCTTGGTCACGGGCCGCTTCGGATCGGAAAAATCGCTGACCCAGATTTCGCCGCCATCGAACAATGCGTAGGCGAACTTGTTGCCCGGCACGTCGGCCAGGCCGACCACCTTGGAGAAAACTCCCGGCGCGTACTCGGCCGGGACTTCAGAGAGCAACTCGAGCGTTTCCGCGTCGAAGGCCTTGATCCCGCCCGGCGTGTAGTTCTGCGCCACGACAATGCGCCCGTCCTGCGAGATCGAGCCGCCGATGGCGTTGCCCGATTGCATGATGCGCTTGACGATGCGGGCTTCGAGCAAATCGACTTTGGTCAGTCCGCCATCGCGACCGAAAATGAACGCATAACGGGCGTCGCGCGAATAGACCACGGAAGCATGCGAGAGGTCGCCGAGACCGCCGATGCGGGCATAGGCCTCGCGGCTGCTGGTATTCACCAGCGTGACATGGCCGCTGGCGCGCTCGACGACGAGGCCGAGATCGCCGGTGCCGCGCAGCGGCATCCCGCTGCATGCAGTCAGCAGAACGACCAGCAGGCCGAACAAACACAGTTGCATGATCCGTCTCATTCAGGAAATCCCGCCATCAACCGGTCAACAATCCACTGAGCTTCGTCTTCCGCCAAAAAGCGGTGCCACGGCGGCATCGGCGTCCCCGGACGGCCGCCGATGATGGTTGCCACCAAACCCTCTGCCGGCTTGTCCGCCAGCGTCGCCGGCAGCAGCGCCGGCCCCAATCCGCCGCGCAAAGTCATGCCATGGCAGGAACCGCAATCCTGCCGCACCAGGTGGACCAGTTCCTTCTGGCGCGCTACCGGCAACTCGGCCATGCCTGGCATGGCGAGGCTGCCAAGCAGGACGGCCGTCAGTGCGGAAAGGAGGCGGCTATTCGACAACGATGACTCCCTTCATTTCCTCGTGCGGACCACAGCGATAAGCGTAGGTACCCGGCTGAGCGAAGCTGCGCTGCCAATGCTCAGCGGGAAGCAGCCGCTCGGATTCGAGTCCATTCTCGGCGGGAAAGAGCACCGAATGACTGGTGCGCTTCTCGCGATTGGTCCAGCGCACCGTATCGCCCACCTTGATATGAACTTCCCGCGGCGAAAAGCGATAGTCCTGAATGGCTACTTCCACCGTTTGCTGGGCGAGCACGCCACAGGAAACCAGCGCCAGCAATGCCAGCACCCGTCGCGCCAGGCAAGCACCGGGAAATACCGTCAATCCCGGCGCGGGAAGCGCTTCACGCATTACAGCCCAGCCAGGTATGCGGCGACCGCGCGGATATCCTGCTCGCTCATTCTTTCCGCCACATCATGCATCTTGTCATTCTTGTCATTGCTGCGTGCATGTGTCGCGAAGGCGCGCATCTGCTTGAAGATGTAGGCCGCATGCTGTCCGGATAATTTCGGATTCAGGCCGGAACCCGCGGCGCCGGCCTCGTGGCATTGCGTGCAGTCCTCGATTCCCCTGGCGCTGTTGCCCAGTTCGTAAAGTTTCTTGCCCTCGGCGATCAGGGCCGGGTCACCTGGCTTGCCCGACGCCGGTTTCTGGTTGCCGAACCAGGCGGCGAGGCCGGCGATGTTGGCCGGTTTCAAGTCGGGACCGCAGGGTGTCGCGGTGTCATTTTTTCGCTTGCCGGCGACGTAGTCTTTCATCTGCTTGAGCAGATAGCGCTCCTGCAAGCCAGCCAGATTGGGCACTGTCGGCTGCTGGCTGTTGCCGTCCGCGCCGTGGCAGGAGGCGCAAGTGGCGGCGGCAATCTTCTGCGCGGCGGCTTGCTCGCTGCTGCCGACCTGTGCGCCGGCCGAAAATGCGCTGGCGAGCAACACTGCAACGACTGCTTGCTTGAGCTTCATGGCACTCTTCCCCGTCAAGATATTGTGGGGCCTATGCGACAAAGGAGCTTGCGCCCCCTTATCGTTGCGGCCGATCAAGCGTCCCGGATCAATAGATGTCGTGCTGCGTGTTGTAGACGTTGAACTTGCCGGTCGGCGTGATCATCTTCGGATCGGTGATCACCTTCTTCATCGCCAGGGTCTTGTCGTCATAGACCACGATCGCCGACTGGTCGGTCTTGCCGCCCCACAATGAAATCCACACCTCGGAACCATCCGCGCTGTATTCCGGGTGCACCGCGCGACGGGTTGCCTTGGTCTCCGGCAGGCCGGAATCCTTGGCCACGTTGATGATCTTCTTCGGCTTCGACAGGTCGGCCATGTCCCACACCGCGACGGACTCGGCGAGTTCCTTGTCGGGATTCTGCGGCGAATCGGCCCACAGGTTCTTCGACTTCGGATGGGTCTTGACGAACAGGTTGCCCGGCACGTGCTTGACCTCCTGCACCACCTTCCAGTTGAACTCCTTGAACTTGGCGTTCTTCTTGTCGTCGGAAGGCGTGCTGATCAGCGTCACCACATCGGCGCCGAGATGGCCGGTGGCCCAGACCGGACCGAACTTCGGATGCGCGAAATTGGCACCGCGACCGGGATGCGGCAGTTTTTTCACATCGATCAGCGCGGCGAGCTTGCCGAGTTTGGTATCCACCGCGGCGATCTTGTTCGAGGCGTTGGCCGCAACCAGGAAATAGCGCTTGGAAGCATCCCAGCCGCCGTCATGGAGGAACTTGGCGGAGGCGATGGTAGTGGTCTTCAGGTTCTCGATATCCGAGTAATCGACCAGCAGGATCTGGCCGGTTTCCTTGACGTTGATTACCCACTCTGGCTTGATCTCGGAGGACACGATCGAGGCCACGCGCGGCTCGGGATGGTATTCGCCGTCCACGGTCATGCTGCGGGTCGAGACGATCTTGAGCGGCTTCAGGTCCTGGCCGTCCATGATCACGTACTGCGGCGGCCAATAGGAGCCGGCAACCGCGTACTTGTCCTCGAAGCCCTTGAACTTGGAGGTTTCGACCGAACGGGCATCCAGGCCGATCTTGATGGTAGCGACCACACCGGGGGTCTCCATCCACAGATCGATCATGTCGAGCTTGCCGTCGCGGCCGATGACGAACACGAAGCGGCCCGACGCCGACAGGCGCGAGATATGCACGGCATAGCCGGTCTTGATGATGGTCCAGATCTTCTTGGTATCGCCGTCGATGAGCGCGACTTCACCCGAGTCACGCAGGGTCACCGAGAAGACGTTCTTCAGGTTGACCTTGTTCATCTGCTTCTTCGGGCGGTCTTCCGGCTTTACGGTGACCTTCCACGAATTCGTCATCTCCTTGATGCCCCATTCCGGCGGAACGTCGGGGGTCATCTGGATGTAGGTGGCCATGTTCTTGATTTCATCCTTGGTCAGGATGTCATCGAAGTTAACCATGCCGCCATCGGTGCCATTGGTCAGGATCTTTTCCAGGCGAGCCTGGCCGAGCTTGGCGGTATTCGCCGGCTCGAGATTCTTGCCGGTGGCACCCTTGCGCAGCACACCATGGCAGCCGGCGCAACGCTCGAAGTAAATCTTCGCGCTACCTTCCTTGGCTTCTTTGGACAGATTCGGCTGTGCTTCCTGAGCAAAAGCCGCGCCCCCCATCGCCAACGGCAAAGCCGTGAGCAACAGTGCGTTCCGAACTCCCTTCCACATACGGCAACCCTCCCTTACGACAAACAACAACATGACCGAAGCATTCTGGAAGCCCCGGTTGAAGCTTTAAACCGGGGAACAATGCCCCGGCTCCCCTTCGATGAATGTGACTATCGTCAAATTCATCGGACGAAACCCTTGGATTACGTTGATAAGCATACGGTAAAATATGCCGTTAGTCACGGCTCCCAGACGTTTCAAGGCAGGCGCGGCGCAGCAGCGCGATATCGTCGATATGGACGGCATTGCCGGAAGTATGTACTCCCAGCACCCGCAACCGACCGAGGACGCGCGACAGGCTTTCGCGGCGGATGCCGACCCGGCTGGCCAGTACTTCCTTGTTGAAGGGCAGGGCGACGACGGCCTTGCCTTCGGCGACGGCGGTCTGGGCGAGCAGGAATTCGGCGACGCGCTGCCATGGCGTCAATTCTTTCAGGTCCCAGATCTCGGCCGCCAGCCGGCGGTTCCACTTCACCAGCGCCGCCAGCATGCGATAGGCCAGGGCGTGGTCGGAATTCAGGGTATGGAGAAAGGCCCGACGGCCGACCCGGATCAGGGTCGCATCCTCGATCACCTCGGCGTGAAGCGGGAACCGGCCGGTGGACAGCATGGCGGCCTCGGCGAACGAGGTGCCGGGGCCAAAGATTTCGACGATGCTTTCCCGGCCGTCCTGGGACAGGGCGAACAGCTTCACCCCGCCATCCAGGATGATATAGAAGCAGTCGGCCTCATCGCCGGCGCCGAACAGCAAGGTGCTGCGTCGCCGGGTGATGGTGTTGGAATCGGCCAGCAACCGATTGAGGATGTCGCTTTGGATGCCGTCGAACAGCGGCAGGGAGGCAACGACCTCCTGAGCCGTGCCCGAGCCGCGGAACAGCCGGTGAGGCGTCGAGAGCGTCCGGTCGCAGTCCGCCGTCGGCCCTTCGCATGAGGGGCGGCACGGGCAGGGGATCTGGCCGCTGGGGGCGATCTCGTGCGCCGCGACGTCCCTAGGAAGTGATTGCTGCGCCGTCGCCATAGCTCCTCAGCCTTGCCACATCTGCAATTTCTACCTTGTCCGTACGGCTGGCGACCACACCTTTATCACGCAGTTTGGCAAAAGCCCGCGACAGGGTCGCCGGGTCCATGCCCAGATGGTCAGCCAGCAGCCGTTTCTCGTAGGGAAGCCGCACCACGGTATGGCCCGTCGCGGTTCCGGCCAGGGTCAGCAGGAAGCTGGCCAGCCGTTCGGCGGTGGACTGCATCTTGAGTTCGGTGATTTCCTTCACCTGATCGCGCAGATGAGCCGCCATGTTGGAGATCATGGCGATGGCGACGTCGAAATGGGCTTCGAGATACCCCATCAGAGTCTGGGCGGGAATGGCGATCACGGTGGTGGGAGACGCGGCGCGGGCCGTGGCGCAGTAGGGCATGCCGGTCAGGACCGCCTCCTCGCCGGCGGTGTCGCCGGCGGCCAGCTGCACCATGGGCAGGGGAGAGCCCGCGGCGCTCGCCGATGGCAGCAGCACGACCTCGCCCTCCAGGATCAGGAATAACTGCCGGGCGGTCTCGGCCTCGTGGAACAGCTCGGAGCCCTCCGCGAATTGCAGCACATCATGGCCGTCGAGCAGGGTGTTGATCTCCGACAAAGGGAGGGCGGCGAAAAGTGGGTTCTTTTTCAGCGCGCTCGCTGCCCCGGAATTCATCGCCCCTCCCGATGCCGAATGCTGGCCCATGGCCATGTGAAACCGCCATTCATCATTTCTCTAAATCAAAGATGGGAACCTTGACGTTGGTTAAGATTGAGCCCCATCCGGAGGGGCGTCATACCCCTTCAGTATGAACTGATTATTCAGAAGATTCTAATCTGCTGAATCAAAATAAGGATATACTGCGCAAATTGATCAAGATCACGTTACTCGGCGGCGGCAAAACAGTAGAGTTCGCCGCAACCTGGGGCCTGTCGTATCACGGGGGTCGTGAAGCGGGGGTCGGTTAGGGTGGAGTGGGGTGCCGGCAAAGGCTTCTTTGTGGCATCCCTGCAATTTTTGTCCGGCATCGCGTCGGTCGCCGCTCTTGTGCGGTGGCGGCTGTGGCGGGCAGCAGATGATGCCGGGGAGCGCAATGGCGACCAAATCCTTGTTCAGCAAGCTGTGGAAGATGAAAATTCTTGGCGCGTCATTGTTTGGCGCGGCCGTGATCTTTGTCGGCGGTATCGTATTCTGGGGTGGCTTCAATACGGCGATGGAAGCAACCAATACGATGGGCTTCTGCATCAATTGCCACGAGATGAAGGACAACGTTTACGAAGAGTACAAGAAGACCATCCATTACACCAACCGCAGCGGCGTTCGCGCGGTGTGTTCGGATTGCCATGTGCCGCGCGATTGGGTCCACAAGTTCATTCGCAAGATCCAGGCCAGCGGCGAGGTCTTCCATTGGCTGATGGGCAGCGTCGATACCCCCGAAAAATTCGATGGCAAGCGGTACCAACTGGCCAAGCGGGTCTGGGAAACCATGAAGACGACGGATTCGCGCGAATGCCGGAACTGTCACGCCTTCGACCAGATGAATCCCGACATGCAAAAGCAGCGCGCCCGCAAGCAGCACAGCAATGCGCAGACGGATGGCGGCACCTGCATCGATTGCCACAAGGGCATCGCCCACAAGCCGGTGCACCATCTGCTTGAACAGGAAGAGGAGCAGAAGGCCAAGGAGCTGGAGGCCAAGAAGGCCGCCGCCGCCACGCCGGCTCCGGCTCCGGCCGCCGCGACGGCTCCGGCCGCTTCGGTCGCCGCCTCCGCCCCGGTCGCGTCCGGTCCCGCCGCCCCGCCGGTTACCGGCAAGGCGGTGGACTGGAGCAAGGTGGCCGAGGTCAAGACCATCTTGTTCTACCCCGGCCAGACCTCCATCGAATGGGTGCTGACCGGCACCGATCACGGCGGCACCCGCGCCTTCAAGAAGGGCGACCGCTGCTTCGAGTGCCACAGCAACGAAACCGCCGATATGGGGGCCAAGATGGTGTCGGGCTCCAAGGCCGAGGCGACCCCGATTCCGGGCAAGCGGGCCGCGGTTCCGCTGTCGATCAAGGCGTCCTACGACTCCGACAACCTTTATATGCGGTTCGAGTTCCCGGCCGGCCCGCATGTGGACGTCCCCTTCGCCAAGGGCGGCAAGATGGACCCCGAGAACGAGATCAAGCTGGCCATGATGATCGATGGCGGCAAGGTCGACATGGCGGCGCGTTCGGGCTGCTGGACCTCGTGCCACTCCGACGCCCGCGACATGCCGACCGCTCCGGCGGCGGCTGCG
>JAUSCI010000027.1 GCA_030651305.1 Sulfuritalea sp. | reverse complement strand
GGAAAACATGGGTGCGCCGGTGTGTGGCGCCGGATAGGTATCGGTCTGAAGCTCCTCGATATTGATGCTTTTTCTGGAGAAGAAAGCCGCCAGATTGCGGACGATGCCTGGATGATCCATGGCCACCACTTCCACACTATAGGGCATCACCGGCTGCGTCCGTTCCCGTTTCTGTGTTCGTTTATGGACAATGGCGAGACCCAGTTGATCGCCCATCTGCCCCATTTGTCCTTCAAGCTTGGAAAGCGCGTGCCATGGGCCTGAAACCAGCATGATCAGGGCAAACTGTCCGCCCAATACCGCCATGCGGCTTTCTTCGATATTGCATCCGCTCTCAGTGATTTTGCTGGAAAGCCGGTCAACGAGACCTATCTTGTCTTCTCCCGAAGCGGTGATCACCAGGTAGTTGTTTTGATTGTCTGTGGTCATGAATTGCTGAATCGTCAGGATTGAATGAATCCCAGTGTAATGCCCAATACGATAATGTGCCAGCGACGTGAACAGAAGTGACAAAAAGAATGTTGATAGCCGGAAGATTTTTGAAGTACCATCGCGTTTCCGTGCCTCCGGACATGATGTTTTGATGGCGCGGTGACCCAAACAATTTAACCAAAACGGAAGACCCCCATGTCTCTAATGATAGGAATCCCCCGGGAAATAAGCGCAGGCGAAAAACGCGTGGCCACCGTGCCCGATGTTGTTGAAAAACTCATCAAGCTGGGTTTTAAGGTCGCCGTGGAATCCGGCGCCGGTGATGCAGCCAATTTCAGCGACGAAGTTTATCGTGCTGCAGGCGCAGAAATAATCGACGGAGCGGCCAAACTGTGGGCTGCATCCGACATCGTGTTCAAGGTGCGCGGACCGACTGCGGAAGAAGTCGGCCTGATGCGCGAGGGCGGCACACTGGTGAGCTTCATCTGGCCGGCGCAGAATCCAGAGCTGATGCAGCAACTGGCGGCAAAGAAGGCCACGGTGCTGGCCATCGACTCGCTGCCGCGCACGCTCTCCCGCGCCCAGAAGATGGACGCGCTGACCTCCCAGGCCGGCGTCGCCGGCTACCGCGCCGTGATCGAGGCCGCCAACGCCTTCGGCCGCTTCTTCAACGGCCAGATCACGGCTGCGGGCAAGGTTCCGCCAGCCAAGGTCTTCATCGCCGGCGCCGGCGTGGCCGGCCTGGCGGCGATCGGCACCGCCGTCAGCCTGGGCGCCATCGTGCGCGCCAACGACACCCGTGCCGAAGTGGCCGACCAGGTCGTGTCGCTGGGCGGCGAATTCGTCAAGGTCGATTACGAGGAAGAAGGTTCCGGCGGCGGCGGCTACGCCAAGGTGATGAGCGAAGGCTTCCTGCAGGCCCAGCGTGAGATGTACGCCAAGCAGGCCAAGGAGGTCGACATCATCATCACCACCGCGCTGATTCCCGGCAAGCCCGCGCCCCGGCTGATTACCGCCGAGATGGTGCAGAGCATGAAGCCGGGCAGCGTCATCGTCGACATGGCGGCTGAGCGTGGCGGCAACTGCGAGCTGACCGAGCCCGGCCAGGCGGTGGTGAAGCATGGCGTGACCATCGTCGGCTACACCGACCTGAATTCGCGTCTGGCCAAGCAGTCGTCGACGCTGTACTCCACCAATCTGTTCCGCCTTGCCGAGGAACTGTGCAAGACCAAGGACGGCATCGCCGACGTCAACATGGAAGACGACGCCATTCGCGGCCTGACCGTCATCAAGGAAGGCAACATCACTTGGCCGCCTCCTGCGCCCAAGGTTTCGGCCGCGCCACCAGCTGCGGCAAAGGCCACTGCTGCCGCGCCGGCCGCCAAGAAGGGGGGCCATGGCAAGAGTTCCGCGCCGGGCTCCGCCACCAGTACCACTGTAACTTTCCTGGTTGCCGCTCTCATGTTCTGGTTTGTCGGCGCCAATGCACCGGCGGCGTTCCTTGCCCACTTCACCGTGTTTGTACTGGCCTGCTTCGTCGGCTACATGGTGGTGTGGAACGTGACGCCGGCCCTGCATACGCCATTGATGAGCGTGACCAATGCGATCAGCAGCATCATCGCCATTGGCGCGCTGGTACAGATCGGGCCGGAGGGCTGGATACGCTGGCTGGCAGTGGCGGGAATAGCGCTCACCGCAGTCAATATGTTCGGCGGCTTCGCCGTCACCCAGCGCATGCTGGCCATGTTCCGCAAATAACCCAGGAGACAAGACATGTCTGGAAATCTGGCAACCGTCTCCTATATCGGAGCAACGATTCTTTTCATCCTCAGTCTCGGTGGGCTGTCCAACCCCGAGAGCTCGCGTCGCGGCAATCTCTACGGCATGATCGGCATGACCATCGCCGTCCTGGCGACGGTCTTCGGTCCGCGCGTGACCATGGCGGGCATTCCGTGGATCATCGGCGCCATGGTGGTCGGCGCCAGCGTCGGCCTCTATGCAGCGCGGACCGTGCAAATGACCCAGATGCCGGAACTGGTGGCGCTGATGCACAGTCTGGTCGGCCTTGCCGCAATGCTGGTCGGATTTGCGAACTACATCGATCCGGCGGCATCTAGCGGTCTGACCGATGCCGAGAAGCATATCCACGAGATCGAGATCTACGTCGGCATCCTGATCGGCGCCGTCACTTTCTCCGGTTCGATCATTGCCTTTGGCAAGCTTTCGGGCAAGATCGGCGGCAATCCGCTGCTGCTACCGGCGCGGCACTGGCTCAATCTTGCCGGCCTGCTGGTAGTCATCTACTTCGGGCGCGAGTTCCTGCACGCGGCCCCCGGCGAGGGCATGACGCCGCTGTATGTGATGACCGTGATTGCCCTGCTGTTCGGCATCCACATGGTGATGGCGATTGGCGGCGCCGACATGCCGGTGGTGGTCTCGATGCTCAACAGCTATTCCGGGTGGGCGGCGGCGGCGACTGGCTTCATGCTGTCAAACGACCTGCTGATCGTCACCGGTGCCCTGGTGGGTTCCTCCGGCGCCATCCTCTCCTACATCATGTGCCAGGCGATGAACCGCAACTTCATCAGCGTGATTGCCGGAGGTTTTGGCACCACCAGCGGCGCGACGCCGGTGGCGGGTGTGCAGCCTGCCGGTGAAGTGGTGCCGATCAGCGCCACGGAGACAGCCGAACTGCTGGGCGAGTCGAAGAGCGTCATCATCGTGCCGGGTTACGGCATGGCGGTGGCGCAGGCCCAGCACACGGTGTACGAGATCACCAAGTATCTGCGCGAGAAGGGGGTAAATGTGCGCTTCGGCATTCACCCGGTCGCGGGCCGCATGCCTGGACACATGAACGTGCTGCTGGCCGAGGCCAAGGTGCCTTACGACATCGTGTTCGAGATGGACGAACTCAACGACGACTTCCCGCAGACCGATGTAGCGATCGTCATCGGCGCCAACGACATCGTGAATCCGGGTGCGCAGGACGATCCCAACAGCCCGATTGCCGGCATGCCGGTACTTGAAGTCTGGAAGGCCAAGACCTCGATCGTCATGAAGCGCAGCATGGCGTCCGGCTACGCTGGCGTCGACAACCCGCTCTTCTACAAGGAAAACAATCGCATGCTGTTCGGCGATGCCAAGAAGATGCTGGACGAAGTGCTGGTGGCGCTGAAGGCCGCCTGACCGCCGGCAGCAGGGTCATACGGACCCGGGCAACCGGGATCCGCACCAAATGAAAACGCCACGGCTTGCCGTGGCGTTTTTTTACGCCATAGCCGATGTGCACCGGGCCTAGAGTTGACCTAGATCAAATCGGCGAACGATCGTTCGGGTACGATCGCTACCGTCGTCCAACAAGAAATGCCGTGCATACGTTGCAGACTGTTAACCCGAAAAGGCCGTACGAACCGGTCTGGAGGTCAAATGGCTTACGCGCTGCTCCCGTCGTCGTCGCTCGTCAGAACCACCTTGCACCAAGGTGACCTGATGGCTGCCGTGCATGTATTTCAGTTTGTTCCGGAGCAGTGCCGCTCATTCAGGGGAAATCGATGGTGAGCCATGTCGCCGCCGAGGCCTCGCGGCAATTCCGGCACGAGGCACAACGTCTCGAGATTCTCCAGGCTGCTGCCGCAGCCATTGCCGAGCATGGTTTCCATGGCATGACCATGCGCGGTCTTGCCCGGGCAACCGGACGGGGCCTGGCCACTTTCTACGACTATTTTTCCTCGAAGGAAGATCTGCTCTTTTCGCTGCAGACCGACGCCTTTGAAACCATGGCCAGCTCGGCGAACGCGGCGCTCGAGGGTGTCGATGATCAGGTCGATCAACTGTATGTCTTCATCCTGAATCACCTCCGTTATTCAGCCGAGAACCGGTCGGAGATGCGGGTGCTGGTGCATGAAGCCTCTGCGCTGCCTGCGGGCAGGCGCAAGACCGTGCGTCTGCTCAAGGAAGCCTACTTCAATATCTGCCGCGACATCGTGGCAGCGATTCTTGTCTCCGGATGCAAATCGCCCGGCGCCGGCGGCGTAGACAGGCTGGACCCGGCCGAGGTCGAGCGGGTCACATACAGCGTTTTCGGCATGCTCAACTGGAGTTACGGTTGGTACGACCCCCAACAGCACGGGACGCCCCAGGATGTCGCCAGGACGATCCATACCCTCGCCGTGTGCGGCCTGGTGGCGCGTTGTCCCGAGCGCTTCGTGCCGTCCAGCCTGGAGCATCACCTTGACGCAATCACCCTGCCGCCGCTTATTGGAAGTTCCGGCCGAAAAATGGTAGCCGCTGAAAACCAAAGAACGACTGGGGCGGTAATGCGCGCCAGCCTTATGGACAAAAACACCGCCTGAGAGAGGACCAGAGAAATGCGTTACGGAGAAATTGGGTTTGATTTGGAAGTGGATCTCTCGCGGGGCAGTATTGACCGGGTGGAGACCGACCCGAACGACACCCGACTGTACATGGGTGGCCTCGGCACCAATGCCAAGATCATGTGGGACAGGGTGCCTGCGGAGACGGACGCATTCTCGCCGGACAACCTGCTGATCTTCAGCAGCGGCCTGCTTTGCGGCACCGCGGCGCCGGGCAGCAACCGCACCATCGTGTCGACCATCTCGCCGCAAACCAAGCTGATGGCCTATTCGATGATGGGCGGCTTCTTCGCCCCGGAGCTGAAATACGCCGGCTACGACAAGGTGATCATCAGCGGCAAGTCGGAAGATCTGGTCTATCTGTGGATCCACAACGACAAGGTCGAGATCCGCGACGCCTCGCACCTGAAGGGCATGGGCGCCACCGCGGCCTCGGAGGCGATCCGCAAGGAACTCGACGATCCGGACATCCAGGTGGCAGCCATTGGCCTGGCCGGCGAGAACCGGGTCTTCTACGCCTCGATCGAACAGGGCCGCTCCTCGGCCTCGCGCGGCGGCATCGGCGCTGTGATGGGTGACAAGGGTCTCAAGGCCATCGCCGTGCGCGGCACCAAAGACATCAACGTAGCCGACCCGGCCAAGTACATGGAACTGTGCGACGGCGTGCTCAAGTACATCAAGTTCCGCGGCGACAACCCGATCAAGGGCGTGCCGCCGATTCTGCAGGGGCTCGGTTCGCCGCAGGAAATGGCCATCGTCGACGAGGAATGGCATACCACCAATTTCACCTGGGGCAATTCGCGCACCCGGCGCAAGGACTTCTGGACGCATGAAATCGAGCAGAAGTGGAAGCAAACCCAGGAGAACGTCCGCACCCGACTGATCAGCTGCCACAACTGTCCGATGAAGTGCGGCGCCACCATTTCGGTGCCGGGCCTGCCCACCTACATGATGAAGTGCTACTCGAAGCTGACCTACACCATGGCGGCTTTCTCCGATCTTGACTTCGGTTTCAGGATCGCGCAGAAGGCCACCGAGTACGGCGTCGACGGCTTTTCGGCGCCGCAGGCCATGGCTTTCGGCCTCGAATTGCTGGAAGCCGGCATCCTCACCCTGGAAGACTTTCCCGGCATGCCGGAAGACACCGAGGGCCGTTTCTTCTACCTGCTGGACAAGATCGTCCGCCGAGAAGGCATCGGCGACTACCTCGCCGACGGCACCTACTGGGCGGCGCGACGTATCGGCAAGGGTGCGGAGAAGTACGACCACAACACCATCAAGAAGCATGAGCAACTGCCGCTCAAGCTGGGCATGCTGAATCCGGTCTATTACCTGATGTACTCGACCGGGGAAAAGATCAACATTACCCAGATCGAGGGCCAGTTCCCGCAGGAGCCCTTCGCCACCCGCGAGTTGCGCGAGGAGTTTGTCAAAGACTGGTTTCAGGTTCCCGACGAGAAGTTCAAGAAGTACTACGTCGACTGGGAGCCGCGCGGCGAAATGTCGAATCCCTACTATCCAACGGTCGAGGCCAGCTGCGAGATCGTGGACTGGATGGAGAAGATGCACTACATCGACGACGCCCTGGGCATGTGCGCCGGCCTGTCGTCCTTCCCGCTCAAGCCGCCTTACCACATCCACAACTATCCCGAGTTCGTCACGGCGGCAACCGGCATCAAGATGAGCAAGGACGACGTCTGGAAGTCGGCGACGCGCACCCGCACCCTGATGCGCGCGCTCAATGTGCGCCGCGGCATGCGCCGCGCCGACGACAAGCCGCCGGAGGACCATTGGCGGAAGCGCTTCCCGGACCTGGAGAAGCAGTTGCTCGACCAGTACTACAAGCTGAAGGGCTTCAACAACCAGGGCATACCCACCAGGGAATCCCTGGAGGAGCTGGAAATGGGTTTCGTCGCCGAGGAATTCGAGCAGAAAGGAATCTACAACAATGGCTAAGGTCAAGAAAATCGTCAAGTCGATCACCATTGACGCCGACAAGTGCAACGGCTGCAAGGCCTGCGAGGTGATCTGCTCTTCCTGGCATGCGACGCCGCGCTACAGCAGCAACAACCCGGCGCGCTCGCGCATCCGCATCGTGCGCCTGCCGCTGCGGGACATCTACCTGCCGGTGTATGCCGGCGAGTACACCGAGTCGGAATGCACCGGCCGCGACAAGTACATCATCGACGGCAAGGAATACAACGAATGCGACTTCTGCCGCGCTTCCTGCCCCTCGCGCGACCTGTTCCACGAGCCCGATTCCGGCCTGCCGCTGAAGTGCGACATGTGCGAGGAAACCCCCGCACTGGCACAGCCCAAGTGCGTCGAGTGGTGTCACGCCGAAGCTCTGATCTACGTCGAACGTGAAGAGGAAGTCGAGGAAGACGAGCAGCCCAAGCTGGGCGATGTCGAGATCGGCATCGGCGCGATGATCGACAAGTTCGGCTTGCAGCAGGTGCTGGATACCATCGCCCGGATGGCGAAGCCGTAAGACCTCCAACAATAAGGACAAGAACCCATGGAGACCGTAACCCCCCAAAAAGAGATCATCGACGCCATCAAGGCCAGCGGCGGCGATGCTTTCAAAGCCTGTTACCAGTGCGGCATGTGCGACACCGTCTGCCCCTGGAACCGGGTCGGCAAGTTCAGCATGCGCAAGATCGTGCGCGAGGCCACCTTCGGCCTGACCGAGATCGACAGCGAGGACATCTGGCGCTGCACCACCTGCGGCAAGTGTCCGCAAGTCTGTCCGCGTGACGTCAAGCAGATCGAATCGGGCATCGCGCTGCGCCGCATCGCCACCGAATACGATGTCTTTGCCGGTGGCGCGTCGCCGATTCCGGGCGTCTCGGCCGGCCTGCGGGCGGAGGGCAATCCTTTCGGCGAAGCGCGCTCGAAGCGGGCCGACTGGGCCAAGGACTTGGGCGTCAAGCGCTTCGAAGACGGCATGGAGGTGCTCTATTCGCCTGGCTGTTATCTCTCCTACGACCCGCGCGGCAAGAAGATCGCCAAGGCGACGGTGGAGATCCTGCAAGCGGCGGGTGTCGATTTCGGCATCCTCGGCACCGACGAGAGCTGTTGCGGCGAGAGCATCCGCAAGACAGGCGACGAGAAGCTGTTCAAGACCCTGGCGCGGCAGAACATCCGCAACTTCGTCGACAACGGCGTCACCAAAATCCTCGTGTCGTCGCCGCACTGTTATCACAGCTTCAAGAACGAATACCGCGAGTTCAAGGTGAATTTCGAGGTGATCCACATCACCGAGTTCCTGCACCAGTTGATCAATGAGGGCCGGCTGAAGCTGACCAAGGAATTCGCCAGGACAGTGACCTACCACGACCCCTGCTATCTCGGCCGCCACAACGGCATCTACGACGAGCCGCGCGAAGCGCTGAAGAGCGTGCCCGGCCTGAAATTGAACGAGATGGCCGAGTCACGCAAGAACAGCTTCTGCTGCGGCGGCGGCGGCGGCCGCATCTGGATGGAAACGCCCAAGGGCGAGCGCTTCTCCGACCTGCGCCTGGAGCAGGCGGTGAGCACAGGCGCCCAGATCATGGTGACAGCCTGTCCCTATTGCACCACCAATTTCGAGGACAGCCGCTTGAGCCGTCCGGACGGAGGTGCGTCCATCGAGATCAGGGACATCACCGAAATCATTCGCGAAGCAATCTAGGCGAGGACAACAAAGTGGAATTTGGACTCTTGCAGCAGGAATGGAACACGCGGAACGTCCTTCGTTCGGCGGACGACAACAACATGGGCGACGTGATGGTCGTCGGCGGCGGCATCAGCGGCATCCAGGCCGCGCTCGACCTGTCGACCTGCGGTTACAAGGTTTACCTGGTGGAGAAGTCGCCGACCGTCGGCGGCAAGATGTCGCAGCTGGACAAGACCTTTCCCACCAACGACTGCTCGATGTGCATCGAGTCGCCGAAGTTCATCGAAACCGACCGCCAGCCGAACATCCAGTTGATGACCTACACCGATGTTGACAGCATCGAAGGCGAGCCGGGCGACTTCACCGTCACCCTGCTGAAAAAGCCGCGCTACGTCATCGAGGACAAGTGCACCGGTTGCACCGTTTGCGTCGAATACTGTCCGGTCAAGATTCCGGATCCGTTCAACCAGGACCTGTCACTCAACAAGGCGGTGCACATCTATTTTTCGCAGGCCGTGCCGCTGGTCACTTACATCGACGAGAGCTGTCTGTTCCTCAAGGACAAGACCTGCTCGATCTGCCAGACCGTCTGCGAAAACGACGCCATCGACTTCGGCCAGAAAGCCGAGAAGGTCAAGATCAAGGTCGGCGCCGTCATCCTCTCGCCCGGCTATGAAACCTTCGATCCCTTGCCGCGCAACGATTACGGCTATGGCCAGTTCGCCAACGTGGTCACCAGCATGGACTTCGAGCGCCTGCTGTGCTCCACCGGGCCGCACGAGGGCCAGATCCTGCGCCCCTCGGACAAGAAGCATCCGAAAAAAATCGCCTGGATCCACTGCGTCGGTTCGCGCCAGGTCAATCCGGCAGGCGGCAACAGTTATTGCTCGGCGGTGTGCTGTTCCTACACGCAAAAGCAGGTGATCCTGGCCAAGGACCACCTGCCCGACATGCATGCCAAGATCTTCCACAACGACATCCGCTCCTACGGCAAGGACTTCGAGCGTTTCTACCAGCGAGCACAGAAACTTCCCGACGTACATTTCGTCCGCAGCTACACCTCGATCGGCAGCGAAGATCCGGAAACCGGAGACGTTTCCATCCGCTACACCACGCCCGACGGCGTGGTCGAGGAATTCTTCGAACTGGTGGTGCTCTCGGTAGGCCTGGCGCCGCCGAAGGACGCGCAGCGCTTCTCCAAGGTCTTCGGCATCGAGCTCAACCGTCACGGCTTCTGCCAGGTCGAGTCCTTCAATCCGATGCAGACCAGCCGGCCGGGCATCTTCACCAGCGGCGCCTTCCAGGGTCCGATGGACATTCCCGAGGCGGTGATGGGCGCCAGCGGCGCTGGCGCCCTGGCGTCCAACCTGCTCATGTCGCGGCGCGGGCAGTTGAACGAGGAACGGGTCTATCCGGCAGAGAAGGACGTCACCCAGGAGGAAGCCAAGATCGGCGTCTTCGTCTGCCGCTGCGGCGCCAATATCGGCCGCGTGGTGGACGTGCCGGGTATCGCCGAGTACGCCAAGGGCTTGCCCAACGTGGTGCACGTCGAGGAGAGCCTCTTCGCCTGCGCCACCAACACCGCCAAGGCCATCTCCGACACCATCCGCGACAAGGGACTGAACCGCGTCGTGGTCGCGGCTTGCACGCCGCGTACGCACGAGCCGCTGTTTCGCGACACCTTGCGCGAGGCAGGTGTCAATCAGTACTTCTTCGACATGGCCAACATTCGCGAGCACTGCACCTGGGTGCACTCCAAGGAGCAGGAGGCCGCGACGGAGAAAGCCAAGGACATCGTGCGCATGTCGGTGGCGCGGGCAGGCAAGCTGGAGCCGCTGGATGAGTTCTCGCTGCCGGTGGACAAGACCGCGCTGGTGGTCGGCGGCGGCGTCGCCGGCATGACCAGCGCCTTTACCCTGGCCGAGCAGGGCTACGAAACCTACCTGATCGAGAAGGCCTCTGATCTGGGCGGCATCGCCAACCGCATGCATTACACGCTGGAGGGGATGGACGTACAGAGCTTCGTCAAGGACCTGAAGAAGAAGGTGTACCGCCACCCGAAGATCCACGCCATCACCGATGCCGCCATCATCCATGTCGATGGCTACGTCGGCAATTTCACCACCACGGTGAAGTCCAAGGGCCGCGTGCGCACCATCAAGCACGGCGCGGCCATCATCGCCACCGGCGCTTCCGAGTTCAAGCCGACCGAGTACCTGTACGGCAAGAATGACAAGGTGATGACCCTGCTGGAGATGGAAGGCAAGCTCGCCAAGAATGATGAAAAGCTGATGGCGGCGGAAAGCGTGGTGATGATCCAGTGCGTCGGCTGCCGCAACGAGGACCGCAACTATTGCGCCCGCGTCTGCTGCAGCGGCGCGATGAAGAACGCCCTGAAGATGAAGGAGCTCAAGCCGGACGTGGAGATCTATGTGCTCTTCCGCGACATTCGCACCTACGGCTTCAGGGAGGACTACTACCTCGAAGCGTCGAGGAAGGACGTCAAGTTCATCCGCTACGAGCCGGAAGATGCGCCGGTGGTCGCAGCCATGGACGAGCGCGGTCGCAGCTTCATCCGGGTGACGGCCGCCGATCCCATCCTGGGCAAGAAGCTGGAACTCGACGTCGATGCCATCATCCTCGCCGCGGCGGTGATCCCCGCACCGGGCGCCGCCGATCTGGCGCGCATGTTCAAGGTGCCGCTGGGTCCCGACGGTTTTTTCCAGGAAGCCCACGCCAAGCTACGGCCGGTGGATTTCGCCGCGGAAGGCGTGTTTCTCTGCGGCACGGCGCAATATCCCAAGCACATGTCGGAGACCATCACCCAGGCCTATGGCGCGGCAGGCCGGGCGCTGACCCTGCTGTCGCGCGACACCGTGGTTGCCTCGGGTGCGGTCTGCGCAGTGAAGGGCATGGACTGCGTCTCCTGCGGCGCCTGCATCTCGGTGTGCACCTACGGCGCGATCAACTTCATGGATACGCCGCGCGGCAAGAAGGCGGTGGTCAATGCGGTGTTGTGCAAGGGCGACGGGCTGTGCGTTTCCAAGTGCCCGACCGCGGCCATCAGCCTTTCCCACTACACGGACGACGAAGTGTTCAACCAGATCGACGCCGCGCTGGAACTGGTTTAACGCGCAGCGACAACGCAACCAATAAGGAACGAGTATGGCTGCCCCCTCCGATTTCAAACCGATCATCGTCGGCTTTCTGTGCAACTGGTGCTGCTACGGCGGCGCCGATCTGTGCGGCGTCTCGCGCTTCCAGTATCCACCCTATCTGCGCGTAATCCGCCTGATGTGCTCGGGCCGCGTCGACCTGGAGTTCATCTTCCGCGCCTTCGCCAAGAAGGCCGACGGCGTGTTCATCGGCGGCTGCCACCTCGGCGACTGCCACTACAACCCCGAAGGCAACTACGACGCCCTGGGCAACAGCTTCGTCGCCAAGCGCATCCTGGCTGACATCGGCGTCAATCCCGACCGGCTGCGCCTGGAATGGGTGTCGGCGGGCGAAGGCATACGCTTTGCCGAGGTCATGAACGAGTTCGGAGCGAAGATCAAAAGCCTCGGCCCCTTTGGGTCCTCGGAAGGTCGTGACGTCGCCGACCTGCAGTCCGGCCTGGAGGCGGCGACGCAACTGGTGCCCTATTACAAGCTGGTCGAACGGGAGCGCTTCCGCGTGCCCAAGCGGACCGAAGATGGCTACCGGGAGTTCTTCGCCCGGCCCGACTACGACCGGTTGTTCAAGGAACTGATCCTGGACAAGCTGGCCATGGCACGCATCATGGGTGCGCTGCGCGCGGGAGAGGGGTCGGCTGGCGGCATCTCGCAAAAACTGGGCCTCGAGCCCTCGCGAGTCGCCGCCCACCTGGAACTCCTGTCGAAACAGGGCATCGTCCGTCTTGAAGGCAATCAGGCCCAGCTCGCACTTGCCGCCTGAAGCCAATCACCAAAATGCAAACATGGGTGGAACGCACATAATGTCTGAACATACTATCGACGGCATCATCGAGAAATACCGGGGCCAGCCGGGTTCACTGATCCACGCCCTGGTCGAAATCCAGCACCAGAACCACTGGCTGCCCAGGGAAGTGATGCAGAAAGTGGCCGATGCCCTGCAAGTGCCCTTCGCCCAGGTGATGCAGATCGCCAGTTTCTACAAGGCCTTCAGCCTGACGCCGAAGGGCCGCCACGAGGTGCATGTGTGCACCGGCATGACCTGCCACCTGCGCGGGGCGGCCAAGCTGCGAGCGAAGGTAGAGGAACTCACCGGCCTCAAGGACGGCGAGACCGACACCGACTCAAGATTCACCTACCAGACTGGCGCCTGCCTGGGCAGTTGCAGCATCGGGCCGGAGCTGATCGTCAACGGCAAGCATTACGGCCGCATGACGCCGGAAAAGATCGAAGACGTCCTGAAACAATACGAGTAGGAACAAACATGCCAAAGCTACACACAGCGGCCGAACTGGAAAAATACCGGGCGGAAATCCTGGCCAGCAGGGATCCCGCCAAACCCTGTATCGCGGTCTGCGCCGGCGCGGCCTGCGACGGCATGGACTCGGCGGCGGTGGCCGCCGCCTTCGTCGCAGCAGCCGGCAAGCTCGGCGACAAGATCGAGGTCAGGACCACCGGTTGCCACGGCTACTGCGAAAAGGGACCGAACGTCGTGGTCACGCCCGGCGACATCTGCTATTTCGAGGTTCAGCCCGCGGACGTGCCCGACATCCTCGCCGCCACGCTCAAGGGCGAAGTGGTCGAACGACTGGTGTACAAGGATCCGAACACGGGCGCCAAGGCCGTACACATGAACGAGGTGCCTTTCTACAAGCACCAGACGCGCCTTCTGATCGGCGACAACCCGAAGATCGACCCGATGAACATCGACGACTACTTCGCGGTCGGCGGCTATGCCGGACTGGTCAAGGCCCTGACCACCATGACGCCCGACCAGGTTCTCGACGAAGTGAAGAAGGCCAACCTGCGCGGCCGTGGCGGCGGCGGCTTTCCGGCTGGCTCGAAATGGGAGACCACCCGGAATGCGCCGGAGAAGACCAAGTACGTCATCGTCAACGGCCACGAAGGCGAGTCCGCCGCCTTCATGGATCGCGCCATGCTCACCGGCAACCCGCACAAGGTACTCGAAGGCCTGATCATCGGCGCCTATGCCATCGGTGCGCATAAGGGCTTCATGTACACCCGCCACGACATGCCACTACTGGAAAAGCACGTCAGGAACGCGCTGGCGCAAGCGAAGGAATACGGCCTGCTGGGCACCGACATCCTCGGTTCCGGTTTCGACTTTGAATGCGAACTGCATTTCGACGTCGGCATCTTCGTCTCCGGCGAATCGTCGGCCCTGATGCGCTCGATCGAAGGCAATGCACCCGAACCACGGCCGAAGTACATTCGCACCTCGGTCAATGGCATCTGGGACAAACCGAGCAATCTCAACAACGTCGAGACCTGGGCCAACGTGCCGCAGATCATCAACAAGGGCGCCGAGTGGTTCACCAGCATCGGCTCCGAGAAGAGCAAGGGCACCAAGCTGATCTCCCTGTCGGGCAATGTGGTGAACAGCGGCATCGTCGAAGTGCCGATGGGTACGCCGCTGCGCACCCTGGTGTTCGACATCGGCGGCGGCGTGCGCGACGGCAAGACGCTCAAGGCCATCCACTTCGGCGGCGCCATGGGCGGCTCCATCCCGGCCGACCTGATCGACGCTCCGCTGGATTTCGACGGGATGTCCAAGCTGGGCGCGCCGATCGGCGCCGGTGGCCTGCTGCTGATGGACGAGGACACCGACATGATCGAGGTGGCGCGCTACCTGATGGACTTCCTGGTCAATGAGTCCTGCGGCAAGTGCGTGCCCTGCCGCGAGGGCATGCAGCAGATGCTGCAGATCCTCACTCGGCTCACCGAGGGCGAAGGCAAGAAGGGTGACCTGGAACTCCTGGAAGATCTGATCGAGGTCACTGGCACGGCCAGCCTGTGTGCGCTGGGCAAGACCTCCGGCGACCCGCTGAAGAGCATGTTCCGTTATTTCAAGCCCGAGTATGAATCGCGCATCGCGGGCGGGAGTGAAGCCAAATGACCGACATCGTCCTCACCATCGATGGCAAGGAGGTCAAGGCCAAGGCCGGCATGACGGTCCTGCAGGCAGCGCAACAGGAAGGCATCCACATCCCGACCCTGTGCCACCACGAAAAGCTGGAGGCCTTCGGCGGCTGCCGTCTGTGCATGGTCGAAGTCGAATCACGCGGCTGGACCAGTTATGTCGTGTCCTGCGTCTATCCGGTGGCCAAGGACATCGTCGTGCGCACCCGTTCGGAGAAAGTGGACAAGATTCGCAAGGTGCTGGTCGAGGAATTGATGGCCCACGCGCCGGACGCGCCGGAACTGATCAAGCTGGCCGAGGAATACGGCGCCGATCGCAACCGTTTCGAGCGCGACGCATCGTTCTGCATCGTCTGCGGCCTGTGCGTGCGTTACTGCAACGAGGTCAAGCAGAAGAATGCCGTCGGCTTCATCGACAACGGCGCCCGGCGTGAAATCAGCTTCATTCCGGAAGTTGCCAGGAAGGAATGCTGGGACTGCCAGGAATGCTTTACGATCTGTCCGACGTCCTACGCCCAGGCCGCCTACCTGCTGAGCGAAGCACTGGCGTTTCCGGGCCAGCGCAAGAAGATCAAGGCTGAGAAGCCGCTGCAGCCCAAGTCACGGGTGATTCCCATCATGCCGGCACCGGTTACGACGTAGGGACGGGGAAGCGCCTTTCGTTCGTCATGAAGAATTGCGTCAGATCGAGCACCGGGTTGCAGCCTGACACTTGAGGATACTCACTGTGGACACTATTGATCAGCAGCAAAACAATGGCATGATGATTCGTCGTCTTGTTGCGGAGGACTTCGAAGCGGTCATGGGCATGGACGCCGCGGCCGTCGGTCACCCCCGCGCTTTCTATTTCGAACGGCGTTTGAAGACGGCGAAGTCACGGCCTGCGCTATACGTCCAGTTGGGCGCGGAACAGAACGGGAAACTGGTCGGATTCATGATGGCGCGCCAGATGCAAGGGCAGTTCGGACGCAACGAACCGGCACTCAGACTCGAAGCATTTGCTGTTGCTGCAGACGTGCGCGGGCAGCAAATTGGTTCCGCGCTGCTGTCCAGGCTCGAAGACGAAGCCCATCGCCTGAAGATAGCCGAAATCCGCACTACGGCATCCTGGCGCGATCACGCGATCATGCAGTTCCTCGACCACGCCGGCTTCGAACTGGGCAGCGAACTCGTGGTCGACACTCGGGTGACAGACCAAAGGCGTGCGGTGCATGAAGGCAATAATCGTGACAAGGTGGACTTGAGCACGTTGCAGCCCGACGACCTGTACGACGTTGTTCGCATAGACAAGGAAGTTACTGGCCAGCGGCGCGAGGCCGTCTTCTATGAACTGGTAGACGAGGCGGTGAAGGATTCCGCAGTGCGCGTTTCACTGGTCGCGCGCATTGATGGCATAGCTGTCGGTTTTGTCATGGCGCGGACCAATTTTGGGGATTATGGTCGCACCGAACCTGTTGCCGTGCTGGATACCATCGGCGTAGACCCGGTTTATTCGCGCCGGGGTGTCGGCCACGCGTTGTTATTGCAATTGTTTGCGAATCTCGACGGACTGCGTGTCGAACGGGTCGAGACGGTTGTCGCGAGCAAGGATTTCCAACTGCTGGGGTTTTTCCACGATGTCGGATTCAAGCCCTCGCAGCGGCTTGTCCTGGTGAAGCGGGTTTCCGGACGCGCCAGGCAAGATTAAGGTTAAACACCGTCAGTCTTGATTCAGGTAATCGGGAACGATAATCGGGAACAGACCGGGAACGGTAATCGGGGACAGACCACGGTTATCCAAAATGAAAGACGCATCCATCGCGTGAAAGTCGGCGCTGGCGGGACGGCGATTGCGGGATCGCCGGCGCCGGATCCATAGTCTTGCATACAACTCATTTCGCATGAAGCGTCCGCATCTGCTCAACTCCCTCAACGAAATCCCTGACGCGCTGGGAACTCGGCCAGAGCGGTTCAATCTTGCCGACGTGGCCAGGCTGCAGGGCTTCGACGCGACAGCCTTCTTGAGTACCTTGAAGGAGGTTTAGCCGGCGTCAATTTGCGGCGATCGCACTGATTCATGACTTGACCATGGTAATTCGCAATGTCGATGATTTTCGCGGAACCGGCACGAGAATATGCAAGCCCTTCGTTCGACAAATCAATTCCCGTGACGCCTCGCATTTGAACGGCTGCCTTGATGCAACGCGAGCGGTGCTTGTGGGTCGGGTGCTGAAACTCAGCGCTTCAAGTTCGTTGTCGCAGAGGAGCCATTGAATTCCGGTGCCAGGAAGCTGACGGTGGTCACCAAGGGCAGCCCGACATCCGCCGACACTGACGACGCATGAATTCCCTGCCCCTGGGCATCCACCCGTGTTCAGGGCGCCATTCGGGAACGCTTTTCTGCAAATCGTGACGCGACCGGACCAAAATCGGCGATTGACGGCTATACCCGGCGTCAGGCACACTTCTGAGATGTCGGTTGGATTTCCAATCCTTCACGAGGAGCCCACGGTAAATGGAGCAAGTTGCTGAAGTCGGTATCGAAAAGTACGAGATCACGCGCGAGTTGGGCAGGGGCGCGACGAGCATTGTTTACCTTGCCCATGACACATTCAACGATCGCGAGGTGGCGATCAAGGTCTTCAAGCCCGAGATCCTGTCCGACACCGAGCACGGCAATACCTACCGCAAGCTGATCGCCAACGAGGCCGCCCTGGCCGGTCGCCTCAACCATCCGCACATCGTCGGCATCTACGATGCGCTGCTGGGCCGCGACGACGGCTATATCGTCATGGAATACGTGCAGGGCGAAACGCTCGAAAAATACGGCCATGTCGAGCACTTGCTGCCCGTGGACAAGGTGATCGAGATCGCCTTCAAGTGCGCTCTGGCGCTCGATTTTGCCAGCCGCAACGGTATCATCCATCGCGACATCAAGCCGGCGAACATCATGCTTTGCGAGGATGGCGCAGTGAAGATCGCCGATTTCGGCGCCGCGATCCTGGCGAAGAACGACGAGACACAGCTGACCGGGGTCGGCTCGCCCGCCTACATGTCGCCAGAGCAGGTCCGCAACGACACCCTCAGCTACCAGACCGACATCTATTCCCTGGGCGTGGTGATGTACAAGCTGCTCACCGGCCGCCTTCCCTTTGAATCCGACACCAACTACGGGTTGACCCACAAGATACTGAACGAAGACCCGCCCAGCATCCGCACCCATCGTCCCGCGCTGTCCGCGCGGCTGGCCGACATCGTCACCAAGGCCTTGCGCCGCAACACGCCGGAGCGCCATGCCGACTGGCGCGAGTTCACCCAGGACCTGTCGACCATCGCGGAGCTGGATCTGCCACGGGAAGCCGATTCCGAGACCCAGCGCTTCAACATGCTGAAGGCACTGCCGTTCTTTCAAGACTTCAGCGAAATCGAGCTCTGGGAAGTGCTGCGCATAAGCATCTGGGGGCGCGTGCCATCCGGCACCTTCCTGGTCGACGAGGGGACCAAGGGTAACTTCTTCTTTGTCATCGCCGATGGCAGCGTGGGCGTGAAAAAGGGCAACAAGAAGCTGAGCACGCTGGGCAAGGGGCACTGTTTTGGCGAGATGTGCTACATCCGGCAGGGCGCGCTGCCTCGCACCGCCACCATCGTAGCCGACACGCCCGTCACCCTCTTCAAGATCAAGGCCGACTCCTTGCACAAGGCGTCGGAAAACTGCCAGCTGCGGTTCAACCGCTCGTTCATGAACATCCTGGTCGACCGGCTGGCGCAGGCGACCAGCGAACTGGCCACGGTGTACTGAGCCCGCACCCTAGCTGATCTTGGCGTCGAGGAAGGCCTTGATTTCGAGGAACTTCTCTTCCTCGCGCTTGACGAACTCGACGGTGCAATCGTCCAGGCCGGCGAGCTTGAAGCCTTCCTTCGACTCCGGCAGGACAATGGTGATGTAGCCCGCCAGCAGGGCGCTGGCCGGCTTGAGCTGGATCGAGGCGATCGTGTCGGTGGGAATGTACTTGTCGCCCTTGATGCCTTCCAGCAGGTCGCCCTTGAGGCTTTGCAGCAGCACCTTCACGCCCATCTTGCGCTTGATCACGACCTCTTTGTCATAGACCTCGAGGCGGTCGCCGGTTTTCGACTCGGCGCTGATCAGGACGCCCGGCGTGGTGGCATAGCCCAGCTTGCAGGAAGGGCATCTGTCTTCCGGCGCCTTGGCGTCCTTGGGCAATCGCTTGTAGCCGCAGTGCGGGCATTCGCCCGCCGCCACGGGGCCGTTGGCGGCGGTCGGTGCCGCGGATCGCTTGGCCTGGGGCTCCTGTGCCGGTTTGCCTGCGTCCGGCGCCGGCGCCTTGGCCTTGCTCGGCGCAGCGCCGGCATCACCGCGCTTGGAATCTTCCTCGACGAAGCGAAGTTGACAGGTACCGACCGAAATCAGGTCCTCGTCGCTCAGCAGCAGCCTGGTGATTTTCCTTTCGTGCACGAAAGTGCCATTTGCGCTGCCAAGGTCTTCGATGACGTAGAGATCGCCACAGCGGGTGATTACCGCATGCTCGTTGTCGGCATTGACATTGTCGAGGGGAATCTCATTGGACGCCTTGCTCCCAATGACCATCCGGTCCTTGTTGACCGGAAATTCCCCGAGCACGAGACCATTCGCGTTAACCACCAGCTTGGGCATTTCGCTTCCCTCGAAAATTAAGATTTCCAATGGTGCAAGCATAGCGCAAGGACCGGCGATACGGAGATGCGCCGGAAGTCGCAGGCTTGCAGGCGCACAAGTTCAACCAGACGTCCAAATTCGTTTGAATCAGCGTCGACTATTCGATCAGTCAGGACCTCAAGGGGGGCCGGATATTCCGGAAGCAGTTTCGCAGTTCCGCAACGAACAGTTCCGGTTGCTCGAATGCCGCGAAATGCCCGCCCTTATCCATCTCGTTCCAGTGAATGATGTTGCCGAAGTGACGTTCCGCCCAGCGCCGCGACGGACGGGAAAATTCCTTCGGGAAAATGGTCACGCCGACCGGGACCGCAATCTGCTGGGTTCGGAAGAAATCGAGGCTCTCCCAATAGAGCCGCGCCGATGATGCGGCAGTCGCCGGTAGCCAATACAGCATGATGTTGTCGAGCATGGCGTCGCGTGTCAGGGCGTCCTCAGGTTCGCCGCGATTGTCGGTCCAGGCATGAAATTTCTCGTAGATCCAGGCGGCCTGTGCGGCGGGTGAGTCGGTCAGGCCGTAAGCGAGGGTCTGCGGCCGCGTGCGCTGCATCTTGGCGTAGCCGGAGTCGCTGGTTCGATAGAACTTCATCGACGCGACGGACGCCTGCTCGGCCTCGGTCGGTTGCGCCAGGTCATCCTTCGCCGGATAGATCAGCGGCATATTGAGGTGGACCCCGGCGCATTCTGGCGGAGCGAGCATGCCGATGGCCGTGGTGACGGCGGCGCCCCAGTCGCCGCCCTGGGCGAAGAAGCGGTCATAGCCGAGCCGCTTCATCAAGGCAATCCAGGCCGCGGCGATGCGCTCGACACCCCAGCCGGTGGCCACGGGCTTGTCTGAAAAGCCGAAACCCGGCAGCGACGGAATCACGAGATGGAAGGCATCGGCGGCGTTACCGCCGTGGGCGACCGGATCCGTCAGCGAACCGATCACGTCGAGGAACTCGACCACCGATCCCGGCCAGCCGTGCGTAAGGACAAGCGGCACGGCGTCCGGGTTCGGCGAGCGGACGTGAAGGAAATGGATGTGCAAACCGTCTATGCGGGTGTGGTACTGGCCGAACGCGTTGAGCCGCGCTTCGCAGCGTCGCCAGTCATAGTCACGCGCCCAGTAATCGCAGAGCGCCTTGATCCGGTCGAGCGGCACACCCTGGCTCCAGTCGCCGACAGTTTCACGGTTCGGCCAGCGTGTTCTGGTCAGTCGCGAACGAAGATCGGCGAGCGCCTCATCGGAAATGGCCAGCTTGAAAGGGTCGACCGAGTCGCTCATGCCTTCCCTTGAACGCCGTCTGTCTTGAGTCGATGCTGCCCGGTGAATAGAAGATAGTGTTTCCCCTTGGCGCGCCCGATCACAGTCAGGCCGATCTTGCGGGCGATGGCGTGTCCCATTTCGGTGAGACCGGAGCGCGAGACCATGAAGGGGATGCCCATCTGCGCCGTCTTGATGACCATTTCCGAGGTCAAGCGGCCGGTGGTGTAGAAGATCTTGTCGCCGCCACTCATGTTCTTCAGCCACATCTGGCCGGCGATCGCATCGACGGCATTGTGCCGACCGACATCCTCGACAAACATCAGTATTTCTCCATCGGCTGCCGCCAGGGCGCAGCCATGGACTGCCCCCGCTTCCTTGTAGATCGAATCCTGCCGGCGCACATTGTCGAGCAGGGTGGCCAGCGTTGCGGCATCCATGCGGCCATCGTCGGGCAGAGCGATTTCGTCGATGCTTTCCATCAGGTCGCCGAACATCGTGCCTTGCCCGCAACCGCTGGTGATGGTGCGCCGCTCCAGGCGCTGCTCGACATCCGCGTTGCCACTTCGCGTGGTGACGGCAGCCGAGTCGGTTTCCCAATCGACCTGGACCGCGGCGATGTCTTCGAGCCGCGAGACCAGCCGCTGGTTGCGCAGGTAGCCCAGCACCAGCGCTTCGGGTGCGGCGCCCAGGGTCATCAGGGTAACGATCTCGCGCTTGTCGAGATACAGCGTCAGCGGGTGCTCCCGCGGAATGCGCGTCGGCACCACTTCACCGTGTTCGTTGATGGCATCGACAGTGACGATGGCGGGACGTCCTGCCGCTGTCAGTCGGGGTGTCAGGGACGATGCCGCCGCCAGGTTTTTGCTGTTGATGTCCGCCATATCCTTTGCTGGCTCCGTTTTGCCGCCTGGCACAATTCTATTCAGTTTCCAATCCGGTAGATGCCGCACATTGCCCGGTCAACCACGAAATGCGGAGCCCCGTTTCTTCCTCGCAAGAGTCCGCGCTTGCCGGGCCGCGAAGCGGAATTTCCGGCAGACAGAGTCCGGGACGCCGCGGGCAGGTGACGGCGATCGGGTAAGCTGCGTCCCATCGGGAAGGCATTGCACTCATGATCCTTGATCCGGAAACACTGCAGCAAGTCGTCGCCCGCACGCTCAACCACTACCAGGCGTGTGCCGAAGCCTTCTGGCAAGGCACGCGCCACCATGACGTGGAACAGAACATCGAAGCGCTGTTGCGCCATATCCAGGCAGCACCCCCATTCACGCTGCTCGATTTTGGTTGCGGCCCCGGCCGCGACTTGCGGACATTCGTTCGACGCGGGCACCGCGCCATCGGGCTCGAAGGGGCGCCGGCGCTGGCTGAGATGGCGCGGACCCATAGCGCGTGCGAAGTCTGGCAACAGGATTTTCTGAAGCTCGAGTTGCCCGAGTCATGGTTTGACGGCGTGTTCGCCAATGCCTCGCTGTTTCACGTGCCCAGCCAGGAGTTGCCGCGCGTGTTGCAACAGCTGCACGCGACGCTGAAGCCGGGCGGTGTATTGTTCAGCTCGAATCCGCGCGGCAACAATGAAGAGAGCATCAACGGCGAGCGCTATGGCGCCTATCACGATCTCGCCGCGTGGCGGGCCTATCTGGTCGCTGCCGGTTTTGTCGAGCTGGAGCATTACTACCGGCCGGCCGGCTTGCCGCTGGAGCAGCAGCCCTGGCTGGCCAGCGTCTGGCGCCGGCAAGAGGGACCTTGAACGTGTGCTGGTCAGCGCTTGAACAGGCGCTCGGCGTTGCGGAAGGCGATCTTCTCGGCGACGTCCTTCGGCAGTTGCGCCAGCCACGAGCGGTAGTCGCTCATGGTGCTGCCATAACTGTCCCAGCGCTCATTGATCCATGTATCGGAACCCAGCAGGAAGCGGTCGGGATAGCGCTCGAACAAGGCTTTCCATTCAGGCGTCAGTTTGCCGCCGGAGGTGATGCCATAGCGATAGGAAAGCTCGCACCAGAGCGCCGGATAGCGTTCGAGGTAGGCCGTGACCTTTTCTGGCGCCGTTGAAAAGCCGGTGTGGGCCCAGACTATCCTTGCCTTTGGGTTGTGGGAATAGAGGATTTCCAGCGCTTCATCGTCGGCATGGGCGTGCAGGTAGAGATTTCGTTCGACGGCGAAATCCACCGTGTGCTTGACCAGTTTCGTCGCTGCCGCCTTGCCCGAAAGATGGAACTCGCCAATGCCGACGTAATAGCCGCGCTTGTACTCGGTTTCGATCAGATCCTGAATCGAGGCATCGTCCATCCAGGTCTGAATGTCCGCGCGTATTCGGTAGGGACGGATGAAGGGCACCACCCACAGGTCCCTGGGCTTCGCTTCATAGAGCGCGCGGGTACCGTCGTTGGGCCGGCTGGTGGCCAGTATCCCCATGATGCCCTGCTGGCGGAACAGCGCGAGAACCTTGTCCATCGGATAATACGGCACAGGTTCCCAGTTGTAGTGCAGGTGGGCGTCGAATATCGGCAGGAGAGCCGGCTCGGCGGCCTGGGTCGCCACGGGCGCGGCGAGGGCAAGCACGGACGAGACAAGCGCGACCATGCGCCGTCGCCAGGAAATGAAATGACGATTCATGTTTTTGCTCTGTTTTGCCGCTGATCGTGTTCCGTCCACAAGGCGTGGGCGAAGGACTTCCACGCCGCGCCGCCGTGGGTGTGGATATTGGCGTTGGCGCTTTCCTTCATCACGGTCAACATCAGTTGCGCGAGCCCGAAGAGTTCGATGCGGGCGCGGTCGGCCGGATCATCCGGCTCGCAGTTGTTTGCGCCGAGCTTGCAGTCCAGTGCCTCGCGGGCCAGTTCGCGCAGCTGCGCGGCGTCGTTCCAGTCGATGCCCAGGATTACGCCCTTGGTTTCGATTTCGTGTTCGAGTTGCCGGGCTTCTCGCGAATAGTTTTCGAAGCCGCTCATGAGATGGTTTTCCTTGTTCGTGCTGCCGTCCTGGGTTTTGGCGTCGACCTTATACCCGATGCCGCTCGTTTCGCCAGAAAGCGGGCGAGATAGCGGCCCGTGTAGCTGCCCTTGACCAGCGCGACGTCTTCCGGCGTACCGCTGGCAATGATGCGGCCGCCGCCATCGCCGCCTTCCGGGCCGAGATCGACCACCCAGTCGGCGGTCTTGATCACGTCGAGGTTGTGCTCGATGACCACCACGGTATTGCCATGATCGCGCAGGCGATGCAGCACCGACAGCAGCATTTCGATGTCCTGGAAGTGCAGGCCCGTGGTGGGTTCGTCGAGGATGTAAAGCGTACGACCGGTGTCGCGCTTGGAGAGTTCCAGCGCCAGCTTGACGCGCTGCGCCTCGCCGCCCGACAGCGTGGTGGCCGACTGGCCGAGCTGGATGTAAGCGAGGCCGACATCGACCAGCGTCTGCAGCTTGCGCGCGACCACCGGCACCGCATCGAAGAATTCGCGTGCCTGCTCCACCGTCATCTGCAGCACTTCGTGGATGGTCTTGCCCTTGTAGCGGACTTCCAGCGTCTCGCGGTTGTAGCGCTTGCCGTGGCAGACATCGCAGGGGACGAAGATGTCGGGCAGGAAGTGCATCTCGACCTTGATCATGCCGTCGCCCTGACAGGCCTCGCAGCGACCGCCCTTGACGTTGAAGGAAAAGCGCCCCGGCGAATAGCCGCGCTCGCGCGAAGCCGGCACGCCGGCGAAGAGTTCCCGGATCGGCGTCAGCAGGCCCGTGTAGGTCGCCGGATTGGAGCGCGGGGTGCGGCCGATCGGCGACTGGTCGACGTTGATCACCTTGTCGAAGAATTCGAGGCCCTCGATCTCGCGGTGGGGCGCCGGCTCGATCGCCGAGCCGTAGAGGTGGCGCGCGGCGACGGCGTAGAGCGTGTCGTTGATCAGGGTCGATTTGCCGGAGCCGGACACGCCGGTGATGCAGGTGAACAATCCCACCGGAATGCTCAACTCGACATGCTTCAGGTTGTTGCCGCTGGCATCCAGGATCCGCAGCTCGCGCAGCGTGTTGGGCGGCGTGCGCCTGGCCGGGATCGTGATTTCGCGCCGCCCGGCGAGGAAGGCGCCGGTCAGCGAGGCGCTGTTGGCGGCGACCTGCGCCGGTGTGCCCTCGGCGACGACGCGCCCGCCGTGTTCGCCGGCGCCGGGGCCCATGTCCACCACGTAGTCGGCGGCCTCGATGGCTTCCAGGTCGTGTTCGACCACGATCACGGTGTTGCCCAGGTCGCGCAGGTGGAACAGGGTTTCCAGCAGGCGCGCGTTGTCGCGCTGGTGCAGGCCGATGGACGGTTCATCGAGCACATACATGACGCCGGTGAGGCCGGAGCCGATCTGCGACGCGAGCCGGATGCGCTGTGCTTCGCCGCCGGACAACGTTTCGGCGGAACGGTCGAGCGACAGGTAATCGAGCCCGACGTTGATCAGGAAGGACAGGCGCGCGGTGATTTCCTTGAGGATCTTCTCGCCGACCTGGGCCTTCTGCCCGGTGAGCGTCAGCAGGTTGAAGAAGTCGCGGCAATTGATCAGCGACAGCCGGCTGATGTCGGAGATCGTCTTGCCGCCGACGAATACATGGCGCGCCTCGCGGCGCAGGCGCATGCCGCCGCACTCGGGGCAGGGCTTGTTGTTGAGGTATTTCGACAACTCCTCGCGCACCATCATCGAGTCGGTCTCGCGGTAGCGGCGTTCGAGGCTGGGGATGATGCCCTCGAAGGTATGGCTGCGGTCGAAGCGCGTGCCTTTCTCGTTGAGGTACTTGAACCGGATCTGCTCCTTGCCCGAGCCATAGAGCACGATGTTGGTGGTCGCTACCGGCAGCTTCTCGAACGGCACATTGGTGTCGATGGTGTAATGGGCCGCGAGCGATTCCAGCATCTGGAAATAGAACTGGTTGCGCCGGTCCCAGCCCTTGATCGCTCCCGCGGCCAGGCTCAGATGCGGATAGGCCACCACGCGCGCCGGGTCGAAGAACTGGATCTGGCCCAGCCCGTCGCACTTCTGGCAGGCGCCCATCGGATTGTTGAAGGAGAACAGGCGCGGTTCGAGTTCCTGCAGGGCGTAGTTGCATACCGGGCAGGCGAACTTCGAGGAGAACAGGTACTCCTTGCCGCTATCCATCTCCACCGCCAGGGCGCGGCCTTCGGCATGCATCAGCGCCGTCTCGAAGCTCTCTGCCAGACGCTGGCGCACATCTGGCCGCACCTTGAGGCGATCCACCACGATATCGACGGTGTGCTTCTGCGTCTTGGCCAGTTTCGGTAATGTGTCGATGTCATGCACCGCGCCATCCACCCGCAGCCGGACGAAGCCCTGCGCCCGCAATTCGGCGAAGAGATCGAGCTGTTCGCCCTTGCGGTTGGCCACCACGGGCGCGAGGATCATCAGCCGGGTGTCCTCGGGCAGCGCAAGAACATGATCGACCATTTGCGAGACGCTGTTGGCCTCCAGCGGCAGGCCGTGGTCCGGGCAGTGCGGCGTGCCGGCGCGGGCATAGAGCAGGCGCAGGTAGTCGTGGATCTCGGTGACGGTGCCGACCGTGGAGCGCGGGTTGTGACTGGTGGCTTTCTGCTCGATGGAAATCGCCGGCGAGAGACCTTCGATCAGGTCGACATCGGGCTTTTCCATCAACTGCAGGAACTGCCGCGCGTAGGCCGAGAGCGACTCGACATAGCGGCGCTGGCCCTCGGCATACAGCGTGTCGAAGGCCAGCGAGGACTTGCCCGAGCCGGACAGACCGGTGATGACTGTCAGCCGGTTGCGTGGCAGGTCGAGGCTGATGTTCTTGAGGTTGTGCGTTCGCGCGCCGCGAATTTTGAGGAAGTCCATGTTGCATGGTGCGATGTTGGGGGAACCGGAGAATATACCCCGGCGGGAAAGCGATAGCCATCGCGACGAAACCTTGTCACAGCAAGGGTCGGTTGCCGGGAATATCCGGCTAAGTGCGGTGCCGCACAGAGTCGATCGCGCGTCCCGCGTATGTTTGGGATTAGCTCCACAGCGACTGACGTGCCGTCAGCGTCCATGCGAGCCTTGTTACCGGATGCCGCGGCGCTATCGAAACCGCCAGAGGTGTGAACGGTGATCGTGATTGTCAAAGGAGTTAGCCATGAAATCGATAGCTTTGCTTCAAGGAACCAGACTGCTGCTTGCCGCCACCTTATTGTCACCGCTCGCTGCCTATTCGTTCGAAGAACCGTGGTCGGCCATCGGGCAGCGCGCAACGCAGAAGCTGGCTTTGGCCGATACGGACAATGCGGCTGCACGCAAGGCGAATTTCCGACCCGCGGCAATGGAATCAAAATGGCAGGAAATTCAGCAGACCGTTCATCCGGAGCTATTGATCAAGCGCAGCGCGGAGTTCAGGATGGACTTTCCGAAGAGCCGATACGCGCAGGCCAACAGGAGGATCCACGTCGGTGCCCAGAAGGCGTTTCGGGCCCAGCAGGAGGCCAAACTTTCTTCCGATGCCATCGAAGATCCGTCCGGCAACCAGGGGTATCGCGGTGAATTGATCCAGGCAATGCGCGGCAGCAAGGATTCGGCATATCGCATAGCCAAAATGTATCAAAAAGGCACCCATGGGCTGACCAAGGATTCGCATCGCACCGAGCAATGGATGCGCATCGCCGCCGAACTCGGCCTGGGCAAGGCGAGTTGGGAGGTAGCCAATATTTATAACCGCGATGGCCAAATGGCGGACGCCGCCAAGTTTGAAACCAGGGCCGTCAGGGATGGATTTGTTATCCCGCCGAGGGTGCCGAACAGGAACATAATCGGTTTTTGATCGACGGGACGTTTCCCGTGCGACATCGTCATCCGTGCGGGTGACTACCCGGTCGCAGAAACTGCGGTCGTGGCCGTGCGCCTCCGTTCAACTCTCTCCTGCCGTTGATAGCCGGTGGCGCGCGGGCTTCGATTGCATGCACTTTTCGCGCATCGCCGCAGTGCATCGGCCCGTTCAATTTATCTATTTGCCGGCGCCGTGGCGCCCGACTAAGCTCCCCGGTCTTGTCTGAATGCCTGTCCAAGGGGGACCGCATGCAATCCGGACCGCGTGAAATCGTCACTCCCTTTCGTCCGATTCCGCTCGATGTGCCCGAGGGGATGAAGCCGAACGAATTTTTTAACAGCACCGAGAACCTCAACGACTTGGTGCATAACAACGGCCTGCTGGTGAATCCCGAAGGCCTGCTGCTCTATCGCAAGGCGCTCGGCCACAGCAACGAGTTCGACGCCTCGATCATCTACAATACCTCGCAGGGCATCCTCGATCCGCTCGGCCGCCCGGTGCGCCGCACCCAGGTGCCCGACGCCGTGAAGAACGTCTGGAACCGCATGAACAGTCCAGAGCTTGGCTGAGTGCTAGCTGTCACAAGGGTTTTCGGCCTTTTTTACTGCTCGAAAAGGTTACTACCCACCCACCACCCAACTCACGCCGGTATGTCGCGTCGACATTACAAAAGCCAAAGTTCTTTCGCTAAATCTGCCCACCGAAATTCACCCACCAACCACCCAACCCAGCGGAGAGCCTGCTGAGAGGGTGCGGTGAATTTTGCCTCGGTTTCGGCCTTGGCGGGTGCGCTACGCGGCTACCTTTTGCGGATCAGTCCAGGATGTGCCCATCGCGTTGGCAGCGGCGTCGACGGCAGAGAAAAGAGTTTCGTCGGCAAGGTGCGTGTACCGCTGACTCATGCTGACCGACGAATGCCCGAGCAGCTTGGACACTTCCAGGATCGAACGACCTGAATTGACGAGGTTGCTGGCAAAACTATGGCGCAGGTCGTGCATCCTCACATCCGGTAATCCAGCCTTCTTTCTGGCGATATCCCAATGGTATTGCAGGGTGATATAGGGCTTCAGCGTGGCAGGATCTGGCACTACGTAGGGACAATTCTCCCATCTGGGTAACTTCGCCAGAACATCCAATGCTGCGCCTGAGATGATCACACGGCGCGGCTTTCCGGACTTCGACAAGGGAATAAGCCAACTGCGTCGCTCCAGATCGACATCGCCCCACTTGGCATCAAGAAGCTCTCGTTTCCGAAAGCCGAGCATAAGCATCAGGGCGACGGAGTTCTTCAGTTGCGGGTGCTTACTCTGTTCGAGGGCATCCTTGAGTCGCGCCGTTTCTTCCCGCGTCAAGAAGCGCTCCCGGCCGTTTTGCGGCTGGACAATCTTGAACTCCGCTGCCGGATTCGCTTCTGCCCCTGGAACCTTCAGTCGCTTTGCCAAATTGAAAATAATTTTTAATATGACAGGTAATTTGTTACTGGTGGCAAGTGCATAGCCTTTGTCGAGAAGCTCCTGATGCGCATCGGCGATTGCGGCAGTCGTGATCTGGTCAAGGTGCAGAGAACCAAAGCGCGGTAGTACGTGCATACGCAGAAAGCCAAGGCTCGAATCGTAGTTGCGACGGGTTCGCTTGACGTGGTCAATATAGGTGTCAGCAAACGTCGACAAGGTTGGCACGGAACGCAAAGCCTTCTTTTCTTCGATCGGTGACTCGCCGAGCACCACGCGCGACCGCAGCCTTTCGGCAACCTGCCGGGCCTTATCGAAGGACACGGATTTCGCGTCGCCGATCTTGACCTGACGCTGCTTGCCATGAGGGTCACGGTAGCGGACGTAGTAAGTTTTTCCACCGGTACTCCTGACCTCCAGAATGAATCCCGTAATTTCATTCGAGTAATAGTCGACTTTCCCTTTGGGTGGAATGTCGACGGAACGCACAAACGATGCGTCAAGGTCTGCATAAGGCATCGGGGTCCTCCCTGATAGAAACGAGCTGGCAGCGCGGCGTCGGCAATTGCGCAACCGCGTGCTGGCTCGAAGGTTGAAACGGATAAGTCATGGTGTGGAACTCCTTTGAAAGTCATCGAAATGGTTAAGGTGATTCGTGGTGGTGATGCGGCAGGTTCGAGGTTGGCTGGTAGTTAAAGTCCCTGCGACTTCTGATCCACCATCCAGCGCAGGGTGTTAATCCTGAGTGGATCGTGGGGACACGGCTTCATGCCCTTCCAGAACTTGCGAACACCGGCTGGACCCTTGTATTTGCTACCACGGCGACTCCATGCGTCCGCCAATGCAAATCCGTCCGGGTGGCCGGCGGTCTCATAGTTGACGATGATCAGGATGCGCATCCAGCTGCGCTTCGGGTGTGGATCGTCGGGATGCAGTTGCTTAAGCAAACCCTTCAGTTCAGCCATGATTTCCACGGAGGGCGGTATAACTTGGATATGCTTAACTTTGCGCAAGCGCTGAGGTTTTGGCATGGAAAGACGCAGCTCTTCAGCGGATATCGTTTGCGTCGGGAGGTTAAACATTGAAGCAGGTGATGCATTAGTCATTGAGTACTCCAATTCGGGTTGAGGCCGGCAGCGGACGAGAATTGACCCGCTGGGAGCCGGGGTAGGTGCGGCATGGGCGTCGCCATCCGGGAGTCGCGCTGACCCGGCCTCGGACGGTTCTGGGTCTGCGGCGGCGGTAGGGGACCGGACTGTGGCGGCGCGGGGGGGGCGGCCACCACGGCACCGATCACCGACATCGGATAGCCGACGAAAACCTGCGCCTCCCGCAAACCTGAAAACCTGCCGACCTGACCGCCGCTCTGCTCCAGTGAAGTGAATGGCAGGCGGTACCCCGATGAATGCGGATACCGCCCTGCGCTCAGATGACCTATGAGTTGGGCTAGGCATATAGGCGATGGCCTCCGTCAAATTTATGATGACGGCCCCTTTTCAATCGATATAGAAATGGAGTGGTCCTTGCCTCCCCCAAACTTTATCGATACACCTTGAACCATCAGTCCTGCTTGAAGCATGCTCAGGCGACAAGACCGACGGCTGGCGTCTTGGGGCCAGTCCTGCGTTCGTTCAGCGCCGACCGGTATCAGCGAATTTAGGTCGTAGTAGAGTTCCGCCGGAGTGCCCTTCCAGATCCCGCCGAAATTGGCCTCTGCAAGCGCCTGCCCTGATGTCGTGGCGGGATCGTCTGGCAGTGCAGCCAGTTGGGCCTGACGAAGCGCGGCCCTGTAGGCGTCCTTGTAGGTCCTTGGATCAACGTCGAAACTGTCTTCCATTGCGTCAAGCCAGTCGACGAACTCCATGATTAGGTCCGGGTTCGTAACCTTAGCCTCAGGCAAATGCGTAGTGATCTTCGCGATCAAATCGAGCATGTCGAAAAACCATGCCGCCATGTTCGCGTCGACTTCATCGATTGTCGTTGCCCCCGAACGTTCGACGACCACATTTACAGTATCGGTAATCGTTAAATTGCTATCGCTTTTTTCAAACATCAAAATCTCCAAATAGTTGGTAACAGGCGCTAAGCCCGATGAAGGTTTGTATTGGGTGGCCTGCACGGCCTCTGCTGATCGGTTGAGCGATGGTGTCCAGGATCAGTGCCTGTCACCGCGATTCCCTCTTGGGCGTTACTGGGCGTCTATTCGATTGCAGCCGGGGCCAGCTCCCGACCGCCGCGAAACTGCGCAGCCCCGCGAATCTAAAAACCTGCGGAACTGCCGTCCTGCTAGGGTGCCGGGGAGGACTTCGCGTCCGGCAGCGGCAACGTGGCATCCAGCATTTCGAACACCTTGGCCCCGCGCTCACGCACCTTGTATTTCCAGCGGTGCACCGCCGGGTCATCGCCGGTGTAACGCTCAATGGTCTGAATGGCGGCGCGCTTGCTATGGCCTGTACGCTTGGCCACGGCGGCCGCCAGCAACATTTTGGTATTGGTGCCGGTACGGATGCATATCTCGACTGCGCTGATAACCTCGGCATCCGAAATAATCGCTTCGGCCTGCTTCAGGGGTTCGAGCTTCGCCAGGTCATATGGCTGCACTGAAAGAAGCGTCTCCAGGTACGAGATGCCAAACCCGGCGCTGTAACTGTACGCAGCCTGATCAACGACATTGCCGCGCCCCTTGATCTTGGTGAACTCAACCACCTTTTCTGTCGAATCACCCTTGCCAGAGACGGCTTCCAATGTATAGCTGCAATCGAAATCCGCGACGATGTCACCGACACCGCCGTACTGCACCTTACCGTTTCGACCGGGGTGTTTGTTGGTGTGTGCCAAACCAACTAAGGTACCGCCCTTCTGCCCAAACCTACGCAATACTTTGGTAGCGGCGGTCGCCTTGGTCTTGTCCATAAGATCCATAACCTTTTTCAGCGTGTCAAGAATGATGACAACCCCGGCGACTTGGTCTTTCTCGATCAGTTCAAGGATGTAGGTGAAAAATATGTTGGCGTCGAAGTCCTGATGGCCGTCGGCGATCATGTGAAATCTGAACTCTTCGGCAATACCGGCCTTCACCAGTAAGCCGCCGCTGTCGTCGTCCATGTTGAAGTAAAAAACGGTCGCTGGATTGACCTTGCCCTGCTGGATAGCCTCGATCAAAAAAGCCAAGGTGAGCAGCGTCTTCCCAGCGCCGGGGGGCGAGTACCAGACCGACGACTGTCCAGTGAGAGCGAGTTGCCCGAGGAATGGCATTGAATTCACCGCTTGCTTCTCGATCTCGCCAACCTTGCCCAGAAGCGAAAACTTTGCCAGCAGATTGGGAATTACCTTGTTCGCGCCTGCCGGCCGCTCCGCTGAATCGATGGTGTCAGTGTCACCGGGCGACAACTGAGCTTCATCCGCATCGTCAATTGCTGCCGCGCCACGGTCATTCTCGTCGGCTGCTTTGATAGTGCTGACGACCGGGCTGGAATTTTCCCCGGCCAGCTTTAGCGACGACCACATTGCCTCGATCTCGGCGCGAGTATGGTGTCCGTCGCCATCCTTGACCCAATACTCGATCAGGGTAACGCCATCGTTATCGCCGTCGAGTTTCCGGAAAACTGCGGTCACTACGCGGCCCATCGCGGTGTCGCCAGTGTCCGGATCGACCGCGTAGAGAAGCGAGCTCAGCCACTCCAGTGTCTGCGCAATCGGCTCGATGGAGGCGTACGGAGAGATCGCGGCTTCTAACCGATCGATCGCAAGGTCTTTTGCATACACCGACGGGACCGCCGGCGAGTTTTTATTTGATTCGGTCAATTCAGTCTCCAATTCAAGGGGTGATAAACATTCCCCTTGGGATTGAAGTCCTGCGTGACCTACTACGAGCGATCAACCTGACGGCTGACCGTTGCGGACAACTTTTGACGTCCGGCCTCGTTGCTGACCTTGGTGCTGCATCAGTGAGGTTCGCTTTTTACGCCGATCCGGAAGTGGTGTCAACAATGTTGCCGCGAACAATGCGTGTGTCGGAGCTGACCTGTGGATGGCAGTTACGCTCGATCGCGGATCACCCACAACGCAATTACTCTCGACTGCGATAGTGGTGGCTTGCAATGACGCTTCGCCAGTGACGACAGAGGATGGCGAGGCTGACCCGGCGCGAAAACCTGCCGAGCTGAAATCCTGAAATGCTGCGCGGTCTGATGGCCCCGCTCAGCTTCCCAGGTTTCCAGGTTTTCAGTGTCCCGGCCCCGCGTCGTCTGGCAGTCGGTCGCCTCTGGGCGCGCACGGCGAAAACGGTCTGGCAGTTGCCTTGTAAATTAGGTCCGTTTAGGGGCTTTTGAATCCGATATTCCCGCTGGTCAAAGTGCTGTGGTGTGCGTAACGCTTGCGTGCCGACAATCTATCGCCGCAACGTCCGCCATGTCACTCGCATGCCCCACTTGTGCGCAACGTCGTGATCAAGACCGGGCTCAGGTGTTGGCCTGGAAAGGGACTATGCTCACGCCATACTGCGATGGACAGGGCGGGCTTTTCTCGTTACTTTTTCAATTCCTTCGGCCGATAGGGTCCATCAGGAAGCGCATTTGGACCAAGGACGAAAACCTGCCGGTTAGCTTGCTGGGTGAGGGGAAGGTAGTTCGGAGCTATGCGTGTCATTGCGGCACTGACGACCGCCCCTATCAAAACAGCCAAGGCCGACCCGGAATTGTTGTTGTTCTGCGGAGAATATTGCATGGTCTTGTGCTCTTTCCAAATCTCCGTACCATCCTTGCTAACTAAGCGGTAATCGAAATCGACTGTCACTGTTGCCGCAATTAGCAAGTATTGGGCATCCCATCGATTTATCTTTACGTAGAGAACGGCATCCGCCCCGAAGAGCTTTGCCAGGCTTTCTGTAGGCTCGCCGTGGATGCGATCGGCGTCATACATGCCTTCCTGTTCCAAGACGTATTTGGTGGTGTTGACCGGGAATACGTAGTAGCCCTTTTCTGCCAAAGGAACTGGCAGAG
This sequence comes from Sulfuritalea sp., assembly GCA_030651305.1. Lineage (GTDB taxonomy): Bacteria > Pseudomonadota > Gammaproteobacteria > Burkholderiales > Rhodocyclaceae > Sulfuritalea. Next base: position 24,781 of record JAUSCI010000027.1, on the reverse strand, counting down.
TTGACAGCACGTAATTGGGGGCGTCAACATCAAGCGATTTATTAATCGTCGGGACAACCAATATCGACCGTGGCGCCGCCGCGACGAATGCGCTCATGTCGTACTTAACCGGCTGTGCAACGCAGCCTGCCAGCAATAGCAGAGCAGGTACCAAGATCAGATTTCTCACTTGGCTACCTCCTTGCGTGCCAACTCTTGACGTTCAAGGTTGGTGATCATGGCGTCCATAAAACCTTTGCTTTCCGGCCATGCGTCACGCTCGCGGGCGTACATTCCTCGGGCCTTGACGGAGTCGCCTGACTGCAGATAGAGCGTACCCAACTCAGCGTATAACCCCGGCGCCATCTTTTGTCCGGACTTGTCCATCGCTGCAACATGCGCCTCCAAACCAAGTTTCAATTCTTCCATCTTGGTCTGGTCTTTGTACCCTGCGTAGAGCTTGGATTCGTAGCCACCCCACTGATAGATTGGAGTCGTCACACATCCGCCCATGACAAGCGCGGCTATAGCTATAGATGGATATCGCATCTTGATCTACTACCTCACGATGAATGAGCGACTTACTCCGTCGCCGAGGTAAACCTTTTCGTCGAGCAATATCGTACTTCCCGAAGTCACGGTCACTTTATGCATTCCAGGTAACACTCGTACTGCGGCAATTCCGTCCAGAAAGTCGCCGACTGATCCAAGGTCAAGACCATCGACCAGAACTCTGGCACCTTGGACAAATTCGCTTTGCGCTTTGAATGAAATTTGCGGGCGCATGTCAGACACGCTTTGCTTCTCGCTGGGCATTTGGGTGCATGCCCCAAGAATGAGAGTATTGGCGAGAATGCCCGCAATGCTCAGCGCCGTTAGAGTTTTTCTCATCACTTGCCCCCGTCAAAAAGAACAATTACCTGCTCAGGCTTGAAGCCAGTTAGCGATCCAGAGATAACTGACGTGACTGATCCTTCGCTGAGTTCGCTGTCGCCGAAGTTGGCATCAACACGGAGCCTTGCAATAGAGCGGCCGGGTAAGGTAATTTCAGCACCCGTCTGGGGTGATTTGATCTTTTCACCTTGCGTCTGAACCGAGAAGATCATTCCAGGTTTGATGCCCTGCGCCTTGCCACCGCCAATAAACACCTGGATTCCCTCGGCCTTCAAAATGTATGTCTGCCACGGGCGCGTGCTCATTTCGGTACTTAGACGGCTTACTGCCTCTGAGACGGCCTGGCGGATAGCGGAGTCGTTAAGGGTTCCGTCATAAGCCGCTTGAGAGCCAAACCCGAATGTCGAAGCCGTCTCCGTTGATGACTCACCGGCTCCCGATGTGGCGAAGAAGACGTGGCTCGTATTCGTATCCACAACACGCAAATCAACTTTGGCAAAAGCAACCTGCCGCTTGCTGGATGAGGCAAATCCTGTTTCGCCTATCGTCTTGCGTCCGAACTCAGTAAGCGACCCAATAATGAGTGCATCGACACCCACCAGATTAAGTTTCTTTTCGGTTAGCTGGCTCTCAGCCTGAAGGCGCGTTATGTCGGGTCGCTCAAAAACCAAGTAGGCGCCTGACTCTGTAAGTGCCTTGCTCAGTAGGTCAGTGACCTGTTTTCCTAGCGGATCGCCGTGCTGGTCACGCAGGAGCGACCGCCCATAGTTGGTCTCGTTGGTTATCCTGCCAAGTGCAATCTTTCGCTTCAGCGTTGGAACAACTGGCACTTGGGCTATAGCGGCTTGCTGAGCTGCCTTCTGAGACGCAATGGATGGCGCAGCTTCCTTTTGTGCAATGGGCGGCGTTTGCGTTGCACACCCCTGTAGCAATGCAACCACTGAGGCCAATACCACGCTCCAGACCAAGCGTTCCGACCTTCCGAAAGCAATTTTCCTGATCATGCCGAGGTTCCTTAAATTGAGAAAGCAGACTAGACGACTCCTATCTGTCGATAGGCATGCTGCCTGCGATTGTTTGGATTAGTAACCACTCAGAATACATGGTTACTGTTAGTCTTGGTTGGAAATCGTATTGTCTATTCCATTGCAATATCGATCTAATGTCGATTTTTATGCAACACAGTGAAAGCGCAAAGTCGGCTGTCGACCAAGGTATCCGCAGCATCGGCGAAACTATGACATCGGTGCGCCCGCCGTCGCCATCACGACCGGGCTCAGGTGTTGGTCCTGGAAAGGGATGATGCTGATGCGTCCCAGCGGTGGCCAGAGCGGCGCCAGTAATCGGTGATTGAAGTTGGCAGGGCGGGGTGCGTTGTGGTGGTCAGGTCACTTGTAGGCCACAACAATTTTTGGCACAAACTTCACTCCCGGTTGTCTTTCCAGAAAAACAGTCAGGTGTTCGATCAATCTCTTCTCACACAATGCCATCACCGATTCACTTTGAGCCACTCTCTTTGCTTCCTGATCAAACACAGGCTGAATCCGTGTAATCAGATCAAGAGCGGCGGCCTTTTCATCGACAAACACTCCCCCGTCGAGGATCTCCCAATTGCGCAAACTGACAGAGGTCTTGGCAACAGGTATTGGCTTGCCAACCGTAATAACAAGACCATTAGCGGTATTGCTAATGTCATACTTGCCGGGCGCCAGATCATAGCCGAAAGAGTACTCGATGCCTAAGTCTAGAAGAACTGTCGCCGACGATTTCCCGATCAGGAACTTTCTTTCGATGTGCTCCACCCACTTGACCGGTTGTCTCAGGGTCGCCGCAAGAAGCTTGGTCTGACCCTCAAGCGACTTCTTCCCCGGTGCAATGTAGTCGGTGTATTTCACATACCCAAGCAGTTCGTCCCTTGTCGTGGATAGTTCCTTTTCGGCAACGATTACACGCTCGGCGAGTAGATCAAAGCGTTTGTATGCGATGACACTCAGAATGGCGATTACAACTGCTGCTAAACCAATAAGTACGACGCGAACTTTCAATGTCTTTTGCATGGTCGTGAAGATCCAGGGTTGGTGTCTTTTTCCAATTGACAACGGCAATGCCGGTATCAAATACAGTTGATCGTAAAGTTAGTTTATCTGGTGAAAGGCTCGCTAGGTGAGCTAGGGATGATGCCAACGCGTGTCAGCGATGGCCAGAGCGGCGGCAGTAATTAGTGAGTGAAGTTGGCCGGGCGGAGCGCATTGCAGGGATGTTGAGGGGAAATGCTTGCTGGGTTGCGGAGAGGTATGGCGGGGTGCACCGACGGCTGGAATGCAGCGGGAACCGACATTGACGATGCCAGAGGCATGCGATTGGCAAGACCGGTATCGGGGGCTGACCTGCCGTTCCAGCGGGAAGAAGAAAGGTGATCTATGCCTTGTTGGATTTACACACACTCAAGATAAGGGCATGATGGATGCGTCTTCATTCTTGCCAAAATGATTTGTAGTCAAGGTCGAAGCTGGAAACCAACACCCTGATTGCCTCGATTCCTCAGCTTGAAATTGTTAGGGGGAGCAATGCTCAATCTTATTGAGATGATTAACTGCACGAGTTGTGGGAGCAAGGAACTCGTTGAGGAAGATGGCATTATCGTTTGCGTCTATTGTCGATCAAAATATGTGCCGCAAGCCGACGATGTACGGCCAAGAGAGACAGTAATCGGAATTACATCCGACATCCAAGCACTACTCAAAAAGTGCAGAGAAGACCCTATGAATAGGCGGCGGTTTGCCAATTTGATACTCGACATTGATCCTACCAATCAGGACGCCAAGCAATTTCTTTTATAGAAAGCCAATCATGAAGATGAAGACAAAAGATATCGCTACGAACTACGGCATCAATAGCGACGAACTCGATAAATGGTTGCCTAAGTCGAGATTTAAATTCACTGATTCAGTGTTTGGCGGTCGGGTCGTAGATGACGGTCAGAACATTGAGGAGATCGTTAATTCGTTTAAGGAACACATGGAAGTATACGCACGCGAGAACGCTGATCGAGAGAAACGAATCGCACGCGAGAACGCTGATCAAGAGCGCGCTGCTTTTCAAAAGCAGGCAGCATTGGCAAGCATGCTGATAACCTCCGGGTTCAATTTTGATGGCTACACGATCACCAAGTACTCGGGTTACATCTCTGGCGACGATGCAGTTCAGGCGAACCGCCCGACGCAGGGTTGGACCGGCCGAGTGTCAGGCAACGTCGGAGAAGAACTATTGGCTGGACTGGTCCAGATCAGGCGAAATGCGCTTGCTGAACTGAAGGAAGCTGCATATGCGCTTGGATGCAACGCAGTGATCGGGGTGGACTTCGACTATCTGACGTTAGATCCCGAGACTGTCACTCCACAAGGAGGAACGTTGTACCTACCGTTCCTGTTTGCTGTTACCGCGAACGGAAACGCTGTTGTCATCGAGAAGAGTGGCCGAGCCGCACTCGGCTAGCTGGCCGCCCACTGTAAGGTGGGTGATAGGAAGTCCAAGTGAAGCGGCGAGCCTGCTTTTCGCCGGTCGGGGCTCGGTGACGCATAACTTGGACGTTGAACGGCAGCTTTCCCAACCTGTCTACTTCGGCTTTGTGGCTTGGAGCCGACATAGCCTATGACAATGTCAGCAGTCGGCAAGCAGTCTTTAGGAGTCAGTCGGCCTAGCCTATTCCATTTCCCTACAGGACCCTGAGTATCGTCGGCACCGCCATCAACAGCAGCCCCCAGAAGAAAACAAATAGAACGATCCGCAAAGAGGCGAACATCACGGTCAGGCAGTAGGCGATAAAGGTATCCCACATAGCTCACCCCTGCTTCCCGTCGATGCCGTACTTCCTCTCCATCTCCCTTGTCAGTTTGCTCAACTTGCGTGATTCCAACATGAGTTCGAATGTCGAAGGCCGGGGCTTGCCGTACAAATGCGTCCCGGCGATGAACGATACAACTGCACTTAGGAACTTCTCGGACGGGCTCTTGCCGCGATACTTCATGGTGTGTTCCTTTTGGATGATGGATATGGAATTGGGGCGTAGCAGCGTTCAGTCGATGGCCCTCAGAATGTCCCTCGCCTCGTCATGCTCGAACATGAATTCCCGCAGCCAGTGGTAGTGCTGGGCGCAGGTCTCGGCAAAGTCACCCTGGCCAAACGACAGATGGCTATATGCGAAGAGACAGACCGTGATCCCCAGCGCGTCCGCTGACATGAAACATTCATGGCCGTTCTCGCTGACGACCTGGAATTGCCCATCGCTGTCCGGTGCCATGTAGAACCCGCCGTTAGAGAGTTGGTAGAAATGCCAGTAGCCGCCGCCGTAGTCCTCAGACAACCGACTCGTCATGGCATAAACGAACGGTTCCAGCTGCAGCGGGAAATAGACGCCAAAGAGATCGGCGGTAATGGTGGTGCGTTGATCGTCGGCAACCAACTGCCGGGTAACAGTTGTGTCCATGTATTGCTCCTTGAAATGAATGCCCCGCGTACTCTCCCCAAGGAATTCCAGGCGCAAGAAGACCTCCGCATGGTTGCGGATACAGGCATCAGCTTTGGAATATTCAGGGAGGTACTGCGGGAACTGCGAGGATCAGCGTTGCACTGATCGTTTGGAACTGCCTAGTCGTAGAGGATTCCAGCGAGGTAAGCAGCCTGCGACTTCACCGCTTCGCCAAACGCAGCATCGTCCAGGCAATCAAGTTCAGCATCCAGCAAACTATAGACCGCGTCCATGATGAATACATCAATCATTTTCATGCTCCTCATTTGTAGCGATGGAAGAGAAAGGCAACTAGGCCCGCAAGGACCAATGCCACGGTGGTTACAACGGGGAACAACAAGATCAATATGCCGGCGCCCAATATCCCGATGCCTCTCGTCGAGGCGAAGGACAAGGCCAGTGCGGTGCAGGTGAAGATGGCCAGCGTGGCTGCCATCGAGGTCATGCGGTCACGGGTGCAGCAGACTTCTTGGACGACTTCTTTGCTGCCTTCGGGATCGTTACCGCCATAGGCCCTGCGCCTTCGGCCATAGTCGCCGGCAACAGATCGGTCCCTGCCTCGATCAAGGTCTGCAACTCTTTGAGCAACTCGGCAGGCACATTGCGGACATAGCCGTTCTCAACTGGCTCAGCGCGGCGTAACAGGCCGATGCTCAACAGCGCAGAAATCACGAAGTACAGCGTATTCACCGAGCGGCCGGCAAATACGGGGGCCAATGCCGGCGCCTTGAAGGCGTCCTGTTCCGGAACTTTCGCCAATGCCTTCTCGATGTCTGCCAGCGACCACCAGCATGAATTGAACTTGCCCATGCCGTTTGATTCCGTGATGCGGATATACAGCCGATCCGTGGTGCCGACTTCGTAGCCAATTGCGGCATGCAACACACAGAGGCCTGACAAGGATTCGCAGGTAAAGACCTTGGCGGTGGCGATATGCGGTGAAGCGTCGATTGATTTTTTGTTCATGTAGTTCTCCTTGGGTTGTGTGACAAGTAATGCCGTTATCATATAAGATACTCAAATGTGCTAACTAAGAAAGGTCAGCGCAGCAACTCCGCTGTATTGCTCATCAATCGTGGTGCGCAGATCAAGGACGGCAATCTCTGTGGCGTGCATATCTGCAAGGTGCTGCCGGGCATAATCCAGATCGGTTGTGGCGATCCATTGCGTTGCCCCGTCCAATTCGATCTGCATGACACTGACGCCTGATAGCCCTGTCAGATTTCGGCGCAGAATCTCCAGCAGACCCAGACAGCTTGCGAGTCGTTGCGGATAAGCTGACTTGAATTCAAGCGAACTGACTCGCTCCTTAATTTCCTCGTGCAATTGGTTGCTTAGGCGATCCAACGTATCGCCAATCACGGGATCGATTGTCTGAGCTGTCATGATGCGTTTCCCTGCCAGGCTGTATTGGTCGCCGCCATGTGCTCGGACACTCGGGCTGCATCCCATAGGTGCTTCGGGACGTAATACACAGGGCCACCCGAGTCCGACCAACACAGTAGGAAAAGGACCCATTCGGGATCGCCAGATTTCTCGGCAAGGTGGGTGCAGCTATCCCAAGCCATCGGCAAGTCGGTACAGGTAGGCCAGGTGTTGCCATGGCCGTTCGCCCAGTCCATGTCCATGCCGACGATCTGCTTGAGGTCATCGTCGGCTTCGCAGATATAGACGTTGCCGCCAAGGAGATCGGCGTAGTCCTGCCCGGCTTCCGGTTGTTGCAGCAGCCAGTCGATGTCGGCGTCGGTAACTTCAAGTGCGTCAGTGATTGGACGGTAGGTATTCCGGCATATGCCGACAAGTACGGCCGCCTGATCCTGTAGCAGACGGTAGGGGCATCGCCGTTGTTGGTAACTGCGGTATGCGTCTATGAAGCGGTGGAAAGTGATCACGGGGTTCCTTTAGGCGAAAAAAAAGCGCCTAGGGATTTCTCCGTGGGCGCAAATGGGTGGGACGGGATGGATGGTCGCGGGTTAGTCTTTCGGGTTCGTGTCCTTGTGCCAACGCCAGATATGGCCGAGGCCGAGCAGTAGGGCGACGGCAAGGGCGACTGCGAGTAATGCCTTGAGGTAAATGACGGTTACTGCCAGGACTCCAAGCTGAATCAGCCCAATGGCGGCTGCGGAAATGCCGAGAAAAGGTAGGAATGCCATATTTGTTGGCCTCATTTGAAAATGCGGAAGTAGAAAAGGCGAAAGCTCCGAGTGTCCGAAGACACAGGGAGCTTTCACAGGGCGCGACGTTTTCAATTACAGGTTGGTGTGTCCAACCCTTAAGCCCATAAATGTCGCCAACGGCTCTTGCTTTAATTCAGGCTATGGATGCATGGTTCCGATCGGTAAATCGATCAAGTCGTCAGGTCAATTGAAGTACCAGCAGACGACATGACTATTTCTTCTGAGTCATCAGCTCAATGCACATTGCTTGATCCATCGCATCGATACCGAATAGCTGCCACTCTTCCCCCTTCTTTGCCCTGAAGAGTTGAGCCTGTTGAGCGCCTGTATAGCCACCCATTGCGTTCTTGGCATTTACCTCCAAGCAAGCGCCCTGCTTACCCGATGCGCTTTCATTTCCAGCAAGGACGAACTTTCCAAACTTTGCGGAGTCCGGGTCCTTCAAGCTACCAAGGACAGACTTCTTAGCAACTGCTTCGTCGCCACCACAAGCGACAAGTAGCAACGCACAAATACCTACCGTAATGACATTACGATTGACCATATGGCCTCCCAAATATATGCATTAGTGCATATGTGAATAAGAGCACACCGCAAAAAAGTACGCGATGTGACCTCATTGCACCGTGGGCTCAAAAGAGCTTGTCGATCGTTGAATAGTATCCATATGCAACGGCTTCAAATATTCCAATCCACAGAACAGAAAAGACCAACGCGGATACCAGCGGTAAAGATATTTCATGTCCAGCGATGTTGAACGACATGTCGCCGCGAAGTCTTCCATATTGGAGGCTGCCGAGCCGTACTAATCGCAGATGCGGAACAGCCACGGATGCTAATAGCAACCAAATGTAGGGTGTAACAGAAATAAGTGGAGGCCCCTCAAGTGCCCTGCGAAGGCTTTCCAAGCTATACCCTAGATCGTCAAAAACGAAATGGCGATAGACCAAGTAGATGGCGCCGCAAAAGATCGTCGCATACCCAAATACCCGGCTGCCCAATCTGACCAGCAAATAGCCCATCGCTGCCACCAGCAGTGCAAGAACGTACGCAGTCTTGAGTTGGCCGTCGCGATGTATCACTACAAGCATAAGGACCATGGCTGCTTGGATTGCGACCAAATCAATTACTTCACCAAAAAACTGCCGGGAAGATTTGCCGGTGGCCGACGTTTTCGTTTCCGCATCACTGCCTTGAATGGACGGCTTTCGAAGCGCGTTCCGCAAAAGCAGGAACAGACCGGCAAAGAAAATCGAAGCAGTATCCTGGAGCCGATAGATGCGAACCCTATTGGCATGTTGTTCCCATACCGAGTAGTCAGCAAAAGCTCCGAAATACACAAATCCAAACAGACCCGACAGGAGTAAAACGATTGCAATCTTGCCGATGTGCTCATTGAGGCGAATGCCAAATGTCAGAACGGATGCCATTGCCGCCGAATTGGCGATTGGAGCAAAAGCTGCCCTCAATGAATTCTCAACTTGGCTTAGAAATCGCGATACGTTGTCTCGGCCCGCAGATGCTTTGGGCAATGCAGGAGCAGGGGCACTCTCGCTGGCGCTGGTGTCGAGAGGGCTGATGTCGCGACCACAATACCTGCACACCACAGCCTGAGCCATTATCTGTTCTGCGCAGAATGGGCAAGTGCGTGTTGCTTGGCCAGCATTCGCAGCTACTTTGTTTGAAGCTTGCCCTGAAGGTTCGCTGCGATACCCGAATACCAGAGTTACTACTCCTGCAATTGCTATTGCGACAGACACGAGTAAGAAGTTTTGCTTCTCGTTCATCAGGCCGATGTTGTGTATGCGATCGTAACTACGGCTGGACGCGACAGTGGTATCCATGCCGAGCGTTACTATTAAGCCGGCGAGTCCGATGACGAGCACGAAGAATCCAATCTTTTTCATAGAGACCTTTCGTTTCGTAAAAACGCGAAACTTCCTCCTTGGACAAACTATTGAGGAAGCGAAGATGGGGAGCTGCTGAGGCGCAGGCAGCAAATTATATGAATTAGTGTTTATGTGAATTAGAGCATATCGCGGACAGTTCGCGATGTGACTTCTCAACTTTCCAAACAACTTGGCGCATGCATACGCGAATTGCGCCTACAGACTGGCCAGAGCCAGGTCGTGTTCGGTGAACGGTGTGGCTTCTACCAGACGTACCTAAGCAGGGTAGAGAGGGGACAGGCGAATCCGACGATCAATGCGATTGAGGTAGTCGCCAATGCACTTGGCCTGACTGTGTTTGAGCTGTTTGACCGGGTCAAGGAATTGCAGCCGCGAGGGAAGAAGCTTGGGGCGACTACGAGGCAGGTGAAGAAGACTGTGAAGAGGCGGAAGGAAACCTGATTGGCAAGTACGGCAGGATGAGGAGCTAGGTCGCCGGGATCTGCAACTGCTTGGACTATTGCCTATTCTCTGAACTGGCGATACCTTTCTGCGAAGGGTGGGTCGCACCTTGATCGAAAGTCACGGTATCGATCAAATTCAGCTGTGGTCATGTTCCCATCTGCGACTTCCAGCAGCATGCCCATGTAGTCGACATCCAGCGTTTGCCAACGCAGCAGATGCTTCGCAATAAGGGCTACGGCGCTAATATTCTCAGGGCGACTCATGAGTTCAACCGCCTTGGCCTGCCCGTCGGTGAGGCTGCCTAGCTGCCAAGACTCAATAAGCTCCTGCGCCTTTTCGAAGTCGTCTCCACACCCCGCATCTGCGTCAGGAAGATTTACAGCAAGACAAGCGGCATAACCTGAGCAATAAGCAATAACTTGATCTTCAGCGTCCCGCCCGTTGAATACTGAACTACTTGCATGTGAGTAGCCCGCTGTTTTTCCATCCGAAGCGATACTCGCTCCAAGCTGATCAATCTTGAGGCGGAAATGTGCCACAGCGTGACCGGCTTCGTGAATTGCTGTGGAATGCCTGCTGTGGGAATTTTGCATAGCTCTATGTTAAATGAACGCTAGCAATTGCCTGCCCCGGCCACTAACAATCGCGTGAACGCTAGGTGACCTGTACGCCAAAGGGTAAAAGGTCTATGTAATTCTCCATCATCTTTAAATCTGGCTCGCCGTTCGTAGTGGCCGGCAACCGGATCTCACTTTTCAGCATCCGCTCCAAATGCCATTTCCGGCCATAGCTGAACCTATATTTCTCCAGACGAATAATTGAAGAAATGAACATGGCAACCTTTGCCGTCATTGAGAACTTGGGATAAAGAACGTTTACATCGTCTGAGCAGCGGTACGGAACAGGCTGATAGAAGGCTTCTGCCACACCAGCGCCGTTGTAATTGACTGTGATAGTCCCCGCAGGATGGAGAGGAGCGTGTGACACATAGCCAGTCACCCCGTTGTTATTATCAATGGCGCCTATGAATGGTGTCTTACCGGTGGTCATATTTGCCTTAGTTAAGCGCTTCCCCTTTTTTATTTCGAAAAGATCGTCCAAGCAGAAGTTCTTCCATTTCTTTGAGGCGCCATTCAGGTCAGGGGCAGTCAGTGGAACTGGGCGCTTAAGGTTCCAAGACGCATAGCTGGTAACAGTCTCTGAAAATACGCTGGCCGGAATCCGGGCATAGTCAGTCTCAATATAGGCCTCGGCGCACCATTCGTCTGCCGGCCCGACCTTCTGCAAAACACTTTCACCGGCATGAACCTCCCTGTTCCGAAACATCTCAACCCAGCGGTCACGAATTGCCGGCCACCGTCGATCAAGGTCAACCCGACCGCGATGTTTGGTTTTGGTAAATCCGTCATTCTTCCAATACCCGAACCATGTTTTCTTATCGCTTAGAGAATGGGGCACATGTGCGGTGAAAACCATTACGCAGGTGATCACTCCAACCGGATAGAACAGTTCGTCAGGCATCGTCATCACAGCCTCTAGCGTGTGATGCTTCATCAACTCATCTCTAGCAGGATGCGGTGATATCGCACATGACATAGGCGTGATCGCAAGTCCAATACCGCCTTTCTTCAAGCTGTCCATCATGTGCTTCACAAACCGAAGCTCATGCTGATCCACATCGCTTTGTGAAAAGGGTGGATTAAGCATGCCCACGTCACACATATGCTTTTTGATTGCTCCCGCGATAGCAGAATCCAAGCACGACCCTTGATACAGATTGGCCTTGCCGTCCCCTCTGAGAATCATGTTGGAGGCCGCCAGCGCGAACATATTGGGCTGCTGCTCAACACCGATGAGACCCCTCTGTTTTATTTTTGTCCGTTCGGCATCGGTAACTGCTGTCTTCACCATCTGATGCATCGCAGAGATCAAAAAGCCACCGGTCCCTGCACAGATATCAAGAACTCTGTTGTCCTTATTGACGTTTGCGAGCAACGCAAATAGCTCAGTGATATGTCGAGGTGTCAGGACAATGCCAAGAGCCTTTTTGTCACCACCCGTGTATTTAAGGAATTCGCCGTAGAACTGACCGACCACGTCGAAGTCGTGGTAAAGGCTGATGAAAGGCCAAACCTTTTCATTCAGTCGCTTGATCAATTCATGCAGAATGCCCCTCGGATAGCTTGCAGTTGCCTTACCCAGTTCAGGATGCACGGCTATGCTGGAATACGGCTGGGCCATATTCTCCTTCTTAGCTTGGGGAATGTTTGCTTTGCCGATTTCAGTCTGGATGACCGTCAGCCATGTGCGCTGCAAGTCTTCTGGGGATTCCGCGTCGAATGAAATCGCAAATGGTTTATTTCGAAGAGCGATGAGTGTGCCGCTCACCAAGAGCGGTTTTTCATACTCCGTAAGCTTTGCATAATCACGCATGAACTCATGCAACTCTCTGGAGAAATCCATCAGCTCATCAAACCGCAGCCGTTGAACGGTCGGGTCAAATGTGGCGTGCTCTATGTAATCTGCCCAAGGGATTATTGAATCCAGCACGCCCCCATCTTTGGCACGCAGGATCTTTGGTCTATCAGCGCCCTTGGTATGAAGGTAAGTTGAGATCAGCGCGCCCTTCTTGGCTTCTCCGCTTATTGCAACGGCAATAACATTGAACTCCTTTGAGAGCCTCTGTGCGTAGTGGAGCGCGCCATCCACGGCAAATTTGGCGATCCTCTTGAATTGATTCTCAGCAGTTTCAGTAACCACCTTGCCTTCGATCCAATCGTCGATCGCTTTACTCGCATGATCTTTGACGCTGGCCTTGCATTCGATTACCAGCAAGAAATCCGGATTTGAAGGAGATGAGACAATAAATTCAGGGGAGCCCTGACCACCCTTGCCAGATTTACTGGCCATTTTGAGCAATCGCTTGACTGCGTCGATATTGCTCTTTTGCTCGTCAACCTGTATGTCTTTGGTTGCTTCGTAATACTCCAGTTCTCTCAGTTCCTCGCGAACGATATTCTCAGTCTTTCTTTCGTTCTTCATCTTTAGGACTCCAGACGCAGCCATTGAGAATCTTATGTAAGGTTCGCGGCGGAGTATATATGGCAATTGTCGACGTCACGTCGATCAGTAATGCATAGGGTGAGTGGTAAGAGGTCGGTTATCTTCGGCGCAGAGCCATTCCGTAGCACCCCGCCCCGGCATGCGCGAGGCGTGTTGCCAAGACCGATACAGCCAGCAGTCCCCGGCGCAATCCGCCCCCACCTGTGCGACGCAACATCCCCAAATAGAAACGGCCACCCCGAAGGGCAGCCGTTGTAATACTGGTGGCCAGGGGCAGAATCGAACTGCCGACACACGGATTTTCAGAATCACCAAGGGTTATTAGGCGCTTTTAAATCAATACCCTACAGCGCTCGCCAGCGTCACAATTAGCCAAAGATAGCAGGCAGCTACCTCTTCACAGCGTGAGGTAGCTACGTTCTGGCTACGCCAGTAACTGAGGATGGCTACTCGTTTAGTCTTTACGACTGGACCGGCAACCCACCATAAGCTCTCCGTGACGCAGAATAATTACTCGATATATCCTGTTATACGTCATTAATGTACTTGACGTATTTCAGGATACGAGTATAGTGATTACTCCACGTCAGTAAAGGAGCTCATATGGCAGTGACGATAACCACACGCAAGAAAAGTCCTAGGGCGCCATCAATCCCAGTGGACGAGGCCGTCGAGAGGGCGTTAAAGATCTATGAGAAGCAGGGAAGGCACCCTGGACCCATAGAGTTGGTTGCACAGCATTTGGGGTATTCAGGCAAAAAGAACGGGGCGGCACTAGCTACTATTGCATCGCTCCGCTATTACGGGCTCTTGGATAGACCGAGCGAAGGCATGCTTGCCGTTTCGAAGGAACTTGAATCGTATAAGTTTGCGCCCACGGATCAAATGAAGAGGGCGTTGCTACTGAAATGGGTGAATTCTCCCCCTGTTTTTTCTGAGCTCCTAGAAAGATACAAGGGGCTTGGTTTGCCGGCGGACGCAAATATCAAGTTTGATCTGGTACATCATCTTCAATTCAGTCCGGCTGCGGCTGACACTTGTTCTGCCGCGTTTCGGCGTTCAGTAGAAGTATCACATGCGCTAGACCATAGCGATGATGAAGTCTCTGAAATTGAAGCGGAAACTCAAGCCGTTGAACCCGGCGGCACTGGTAACGACGGGGGCCGAACAGATGATGTGAAGCAAGGCGATAGACACCCTGTTTCGGTTCCTTCCAGGCTAGATTTGGATCGTATACCGGTACGGCTAACAGGCGGGCGAAAGGCGTGGCTTGAGATTCCTATCCCATTTTTCTCATCGGACAAGGAAAGACTCAAAGCGCAGATTGAGTTGCTACTTACAGACGACGAAAGTCAGAGCGATGCCGAAGACTAATACGACGCCGGGCTACTTTCGTTATTTCAAAATGAAAAAGCGAACCCAGAAAAATGAGTTCGCTCTTCATCCCTGCCTTCAAGCGAGTGGCTTGAAGGGCATCCTGCAGGAGGTGTGTCTACAACAGTTTCGCAAGCCAAATGTAGCACATTTTCAGCTTGAGGCAAGGGAATCTCCCACTCAGATTGGAGGTGTGTGATGTGCGTCCCTTAACGACAAAAGCAGCGCCGAAGGGATTTAGGTGGATCTTTACTCGCTTTCGTAGAGTAAAAAATTCCACAAGGATTCTCGATGCGCATGATTACGGTTATGAGGCTTGGGTATTTTTAGTCCGCGTAGCCTAGTCAAATGTAGTAAAGAGCGCCAGGGAGAATTTTCTTCCTGGTGCTTCTTCGCCAGCAAAAATCCACAGGTGGCCGCCGACGGCCCCTACACGGGCAAGGTGGAGGTCGCCTGTGCGGTTTTGCGTACTGGGCATACGTTGTATCTGGCCGCGAAAGCAACCTCACAACCGCCAGTGCCTAGCTATTTCAAACGCCCAAGGAAGATCCGGCGCTAACTATTGGGACAACGCCGTCGCCGCCAAAAAGAAAGACGCCCCACCCGGTCAGCGGTGAGGCGTCATTGGAGTTGCGTGACTTGAACCCACCAACGCGTCCCACCGAGGTGGAAGCACTTTGACTCAACTCATTTTCACGATAGTTGTTGAATAGGCACTAACCCCAGTCGTTTACACAACTCTAAAGTCAGCCCCGCCTGATTCATGCTATAACAATGCGCGCTTATGGGTCGGCATGGCGCATCGCCGCAGTGCATCGGCCCGTTCAATTTATCTATTTGCCGCCTTCGTGGAGCGCGACTAAGCTCCCCGGTTTTGTCTGAAGGCCTGCCAATAGGGGACCGCATGCAATCCGGACCGCGTGAAATTCTTACTCCGTTTCGTCCGATTCCGCTCGATGTGCCGGAGGGGATGAAGCCGAACGAGTTCTTCAACAGCACCGAGAACCTCAACGATCTGGTGCACAACAACGGCTTGTTGGTGAATCCCGAAGGCCTGGTGCTCTACCGCAAGGCGCTCGGCCACAGCAACGAGTTCGACGCCTCGATCATCTACAACACTTCGCAGGGCATCCTCGATCCGCTCGGTCGCCCGGTGCGCCGCACCCAGGTGCCCGACGCCGTCAAGAACGTCTGGAACCGCATGAACCAGGTCATTATCGAGTACATGCTGGAGCGCTACCCGGACCCTCAGCGCAACCTGGTGCTGGCCGGCGAGGCGAGTCTCGATGCGACCTGGCCGTTGACCTCGCCGGGCGTGCCGAGCATTCGCATGCTGCACAACCATTTCATCGTCTTCGACCAGGAGGAATTGCGCGCCGCGCCGCTGGCCGACACCGACAACCCGAACCTGACCGACGGCGGCCAGCACTCGCTGTTCCAGGCCCACATGCGCGACGTGTACCGGGCCTTTTTCGCCGGTCTCGACTTGCAGATCCTGCGTCCGTGCGCGGACGGCGCCTGCCGCCTGGCCCTGACCGGCTACCCGCAGGGGCTGCCGAGTTGGGAGATCCAAGGCGCTGATGGTGGATTGGCGGCACTGAAGGAGGTGCGTTTCTGGAAGGAATACGACACCATCCTCAAGGGCTTCATCGATTTCTATCGGACCTTCTTCACGCAGGTGTCGACGCGCAATGCGCCGCTGCCGCGCGACATTCATTTTCCCGAACTGGTCGCGGCCAAGCTCCAGTTCGACAACGATTTCCTCAAGACGGCGAAGATGGTGCGCGACCGCTGCATCAGGGACGCCAAGTATGCCAACGCGATTCGCTGGCAACCGGCCTTCAAGCAACTGGTCTACCGCAATGACGAAGGCCGGTTGATTGTCACCATCAGCCAGAACTCCATCGGCAACGCCATCACCGAAGTGC
Organism: Sulfuritalea sp.; assembly: GCA_030651305.1. GTDB lineage: Bacteria > Pseudomonadota > Gammaproteobacteria > Burkholderiales > Rhodocyclaceae > Sulfuritalea. The sequence goes on along the minus strand of JAUSCI010000027.1, from coordinate 8,484 downwards.
TCGGCGTCGTGGTCAAGCGCGCGCCGGATGCCGAGGCCTATGGCCGCGCCGAACCGGCGCTGATCGCCCGGCTGCTGGAGATGCGGCGACGCCTGGTGGAGGCCGATCTGGGTGAGGCGATCGCCACCCCATACTGGGGCACCGAGTAGCCGCCGTCCCGCACTCTGTATGCCGGGGATTCCGCTTCGCGGGCCGGCAAGCGCCGACTCTTGCGTCTTGCCGGAATCCGCATATTTGTGCTTTAATGCGTTTATGCGCACCACCATTGACCTTTCCGACGATCTGTTCCGCCGCGCCAAGGCGGAGGCGGCTTTGCGCGGACGCAAGTTGAAGGATCTCGTCGAGGATGGCCTGCGTCGCGTGCTGGATCAACCGGACTTGCTGACGGCAACGCCGCCGATTACATCTCTGCACGACCTGATGCAGGATTGCTGTGGCGTTGCGGAGCCTACTCCGCCGGATTATTCCTCGAATCCTTCTCATCTGGACGGCTTCGGTCGCTGAATTCGATGCGACGCGGCGTACTGCTCGATACCGGGCCTCTGGTAGCCTATTTCTGCCCTGCCGATCGTTTTCACGCATGGGCGGTGAGCCAGTTCGCCACCTTTGTTACCCCTGTAACGACCTGTGAACCGGTGTTGGCGGAAAGCTGTTTTCTGCTTGCCCGTGCCGGAGTGCCGCCGACCCGCATCCTGGCCAAGTTGGCGCAAGGCGTGTTTCGCATTGGTCTGGGCGTCGAACGGGAGGCAGCCGCCATCGCGGCATTGATGCAGCGCTACACCGACCTGCCGATGTCGCTCGCCGACGCCTGCATGGTGCGTCTGGCGGAGACGCAGCCCGGTCCGATGTGCACCCTGGATGGCGACTTTCGTACCTACCGCCGACAGGGCCGCCATCCGTTGGACTTGATCATTCCCGACGATATTTGATGTCCTGGAGCATCAACTGAACCCCATGCTATCCCCCACTTCCGACGCCATGAGCCGCGATGAAAAGCGCGCCGGCGCCGGCCTGGCGTCCATCTTTGCGCTGCGCATGCTCGGTTTGTTCCTGATCCTGCCGGTGTTTGCGATCCATGCCCAGACCATTCCCGGCGGTGACGACCTGACGCTGGTCGGCATCGCGCTCGGCGCCTACGGCCTGACCCAGGCGATGTTCCAGATTCCCTTCGGCATGGCCTCTGACGCTTTCGGCCGCAAGCGGGTGATCGTCATCGGTTTGCTGCTGTTTGCCTTTGGCTCGGCGGTCGCGGCGCTGGCGACGGACATCTGGTGGGTCATCGGCGGCCGCGTGTTGCAGGGCGCCGGCGCCATTTCAGCTGCCGTTACCGCGCTGGCTGCGGATATGACGCGCGAACAGCATCGCACCAAGGTCATGGCAATGATCGGTTCCTCCATCGGGCTGGTGTTCGCCTTCTCGCTGGTCGCGGCTCCCCCGCTTTACGCCGCAATCGGCATGAGCGGAATTTTCTGGATGACGGCAATCCTGGCGATCGCCGCCATAGGCGTGGTGACCCACGTCGTACCGCCGCCGCCGCCTCTGCCGGCCGGACCCAAGCCACCGTTTCGCGACGTGCTGATGGATACCCAACTGCTGCGCCTCAACTTCGGCATTTTTACCCTGCACATGGTGCAGATGGCGATGTTCGTCGTCGTTCCCGGCTTGCTGATCCATTACGGCGATTTGCCGCTCGCCTCGCACTGGAAGGTTTATCTGCCGGCGGTGCTGGCATCCTTCGTCCTGATGGTGCCGGCGATCATCTTCGCCGAGAAGCGCAACAAGGTGCAGCCGGTGTTCGTCCTTGCCATCGGCCTGCTGCTCGTCACCTTGCTGGTGATGTGGTTTGGCAACACGAATTTCATGGTGGTGGCGGGCGGTTTGCTGAGTTTCTTCGTCGCCTTCAATATTCTCGAAGCCATGCTGCCTTCGATGATTTCGCGGATTGCTCCGCCGCGCGCCAAAGGCGCGGCGCTGGGCGTGTACAACACCACCCAGGCGCTCGGCCTGTTCACCGGCGGGGCTCTGGGCGGCTGGCTGATGAAGAACTTCGATGCCGGCGCCGTGTTCATGTTCGATGCCGCGATGGTGGCGCTGTGGCTGGCCGCGGCCGCGACCATGATGCAGGTGCCAGTGCGGCGGGTAGCGGCGACACAGCCGTCTGCACATGGCATAATTGAAACCAAACCCTGAGGAGAAAATGCATGGCTTCGGTTAACAAAGTGATTCTGGTGGGCAATCTCGGCGCCGATCCCGAAATGCGCTACTTGCCGAGCGGCGAAGCGGTCGCCAATCTGCGCCTAGCCACGACCGATACGTGGAAGGACAAGGAAGGCAACAAGCAGGAAGCCACGGAGTGGCACCGGGTCAGTTTCTTTGGTCGCCAGGCCGAGGTGTGCGGGCAGTACCTGAAAAAGGGCTCGCAGATCTACGTCGAGGGTTCGATTCGCACCCGCAAGTGGCAGGACAAGGAGGGCCAGGATCGCTATACCACCGAAGTTCGCGGCGACCGCATGCAAATGCTGGGCGGTCGTCAGGGTATGAGCGACGCGCCGCCGCGCGACAGCGCCGGCGGTACGGGGGGCGGCAGTGGTACCGGCACTCGCCCGGCGGCGGCGCAGCCAGCCGGTGGCAACTTCAATGATTTCGAGGACGACATTCCGTTCTAGAGTATTTGCCGGCTCGGGCTGATGTTCCCCAAACACGCCGTCCCTGCTGAACATGCCTGAAAAACCCAAACTGCTTTCCTGGCGCGACATCGTGTTTGTCGCGCTGCCTTCCTTGCTGCTGGCGATCGGCGCGTTCTGGCTGGCGGCGCAGTTCATCAAGCCGGCGCCGTCCGAGCGGCTGATCGTCAGTACCGGCGGCGAAGGCGGCGCATATCAGCGCTTCGCCGCCCGCTACAAGGATGTGCTGGCGCGCTACGAGATAACACTGGAGGAAAAGCCGTCCGCCGGTTCCGACGAGAACCTGGCGCGCTTGCGCAACCCGGATTTCGCAGTCGATGCCGCCTTCATACAGGGCGGCGCGGCGCGGCCGGCGGAAGAGGATGGGCTGGTTTCCCTGGGCGATATCTACTACGAACCGCTGTGGATTTTCTATCGCGAGGCGGCAGTCCATGGCGGTGACAAGGTGCTCGACCTCAAGGGCAAGCGCGTCGCGGTCGGCGGCGCCGGCAGCGGTACGAATAATCTCGCCAAGGAACTGCTGGCGGCCAACGGCATCGATGCAAAGAACACTAGCTTGATAGCGGTGGGAGGACTGGGCCTGGCCGAGCGTTTGCAGAAGAACGAAATCGACGCAGTGTTCGTCGTCGGGCCGACGCAGTCTGCGCTGGTGTGGACGCTGCTCTACACGCCGGGCGTGCGTCTGATGAGCCTGACGCATGCCGAGGCCTACACGCGGCGCTTTCCGTACCTGGCGCGACTGGTACTGCCGCGCGGCGCCATCGATCTGACGCAGGATATTCCACCGCGCGATATCCAGCTGGTTTCGCCAATGGCAAGCCTGCTGGTGCGCGAGGACACGCATCCGGCGCTGCTTGACCTGCTGATGCAGGCAGCGAGCGAGGTCCACGGTGCGCCGGGAGTATTCCAGAAGCCCGGCGAGTTTCCGCGTGCCGGGCACGGCGAATTTCCGCTGTCGAAGGAGGCCGAACGCTACTACAAGTCCGGCAAACCCTTCCTCCAGCGCTACCTGCCGTTCTGGGCGGCGACGCTGATCGACCGCATGGTGGTGATGCTGGTGCCGCTGCTCGCCGTGCTGATCCCGCTGTTCAAGTTCGCGCCGCAGATCTATGGCTGGCGAGTGCGTTCGCGGATTTACCGGCGCTACGGCGAGCTCAAGTTCCTCGAAAACGAAATCAACGAAAACCCGGGCCGCCACAGTCGCACCGAGTGGATCGAGAAGCTTGACGCCATCGAGGCCGATGCCAGCCGCATTCGTACGCCGCTGACATTTTCCGACATGCTGTACACCCTGCGCGGGCATATCGATCTGGTCAGGGACATGATCCTGCGACGCACGCCAGGCTAACTCGCCGTACCGCCAGCGCCGACTCTCAACCGAAATTCCTCACCACAGAGACACAGAGGCACCGAAAAAAGGGCGGCTATCCGGATTTGGTGATTGATAACCTTCTGTGCCGCGCACAATGCTATCGGTCTATGGCGCGGGCTGGAATTTGAGGTCGGCTCCCACCACAATCCGGCCAGACGCATTTGTTCTCCACAGCAGACGCTCATGAGCGTTGTCAGGCACAGGCAATCCAATCTATCCGGATAGGACATCTGCCGGACTTCTGACCGCCGCCAGGCTGTTGTTCATCACATGCGTGTAAATCATCGTCGTCTGGACATCCTTGTGGCCCATCAGTTCCTGCACGACCCGGATGTTGTGTCCAGACTCCAATAGATGAGTTGCAAAAGCGTGGCGCCTATGCCGTGATCGGCATAGGCGGCACTATTCCGAGTTCCGGACTATGCCGAGTCTGAGCAACTGCGCGGCTGGAGTTGCGCGATTCGCGGCAGCCTGCCCGGCATAGTTTGATCTCCTTTCAGGGACATACCGTCCCGGTGAAAGGAGATCGCGATGGAACCGTTGTACAGAGATTCGTGCACGCTCAAGCGCATGCGCGACGGGTTGCTGGGCGCGTATGTTGATGGCTTTGCTCAGCAGATGCTCGAACAGGGGTACGCCAGAGCTTCAGTTCGCTATGCGTTGCAATTGGTCGCCGATTTCGGTCGATGGTTGAGTCGGTGCCGAATCAGGGTGCCGCGTTACCGCAGAGCGGCTGGCGTGCTATCAGCGGTATCGATCCCGAAGCGGACATTTCAGAACCGGTGATGCGTCGATCTTGCGACGGCTGTTGACTCTGCTCAACGAGCAGGGCGTTGCCGCCGTGGATCCAGCGGTCGAGCCGACGTCTGCCGAGCGGCTGGAAGGGGAATTCCGGCGTTATCTGGAACAGGAACGTCGGCTCGCTCCGGCTACGGTATTCAATTATCTGGGATATGCCCGACGCTTTCTCGCTGAGTACTGTCGGGATGGCGAAGTCCGGCTTGATCTACTACAGGCGGAGGACGTGGTGGGTTTCGTTCAGCGGGAGGCGGCTCGACTTCATCATGGCAAACGCGCGAAGCTGATGACCACGGCGTTGCGTTCCTTGTTGCAATACGCGCGTTACCGTGGGCTCATCAAGAACGACTTGCGGATAAGCGTGCCGACGGTGGCGAATTGGTCGATGGCCTCGCTGCCACGGGCGTTGTCGTCGGACGAACTCCAGTGCTTCTTGGCTAGTTGCGAACGGGAATCGGCGGTCGGTCGCCGCAATTGGGCGATTCTGCTATTGCTCGCCCGGTTGGGGCTGCGGGCCGGGGAAGTCGTCGCGCTGGCGCTCGACGATCTCGATTGGGCGGCGGGAGAGCTCTGCATTCGGAGCGCCGGGACGCGCGCAGATCACCTGCCGATTCCACAAGACGTCGGCGAGGCACTGGCCGACTATCTGTGCAACTCGCGTCCTGCCTGCGCCTCGCGACGGGTCTTTGTCCGCATCCGCGCACCGCATCGCGGTTTCGCAACCTCGGCGGCTATTTCCACGCTCGTCCGGCGCGCGCTTGCTCGCGCCGGACTCGACCCTGCCCACAAAGGTGCCCACCTGCTGCGTCACACCGTGGCCACCCAGATGCTGCGCCAAGGTGCGTCGCTGGACGAGATCGGCGAACTGCTGCGTCACCGCAACCCGCAGACGACGATGATTTACGCCAAGGTCGACCTTGACTTGTTGCGCCCGTTGGCTCTGCCGTGGCCAGGGAGTGCGCCATGACCACGATCGAACAATCGATCCAGGACTATCTGGCCCTGCGTCGCAATCTGGGGTTCAAGCTGCGCGATGCCGGCCTGTGCCTGGCAAAGTTCGCCGTGTTCATGGAGGCCCGCAGCGCTGCGCATATCACGGTGGCGTTGGCGCTCGAATGGGCGCAGCAGAGTCCGTCGATGCAGCCGGCAACCTGCGCACAGCGGCTGGGATATGTCCGTGGCTTTGCCCGCTACCACGTGGCGAGCGACCCGCACACCGAGATTCCGCCGACGGGCCTGTTGCCATTCCGCCCCAGCCGGGCACAACCCTATCTGTACTCGGAGGAGGACATCGCCGGCCTGCTTCAATGCGCGCTCGAACTGCCGACGGCAGGTGGATTGCGCCCGTGGACGTATCACTGCCTGCTCGGCTTGCTCAGCGTTACTGGCCTGAGGATTGGCGAGGCGATCCGTCTCAAGGCCGAGGATGTCGATCTGCACGCAGGTGTGCTGACGGTTCGCGGCACCAAATTCGGCAAGTCGCGTCTGGTCACAATTCATCCGTCGACGGGGGACGTGCTTGAACAGTACCGAGCACGTCGGGAGAGCTTCCTTGCCGGCCGCACGGCATTGACGTTCTTCATCACCAGCCGAGGTAATCATCTGGACATCGGTGATATTCACCGAACCTTTTACCTGCTGTCGCGCCGCCTCGGTCTGCGCGGGGCGACCGCCAGCCATGGCCCTCGCCTGCACGACTTTCGTCATCGATTTGCCGTTCAGACGCTGCTGAGATGGTACCGCTCGGGCGAGGATGTCGAGCGGCGCATGCCTATGCTATCGACCTACCTGGGGCACGTCCATGTCGCCGATACCTACTGGTATCTGAGTGCCTGTCCGGAGCTGATGGGCTTGGCGGTTGCCCGCCTTGAACAACGCTGGGGAGATCTGCCATGAGTCCGGCGGTCAGTTTCCCGGCGCTGTTGCAGCGCTTCTTTACCGAGCGGCTGATGCAGCAGCGCCGGGCCAGTCCGCATACGATCGCTTCGTATCGGGACACCTTCCGCCTGCTGCTGCGCTTTGCCCAAGGGCAACTCGACAAGGCGCCGACGCAGTTGGCTTTCGAGCAGGTCGACGCGCCATTGATCGCCGCATTCCTCGACGATCTCGAGAACAACCGCGGCATCACGGCCCGCAGTCGCAACCTGCGGCTCACCGCGATTCGTTCGTTCTTCCGCTACGCGGCTTTCGAAGCGCCTGCTCATGCGGAACAGATCCAGCGCGTACTCGCCATTCCCAGCCAGAGATTTACACGCGCCCAAGTCGGCTTCCTGACTCGCCCGGAGATTGACGCGTTGTTGGCGGCGCCCGATCAGCACAGTTGGTCCGGGCGTCGCGATCATGCTCTGCTCCTGGTGGCGATTCAAACCGGGCTGCGTCTGTCTGAACTCACCGGCTTGTGCCGGGACTCGGTGTTCCACGGCACAGGAGCGCACGTTCGCGTGCTGGGAAAGGGCCGCAAGGAACGGGCTATCCCCCTGACTCGGCAAACCGCGGCTGTTCTGAACGCTTGGCTGCGGGAGATTCCCGGCAACGCCGACGCGACGGTGTTCCCGAATGCCCGTGGCACACGCTTGAGCGCCGATGGGATGCAATACCTGCTCGCCAAGCACGTCGCGGTGGCCGTACAGCGCTGCCCATCTCTGGCGACCAGGCGCGTCACGCCGCATGTGCTCCGACATACCACCGCCATGGAGTTGATGCAGGCAGGCGCCGAGCGTGCCGTGATCGCATTGTGGCTCGGCCACGAGTCCGTCGAAACTACGCAGATCTATCTCGACGCAAACCTCGCCATCAAAGAGCAAGTGCTGGCCAAAGTCACGCCCCTCGATGTCGCCTTCGTACGCTATCGACCGGATGACCAACTACTGGCTTTCCTCAACGAGCTGTAAGAACGGAAGCTCTGTACTATGCCGGGCAGGCTGCCGCGAATCGCGCAACTCCAGCCGCGCAGTTGCTCAGACTCGGCATAGTCCGGAACTCGGAATAGTGCCGAAATGTGTGGCAGCCGACGGGTTTGGCAATGCAAGCGCAGCGCGCCGCCTCCTTTACGGCTCGCTGTAGCGTCTTCTCGTGAACGTGAAATCGCACCGTCCTTCCCGTATATGGGTCGCGGCAACACTGGGTGGAAGGAAATATGAATTGCCATGCCCATAAATAGCCCGCCTTGGGATACTTTCCCGCCAAGGCCTGTGGCATTGGTGCTTCACCCAGTCCGCGCGCCAGATTTTCGGCATGCAATACTTTGACCTTGTCCAGATGTTCTAACAGTACCGGTTTGAGACGCTGCGGCATGAGCGTCACTCGATCCTTGTTGCCCTTGCCTTGTCGGATGATCAATTTGCCACCCGCGAAATCGACGTCCTTGACGCGCAAGGACAGGCGCTGGCGCCGGTCAGGTCGTTCTTGTAGCGGGCATCGAAGCAGCGCAGATCAAGTTGGCGATCGATCAGGTAGTTCAGCGCATGCTCGAAGGTGCCGGGCAGGAGCTGCCTTTGCAGATCGACGGCGATCAACCGCGGGCTGGTGTCGATGTGTTTGTAGCGGGCCATGGGCAACTCTCCGAAGGAACTTCTCCTTGGAGTCTTGTTATTCCATTTGGTTCACAGCAGAATGCGGAAATGAAAAGAC
>JAUSCI010000024.1 GCA_030651305.1 Sulfuritalea sp. | reverse complement strand
TCCAGGGTCATCAGGCGCTGCAGGCGCATCGGCACCGGATCGTAGAGCGTGACCCCGGCGGCCAGCGCTTCGGCCGCGCTGCGCGCGGCGGCGAGAAAGTCCAGCGCCTGCTCCATGGTTCGCGCCTCGGCGCGCAGCATGGCCTGGAAGCTGAACGGCGGGAAGCCTGCGATGCGGCGCTCGTCGAGCTGGGTGCGGGCGAAGCGCACGTAGTCGTGGTCGACCAGCGCCTGGTACAGCGGATGGTCCGGATATTCGGTCTGGATCAGCACTTCGCCGGGCAGGTCGGCGCGCCCGCTGCGACCGCCGACTTGCATGAGTTGGGCAAAGAGCCGTTCGGGGGCGCGGAAATCGGCAGCGAACAGGGCGGCATCGGCGCCGACCGCGCCGACCAGTGTGAGCAGGGGAAAGTCGTGGCCCTTGGCCAGCATTTGCGTGCCGACCAGTATGTCGGCTTCGCCGGCGTGGATGGTGGCCAGCAGCACTTGCCACTTCTTCGGCGTACTTGCCGAATCGCGGTCGATGCGTAGCACGCGGGCTTCGGGAAAGCGCTCGATCAGCATGGTTTCGAGACGTTGCGTGCCGCGTCCGAAAGGCAGCAGATCGACGTTGCCGCAGTCGGGGCAGGCGCGCGGAATGTGGGCCTCGAAACCGCAATGGTGACAGCGCAAGCGCTGGTCGGCCAGGTGCACCACGAGATTGGCGGCGCAGCGCTGGCAGCGCGAAACCCAGCCGCAGGGCGGACAGGCCAGCACCGGCGCATAGCCGCGCCGGTTGAGGAAGACCAGGCTTTGCTCGCCACGTTCCAGGCGCTGCTGCAGGCCGGCAAGCAGGGCGGCGGAAAGGCCTTCCTGCAATTTTTCGCGCCGCGTGTCGACGATGCGCACCACCGGCATGGCTTCCGCCACCGCGCGCTCGGGCAGTTCGAGCAGTTGGTGACGCCCGGTGCTGGCGTGATGGAAAGTTTCCAGCGAGGGTGTCGCCGAACCGAGCACGACCGGGATGTTCAATTGATGGGCGCGCCAGATGGCAACGTCGCGCGCCGAATAGCGCAGGCCTTCCTGTTGCTTGAACGAAGCGTCGTGCTCTTCGTCGACGATGATCAATTGCAGGCGCGGCAGCGGCATGAACACCGCCAGCCGGGTACCGAGCACGATCTCGGCGCGACCGCAAAGCGCCTCGATGAAACCGCGGGCACGCGCCGCATCGGCCATGCCGCTGTTGGCGCAGACGATATGCGCGGTGGGAAAACGCGCCGCGACGCGTCCTTCGAGTTGCGGCGTCAACGCGATTTCCGGTACCAGCATCAGCGCCTGGCCGCCGCGCGCCAGCACGGCGTCGATGGCGCGCAGATAGACCTCGGTCTTGCCGCTGCCGGTCACGCCGTGCAGCAGCAGGGTGTGGAAGCCGGCGATGCCGGCGATGGCCTCGACGGCCACTTGCTGGGCAGCCAGAAGTTGGGGAAGCGTCGCCTCGCGGGAAGGCTCGAAAGTTATGTCCGGGGCGCTTGCGCCGGGGACGGTATCCCTTGCGGACGGCGCTGGTGATACGGCGATCTCGACCGCAGCCTTCTTCATCCGCGGCAGCTTGCCGCGCCGCAGCATCGGTGGCAGCGCGAAGGAGGTCACTTCGCCCAGCGGCGTCTGGTAGTAGCGCGCACAAAACTCGCAAAGCGCCAGCCACTCGGCCGGCAGCGCCGGCATGTCGCGCAGGATTTCACCAACCGCTTTCAGCTTGTCGTCAGGCTGATCGCTCGTCGCGGCCAGTGCGACGATCACTCCGGTTCGCGAACCCGTGCCGAAAGGCACACTCACGCGCCGGCCGACATCACTTTCGTCAGAGTCAGGCGCGAGATAGTCGAAAAGTCTTGGCAAAGGCAAATCGAGGGCGACACGTACGATGTTCATGCAGAGTCAGATGCTTGCCGGCCAATGCTCGATAAATTCTTGACATAAGGCTTCAACCTATTGCCGTAAAAGGGAAAATGGCTTACCCACAAAATCTGTGGATAACTTTGTGAGTAAGGCCCGCAGGAAATGCCTAAGTGACCGTCCGGCAAGGTGTTTAGCCTCTCTGTGCAATATTTGAACAAAATAAAATCGTTCAAAAACATCAAGTTACGCACTCACGGCAGGAAAACCCCGGTCCACGGCAAGATCCACGCTGCTTTACCGATTTCTGTGAATAAGTCAACGGCGGAAGGCCAAATCCTGCTGTCGCGCCAAGCCTTGCCGGACGGCCTTTTCGGCGGGGGAAAGCGGCGCAAACCGCGCCCCCGTTGGCTTCCAAAAATCAGCTCGGCGCGGAGCCGCGCCGGCTGTGGCTGTGTACCGTGTCAACCAGAATCTTGACGTTCTCGGGCGGGGTAAATTGCGAAATTCCATGGCCCAGATTGAAGACATGCCCATGCTGATTTTTGCCGTCACCAGCATTGCCGCTGAAACTGTCCAGCACGCGTCGCGCCTGGGCCGCGATCTTCTCCGGTGACGCATACAGGGCCATCGGATCGAGGTTGCCTTGCAACGCAACACGATCGCCCACGCGTCGCCGTGCGTCGCCCAGATCGGTGGTCCAGTCGAGGCCGATCGCATCGCAGCCGGTGTCGGCAATCGACTCCAGCCACTGCCCGCCGCCCTTGGTGAATATGATGTTGGGCACGCGCTCGCCGCCATGGCTGCGCTTCAGGCCGGCAATGATGCGCTGCATGTAGGCCAGCGAGAATTCATGATAGGCGTCGTGCGCCAGCGCGCCGCCCCAGGAATCGAAAATCATCAGCGCCTGTGCGCCGGATTCGATCTGCGCATTGAGGTAGTCGGTCACCGCCCTGGTCGTCACGTCAAGAATGTGATGCAACAGATCAGGACGATCGTAGAGCATGGTCTTGACCGTGCGGTAATCGGTCGCCGAGCCGGAGCCGCCCTCCACCATGTAGCAGGCCAGGGTCCATGGGCTGCCGGAAAAGCCGATCAGCGGCACCGAGCCGTGCAGCGCGCGGCGTATCTCGACGACTGCATCCATCACATAGCGCAGATGCACATTGGGATCGGGCACGGTCAGGTCGCGAATCGCCCATTCCTCGCGCAGGGGACGTTCGAACTTCGGTCCTTCACCATCGGCGAAATACAGGCCAAGGCCCATCGCGTCGGGCACCGTCAGAATGTCGGAAAACAGGATCGCGGCATCGAGTTCGAAGCGCGACAGCGGTTGCAGCGTGACCTCGCACGCCAGCTGCGGGTTCTTGCACAGGTTGAGGAAGCTGCCGGCGCGGCGGCGCGTCTCGTTGTATTCGGGCAGATAGCGCCCCGCCTGGCGCATCAGCCAGACGGGGGTGTAATCAACGGGTTCGCGCAGCAGCGCACGCAAAAAGGTATCGTTCTTGGGACGGGTCGAGGTTGGCATGAGGTGCGATCCAGTGAGGCAAAAAACGAATTATCGCATTAGCGTCGCCAGAAGGCCGGCGTCAGCACCACCAGCAGGGTGAATATCTCCAGGCGACCGAGCAGCATGGCGAAGGTGCAGATCCAGGTCTGGAAGTCGCTGAGCCCTTCGTAATTGGATGCCGGCCCGACCTGGTTCAGCCCCGGCCCGGTGTTGTTGAGACTGGCGACAACTGCCGAGAAGGCGGTGACGACCTCAAGGCCGGTGAACGACATGAGCAAGGTCATCAGGGCAATGCTGGTCATGTACATGAAGGCAAACGCCAGCACCGCAAACAGAATGTTTGCCGGCACCGGACTTTCGCCGAGGCGTACCGGCCAGACCACATTCGGGTGCATCGCACGCATCAGTTCCCGGTACACCTGCTTGTAGAGGATGATGGCGCGGATCATCTTGATGCCACCGCCGGTGGAGCCGGCACTGGTCGCAAAGCTGCTAAGGAACAGCATCCACAGCGGCGCGAAGAACGGCCACAGGTTGTAGTCGGTGTTGGCGAAACCGGTGGTGGTGGCAATCGACACGACATTGAAGGCAGCGAAGCGCAGGGCGGTCGGAAAATCCGGGTAGCTTCCCTGCAGCCACAAATAAAAAGCAATGCCGAACACGCTGCCAATGGTGACGGCGAGAAACCAGCGCGCTTCCGGATCGTGCAGATAGGGCCGGAACGAACGTCCATAAAGCGCGAGGAACATGGTCGCAAAGTTCATTCCGGCGAGCAGCATGAAGACAATGGTGACGGCTTCGATGGCGGGTGAATTCCAGTAGCCGAAGCTCGCGTCGTGGCTGGAAAATCCTCCGAGGCCCATGGTCGCGAACGAATGCATGATGGCGTCGAACCAGGTCATGCCGGCCCAGTGCAGACTGAGAATGCACAGCAGGGTAATCAGGGCATAGACGCCCCACAATCCCTTGGCGGTTTGGGTCATGCGCGGCGTCAATTGGGAATCCTTCATCGGCCCCGGCGTCTCGGCCTTGAACATTTGCCGCCCGCCGATGCCAAGCAGCGGCAGGATGGCGACTGCCAGTACGATCAGGCCCATGCCGCCGAGCCACACCAGCATGCCGCGCCAGAGATTGATCGACGGCGGCAGCGTGTCGAGATTCGACAGCACAGTCGAACCGGTGGTGGTCAGGCCGGACATCGACTCGAAATAGGCGTCGGTAAACGAAACGCCCAGTTGAAATATCAGCGGCATGCCGGCGAAAACCGGAAGCAGCGTCCACACCAGCACCACCATCAGAAAGCCATCACGCACCTTCAACTCGGCCTTGGCGTGCCTCGCCGGCCACCACAGCGCGATGCCCGTCGCCAGGGTCAGCAGAAAAGCTTCGTCATAGGCGGATGTCGCGCCGTCATCCAGCCACCACGAAAAAATCAGCGGCGCCAGCAAGGTCAGCGCAAAGCAGACCAGCAACAGGCCGAACACGCGAACCACCGGATAGTAGCGCTCCATGCTTTGCCGCTCAGAAGAAACCGGCGCTGACCTGGAACAATTTTTCGACCTGCGGTATCTGCCCCTTGCGGGTACAGAACACCACGACGTGATCATCCGCCTCGATCACCGTGTCGTGATGGGGAATGATGACCGCGTCGCCCGACACCGTTACCGCCAGGTTGTCCTGCAAAACCTCCCTTGGCGGGCCCTTGCGCAGAATGGCGCCGATATGCGCACCCTTGATCACCGGCATTTCCTCGATGCGGCGGCCCACCACCTTCGAGTTGCTGCGGTCGCCATGCACGATCAGTTCCAGGGCCTCGGCGGCGCCGCGCCGCAAACTATGCACCCGCGCCACATCGCCGTGGCGGACAAAGGCCAGCAGGGCGCCAATGGATATCTGCGCCGGTGAAATGCCGATGTCGATCGGTCCGCCCTGCACCATGTCGGCATAGGCACGGCGATTGATCAGCGCCAGCACGCGCGTGCAGCCCAATCGCTTGGCCAGCGAGGCGGCCATGATGTTGTCTTCGTCGTCGTTGGTGAGGGCGAGGAACAGATCCATCTCGTCGATGTTTTCCTGCGCCAGCACGTTCTCGTCGGTCGCCTCGCCACAAAGCACCAGAGTGTCCCTGAAACGCGTGGCGATCAGTTCCGCGCGCCGCGCGTCGCACTCGATGACCTTGACCTGGTACCCCTTCTCCAGTGCTGCGGCGACCCGCGCGCCGATATTGCCGCCGCCGGCAATCATGATCCGCTTGACCGGCTCCTGCATGCGCCGCAGTTCGCGCAGCACATGGCGAATATGTTCCGTGGCGGCCAGCAGAAATACCTCGTCGCCGACCTCGATCACCGTTTTGCCGGTCGGGTCGACCGGCCCGTGCGCGCGAAAGATCGCCACGATGCGGGCATCGACACCCGGCGGCAAGTGTTCGCGCATGGACTGGATCTGCTTGCCGACCAGCAAGCCGCCATCGTAGGCACGCACGCAGACCAGGGTCGCCTGTCCATCACCGAATTCGAGCACTTGCAGCGCCTCGGGAAACTCCACCAGCCGGCAGATGTAGTCAGTGACATCCTGCTCCGGACACATGGCATGACTGACCGAAAACATGTTGTCGGCGAGCAAGGCCGAATCCTTAAGAAAGTCGACCCCGCGCAGCCGTGCGATACGCGTCGGCACGTTGAACATGTGTCGCGCGATCTTGCACGCCACCAGATTGGTCTGGTCGGACTGCGTCACCGCCACCAGCATTTCGGCGTCCTCGATGCCGGCGTTCTTGAGCACCGAGGGCAGCGCGGCGTTGCCGGTCACCGTGCGCACATCCAGACGGTCGGCCAGTTGTGCCAGACAGGGGCCGCTCTGATCCACCACTGTGACGTCGTTGATTTCCGAGGCGAGCGCTTCGGCTACGGAGGCGCCGACCTGCCCGGCGCCGAGGATGACGATCTTCATCAGCGCAACCCGAGGTCTTTAAGCTTGCGGTACAGGTGCGTGCGTTCCAGCCCGGTCTTTTCCGCCAGGCGCGTCATGTTGCCGCCGTCCTTGGCCAGGTGGTACTCGAAGTACATGCGCTCGAAGGCTTCGCGCGCCTCGCGCAACGGCCGCTCGATCACGTCCGGCGCCAGACCTGCCGGCACCAGGCCCGGTTCGCCGGCCGGCGCCAGCAGCTGCAGCGCCTCCTCTTCGCCGATCTCCTCGCCCAGGCTGGCCATCGCCAGCGACTTCACTGCGCTCTTGAGTTCCCCATAGCCTCCACTCCAGACATGCTGGCGCAAGACGTTGAGGGCGGCACTGGAAAAACGTCGCAGGGGAATCTCGTCACTTTCCATCAACTGCGTCAGCAGATGCGCGGCGATGTCCGGTACTTCGTCCTTCAATTCGGTCAGACCCGGCACCCCCAGCCCGGTTTCGAACAGGCGCGTAAGGCTGACTTCGTCCCAGCCCATAGTCGCCAGCTCCCCGCTGCTGTGCGTGGTGGCCGCCACCAGACGCAGGCCATAGCGCTCGAGACGGTCCGCAGCGAACAGCAGGTTCCTCTGCTGCAGCCTGGTCAGCCGCGCCAGTTCCTCGCACCACAGCACGCCGCCGGCGGCGCGCTGCAACACATCAGTGCTCACCGGGTTGGAATCGTGGGCGATATCGAGCCACGGCTTGCCGGCCACCTGCGCCGTGCGCGCCACCAGTTCGACGATGCCGCCGGGCGCGGAACGCAGCAGCAGCAAGGGACTTTTGGCCAGGACCTGGTCCATCCGGCGCTTGAGATCGCGCAATGGACCGGGGCGCGCAAATGCAGCCAGCGACAGGCCGCCGCCGACATGCCGCGCATTGCGCTCGAGCGCCTTCTTCACCGCCGCCAGCAGCTTCTGCATGCCGATCGGCTTTTCCAGAAAATCCAGCGCCCCGATCCGGGTCGCTTCCACGGCGGTCTCGATCGTGGCGTGCCCCGACATCATCACCACCGGCATATTGAGCTGACCATTGCCGGCCCACTCCTTCAGCAGCGTAATGCCATCGGTATCGGGCATCCAGATGTCGAGGAGCACCATGTCGGGCCGGCCGGCCTCGCGTGCCGCCCTTGCCGCGGCTGCGTCTTCCGCCAGTTGAACGTCGTAGCCCTCGTCGCGCAGGATCTCCGAGAGCAGTTCGCGTATTCCGATTTCGTCATCGACCACCAGTATCTTCGGCATTTTCCTAAATCCTCTTTGCTGCATCCTGGTTTGCCAGCGGCAGCCAGATGCTTACCTCGCCGCCATGATTGTTCACCAGGCGAATCTCGCCGCCGTGGTCATCCACTATCTTCTTGACGATCGCCAGACCCAGCCCGGTACCCTTTGACTTGGTCGTGACATAGGGCTCGAAAGCACGCGACAGAATCTGCGGCGGGAAGCCCGGGCCATTGTCCTTGATGGTGAGTCGCGCGCGCGCTCCCTCCCGTGCCATGGCAATCGTGATGCGGGCGTCGCTTGCATCGGCCAGGGCGTCCTGCGCGTTGGTCAGGACATTGTGCAACACCTGCCGCAACTGGTTGGCGTCGGCCAGCACCGGCGGCAGGACTTCAAGAGTCGGCGCCGGCGCTGCGGCGACGATCGTCCGCGAATTCTCGTAAAGGCCCAGCACCTCGCCGAGCAGGGCTTGCAGATCGACCACGGCGAGTTGCGGCAACGGCGTGCGCGCATAGTCGCGGAAATCATTGACCATGCTCTTCATCGCCTCGACCTGGCTGACGATGGTCTGCGTGGCACGGTCCAGTAGTTCCCGCGAGGCGCCTGTCAACTGGTCGGCCAGCTTGAGCTGCAGCCGCTCGGCAGACAGCTGGATCGGCGTCAGCGGGTTCTTGATCTCGTGCGCCAGGCGCTGCGCCACTTCGCCCCAGGCGGCGGAACGCTGCGCGGCGATGAGCCGCGTGATGTCGTCGAACACCACCACATAGCCGCCACCACCGGCGGCCGGCAAGGCCGTGCCGCGCACCAGCAGCGCTTGCGGCATGCCGTCGGGGCGGGCGATTTCGAGCTGCTCCTGCCACTCGTCGCCACGCCGCGCGAACCCGCCCAGAATGGCTCCGGCCAGGGTCTCGTGGCGTGGCCAGTCCTGCAGCCGCGTATTTTCAAAGCCGGCGAGATCATCGCCGAGAATCGCCAGCGCACCGCGGTTTGCCGCACGCAAGCGAAAGCGCAGATCGAAGGCCAGCACGCCGGCCGACAGATTCGCCAGCACGGATTCCAGGTAGGCCTGCGCCGCCTCCATCTCCTGGCGATGATGCTCGGCCTGCGCCCGCGCCTCGCTCAGCTGGTGCGTCATGCTGTTGAAGGAATGCGTCAGCACGCCCAGCTCGTCGGATGCCTCCACCGTGGCACGCGGCGTAAAGTCGCCAGCTGCCACCGCCTGCGTGCCTTCGGCCAGAATCAGCAAGGGCCGCGCCAGGCGCTCGGCCAGGAAGAAGGCCAGGGCTATCGCGGCAAACAGGGCCAGCAGCAGCGCCAGCGTCAGCGTCAGGGTGTAGATGCGCTTGAGGCCAACGCGGCCGAGTTGCAGCTCCTGATAGTCGCGGTGCGCTGCCTCGACGCTTTCGGCGCTTTTCGCGATCGATGCCGGTACCGGCAGTGTCAATTGCAGAACCCGCGGATCGAGAGTGAGGCCACCGCCACTGACCGGCGCCAGCGCCCGCAGCACCAGGCCACCACCTTCGGCATCGCCAATCAGCGCCAGCCCGCGCCCGTTGCGCGCCGCGCGCAGCTGGCTGGGCGCGGGAATGGAAGGCATGAAGCTGCCCATCTCGCCCGAGCTGCTGCCCAGCACCTGACCGGAAAGTGTCAACAGGGTTGCGCTCTGGGCGCCGGCCTGCTCGCGCAGCCGATTCAGCCGGCTCGGGCTGACGAAGGCGGCATCACCCAAATCCAGCGCCGCATCACGGGCTTTGGCCAGCAACTCGGCCTGCAAGGTTTCAAGCACGCTGCGGCCAAGATTGAGGCCGCCTTCCAGTGCGGCATCGACGCGCACGTCGAACCACGAATCAATGCTCTTCACCGCGAACTGCATTGAAACGCCATACACCAGTGCGCCGGGCAGCACCGCCATCAGGGAAAGCATCAGCAGCAGGCGGGATTTCAGGCGCGAGCCGAACACGCCGTTCCTGAAATCGCGGCGCAGGCGCCGCAGCTGGAGGCCGACCAGCACCACCAGCGCCACAGCAGCGGCGCCATTGATCGCCAGCAGCCAGGGATAATTCTCGGCAAACAGCGCGGTATTTGCCGACGCGGACGCCAGCAGAAACAACAGAATCGCACCAAGCGCGGCGACTACCGCGAGCGCAACCCTCATGGCGTCGTCACGGCTGCGACGAAATGCCAGCGCAGTACCTTGGTATCCACCTGCAAGTCGCGATCCATGATGGCATCGACCTGGAAGGGCTTCGGCAACTGGCTGCGATCGAGCGAGAGACGCACTGCCGCCTCATAGGGCTCTCCGGGCTGGATAAGGTTCTTGTCGACTACCGGCAGTGCCGCGATGCGACCGACCACGCGCATCGCCTCCGCCAGACTGCCGAAGTTCTGGTGCAGGTTGCCGGTGCTCAAGCGGTACTGGCGCATCAGGCTGCTGTAGGCAAGCTTGTAGGTCAGGCTGCGGGTGACGATATGTTCGTTGACCCAGTACTTGCGGCCGCGCTCGAGCACAAACTCGAGATTGAAATAGAGGGGGACGCCTCGCGCCACGGCGTCTTCCAGCCGGTTGCCGAGATCGATCGCGAATTCGGCGGAAAGCGCGTAGCCATCCTCGCCGGGGGTCAGCGCGGCGCGCTTCGGCTCGATGCTGCCGGCTTGCGCCGCGGCCGCCGTCAGCAACAGCAGAGCCAGCACCAGTGCCGGCAACCCGGCCTCAATTCTTTTGCAGCAGCGCGTAATAAAAGCCGTCATGTTCGGCATCGGGCAAGTGGTGCAATTGTGCATCGCTGGTTGTGACACGTTGTGCCGGCAGGTACCGGGCATCGGCATGGCGGTCGATGAAGGCCTCCACCTGGCGGGCATTCTCCTCCCCAAACACCGAGCAGCTTACATAAAGCATTTTGCCACCTGGGGCGAGAGTTCGCCACAGGGCATCGACAATTGCCTTTTGTGTCCTGGCAAAACCGGCAATGTCCGACTCGCGTCGCAACCATTTTGCATCGGGGTGGCGGCGCACCACGCCGGAAGCGGAGCAGGGCACATCGGCCAGAATGCGGTCGTAGGGACGGCCATCCCACCAGGCGTCGACGGCGCGCGCATCGGCCACCTTCACCGTCGCTACCAACCCCAGCCGACGCAGGTTGTTCGTGATGCGCGCGGCGCGCGGCGCGTCGGCATCCAGCGCCGTCAGATCGACTTGCGCGGTTTCCAGCAGGTGCGCCGCCTTGCCGCCGGGTGCCGCGCAGGCATCCAGCACGCGCATGCCGTCCTGCGCGTCGAGCCATCCCGCCGCCGCCTGCGCGCCCCAGTCCTGCACCGAGCACAGGCCGGCGCCAAAGCCCGGAATACGCTCCACCGGGACCGGCTTCTCGATCAGAATGGCGATGTCATCGAGCGCGCGCGCCGCAATGCCGGCTGCATCGAGCTGCGCCAGAAAGTCGGCGCTGGCCGGGGTGGCCAATGAGCGCCGCCGATTGACGCGCAGGCACAGCGGCGGATGGCTGTTGCCGGCGGCGAGAATGCTTTCCCAATGGGCCGGATGGTCGCGTTGCAGACGTTCGATCCACCAGGCCGGATGCTGCCAGCGCGCCACCGGATCAGCAGCCGCGAGAGCCAGCAGTTCTTCGCGCCGGCGCAGAAAATTTCGCAGCACGCCATTGAGCAGACCCTTGAACTGGCCGCGGCCCAGTCGCGCCGCCGCAGTCACCGCCTGATCGACCGTGGTGTGCGCCTCGTCGGGCCGCGCTTCGAGGCGCGCCAGCGCCGCCAGCAGCAGGCCGCGCGCCGCCGGATCCTGCAGCGGGCGCTCAAGCAACAAGCCGAGCAGAAAGTCGCCGCGACCGAAGGCGCGCAGGGTCGAGTAGCCAAGATCCATCGCCGCCGCGCGCGTGACGCCGACCAGGGGCGACGCGGCCAGCGCGATGTCGAAATTGCGCCCTTTGATCACGGCGGCGATCAACTGCGCCGCGCCGAGCAAGGCTTCGGCGAGCGGCGCGGAACGGTGGGAAGAATCGGTCATGGCGGCAGTCTACTGCCTTGACGAGGTACAGCAATTGAATTGCCGCGCAAGAGTCGGCGCTGGCGGCACGGCGATTCAGGGCGTTCGGGAATGACGGGAAAGCAAACGGGGCAGCTTGGCATTTACTTCCCTGACGACATAAATCGCCGTGTCGTCAGCGCCGACTTTTCGGAGCGACAACCACGGCAGCTAGCCTGCCGGTCACTTCGTCCAGTCTTCGACTTCCAGATCGGCGACCTTCGCGAACGCCCGATCATTGGTCACCAGCACCGCGCCTGCACTCAAAGCATGAGTGGCGATCAGCAGATCGAGTGGCGCAAGGATTTTGCCGCGACGCTCCATATCCGCCCGCACCGCCCCGTAACGCTCGGCAACCGTGCTGTCCCAAGGCAGTACATCGACACGCCGCAGAAGTTCGCGCACGGCCCTATGCAGCCGCTTTGCATCGGGCCGCCTGGCCAGGCCGAAGAGCAGTTCGCCTTCGGTGATAGCGGAAATACAAAGGAAGGCCATGGGAGCGGCGGCCACGCGCCGGGCGACCTTCGGATGAGCCTTGAGCAGGTAGCTCACCGTGTTGGTGTCGAGCATATTCCGCTTCATTCGACCCAGTCCTTGAAAGGGTCACGATCCTGCGTTCCCTGCTGGCGTTCCTTTTCGTCGAGAAAATCGTCAGGGACGTTGGCGACCTCGAGCGCGGCGAAAAAGTCGTCCCACGTCGCCGGCTTGCGCGACAGGATCACGTCGCCGGTTTCGGAATCCTGGCGGATGAAGACTTCCTTGGTATCGAAGCGATAGGCAGCGGGCAGGCGAACCGCCTGACTGCGACCGTTGGCGAAGAGTTTTGCGACCTGGCTCATGGTGCTAGCCTCGTGTACTGGTAGATACCATAGTCTATGCCTGACCATGGAATATATCAAGGTATATGTCACGGCTCTTGTTCAGAGCCGATCAGGGCATGATTTCGACGTACTCATACACCTCGGCGTCGAGCAATTGCCGGCGCAGGGGCAGGGGCAGACGCGCAAACCACTCACGGGGATCGTGCCGGTCGATTTCACGACCGATGAAACGCAGCAGATCGCAGATCGGCTCAACAACCTCGCGGCGATAGCGTTCGTCATTCTTGACATACGCCAGATGCAGGTTCTTCAGGCAATTACGCCGGCACCACGGAAACGCTTCGCAGCCTTCGCAGGGCATGCCGGGGTGCGGCTGCAGGGGGCTCGCCTGCAGCCAGTTGCCCTGAATCTCGCCCATCTGCATTTCCGGCGCGTACATCAGATCGGGGCAGGGATAGATCTGGCCGTTGGGCATGACATTGAGCAGGTGCGTGGACACGCGGCACTGGGTCTGTCCCGCATACAGCTCGACAGCCCGACTCGGCAACAGCTTGTTGCGCACGATGCCCATCAGCGGCACCAGCGGATACAGCACATCGCTGCGGGCGAAGAACTTTTCGATCAAGCGCAGCAGCACGGCCTTGCGCCGCTCGACCGAATCCCCCTGATACATGTCATCGGCAACAAACTGAAAGTAGAGGTAATCGAAGCTATCCGCCAGGCCATCCAGCTCTTCGAAGGTGGTGGCCGGATTGCTCCAGGTGACGCGTGCCGTCAGCGTGCCGCCGACCCGTTGGCGAATTCCTCGCACATTGCGCATTACGCTGCTCCAGATGCCGCGTCCGCGATAGGCGTCGGTGATTTCCTCGCCGCCATCGATCGAGACGAGCACATTCGACAGCCGCGCCAGCGCCCGGTCCGGCAGCTTGTCGAGCAAGGTGCCGTTGGTCTGCAGCTGGAAGCGAAATTGCGGAAAACGCTCCATCACTTCAAGCAGCAGGCCCTTGTTGAGCATCGGCTCGCCGCCGTAGAAAGTGACGTAGACCTCCTTGCCCGCCAGATGCCTGTCGACAAAGGCAACGAGCTGGTCGATGTCGTAGCTCAACTCGGTCTGCGAGCCGAGTACTTCACCGACGCCGAGCGAGCAGTAAGTGCATTTCAGGTTGCACTTCAATGTCGTCAGCAGTTGCAGCTCGACACGGCCGCCGACGATCGGCGAGAGGACCGCCATGCCGCCGGTAATCGCCTCCGGCGTCGGCGCTATGGCATCAATGCGCATGAACTCTCTCGCTGCATCCGGTCAGCGTCGCTTGCCTGCGGACAGGGTCTTCAGGCGATTTCGCGCGATGTCGGAAAATTGTCCGACGGGATATTTTCGCAAATAGGCGTTGAAATCCTCCGCATCCCGGCTCTCGCGGATGCTCTGCCAGAACAGCAGCTCCGCCTCCGGCGTCCGGCTTTCCGCCGCCGCCAGCGGGTTGCCGACAAAATAGAAATCGCCGGTCAGCGAAGAAGACTCCCACGGCACCTGCTGGTCGGCAGTGGCATCGGCGACGCGACGCCGCACGCGCTTGAAGACGTCTTCGACTTTCAGTCCGGGTTCATCCAGCATCCGGAGGAATTCCTGGGTGTAGAGGCCATTGCGGCCGTCGCCATCGGACGCCACCTTGCCCGGCGCCGTGGCGTAGGCAATCAGGATGCCTTTCGGCGCATCCATCTGCGCCAGACCGCCGGCAGAGCCGCGAAACTTCCGCTCGAAAGGATTGTTGCGGCAGGCGTCGAGGATGACGATGCCCAGCGCGCTGGTCGCCAGTTGTTCCAGCAGCGAATCGACATCCACCGCCTCGCTGCGCACCGAGGCTTCGGAGGATATCTGCGCATCGACCGGAATCAGGTAATTCTTGCCCCTGACCTGCATGCCGTGCCCGGCATAAAAGAAAATGCCCACGGTGCCGCTGCGCGCCAGCTTTTCGCCGAACTGCGTGATGGCCCGGGTCATGTCCTTCTGCCTGACGTTTTCCCGGGTGATGACATCGAAGCCGAGGGCCCTGAATTTTGCCGATATGGCGCGGGCATCGTTCACCGGGTTCTTCAGCGCCGCGGACGGATAGGCACTGTTGCCGATCACCAGCGCCACGCGGTGTTCGTCGGCGCGGTCGTGCGTGGCGGACGTCGCCGCGGGACGCGGCGCGGGCCTGGCAGCGGCGAGGCTGGTGGCGGCAGAAGGCACGCCCACTGCGACGCTGGCACGCACCGCATTCTTGTATAGCGCATGGAACTCCTCGATCTTGAGTTGCTCCAGCCGGTCCTTGAGCACCACAAGATTCCGCGTGCCGGAGGATTCCCGCAACAGCCGTTGCGCAAAGGCAATGCTGCCTTCATCGAGGGTCGCATCCTGGTCAAGCGGAATGTCCGGTTCGATGCCGACCTGCTGCAGCGACCGTCCGTTCGGCGTGTAGTAGATGGCCGTGGTCAGCTTGATCGCGCCCTGTTCGATCGGCAGGATGGTCTGCACCGAACCCTTGCCGAAGCTGCGGGCGCCGACGATGACCGCCCGCCGATGATCCTGCAGGGCGCCGGCGACGATCTCCGCTGCGCTGGCGCTACCGCCGTTGATCAGCACCACGATCGGGTAGGCCGCTTCCTTGGTGATCCTCTGCGCCGGGTATTGGTGGTTGCTGCTGCGCTCGCGACCCTGCATGGAAACAATCAGCCCCGACTCGATAAAGCGGCTGGCAACGCTGACGGCGGAGCTGAGCAGGCCGCCCGGATCATTGCGCAAGTCGAGCACCAGACCTTTCAGCGTGCCGCCGTTTCCCGCCTTGAGCGATTCCAGCGCCGCGCCGACATCATCGGCGGTCCTTTCCTGAAACTGGGCGATGCGAATATAGCCATAGCCATCGTCGAGTAGCCGGGACCGCACGCTGCGCACCACGATCACATCGCGCACCAGTTCGACCCGCAGCGGCAGGGCATTTCCTTCGCGCTGCAGGGTCAGCGTGATGCGTGTCCCCTTTTGGCCGCGCAGCAGCCTGACCGCGTCGATCAGCGTCATGCCCCTGGTGGATTTGCCGTCGATTTCGAGAATCTGGTCGCCAGTCAGAATTCCTGCGCGAAATGCCGGGGTATCTTCGATCGGGCTGACCACGGCAGGCACGCCGTTCTTCATGGTGAGTTCCATGCCGAGGCCGCCGAACTCGCCCTTGGTTTCCACCTTGAGTTCGCGAAAGGCTTCGGGGGTCAGATAGTCGCTGTGGGGATCGAGCGAGCGCAGCAGACAACTGAAGTATTTTGCATGAGACTCATCGGTGACCTGGGGCGGCGGACCGGTCTTCGATTTCTCCCAAGACGCCGCCAGTTGTTCCGTGGCGACATTGCCGTCGAAAAAGCGCGCGCAGTAGTAGCGCGATTTTTCCAGCAGCGCCTCGTCAGGTTCGGTGGCATACGACGCTTTGACGGTGTCGTCGATCTTGTTTGCCAGTCGCTTCGCGGCTGTGCCGAAAACCAGGCTGCGGTTGGCTTCCGCGACCGCGATCCGTTCCGTGTCGATGCGGCGGAATATCTCGGTCTGCTGATCGCCGAGCGATACGACGTCCTTCTCCCTCAGGCGTTTCGGACTGATGGCGACGTTGACCAGGATTTCAGTCGTTATGCCTTGGGGGAAATCCTGCAGCACGGGCCAGGCGAAACGCCTGCCTTTTCCGGGCTCCACCTTGCGCCCGACGTCGCCTTCGAGGCGCAGCGATTCGTGCGAATAGAGTCGACCGTTGATGGCGAACAAGGCAGCCACCTGACTGCCCAGGGCTTGCCTGCACAATTCGGGACGCAGCGCACTGGCGCATTCTTTCGCATCCACCGGGTTGCCGTCCTCCAGGTCGTAGCTGACGATCAGGCGATCGGCCTGCTGATAGGCCGCCACGTTCCTGATCTCGGCGGCTGGCGTCGTGCCGGTCGCCAGCAACAACACGAGTAACGGCAACAATCGCAACCAGCGGAATCCGCCTCGCCTGTCGGTCTGCATGGGCGCCGATCAATCCGGCCGCAAGTTGCTGCCGTTCAGGAAGTCGGCGCTGGTGACACGGCGACCACCCGGCTTTTGCAGTTCGGCGAGGCGCAACGCCCCTTCGCCGCAGGCCACGACAATGCCTTTGGCATCGGCAGCCAGCACCTGGCCCGGCCTGCCGCTCGCCGCAACGACGTTGCCGCACCAGATCTTGACCGGCTCGCCGGCCAGCGTCGCCACGGCGCCGGGAAAGGGATTGAAGGCGCGCACTTTGCGCGCCAGGATTTCCGCGGGCTGGCTCCAGTCCAGCCGGGCCTGGGCCTTGTCGACCTTGTCGGCGTACGTTACGCCTGCTGCCGGCTGCGGCACGGGGATGAGTTGATCGAAGCGCGCCAGGGCGGCGACCGCCAGTTTGCCGCCCAGCCTGGCGAGGCGGTCATGCAGGCTGCCCGTGGTGTCCTCTGCTTCGATGGCGACGGCCTCGGCCAGCAACATCGGACCGGTATCCAGGCCGGCTTCCATTCTCATTATCGTGATGCCGGTTTGCGCATCGCCGGCTTCGATGGCGCGATGAATCGGCGCCGCGCCACGCCAGCGCGGCAGCAGCGAGGCATGAATGTTGATGCAGCCGAGTTGCGGCAGATCGAGTACCGCCTGCGGCAGAATCAGGCCATAAGCGGCGACCACCATCAGCTCGGCGCCGCGTTCGACGCAGGCGGCGCGGATCGGCTCATGCGTCGCCGGGTCCTTGAGGCGCTCCGGCTGAAACACGGGAATGCCGTGGCCCAGGGCCACTTTCTTGACGGCTGACGCCTGCAGGGCCATGCCGCGCCCGGCAGGGCGATCGGGCTGGGTCAGCACCAGCACCACCTGATGCCCGGCCGCCAGCAGCGCCTCCAATGCCCGCGCCGCGAACTCGGGCGTACCAGCGAAAATTATGTTCACTTAGCGTGAAGCCACAGGCTGGGTCGCTGGTGATATCGAGCGCAGCGAGCCAATCAATAGCCTCCCCGCGAGGGGAGGACGGGAGGGGCGGGCCGATTTGCAAGCCCTTGGCGCAACAACGGTGACAGGCTTCATGATTTGGGGTGGTTTATCGGAACCATGGGCGTTAAAACGTCTCGCGCGACTGCTTGAGCAATTTGCTCTTGATCCGCGTCTGCTTCAGGCGCGAAAGGTATTCGACGAAGACCTTGCCTTCGAGGTGATCCATTTCGTGCTGGATGCACACCGCGAGCAGGTCGTCGGCCTCCAGCTCGAAGGGCTGGCCGTCGAGTCCCAGCGCACGCACCCTGACATGGCTGGCGCGCTTCACCGTTTCGTAGATGCCGGGCACCGAAAGACAGCCTTCCTCGCCTTCGCATTCGCCAGATTTTTCCAGCAGTTCGGGATTGATGAAGGTCTGCAGCTGCGACTTGTCTTCCGAGACGTCGATCACGATCAGGCACAGCAGCTGGTCCACCTGCGGCGCGGCAAGACCGATGCCGGGCGCGGCATACATGGTCTCGGCCATGTCCGCGGCAAGCTTGCGGATGCGCGCATCCACCTGCGTGACGCGTGCCGCGCGGCGGTGCAGGCGGGGATCGGGGTAACGCAAAATCTGCAATAAGGCCATGAAACCGCTCTTGAAAGAATTGATGCTGGGGGAATTGTCGGGCAGAATCGGGCAGATACCCGGGTGGTTCGCCATCCACATTGACACTCGGCCAGGAGATCACGCCATGCGTCGCATTATATCTGCGCTGCTCATCAGCATTTCAACCACTGTGGCAGTCGCACAGGCGGCACAGCCATTGCAACTGGCCGACGGCGCGCCCGACCGGCATGTGGTGACGGCCGGCGACACCCTGTGGGGCATCGCCGCCAAATTCCTCAAGGATCCCTACCGCTGGGGCGAATTGTGGAAGCTGAACGCGGAGGAGATCAAGAACCCGCAACGCATCTATCCAGGCCAGGTCATCGTGCTCGACAAGAGCGGCAACCAGCCCCGCGTCAAGCTGGTGACCGTGACCGAACAACGCCGCGAGTACGTCGAGCCGCTGACCAAGGGCATTCCCTCCATTCCGCCGCAAGACATCGAGCCCTTCCTCAGCGAGCCGCGCGTGCTCGACGAAAGCGGTCTCGATGCCGCGCCGCGTGTGGTTGCCCTGCAGGACAACCGCGTCATAGCCGGCGCCAGCGACACCATCTACACCACCGAGGTCACCACCCAGCACAAGGTCTGGCAGCTATTCCGGCCCGGCAAGCCGCTGGTCGACCCCGACACCAAGGAGACGCTGGGCCACGAGGCCGTATATATTGGCACCGCGCGCCAGACCAGAAGCGGTGTGCCATCGAGCTTTCTGGTACTCACCTCGAAGCAGGAGATCGTCCGCGACGACCGCCTGCTGTCCGCGCCGCGACTCGATGTGGTGAATTACATACCGCACCCGCCGGCAAAAATGATCAGGGCCAAGGTGCTGGCCATCTACGCCGGGGTTAACTTCGGCGGTCCGCAGTCCGTCGTTACCCTCAGTCGCGGCAAGGCCGACGGACTGGAGCCGGGTCACGTGCTTGCCGCCGACATCGCTGGCGCTGCGGTGGACAACCGTTACCAGGGTGAAAAGACCACCTACCAGCTTCCCGACGCGCGCAATGGCCTGGTGTTCGTGTTCCGCGTGTTCGACCGGGTTTCCTACGCCCTGGTGATGAACGCAACGCGACCCATCGTGGTCGGCGACACCGTCCGCACTCCTTAGCGCTCGTGGCAGCGAGAGCCACCCGTCGATGATGAAACACGCGAAAGGCGAATTAATGGCCCGCCCCTCCCATCCTCCCCTCACGGGGAGGCTTCTGGTCAGCTCGCTTCGCTCGACTATCACTAGTCGCTCCGAACGAGTAATTTCACGCTAAGTCGGCGGTGACGGATCGCCAAGAACTCGCTTCCTGGCTCCGTCTCACGCTGATCCCCGGCGTCGGCGGTGAAGGCCGGCGGGCGCTGCTCAAGGCCTTCGGCCTGCCGCAGGCGATTTTCGAGGCAGGTCCCCACGCACTCTCCGCAATCGTCGATCCGGCGCTGGCCGACCGATTGCTGAGCCATGACTGTGGCGCCGACATCGACGCCGCACTGGACTGGGCGGCACAAGCCGGCAACCGGTTGCTGACCCTGGCCGATGCGGACTACCCGCAAAGCCTGCTGACTTCGGACGATCCGCCGGTGCTGCTTTACGCCAAAGGCAATACGGCAGTACTCAATCGCCCGATGCTGGCCATGGTCGGTAGCCGCAATGCGACTGCGCAGGGCGTACGCGATGCCGAGGCCTTCGCCCAGGCGCTCGGCGACGCCGGCCTGACCGTCGTCAGTGGCCTGGCGCTGGGCATCGATGCCGCCGCCCATCGCGGCGCGCTGGCGACGGCGGCGGGCACGGTAGCCGTGATCGGCACCGGCGCCGACCGGCTCTACCCCGCACGCAACGAAGCCCTGGCCCGCGCCATCGCCGAAAAAGGCGTGCTCCTCAGCGAATTCCCGCTCGGCACCCCGCCGCTGGCCGCCAACTTCCCGCGGCGCAACCGCATCATCGCCGGCCTCGGGCTGGGCTGCCTGGTGGTCGAGGCGGCCCTGAAGAGCGGCTCGCTGATCACGGCACGGCTGGCTGCGGAAACCGGGCGCGAGGTGTTTGCAATCCCCGGTTCGATCCACTCGCCCCTGTCGCGCGGCTGCCATCAGCTGATTCGGCAGGGGGCCAAGCTGGTCGAATCGGCACAGGACGTTCTTGAGGAATTGCACTGGGAAACGGCCCGTTCCGTACCAATCGCCTCTGACCAAATAGATGTACCGCAGAACGAAGGCGAAGAGCAAGTACTCGCTTTTCTGGGTGACGCGCCGTGCGCCATCGACACTCTTTCTGCGCGCAGCGGCTTGACGCCCGCCGACCTTCTTGCCATGCTGCTGCCCATGGAACTCGCCGGCCGTGTGGCCCAATTGCCCGGCGGCCTCTACCAGAAACTCCATTAATTCCGTGAAATGTGAAAGGTGAAACGTGATGTCCCCCGCAACGCGCCCCACGTTTCACTTTTCACTCTTCACGTTTCACGAAATAGACCAATGATCGACATTCTGGTTTACCTGTTCGAGAACTACCTGCCCGATGCCTGCCCGGAACCTGCCGTATTGGCCAGGAAGCTTTCGGCGGCGGGCTTCGGCACCGACGACATCAGTGCGGCTTTGTCCTGGCTCGATGGTCTCGCCGGGGAAGACAGCGACCGTTGCCGCAGTCCGGCGCTGGCCGGCGCCGTGCGCATCTACGACGAGGAAGAACAGGACAGGCTGCCGGCCGCCTGTCGCGGCTTCATCAGCTTTCTTGAACAGCACGATGCCATCGATGCGCCCTTGCGCGAAGCCATCATCGAACGCGCCCTGGCCCTGCCCGACGACGAAGTCAGCCTCGACCGGCTCAAGGTCATCGTGCTTGCCGTAATCTGGCGCTACCGCCACGAAGTCGACGCCCTGATCCTCGAGGAACTGCTCGCCGAGGACAGCGACGACGGGGATTTTGACGTCGGCGACGACGTCACCCGCATCCTGCTCAATTAATTCCCGGCTTGCCTAATTGGGAGAGGCGCGCTTATGATGCGCCGCTCCTGAAGTGCATTTGCGCCGGCATCGCCAAAAAAACAATGTCAAAGCAACTTATCATCGCCGAAAAACCTTCCGTCGCCCAGGATATAGCCAAGGCGCTCGGCGGTTTCACCCGCACCGCCGACTACTTCGAGAGCGACGACTACGTCTTGTCCTCGGCCATCGGCCACCTGCTGGAACTCGCGGTGCCGGAAGAATTCGACGTCAAGCGCGGCAAGTGGAGTTTCACCCATCTGCCGATGATTCCGCCACATTTCTCTCTGAACCCGATCGAGAGAACAGCGGAACGACTGCGTCTGCTGACCCGCCTGATCAAGCGCAAGGATGTCACCGGTCTGGTCAATGCCTGCGACGCCGGACGCGAAGGCGAGCTGATTTTCCGCTACGTCGCGCAGCACGCCCTGGGCGCCAAGCAAAAACCCATTCGCCGCCTCTGGCTGCAATCGATGACCACTACGGCGATCCGCGACGGCTTCGCCCATTTGCGCACCGACCACGAAATGCTGCCGCTGGCGGACGCCGCGCGCTGCCGCTCGGAAGCCGACTGGCTGATCGGCATCAACGGCACGCGCGCCATGACGGCGTTCAACTCAAAGGAAGGCGGCTTCTACAAGACCCCGGTGGGACGAGTGCAGACGCCGACGCTGGCCATCATGGTCGAACGCGAAAGTCGCATCCGCGCCTTCGTCTCGCGCGACTACTGGGAAGTCGAAGGCGAATTCCAGTGTGTCGCCGGCAGCTACCGCGGCCGCTGGTTCGATGAAAAATTCAAGAAGGCTGCGGACGAGCATGCGCGCGCCGAACGCATGTGGGACAAGTCGAAAGCCGATGCCCTGCGCAAGAAATGCCTGGGCCAGCACGGCACGGCGGAAGACGAAAGCCGGCCCAAGACCGAAGCCTGTCCGATGCTCTACGACCTCACTTCGCTGCAGCGCGAGGCCAACGGCCGCTTTGGCTTTTCCGCCAAGAACACACTGGGCATCGCCCAGGCACTCTACGAAAAGCACAAGGCGCTGACCTATCCGCGGACCGACAGCCGCCACCTGCCCGAGGACTATATCGGCACCGTCAAGGAAACCCTGGCGTCGATGGCCGGCACGCCCTACGCCACCTTCGCCGGCGCGATCATGAAGAACGGCTGGGTGCATCCCAACAAACGCATTTTCAACAACAGCAAGGTGAGCGACCACTTTGCCATCATCCCCACCGGAACAGCGCCGAAGAACCTTTCCGAGCCGGAACAGAAGATCTACGACCTGGTCACCAAGCGCTTTCTCGCCATCTTCTACCCGTCGGCCGAATTCAACATCACCACCCGCATCACGCGCGTCGAGAAGGAAGCCTTCAAGACCGAAGGCAAGGTGCTGGTGACGCCGGGCTGGCTGGCCGTGTATGGCAAGGAATCGCAGGAGACGCGCGAAGAAGCCGGCGAAAACCTCAACCTGCCGCCGCTGGAAAAGAACGAGCGTATCTGGGCCAAGGATGTCGAGGTCAAGGCGAAGGCGACGCAACCGCCGCCGCGCTTCACGGAAGCCACGCTGCTCACCGCCATGGAAGGCGCCGGCAAGCTGATCGAGGACGAGGAACTGCGCGAAGCCATGTCCGAGCGCGGCCTCGGCACGCCGGCCACCCGCGCCGCCACAATCGAGGGCCTGCTGGCCGAGGAATACCTGCATCGCAACGGCCGCGAACTACAGCCGACGGCCAAGGCCTTTTCCTTGCTGTTCGCGCTGGAACAACTCAAGGTCGACGAAATCCGCTCGCCCGAACTCACCGGCGAATGGGAATACAAGCTCCGGGAAATGGAACATGGCCGGCTTGGCCGCGACGAGTTCATGAGCCATGTCGTGGACAAGACGCGGGAAATGGTCGAACGCATCAAGACCGGCGAATTTGCCGACCCCGACTTCGGCACGCTGAAGACTCCCTGCCCGCGCTGCGGCGCCAAGATTCATGAAGGCTACAAGCACTTCACCTGCGAGAAGTGCGACTACAAGCTGTGGAAAGTGGTGGCCAGCCGGCAGTGGGAATCCGAGGAAGTCGACGAACTGCTGAAGAACCGCCAGATAGGCCCGTTGCAAGGCTTTCGCAGCAAGATGGGGCGTCCCTTCGCAGCGATGATCAAGCTCAAGGACGACCACATGCCGGAGTTCGATTTCGGCCAGTCGGACGCCGATGCCGACGCCGAAGAAGTGGATTTCTCGTCCCAGGAAACCTTGGGCGCCTGCCCCAAGTGCGGCGCTCGTGTCTTCGAGCACGGCATGGCCTATGTCTGCGAAAAAGCCGTGGGTGCAGGCAAGACCTGCGATTTCCGCTCCGGCAAGATCATCCTGCAGCAGGAAGTCGCCCGCAGCGACATGCAGAAGCTGCTGGCCACGGGCAGGACCGTCCTGCTCAAGGGCTTCATCTCGAACAAGACGCGGCGCAAGTTCTCTGCCTACCTGGTGCGCGATCCGGCCAGCGGCAAGGTCGGTTTCGAGTTTGAGCCGAGAGCACCAAAAGCTGGGGCGAAACCAACCGCCAAGCCCGCCGAGGGGAAGGCGGCAAAGCCAATAGTCGGCGCTGGCGACACGGCGAAGAAGGCTCCAGTGAAGAAGCCTGCGGCCAAGAGAGCGGCCGCAAAGAAAACGACCGCCAAGCCTGCGGCGAAGAAGCCGGTCGCCAAGAAGGCCAAATGACCGCCGCGGCGCAAGTCGCGCGCGCCGTCCTCGACTTCTGGTTCCTGCCACCGGATCATCCCGGCCACGGGACTTACCGCCCCGAGTGGTTCCGCAAAGATGACGCCTTCGATGCCGCCATCCGCGAACGCTTTGGCGCGGATGTCGAAGCAGCTTTGCGCAGCACCCGCGACGATGGGTCTGACGAGAATCTGCTGGCGCGCATCCTGCTGCTCGACCAATTCACCCGCAACATTTTTCGCGGCACGCCGCACGCTTTCGCCGGCGACGCGCAAGCACTGGTACTGGCCGAAGCCCTTGTCGCTGCTGGCCGCGACAAGAACCTGTCGCCCTTCCAGCGCTGGTTCGCCTACCTGCCCTTCGAACACGGCGAATCACTGCTCGACCAGGAACGCGCGGTGGCCCTCTTCGCCGGACTGCGCCGCGAAATGCAGCACGAGGCCTTCGACGGTGCCTATGACTACGCGCTGCGGCACCGCGAGGTGATCGAACGCTTCGGCCGTTTTCCCCACCGCAATGTCATTCTTGGTCGTGAATCGACCGCAGAAGAAATAGAATTTCTAAAGCAGCCCGGCTCGTCGTTCTGACGTCGTGCGGAAGCAATGGCGTCAAATGAACCGGTAATATCGGCAGAAACAAAGTGGCCGACCGGCTACCAACAAACTGGAGAGCATATGACACCGGACAAAGCGCGCAAGTATCTCGACATCGCCCTGGCAGCCGCGTAACTGAGCAAGGACACCAGCACCAAGGTCGGCGCGATCATCGTCGGCCCGAGCAACGAAGTCAGGTCGCTGGGCTACAACGGCGCACCGCGCGGATGCAGTGCCGATGAAGATGAGCGCGGCCAGACACGGCCGGAGAAATACTTCTGGTTTTCGCACGCGGAAATGAACGCGATTACAAACGTCGCGCGCGTCGGCACTCCTCTTGACGGCAACAGCCTGATCGTCAGTCATCCGCCGTGCATGGACTGCGTCCGGGCGATCGTGCAGGCCGGAATCAAGCACGTGTTCTGCCCCAAGCCGGACGACGATTTCATCACCCGATGGCAGGAGCACATCCAGCGCTCGGAAAGGCTCTTCAAGGAAACCGGCATCGAGTACGTCTGGATTTGACCGTCGGGCGCACACCTACAGGCCAGATCAAGCCAGCGCACGAACATCCTGCTGTCGCGGCAGCACTCGGGCGCCATTGAATGTCGACCCCGGTAGCAGTCATACGGCATGGAGTAGTATGCGAACTGGAAATTTCTTCATGCAGGGTTTGCAGGAGATTTTAGTGGACGCAATAACCAGTCGACTCGCCGAACCCGTTGTTAAAAAGTCGATTTGTTTGACGTGTGTTCCGTGTTATTCAGCAAGCCTTCTGCGCAACCCTGCAAATTTGCTGTCGCTATTCGTTGGGCCACAAGGAGATCATCATGACTGTACGCGTTCGACTAATGGTTGGTTTGCTGCTGGCCACGGCAACCTCCTATGCACTTGCTGTGGAGTTGCCAGCAGTTCCTGAGCGTCGCTTCACAGACAGAGCGGTAGTTGACTGCCTGAAGCAGCGCACCGCCGGAATGGATGCGCGACTTAAGGCTCTGGAAGAGCAATCAAATTCACTTCGCCGAGCAAACACATCTATCGCTCCAATCGTCCTGCAGCATCGCCGCCTTGAGGAAGAGTGGTGCACAGCAGAAGCTCAGTGCGCGTCCGAGGCAGTGAAGGAAAACAAGCAGTTCATCTACGGTGAAACATTCAGCTTTTGCTTTCGGCGCTGACGCCATGTGGCCCAGCCCATCCATCAACATTCCTCCGGGGAGCCATGATGCCTAAAGCAACAACCTGCCTACTGAATAAGCAAACCATCGAAATTGAGGATGCCCTCCGCCTCAATGCCGAAGCGAAGCGGCGAAAGCAACCTCGGCCCGACTTCAAATGTCTTGAGTGCAGAAAGGCGGTACGGCCTCACCGGGATGGCGGCCATGCGGCTGCACACTTCGAGCACCACGAACGAAATGGTGCATGTACGCTAAGCGATCGAGTGCGGGCCTAATGGCCAGGTCAAAGAACACGGCGCTCCGTTCAATCGCCGTGTCGCCAGTGCCGACTTTTGTGCCGACTCGGCTGGCCGTGCCCTGGCATAGGCCAAGCCCAACCCGGCAGTCGATCCCGTTCGCTTCGCTCTCCGGACGCTGCGCGATGAAGCCGCGCAGCGCCGGTGATTTCAAACGTAGGCAGCACAAGGCTCTCCCGCCGACAGGCTCGCAAGGCGCCCGCTCTCTACCACCTCTAAAAATCAGGAGACAAACGAATGTTCAGCCACATAATGGTCGGATCGAACGACATAGAACGCTCCAGGCGGTTCTATGACGCAGTACTTGGCGTACTTGGGGTGGGAGAACCTGTGCGAAACCAGGCAGGCACCGGTCACACACGACTCTTCTACCGGCATGACGGGGGAACCTTCGGTGTCACCGAACCAATCAACGGCGAACCTGCAACGTTTGCCAACGGCGGGACGATAGGGTTCAAGTGCGGTTCACCGGAGCAGGTGCGGCAGTTCCATGACGCCGCCATCGCGCATGGCGGTACGTCGATCGAGGATCCTCCGGGCCTGCGCGAAGGAAAGCTGGGGGCCATGCACCTTGCGTATGTGCGGGACCCGGACGGCAACAAGCTCTGTGCGCTTCACCGGCCGAAGTAGGTTTGCAACGTAGGTCCGTCGCGCGCGGCTCAGCTCAAACGCCAGGCCGCTTGACGCAACCAACTTTCAGTGATGCCGCTGCCCGCTGTGATGACTGGCCGGCTTGGCGCCACCGGCCTTGGCCGGCCGCTGCGATCTCCCGTGCCGCTGCGCGTGCGCGCATTCATGGTAGCCAAGCCAGGCTGCCAGCGAAGGCGCGGCGCTGAACGCTGGCGTTGATGGCTTCTTCGGCGTCATCGCCCTGATCGAGAATCCAGCCGTGCGCTGCATCGGCATCGACCATCATGTCGGCGAGATAACGGCCCTGTCGGGCGTTGCCCCGACCGGCCTTGATCTCGATGGCATGACGCTGGTCACCACGATCAAGCAATAGATCGATTTCACCGCCGGCGGCAGTGCGCCAGAAATAGAACTGGGTTTGCGGGTGGCTCAGACGCTCGCGGCGGATGATATCTTCGAGGACGAAGGTTTCCCAACTGGCGCCGCGCACCGGATGGTTTTCGATCTGGTCGTGGCTGCCGATATTAAGCAAATGATGCAGCATGCCGGTATCGCGCAGATAGACCTTGGGCGACTTGGTCAGGCGTTTGCCGACATTGCGGAACCAAGGCGGCAGGCGGCGCAGCAGAAACGTCGCCTCGAAGGCATCGAGCAGGCGCGAAACCCCGGCATGCGAAACGCCGAGCGCGTTCGCCAGGCTGTTGATGTTGAGCAAACCGCCCTGTTGATGGGCCAGCATGGTAATCAATCGGCGCGCGAGCAAAGGATCGGCGGAAACGCCGAGTTGCGGCAGGTCGCGCTCGATGTAGGCGCGCAGATAAGCTTCGTGCCATTCGCGGAAGCCTTCCGCACCGGAGGTCAGCGCGTCGGGGAAGCCGCCACACAGCCAGTTGCTACGCCAGTCGGCCGGCGCCGGGCCGGAGCATGCTTCGGTAGCGGTAAGGGGATCGAGTTCGAGCAGGCCGACCCGGCCGGCCAGCGACTCGGAGATACCGCGCACCAGTGCGGGCTGCGCGGAACCAAGGACGACAAATCGTCCGCGCTCGCCGCGTGCGGCATCGATGGCGCCGCGCAAGGCGGCGAATACATCGGGCACGGCCTGCGCTTCATCAACAATCAGACCGCCGATCCGAGTTCTGCTGTCGAGCTGGAAGCGCGGATCGTCGGCAAACAGATCGCGCGTGCGGGGGTCTTCGAGATCAACATAGGCATGCTCCGGAAAGGCCTGTCGCGCCAAGGTGGTCTTGCCAACCTGACGCGCGCCGAGGATGACCACGGCCGGGAACCGGGTAGCGAGTGCTTGCAGGCGATCGATGGCAAGGCGGGGATACATGGTTGTCAGGTACCGGATAAGTTACACTTGCATTTTTGTTTGTAAACAATAAAAATGCAAGCGTAAATTGCGGTGCTCGGACACAGACAGGGGCGACTGGCTGTTTATGGGCCTTCAGTGGATAGTGCCGGGAGTGCCGAACACCGCTGCGCGCCGTGTCGCCAGCGCCGACTTTCGCCCTTGGCAACAATTACAGACGCAGCACATGAGCCACGCTTTCAGTGATGCCGCTGCCCGCTGTGATGGCTGGCAGGCTTGGCGCCGCCAGCACCCGAACGGGCCGGACGCGGTGAGCGCGGTGCGCCGCTGCGATCCCCCGTGCCGCTACGCGTGCGTGCCTGGGCCGGCTTGTGCGCCGGCGGGCGGCCGGCGGCGGCGCGCGGCACCGAGTTGTTATGCTGCGGCTCGAATCCCGGCACGACCGACGTAGCGATTTCGCGCTTGAGCAGGCGTTCGATGTCGCGCAACTCAACCCGCTCTTCGCTACTCACCAGTGACAGGGCTTCGCCGCTGGCGCCAGCGCGGCCGGTACGGCCGATGCGATGGATGTAGTCTTCCGGTACGTTCGGCAATTCGAAATTCACCACGCGCGGCAGCGAATCGATGTCGAGGCCGCGCGCGGCGATGTCGGTGGCGACCAGCGCTGCCAGCTTGCCGGACTTGAAGTCGGCCAGCGCGCGGGTGCGGGCGTTCTGCGACTTGTTGCCATGCAGGGCCGCGGTACGCACGCCTGACTGTTCAAGCTTGCGCGCCAGCGCGTCGGCGCCATGCTTGGTGCGGCAAAACACCAGCACCTGGTGCCAGCCGTGGGCTTCGAACAGGTGCAGCAGCAGGTCGCGCTTCTGTTCCTTGTCGACCTTGATCACCGCGTGCGACACCAGTTCGGCGGGCGCATTGCGACGCGCCACTTCGACCAGCGCCGGATTCTTCAGCACGGTGTGCGCCAGTTCGCGCACTTCGGCGGCGAAAGTGGCGGAGAACATCAGGTTCTGCCGTATTTTGGGCAAGCGCTCGATGATGCGGCGGATATCGCGGATGAAGCCCATGTCGAACATGCGATCGGCTTCGTCGAGCACCAGGGTCTGCACCTTCGACAGGTCAACGGTGCGCTGGCCGAGGTGGTCGAGCAGGCGGCCGGGTGTCGCGACGAGGATGTCGATGCCGCGGCGCATGGTCTGGATCTGCGGGTTGATGCCGACCCCGCCGAACACGGCCAGGCTGCGGATGCCAGTATGGGCGCCATAGATACGGACGCTTTCCGTTACCTGCGCCGCGAGTTCACGCGTCGGCACCAGCACCAGCACGCGCGGCGCGGTGTGGATCACCTTTTGCAGCGGGCTGCCGGTTTGGCCACTGAGCGGATGGGTCAGGCGCTGCAGCAGCGGCAGCACGAAGGCGGCGGTCTTGCCGGTGCCGGTCTGGGCCAGCGCTTCAAGATCGCGGCCGGCGAGAATGTGGGGAATGGCCTGTAGCTGGACAGGAGTGGGCGTGGTGTAACCCTGCTCGCCAATGGCGCGCAGGAGCTCGGCCGAAAGGCCGAGATCGGTGAACTGCATGTGTAATACCTCTGAAGCCGACCCCGGCAAACTGCAGGCCAATCTGGGCGGAACTTCTATGGGGTGTAACCTTCGATGCGACTTTGTGTCGCCATTCAGGCACGACCGGCAGACTGGGGCGCGGTCGTTGAGGAGGTGAAGCGGGGCGCAGTCTAACACAGCCCACTCCACACACTGTGATTATTGCGGCGCCACAGGTTCCGCTTACCTGTTAATCAACGGTGGAGCGCTCACAGAAGTGCCGGCAGCCGTGCCGCCAGCGCCGACTTTTCGGGCATTGCCGCTCCGCAAAGCGCAAAGCCGCGCAGGCTGCCGTCGGGCGACGTGAATACGGCACGCACTCCCTCGGCGCTGGTGTCCTCCTGCCAGTCACCGGCCACGCCCGATGGCGGCGGGCAGATCACGGTCGGACAGGCAGGCGTCTTGACCACGACCGGCATGGCCGGATAAGCGACGTCCGTTGGTACGCCGGCCAGAGTCTTTGCCAATGCGCGCGCCTGAGCCATGATGGGCATGACATAAGGCAAGTTGAGTCCCTCGACCTCGGCACAGTCGCCGACCGCGAAAACTTCCACGTTACGGGCGTCGGCG
Organism: Sulfuritalea sp.; assembly: GCA_030651305.1. GTDB lineage: Bacteria > Pseudomonadota > Gammaproteobacteria > Burkholderiales > Rhodocyclaceae > Sulfuritalea. The sequence goes on along the minus strand of JAUSCI010000024.1, from coordinate 71,868 downwards.
ACACGGCAGCGCAACTGGCGATCAGTCACGATGCCCCGGTTCACTGCCAGCCCCGCCGCCACCGCGAGCCTGGTGTCGGGTTTCAGGCCTACTGCCGACAGCACGAGATCGACCGCATGGATGCTGCCAGCGCTGTCCGTCAGTCGATAAATGCTGCCGCCGGTGGCACTGGCGTGCTCGATGGTTGTCGCGCCGACGCCAAAGTGAAACTTTACGCCGGCCGCTTCCAGACGCTGGCGCATGAAGGCGGCGGCTTGCGCCGGCAGCAGGCGACCCAGCGCCTGCGGTGCGATATCGAAGACTTCGACCTCGAAACCACCGCTGCGCAGATCGTTGGCGAACTCGCTGCCGATCAGGCCGGCGCCGAGAATCGCCACGCGCTTCACGGACGGCGACGCCAGCTTTTCGCGGAACACAGCGTAGTCGTCGATATGATTGACGGATAACACCGCCGCCGCACCATCTCCGGCGATGGGCAGCCGGATCGGCTGCGCGCCTGAAGCAAGCACCAACTTTTCGTAGTTGATGCTGCCAGCAGAGGTTTCGAGCAGACCGCCGGCAAGCCGGATGTGCGTCACCCGAACACCAGCATCAATGCGAATCGAGAGCTGTTTTTCCAGCGCCTCGCGCGGCGTCTGCATGAGTTGCGTTGCAGTCTTGCCGGCGGCTAGTGCATTCGACAGATTCGGCTTCGAATAAAAGCCGCCGCTGTCCGCCGTCACGATGCGAATCGGGACGGCGGCATCCAGCTTGCGCAGTTCGCGGGCGACGCTGATGCCGGCCAATCCGCTACCGACGATGACAACGCCCGTCCCGGCCGCATTCATGTTCAGATTTCCTTCATCTCGAAATCGGCCTTGGCCACTCCGCAGTCAGGACAGGCCCAGCTGTCCGGTACGTCTTCCCAGCGCGTACCGGGGGCAATGCCGTGCTCGGGGTCGCCGGCCTTCTCGTCATAGACATAGCCGCAGACGATGCATTGATAGATTTTCATTTCGTGCTCCTGAATATTGGGATTGAATTGAGCGGCAGATGCTCAGGCGGAAACCCTGGCCAACTGGTCGCGATAGTGTCCGGCGTGGCGTTCTTCCACCTTGGCCAGCGCAGCGAAGCGCTTGGCAGCGGTCGCCAGGGTCTTGGCGAAGCGCGCGGCATGTTCCTTCGACTCGGCGATCTGCTCGTCGATTTCCTTCACTGCCGCTTCGTGACCCTCCTGTTCGGCGGCGTGGCGGAACTGCGGATACATCTCGGTGTACTCGTAGGTTTCGCCATCGATCGCCATCTGCAGGCAGCGCGCGGGATTCATTTCGGCGGCGGGATAGAGCAGATCGAGATGGCCGAAGGCATGCAGCACCTCCTGCGCGGCGGTCTCTTCGAAGGTCTTGGCCGTCACCTCGTCGCCGGCTGCCCGGCAGAGTTTGGCGAAATAGCGGTACTTGATATGAGCCATCGACTCGCCGGCGAAGGCTGACTCAATGTTCCTGATAGTCACGGACTGCGGATGGTTTGCCATGGTGCGTCTCCTTGTTGAATGGGTTGACGCTTGCCATGATAGGGATCCGCGATAGCGAAATCCAATGACTTATTGCGATTTGATTGATAGAGACAAGCTATTGGGCCGTGACCGGCCTGCTGCCATTGACTGCGGCGTGTTCAGCCCTTGAGGAAGGTCGGCCGCAGGCCTTGCCAGGACAGCTGGGGCCACTCCAGGGCATCGAGCATGTTCTTGACCCTCAGCCCCAGTTCCGTATCACCCTCGATCGACAGTGTGCGATTGAAGAATAGCGTATCCGGATCTTCCTGCCGGCTGACCATCTGCAGGAAAGCCGACAGGCGTGCCGTAAAGTGCAGGTCGGGCTTGTCCAGTGCCAGAAAGATCGGTCGGAACGCACCCAGCCTGTAAGTGAAATCCGCCACCATGCCGGTATCCAGTACCGTCACGCGAAAGGTCTTCCCCTCCAGTTCCTGCAGCGTCTCTTCGGGCAACACGCCGAGCTTGCGCGCGGCATTGAGCGCCAGGGCCAGATTCACCGAGTGCGGCCATTGCGGCAAGCGTGCGCCGACCCGCGCAACCAGTGACGGCAGGGTAAATGCGGGAATGGTCGGCAGGCTCAAGCTGTTTCTCATCGCAGCTATTATGCCGCCAGGCGCGCCGTGCCGGCGCGACCGAACCAGAATCCATTGACCAAACCGGCCGGCGCCCAGTCGACGGCGTCTTCTGCCGGAAGGCCGTTGCGCGCCCGAGCAAACGCTTCGAGCACATCGAAAGTATGCGCCGGCTGCGGGCTGATGCGCACCGCGTCGATACCCTGCACCATCAACTCCGGCATCTGTGCCAGCAGGCTGAAAGTCTGCGCCGATAGGGTCTGGATGCCGTTGAGGGTGAGGAAGGCCTGCCCGTCGCGGGTATTCACCAGCATGCCTTCGGGATGATCGAGGCACTTGAACTGGCAGTCGTCCTTGTTCAGGCCATAGTGGCGGGCGGTAAAGCAGCGTGCCGAAAATGCCAGCGGCAGCTTGCCGAAAGCGAACACCTCGGTTTCCATGCCCGCCGGACGCGTCCGGTGCAGGGCCTCGATCACGCTGCCGGACACCTCAAGCGGCGGCAACCAGCGCTGCGCTCCCTGCGCGGCGAAAAAGGCCAGGGTCTGTTCGTTGTAGATGTTCAGATGCGGCCCGGCGACGAAGCCAATACCCTGGTCGCAAGCCATCTTGACCGCACCGAGGTCATTGGCCTCGATCATGCCGCCGGCATCAGCAATGAGGCGGCGCAGGGCCTTGAGGTCGCTTTCGGATTCGAGCAACGCCTGCGCCGTGAGCACGACTTCCTTGCCGGCGTCGCGTAAGTCTTTCGCCAGTCCGATCCAGTCGGCGGTGCGCAGTTGCTGGCGACGCGAACAGACGGCTTCACCGAGGTAGATCCGGTCGATCGCCGGATGCTGGGCTGCCTGGGCATAGAAGTCCATGACCTCGGCTTTCGACCAGTAGTACAACAGGGGGCCCAATGTAATCTGCATGGTCTTTAGCGCCACGGCCTGTTGTAGGCGCCCAGCGTAATTTGGGAGCCCTCGGCCACCTTGCCCAGTTCCGCGGCCCAGGCCGGCTTGACGCTGTACTTGTCAGGCGCGGCAATCACGGCATCGAGCGCCTGACGCAGGTTGCGGGTGACTTGCGCGACATAGGTCGGGCTGCGCTGGCGGCCCTCGACCTTGATCGCGGCGACGCCGATTTTCACGATTTCCGGCAACATTTCCAGCACGTTCAGGCTGGCCGGTTCTTCCATCGCGTAATAGGTCTCGCCGGCGACTTCGAAGCGGCCCTTGCAGATGGTCGGATAGCCGGCGTTTTCGTCGTTGGCATAACGGTCGATGAGGATGCCGTTGAGGCGCACGTCCATTTCGCCCGGTTTCTTCTCCCACTGCACGAACTTGGCCGGCGAACAGGCGCCGACGGTATTGGGCGACTCGCCGGTGGCCCACGAGGACAGCCAGCAGCGACCCTCGTTCATCACGCACAGGCTACCGAAGCCAAAGACTTCGATCTCGACATCGGTGTTGCGGATCACGTTTTCGACCTGCGCCAGGGTCAGCACGCGCGGCAGCACGGCGCGCTGGATGCCGAACTTCTCGCGGCAGAAATTGATCGCTTCGTAACTGGTGGCCGAGGCCTGCACCGAAAGGTGCCGGCGCAGGGCAGGATGTTTCTCTGCGGCGTAGTCGAGGACGCCAGGGTCGGCGATGATGACGGCGTCGATGCCGAGATCGGCGGCCTTGTCGACCGCGCCTGTCCAGTCGGCGAAACGCCCTGCCTGGGCATAGGTGTTGATCGCCGCCAGCACCTTGCGGCCGCGCTGATGGGCGTAGCGAATACCTTCAGTCAGACTCTTGTCGTCGAAGTTCAGCCCGGCGAAGTTGCGCGCGTTGGTGTCGTTGCGAAAGCCGAGGTAGACGTCGTCGGCGCCGTTATCGACGGCTGCCTTGAGCGCCGCCAGACTTCCGGCCGGACACACCAGTTGAGGTTTTGCCATTCCTGCCACCCCTAAAACGAGGGCGTGAGTGTAAACGAAACCCCTGAAAAATCAGTTGATCGGGGTCAAACGAGGGAGATTCAGGTGCCCGCCCGGCGGAGTGGCCGCGTCGTCCGCCCTGGCTCGTCGGCCTGCGGCTACCCTCGCTGCGGGGCCGCGCCAGGCCGCTGGCTAAACTCGCTACGCTCGGACAACGCCAGCGGACTTCCCCTGTCACGGCTCCTCGCTCGGCGGCTCACAACGGCCGCCGCCGCAACCACTCCGCCCGCGCTACCGAATTTGAGCCTGGCGATCTTGAAAAAAGCGCCAATTCTTTCAGTGAGGCCCAAGGAACTTGTCGCCGTTGAAGTGAATCATGTGCGAAGGGGCGTCGGCAACCCATGCCTCGGTTTCCCACGCAATGTCATCCAGATACTCCCGCATGACTTCACGATTTGGAAACGCAGATATGAAAACAAGTCCAGCCGCCGATCCTTTGAACAATTTGCCCAGATCAGTTTTTCGCTTTGCGTTTATGCAGCCACGATCAGTAATGCATTCGATCAACAGAAGCAAATTCTTTTCCGCAACGTAAAGCACCACATCGGGCATGTTGCGGCTTGGGTCAAGACAAACACCAAGCTTGGCCATCAGTACCTGATCTACATAAGTCCGCTGATCATTGGAGACTTCAGCATAGACCAGCCTGCCATCGGATGCGAAGTGCCCAACGAACCCCCCCATGACAGACCGAATAAGCTTGTCGTGCTCGGAACGTATTTGACGCATTTTCGGCATTCCTCGAATTCTTGTTCAATGTTTTCTACTTGACTCCTGCGGCCGTATTAGCTTCCCATTCCGCAAACGTCTCATTTGTCCCGATCACCTTCCACTCCTTCCGCCCATTCAAGCTAGTTGTCCCGATCACTGCCGCCGCATCGCTTGGACTATTGAATGGAACGTCCTGCATAAATACCAGGAGCCCTCGCCCCTCATCTCTGACCAGAATGCTTCGATCCAACAGAACCCGCCGCGCTTTTCGATACCCTTCCCTGAGCGATGAATACTCTTCCATCCTAGCGGTCGATCCCTTTCGAACCCAAAACGCGCCATCCCTCAAGTAGCCAACGCCACGGGCCGCGCCTTTCACAAGCGCAAAGTGCGTTTCCTGTCCGATCATTAAGGGTACTTCCGGACGCTCCGGTCGCTTTGTCCCCGTATGAATAGCGTCGGGAAAGCTGAAAAGAGGACAGCCGATTGCCGGCATTATCAAAGCAAGAAATTGTACGAAGCCCTCCAAATTGGCGACCTCGCCATCCGGTAGGCGGTCATAACTCAAGCCCTGTTTGTCATTATTAATTCGGGTAATTAACGGTGCGCGCTTGGCCTGCATGATCAGCCGCGCTTCGAGGAATCGAATATGTGATTTTGAGAACCAAGAATCTTTAGAAACGGCAACATACGCGCGGTTCCAAAAAGGCTTTGATTTTGCGTGCGAGCGCAGACGCGCAGCAAGATTGTCGCTCTCCCCGATATAACTTTCCAGCCCGAAATCGTCGTCTGCATTTGGCCCGGTCAGAACGTATACGCCTGACCGTCTCAGCTCATCCCTTGCGACAAGCTGCTCAAGCATGCTTTTCGGGGCGGACAACACTTTGGCGTTGTGCGACGATGCATCTGCAATCACGAGGCTGCTCCAACTGGGTTCCGAGAAAAACAGATTGACGGACAAGCCGGTTGCGTGATTTGTATTCAACATTCCCCTTTCAACAAGTTTCGCTGTTGCTACCGATGAAGGTGCAGCCACCAAGAGCGCAGACTTCTCGACTGGAATGAAGAGCTACGATAGCAGTTGCGAATGAATTCTATGCCAGTGGGCAGTCAAAGGTAATCAAAAAAGGGTTTGGTAGATGAAAGTTCCGAATTTCTATCGCGGCGATCCAGCACGGGCGGACGGCAAGCGGCGGCGGCCCTTGTGAGCCGCCGAGCGAGGAGCCGCGACAGGGGCTTTCCGCCAGCGTTGTCCGACGCTGGCGCGCAGCGGCAGCTAGTTTAGCCGGCGGCCTGGCGCGGCCCCGCAGCGAGGGCAGCCGCAGGCCGGCAAGCCAGAGTAAGCCAAAGGGGTCGGAGACATTTCGCTTTCAGCATCGTTGCTCCATTGGGCTCGAAGGGTCAGACCCTTATCGTCCGTGTCGCGTCAATTCCCAGAATCGCCGCGGCGAGATCACGGCCATGCCTGCGACACTTCCCAGATCGAGGAGTGCCTTGTCACCGGTGACGAAACATTCCGCACCGCCAGCCAGCGCCGCGGCAATCAAGGGCGCATCGTCGGGATCGGGAATACCGGCGGGAAATTCGGCTGGCGTGGTCAGGGACGTGGCGTTTGCGTCAATCAGGGTAACGAAGGCATCCGCAGTGCCGGCAGGAATCCGCAGCTTGGCGGTGAGGATGCGTCGCAACTCGGCGAGCAATTCCCGGCTGGCCAGCAGCTCATGCCCGGTCAGCACCGATTCGAAGAGTTCCGCACAAAGTCCCCGGGTCGCCAATGCGCTTGCGAGCACATTGGTGTCGAGGAAAACCTTCACGAAACGTCCCGGAATACATCCTCGTCAGTGATGTAACCCGCTGCTTCGGCATGGGGCAGGGCCTTCTCGCGCAGCGTCTGCAAGCTGCGCACGGCAAGCTGCCGGCGCAGCATTTCGCGCGCAAGGTCGCTCTTGCTGCGATGAGTCGCCTTGGCCAGACTAGCCAGTGCGGCTTCCATCGGTGGATCGATGCGCATGGTCAGGGTTGTCATTTCGCGTCCCTCGGAAAACGTGTATTACATCGTAACACACACGAGGGAACCGCAGCGCCGTATCGCCAGCGCCGACTTCTTGCGGGTTCAGCGCAGGTCGGAAGCCAGCGAGGTCCGGACTGCCTCAGGCAGCGGACCTGTAGACGCTGCGAATTGCGGGTGATCGACCCCGGTGGACAGCGCCGCGCCGCGCTTGGCGGCTGCGACCATCGCCGAATTCAATTCGAAGCGCAGAAAATGCACGGCCGAGGTTTTTTCTTCGTTCTCGCGTTCGAGGTCCTCATCGGCAATGGCAAACACCGGATCGAAACCTTCGACCCGAACCCAGACGCGATCCTCGACGCCCTTGAGCAGGGCCAGCATGCGATGGCGCTCCGTTTCCTCGGCGTACTCGATCTGCAGCGTAACCTTGAAGTTGCTGCCGGTCGGCACCAGCGGCACATAGGATTCCAGCTCGTGCCGGATACCATCTTCCTCGAAAATCTTCTCCACGCGCAGCATTTCCTGGATCTGGTAGCGGATCATCAGTTCGTTTTCGAAAATCAGCAACAGATGCTCGCCGAGGAAGACGCGGCGCAGCTTCTTTTGTTCCATGACTTCGGCGCGCATGGCGGGACGCGCCTTGGCATAGGCTTCGAGGGTCAGCAGCGAGTCACGGGTGATCATCAGGGTCTCCAGGAAAATTCAAAACCGAAATTCAGCCACAGAGGACACAGAGAAAGGCAAAGGACAAAACTCAATAGTTTTTCCTCTGTGATCTCTGTGTCCTCTGTGGCTAAAAGGTCTTGCCTTTAGTCCAGTCCATAAGCAATTCGCAACAAAGTGAGCGGATGCTGCTTCTCTTTGCGGCCGGCGGCGCCGGCCTCGTTCATGCCTTGCAGGATGTGCCGTCCGGCGATGGCGCAGTCGGAACTGATGTAGTCCGGCTCATCCCTGGCCATGGCCTTGAACACCGGCTTGCCGATTTTCATCGACAGCGCGTAGTACTCCTCCTTGACGCCCCAGGTACCATCGTGGCCGGAGCAGCGCTCGACGGTGTTGACCGTCGCACCGGTCATCTTGAGCATTTCCTCGGTCTTGCGACCGACGTTCTGCACCCGCGAATGACAGGGGATGTGGTACGAGACCTTGCCCAGCGGCACCTTGAAATCGGTCTTCAGCAGGCCGTCCCTGTTGCGCAGGACGAAATACTCGAAGGGGTCGTACATGGCATCGGAGACCGCCTTGCAACGCGCATCGTCGGCAAACAGCAGCGGAATTTCGCTCTTGAACATCAGGGTGCAGGAAGGCACCGGCGTGACGATGGCATAGCCGGCCAGCGCCAGGTCGTGCATCAGCGGGATGTTGCGTTCCTTGTACTTCTCCACCGTCTCCAGATCACCCAGTTCCAGCTTGGGCATGCCGCAGCAGGTTTCGCCCTGCACCACGACATAGGGAATTTCGTTGTGGTCGAGCAGCTTCAGCAAATCGTGGCCAAGGCCCGGCTCGTTGTAATTCACGTAGCAGGTGGAAAACACCGCCACCTTGCCGGGACTCTTGGCACCGTCCTTCACCGGATGGTTGCAGCTCGGGGTCGCCGTGGCGCGGAAATTGGCGCTGTCGTATTCGGGCAGCTCGCGTGCCGAATGCACGCCCAGCACCTTTTGCATCGCGCCGCGCGCGAGGCTATTTTTGTTGGCGGCATTCACCGCATGCACCACGATCGGAATCGACGCAAACGTGCCCATCAACTCAGTCGACGTCAGCAGCTTGTCACGGAATTTCATCTTCCCCGTCTTGAACTGGATCGCCTTGGCGCGCAGCATGGTGTGCGGAAAGTCGAGGTTCCACGGGTGCGGCGGCACGTAGGGACACTTCGTCATGTAACAGACGTCGCACAGATAGCACTGGTCGACGACCTTCCAGAATTTCTCCTTCGGCACGCCGGCGGTCTCAAGGTCGCCGGCTTCGTCGATCAGGTCGAACAGCGTCGGGAAGGCATTGCACAGCGACACGCAGCGACGGCAGCCGTGGCAGATATCGAAGATGCGTTCGAGTTCCTTCTCGCATAGGGATTCGTCGTAGAAGTCGGGATTCTTCCAGTCGATCGGGTGGCGGGTCGGTGCTTGGAGGTTGCCTTCGCGCATAACGTCCTCAGGGCTGCTGATTGGAGGGTGTTGGGGCGGGGGTGAAAGTCGGCGCTGGCGGTACGGCGCGCGGCTTGGCCGCGAGCCGTCCGCGTTGATTTATCAGCCGTTGAGGCTGTCCAGCGTCCTCTGAAACTTGTTGGCGTGCGAGCGCTCGGCCTTGGCCAGCGTTTCGAACCAGTCGGCGATTTCGTCGAAGCCTTCGTCGCGCGCGGCTTTGGCCATACCCGGGTACATATCCGTGTACTCGTGCGTCTCGCCGGCAATCGCCGTTTTCAGGTTGGCGGCGGTTTCGCCGAAAGGCAAGCCGGTCGCCGGATCGCCGCAGGTTTCAAGATATTCGAGATGGCCGTGGGCATGCCCGGTTTCACCTTCGGCGGTGGAGCGGAATACGGCGGAAACGTCGTTGTAGCCTTCGATGTCGGCCTTGTTCGCAAAATACAGATAGCGGCGGTTGGCCTGCGATTCGCCGGCAAATGCGGCTTTCAGGTTGCCTTCGGTTTTGGATCCCTTGAGTTGCATATCGATACTCCTCTGCGTTGGGTTGGAGGCGCCGAGCCTTCGCGCGGCACCAAGGCACTGAGCGTCAAAGCCCGTGGACCTGCACAAACTTTAGCCCAGTGGTCCGACAAGTTCTAATTGTATTTTTTCACCGAGTCGATAGAGGCCGACTATCAGGTAGTCGCCCAGGTTCCGGGCAGATGGCAATCGAGCAGCGCCTGGCGCATCACGTCGATCGCCTTGTGGCGCGGGAAGCTTGACCGCCAGACGAGGCCTATGCGGCGCGTCGGACTCGGCTCGACGAAGCGCTTGACCCGCAGCAGGGGATCGGTGGCGGGAATGCCGTCGACACTGCTGGCGGGCATCACGGTGACGCCTACGCCGGACGAAACCATGTGGCGGATCGTCTCCAGCGAACTGCCTTCCAGCACCTGCGGCGATTCGCCGCGACTGGCGCGGGCGCACAGATCGAGCACCTGGTCGCGGAAACAGTTGCCGGCACCGAGCATCAGCAAGGGTTCGTCGAGCAATTGCGCGGGTCGCAGCGACTTGAGCTTTGCCCAGGGGTGACCGACCGGGACCAGCGTGCGGAAAGCTTCTTCATACACCGGCTGGGCGACGATGCCGGGTTCTTCGATAGGCAGCGCCAGCACCAGGACATCGAGCTCGGAGGACTTGAGCCGGTCCAGCAGATTTTCGGTGTAGCCCTCAGCGATGAACAGGGGCATCTGCGGCGCGCGCGCCTTGACGCGGGGCACCAGCGCCGGCAACAGCCAGGGGCCGATGGTGTAGATCACGCCGAGGCGCAGCGGACCGCACAAGGGGTCCTTGCCGGCGGCGGCCACCTCGGTCACGCGTGAGGCCTCGGCCAGCGCGCGTTCGGCCTGGACTACGACCTCGATGCCTATCGGTGTGGCGCGAACATCACCCAAGTTGCGTTCAAACAGCGCCACGCCGAGCTCATCTTCGAGCTTTTTCACCGCCACCGAAAGCGTCGGCTGCGACACGTTGCACTTATCGGCCGCCCGCCCGAAGTGGCGCTCGCGGGCCAGGGCGACGATGTAGCGGAGTTCGGTCAGAGTCATGGCAAATGAATGGCAGCGGATAGCGTTTGGCGGCTTGCTCCGGGCGCGCTTCCGAACCCGGCGTCAGATCACGCGAGACTATCACGACCGTCGCGTCGTCGCCGCGAACTACGCGAAACCCGTTCTTGCGGACCAGTTGCAGCGCCCGCCTGTTGCTCGCCTGAATCATCCCGTGCATCCGGGTCACGCCGGCGGCCGTGCCGATGTCCAGCAAGGCGCGCAGCAGAGCGGTGCCGATGCCGCGCACACGATGCCGAGGCAATACCATGAAGGCAAATTCGGCCGCGCCATGCTCGGCGACATATTCGCCTTGGCCCAGCACCTCACCGTCGTGACCAACCGCCAGGACGGCAACGCGGTCGCGTTGGTCGAGGGCATCGATGCGGTCCAGCAAGGCCAGGTTGGGCGCCTCGCCATGGGCGAAATGGCGCATGTAGAGCCCCTCGCGATCCATCGCGGCCAGGAAGCGGCTTACCCGGCTGCGATCCTCGGGCTCGGCGGAGCGCAAGCGAAATTCCATCAGCTCCGCCGCCCAGGGCTGGCGGGCGCTCACGGCCGGTCTCCGGCGATGAAGTCTGCTGTCGCCTGGATCACCATGGAATCATCCAGCACGCGACGATGGCCCAAACCATTGGTTTCCAGCAAGCGTGCGCGCGGCCAAGTGTTGAGATAACGATGTCCTTCGCCGAAGGGCACTTCGCGGTCCTGCCTGTCGTGGATCACCAGCAGGGGCTGATCGCCGCTGACGCGCCCGGCTTCGAACTCGCTCCAGCGCACGCCGAAACGCCGTTCGATGTGACGCTGTACGGCAGAGCGCAGGGCCTCAGGCCACTGCAATGCGACCGCGATGCGGCGCGAGGATTCGGCGAGGCTGGCCGGCGGCGCGATCAGCACCGCGCGGCCGATCGCCGGGCACCGCGCCATGACCATCGCCGTCACGGCGGCGCCGACCGAATGGCCGACGATGGCATGCACCGGGCCGAGGTGGTCGAGCATCGCGTTGAGGCCGAGCAGGAAATGCGGCAGCGAAGATTCACCGCCGCCGGTCATGCCATGCCCCGGCGCGTCGAAGGCCACCACCGAAAAGCCGCGCTCAAGCAGCGGGTCGATGAAGCCCTTCAACTGCGTTCCGCGCCCGCCCCAGCCGTGCACCAGCACCACCACGGGGTCCCGGGCGCGGCCCCAGCGCCAGCCGATCAGGCGCCCGGGAACCATCGGCACCGGCAACAGGCTGGCTTCTTCCATCGCCGCCAGTTCGGCATCGGGAAAGGGATGGCGCGGCGGCGTCAGCAGCACGCGCACCGCCCGCTCGATGGCGTGGCGCGGGGAGACGCGCCAGAGGGCGCGGAAGATCAGGCGCTGCCAGGCGATATCCGCAGAGAACTTAAACGAACGAACGCTCGTGCTATTTATCGGCCAAAAAAAAGCGGGCTTTAGCTTCAGTTCCATGATCACTCCTTGTCGGGAAGGACTGCGTAGTCGCGGACCAGTCGATCGAATGCCACCAGCGCCCGGCGGTCCGCGTCCGGATCGTTGAGGAGGCGACGGCTCTGTTGCGTCACCTGGTAAATCCCGCTCAATTCAAAGACGAATTGCTCAATGTCGGTATCGGCGCGCAACTCGCCGGTCGCCACTGCCTTGGCCACGGTCTCGCCCAGGGTGCGGCGCAAGGCCTGGAGCGCGTTCCTGACCTCGTCGCGCAGGGGTCCGGGCTGGTCATCGAACTCGGCGGCGGCGGCGTTGATCACGCAGCCTCCCGGCAGGTTGCAGGTATTGGTCCAGTCCAGCCAATTGACCACGATCGTGCGCAAACGAACCAGGCCGCGAGCCTGGCGCAAGGCGGGACGGATCACCGTTTCGGCGAAACGCTGCTGCGACTCGCGCAAGACGGCAAGCTGCAATTCCTCCTTCGAGCCGAAATGGGCGAACAGGCCGCTCTTCGACATATGCGTACGCTCGGCCAGCACGCCAATGCTCAAGCTGCCGACACCTATGCAACTCGCCATTGAGAACGCCTCGTCGAGAATTGCCTGCCGTGTTTGTTCGCCTTTGCCCATGGCCACTTTATAGTACGATCGTTCGTTCCTGTCAACCCCCTGCGCAAGATCAAGCCGAGGAGATCCTAGCCAATGCAAAAAACGTCGAGCTTGTTGCCGTCGAGGTCGCGGAAGTAGCCGGCGTAGAAGCCTTCGCCGCGCGGACCGGCCGGACCTTCGTCCTTGCCGCCCAGCTCGAGGGCTTTGCGATAAACGCGATCAACCTTTGCCCGAGAGTCGACGACGAGGGCCACCATGACGCCGTTGCCGACGGTGGCCGCATTACCGTCGAAGGGCTTCATGATCGCCAGGCTCGGCTTGTCCTGTGCCACTCCCCAGGCAATGCCGCGGCCGAAGTCCCACAATCGTTTGGCGCCAATCTCGGCCAGCAGTGCATCATAGAAGGCTGCCGCGCGCGGCAGGTCGTTGGTTCCGAGGGTCACGTATCCGATCATTTGATTCTCCGGTGGCTATTCGAACTTTGTAGTCTAGATCAGCCGTCGGCCGGAGTGATAATGCCACCATGTCCGATGCCCTGCCGCCCCTGATCGAGGCGCTTCATGATCCGCGCTGTTATCCCCATCCCGCCGACCGCGTCGAGCTGATCGAGACTCATGCCTCGTGGCTGCTGCTGGCCGGCGAATTCGCCTACAAGATCAAAAAGCCGATCACCCTGCCCTTCCTCGATTACGGCACGCTGGCCCGGCGCGAAGCCTGCTGCCGTGACGAACTGCTGCTGAACCGGCGCCTCGCCCCGGATCTGTATCTCGACGTGGTGGCGATCGGCGGCACGTCTGCACAACCCCGGTTCGGCGAACTGCCGGCGATCGAGTGGACGGTGCGCATGCGGCGCTTCGACGAACAGGGTCGCCTCGATCGCGTCGCGGCACGAGGTGAACTGACACCGAAGCATCTCTCCCAGCTGGCCGCCACGCTCTGCGCGTTTTGGGAGGCTGCAGCGGTGGCGGCCCCCGCCACGCGCTTCGGTGAACCGGAACAGATTCTGGCCGCGGCACGAGAAAATTTTGCAGAGCTGCGCCAACTGATGCCGCCGGCCGATCAGCCGCAAATCGAGCAGCTGGCGCTGTGGACCGAAGACGAATTCGCGTGCCGCGCCGACGAATTCGCCGCGCGCAAGCTTGGAGGTCGCGTACGCGAAGGTCATGGCGACCTGCACCTGGGAAATCTGGCGCTGATCGATGGCCATGTGACGCCCTTCGACTGCATCGAATTCAACGACGATTTCCGCTGGAACGACGTCGCCAGCGAAATCGCCTTTGTCTGGATCGACCTGTTCGACCACCGCCGGCCCGGACTTGCCACCTGGTTTTTGAACGCCTGGCTGGAGGTCGACGGCGATTTCCAGGCGCTGGCCGTGCTGCGCTTCTACGCCGTGTATCGCGCCATGGTGCGCGCCAAGATCGCCGCCCTGCGCGCGCGGCAGGAAGACGTCGCCGACAAACGGGCCGACCTCGACTCGGCCCGGATATATTTGCAACTGGGCCGCCAGATCGCCGCACCGCCAGCGCCGACTCTTGTCATCACTTGCGGTGTTTCGGGTTCAGGCAAGACCACCGCCAGCACGGCGCGGCTGCTCGATCCGACGAAAGCAGCGTCCGGCAGCATCGTGCGCCTGCGTTCGGATGTCGAACGCAAGCGTTTGTTTGGGCTGGCGCCGCAGGACAGCAGCGACTCGGCGCCGGACGGTGGAATCTACTCGGCAGAGGCCACCACGCGCACCTATGCCCGGCTGCGCTCGCTGGCCCGCACTCTGCTTGCCGCCGGCTGGCCGGTGATCGTCGATGCCGCCTTCCTGCGTCGAGAAGAGCGCACCGCCTTCCGCGCGCTGGCGGCCGAGCTTGGTGCCGGATTCAGCATCCTCGCCACCACGGCGCCTGACGCGGAACTGCGCCGCCGCGTGATGGCGCGCAGCGGCGATGCATCGGAGGCGACCGTGGCGGTGCTCGAGAAACAGGCGACGTGGTTCGAGCCGCTGGACGACAGCGAACGAGCCTGCGTCATCCGCCTTTGAACATTCTCATGAGAATGTTGTCGCTCCCGGGCTTGGCGGCCTCGTGGCTGTAGCTCTCGATCTTCAGCTGGCTGCCGGGGCGCAATACCAGTGCGCCGCCATCGGCGAACTTGATGCGGGCGTAGGTTTCTCTTTCGGTGCCGAGCGTGTCACCTTCAAGCACATCGGACTTGACTGAAAGCAGCTTGCTTGTGCCATCCGCCCGCTTGGCCGAAGGGTCCCCGACAGGTGGGTGATCTGGCCCGCCGTGGCCACCGGGCTTGCGAATGCGGCGACCGGGGGCCAGACCAGGCCAACGGCCAGGGCGATGAATATCGCCCGCATTACTCCGGCCTCCGGCTTACGAACATTGGGCAACTTTTTTGGCGGCTGGTTTGTCATCTTTTTTCTCATCCTTGGCTTCGTCCGACTTCTTGTCCTTCTTGTCTTTCTTGTCCTTCTCGTCTTTCTCGTCCTTCTGTTCGTCTTTCTTGTCGTCCTTGCCACCTTCTTTGGCGCCTTCGTCTTTCCCCGAGGATGCCGTCTTGGTCGGGCTTCCTTCGTTCTTGTTCGTCTCCGCCGGCGGCTTCTGTTCTTCACCGCCGAAGCTGCCTTCTGTGCCACCCGTGGTCTTGCTCAGGTCAACAAGTGGTTTCGTCGAATCGGTCTTCGGGGTTTCCGGCGTTGGTACTTTGTCTTCCGTCGGCGCTTTGGTTGTCGAAGCGTCTTCGGTGGCCTTGTTGATCGCGTTAATCACTTGATCAGGCACGATCTCGTCGTCCTGCGCGGCGGAAGTGATGACAAGACCCGCGCCAAACCTTGCCGGTTGCATCGGATTGCCGACGAAGAAGCCGCTCGATCCGCTGGTGACATTCGTCGCTATGCCGTCAATGACCACCTCGTCCTGCGTCGTTCGTGCGGGGAAATCGAGGTGGATGGTGCTCGGATTGAGCGCGTGAATATACGAAGGCAGCAAACCCGCTGCATCATTGACATAAACCGTCGAATTGACGCCATTCAATGTCAGGTACGCGCTGTTGCCGGCGAAGATCCCGGAACCGTTGTTGGCGCGGATGTCGCCGCCCGTGGTTATCCTGACATCGCCGATGTCCGCGTAAATGTTGCTTCCCTCCAGCCGGAGTCCGCTGTTGGCATTCAAGGTGGCCGATTGCCATGCACGCGCTTCGCTGCCGGAATAGAGGCTCGTCGAACCGCCCGAAAGCATCGTCAGGATCTCGCCGTGGGCCAAGGCACCATGGGTCAGCGTCAAGTTTCCGGATGCGGCCAGACCGAGATCGATATTGTTTGGCGGCGAGTTAAGCGACGCACCATCAAGCGTCAGGTTTTCGCCGGAACTGACCAGTATCGAGCCATAGGCGGGAACGCCGAGCGAGAGCCCCGCGCCTGTCAGGATCATGTCTCCGGTACTCTGGAGCGCGACATCGCCGGCGCTCAAGCTGACCGAGGTCGCCCCGGAACCAACTGTCAAAGCACCATACTGCGTAAAGTTGGCGGTACTTTGATACGTGGCCGAGTCAGTCAGCGCAACCGTTGTCGGCGCCGCGCCATGGTTACGCACCGCAATGCCGCCATAGGCCGCGCCGGATTGCACCTGTGCCGTGATCGTCCCGGCAGTTTGCGTATCGGTGCTGATCGCCAAGCCACCGGGCGCGCCCCCCTGGATGCTGGCGAGACTGACCGATCCGGCGCTCTGCATCCAGCTTCCGGAAGAGGTCGTACCGGTGATTGAGCCGGTGGCGATGACCGACAGCGCACCGGCGGTCGCGATGCCGCCCAGTTGCAGGTTGCCTGCGTGGGTGATGTTCACCGGGCCGCCGACATCAATAATGCCGTTGCCATTCATGGTCATGGACTGCGATACCGTCAGGCCGCCCGTGCCGCGCAAGTCGCCCGCACTTTGCTGCCAGGTCGGGACCGCCAGCGTACCGTTGTTCACCGTGAGGATGCCGCCCGACAAGGTCAAGCTGTTGAGAATCGGGGTATCGACGGGAGCACTGCTGTAGTCGTAAGTCACCGTACCGCTGTCGACAATGACAGTCGCCACGTTGGCGCGGTCAGGCAGGGCGCCGCCCGCCCAGTTGGCAGCAGTGCTCCAGTTGCTGTCCGTACCGCCGATCCATGTCACCGACGGGCGCTGCGTGATGCTGGCGGTAGTACTGCCCGACGTCGTTGCCAGACTGTAGTTGCCGGCATCGGTGCCGGTCAGGTTGATACCGCTCAATGCAACGGACTTGCCTGCCGCTACGTGCCTGTCGCCGAAGTTTGCGCTGTAATCTACGCTCAGCACATCACCGCTGATCCGGTTATCGGTGATGACTGCCGTTGCAGTCGAATTGCCGTCGTAGACCTTGTTTACGCCGCCAATTGCCAATGCCAGGGTCGCGGGAACAATGTCGG
Source organism: Sulfuritalea sp. (assembly GCA_030651305.1). GTDB lineage: Bacteria > Pseudomonadota > Gammaproteobacteria > Burkholderiales > Rhodocyclaceae > Sulfuritalea. The sequence continues at coordinate 54,888 of JAUSCI010000024.1, read as the reverse complement.
CCGCGGTGCTGCCGCCCGTTGAGGACAGGCTGTAGTTGGTGGCGCCCGCGCCGGTCAGGCTGTTGCTGTAGGTCACCGGCTTGGCGGTGCCGACGTTCCAGTCGCCGAAGCTGCCGGACTGGACGAAGCTGACCGCACTGTCGCCACTGAGGATGCCCGAGACGTTGCCGCCGCTGACGCTCGCCGTGACGCTGCGGTCATAGGTCTTGCTCGCCGCCGTAGTGCTGCCGCCGACTGTCAGCTGCAGCGCCGTGATGGTCAATGTGCCGCTGACGGAACTTAGGTCATAGCCTTGCTGGTCGGAATATTGCCCGGCCGGTGTGATGGTGTAGCCAGTGCCGACATTCTTGCTGCCACCGGCGTAGGTGAGGGTGCCAAAGAGTTTGGCGCCGTCTGGCGTCATCGAGTAAGTCACTCCCGTGGCGGCATCGGGAGTGCCGTCATAGACCTTGGTGCCGCTGCCGGCCGTAACTGTAAGCGGCGTCATGAATGACCTGAGCAGGGGATAGGTGCTGCCCTCGTAGATGCGCCAGGTAGCGCTGCTGCCACCGCTATCGGCGATGCTCCAGCCGGCGAATGACGCCATTGCCATCATCTCGGCGGTGGTCCTGCCGGTGCCGCCGGCGCTGACAATTTGGTGGGAAGTAGCAATATCCCAGTTGCTGTTGCTTACGGTACCTCCTGCGCTATATCCGACCAATCCACCCGCATTGGAGCTTCCGGCGACACCGCCGGTCGCATAGGAGTTAGTGATACTGCCGCCGGCGCTATACCCCAGCAATCCGCCGACCGAATCACTCCCGGTCACGTTCCCGGTGGCATAGGAATTGTTGATGCTGCTGCCGGTGGCGCTACTCCCTGCCAGGCCGCCGACATAGTTGGGGCCGGCGCTGACATTGCCCGTGTTGTAAACGCCGTCGATGCTGCCGTAATGAACTCCCACCAGACCGCCGACCCATTGATAGCCGCTCACGTTACCGCCAACCAATCCGACATTGCGCACGACGCTACCACTGCCGGTACCGCCAAACAGTCCGACAAAAGTCTGTGACGGACGATTGATTGTCAGCGCCGCAATGGTGTGACCCTGCCCATCGAACTGTCCGGCAAACCTGACGCTGTCACTGCCTACCGGTACGAAGCCCGCGCCAAAGTTCCATGCCGAGGTCGCCGCGGCATCGATGTTGTTGGCCAGCACGTAGGACTTGCCCAGCATCCCCGCGCTGCCCATGCCCTGTACGCCATGAATGTCGGCCAACCGATAGGGATCTCCTGCCGTTCCGTCGCCGCTCAGTGCACGAATGAAACTGCCGCCGGCAATGCGGAAATCATTGGCAGTGAAGCCTGGAAGCGCCGCGGATACCTGATTCCAGGTGCCGCCGTTCAGCGTAAAAGTGTTGGCACTGACAGCCACGTCGCCCGCGCTGACCGTGCCATCGACATTCAGGTTGCCGAGCGTAGAAAACACACCGGTTGCGGTATTGACCACGCTGCCCGCATTCAGGGTGATGTTGGCCCCCGAAATACCTGTACTGCCGCTTCCGACATTGACTATGGAGCCGACATCCAGCACCACATCGCCCGTACCATTGATGGTCAAGCCTGCGGCGGCATTCACCACGCCGCCTGTTGGCGTGCCGGACAAGCGCACGCCATCGCTGGTCGTCCCTGCGCCTGACGTACCGTTCAGCGTCATCAGGCCAGCGCTCGTGGTCAATTTGGCACCAGTTCTGACGAGGAGCCCGTAATTGCTGTAGGTGCCGTCCGTGCTGGTGCTGATGCCCGTGATGGTCATGCCGCCGCCGCTGCTCACCAGCGTTCCCGCATCCCCGACCTCAACGCCCCAATCCCAATTGCTGCCTATGCCGTCGCCGCTGGTGCCGCTGAGAGTGATCAGTCCCGTGCCGGACTGAACCAAAGCTCCGCCATGAACATGCAAACCGTCGCCTTCATGCCCGCCCTGTCCGGCAACGGTGATGGTAGCCGCGCCCGTCGCGACAACCTGCGCGGATGACGTTATGGCAACGCCGCGATTGCCGCTGCCCATGGTGCTGAGGTTGTGGCCGGTAATACCGATATTGCCGCTGCTGCTGACGAGCGTGCCCGCATCCGACACGTATACGGCATCGCTGCTGCTGCCATCCACGGCGGTCCCAAGCAGCGTGATTGTTCCGGAGACGGACTGCGCATGGGCGCCTCCCACAATCTGTATGCCGTCGCCATCGTAACCGCCCGTGCCGGTGATATCGATAGCGCCGCTGTTGGTGCTGATCGAAGCGGCCGACGAAACCCGGACGCCGCGATTGCTGACCCCTGCCGTACCCGAACTACCGCCGGTTCCGTTCAGCGAGACCCCGCCCGCGCCAGTCGCCGCGATCGCCGAGCTGTCGCTGATGTAGACACCTGTGTTGTACGAACCGGTAGAGGCGCCGCCCGTGCCGATCAGCGATATGTTGCCCGATCCAGCGGAAGCAACCTTGGCGAAATCGTACATATGGACGCCGAAGTTGTCGGTCCCGCTGCCCGCGCCATGCCCGGTGATGGAAACTGCGCCACTCGATGCAGACACCTCCGTTCCGAGATTCTTGATGTACACGCCATAGTTATCGTCCGTGCCCGCGGCGCTGCCGGTTCCATCCAGCGTCACATTGCCCGCGCCGACGGAAGCCACCTTCGCGCCATGGCTCAGGTAAATGCCGCGATTGTCATAGCCGCTGCCCGCACCGAGTCCGGTAAGCGAGATATTGCCATCGACGGACCTTACCGCCGTGCCTGCGCCGTCGATGTAGACGCCGCGGTTGGTGTTCGTCCCGGCGCCCCCGGTGCCGTTCAGGGTGATCGTGCCGGAACCGGTGGTTTGAATGGCGCTGGCGTCCGCAACATGGATACCACTCGATGACGTTCCGGCGAAACCCGTGCCGCGCAGCTTGACGCTGCCACCTCCCGCATCGAGCGTTGCACCGGCAAGGTAGATGCCGTCAGGATTGAGCGCATTGCCGATGGCATTCCCCGTTCCGTCGCCCGGTGTTCCGCCGCCCAGTGTGATGTTGCCGCCAATGCTGTTGATCACCGTGCCGGCGTTCAACTGGACGTTGCCGCCGCTGCTCGCGTCTCTGTCGGAATTCAATACGACATTGATCGCATTGCTGCCACCGCCGATCGGGCCGATGTCGGCGGAGGTGTTGAAGACGATGCTGTCATTGGCCTGCAACGTAAAAGTTGCCGCCGCTGCCCCCTGTTTGAAGAGGCTGTTCGTGACCGTGATGGTGCCGTTGCCCAGGGCCGCAAGGGTCACGTCGCCCGTTGCCGTGATGCCGGCAACGCCGCCATTCACATTTGCCGCAGCGACGGAATAAGGAGTCGTCCCGGCAGCCACCGGCGCGCCCGCGGTCAACGCCCCTGTCACCTGGTCGATGGCATACACGGACACATTGTTGGAATCCTTGTTGGTTACGTAGGCAAATTTCCCTGTCGGGTCCACGCTGACGTTAGTCGGATAGGCCCCAGCTCCTGCAGCCGCTCCGGCGGTCAGCGCTCCCGTCGTCTGGTCAATCGTGAACACCGAGACATTGTTGGATTGGTTGTTTGCCGCATACAAGAACTTCCCTCTCGGGTCAACGGCAATACCCTCGGGATTCAATCCCGCGGGCGCCGCTCCCGCCGCAGTCAATGCCCCCGTGGCCGGGTTGATCGTATATACGGAAATGCTGTTTGAATTGCCGTTCGACACATAGAAAAATCGTCCGGTCGGGTCAGCGGCGCCCCAGCGAGGCGTCGTTCCCACGCCAAGCGTTCCCGCTGCGCTCAACGCCCCGGTGGCCTGATTGATGGTGAATGCAGAAACACTTTCGGAAGCATAGTTCACTGCATAGGCGAACTTCCCTGTCGGGTCGACGACAACGGTGACAGGGTATGTTCCGGCCAAGGCTGTTCCTGCGCTCAATGCCCCCGTGGTCTGATTGATGATGAACACGGAAACCTCGTTGCCCCATCGATTTCCCGCATACAGAAATCGTCCTGTCGGGTCAACGGTGACGGAATGAGCGTTCGCCGCCGGCGCCGTTCCCACCGGGGTCAGTGCTCCGGTGGCTTGATCGATGGCGAACGCGGAAACATCGTTGGAAGTGATATTTGCCACAAATGCGAATCGCCCTGTCGGGTCAACGGCAATGGATGAAGGACCGGTGCCTGCGTTGGTTGTTCCAACCTGGGTCAATGCTCCGGTGGACTGATCGACGGAATACACGGAGACGTTGCCGGAAGCAATATTCGCCACATAGGCGAACTTCGCCGCATGGGTCGTGGCGACCGTGAAGCTGCCGCTATTGGTGAAGCTGATCGAACCGGTGTTGCCGGCGAGGGTAGTCACGGAATTGCCGGCATCGGTGAGCGTGTAGGTTCCGCCCGTACCCAGGAGTTGCAGACCTTGCGCGGTGATGGCTCCGCTCTGCGTTACCGCACCCGCCGTTTCGAGGCTCAAGGCGCCCCCGCCGACGTTGGAGACGCCTACTGCATAGCCTGCCGCCGACTTCAGATATGCGCTGCCGCCCGCGGTGTTGGCCGTCACGGTCGTCGTGGCGATGTCAATGGCGCCGGCCCCGCTCGCGCTGCCGATGTTGCCCGAGGTGGCGTTCAGGTTCAGGGTAGTCGCCGCTATGGTGTCCGTCCCCGCGCTTGCGAACGATGCCGCGTTCAGCGTCACCGTCTTTGCTCCAAAGCTGACCGGTCCGCCCACGGTCATCGCGGAGGCTGCGTCGGCGTTGGCCGCGTCGCCGATCGTTATGGTGCCGGCCCCGGTCACGCCACCCGCGATGTCGGTGACTTCAGCCGCCGTCAGGTCGAACGCCGCCGTGCCGGCGAGGGACATCGCGGTGCTGGCGGTCTTCGGTTTCAGGGTCAATGCCCCGCTTGTCTGCAACGCGTTGTTGCCAGTGTTGGCCGCGATGGCTAGCGCGTCGGCGATGATCGATATCGCTCCGCCGGCCGCGCTGATGTCGACGTTGCTCTGGCTGAAGGACGTGCCGGCGAGGGAGATGGCGCCGGCCAGCTTGTTGGCAATGGGCTGCGTGACCGACAGTGCGCCGTCCGTGGTGACGACAATGTCATCGCCCGGCGTGGCGCTGCCGGTGGTCATGGTTATGCCGTTGTGCGTGCCGTAAATGCTCACCGAGCCGATTTCCAGCGCACCGGTATTGGCGACGGAGAAAACACCCGTATTGAGTATCGCGCCCGCCAGCGTGGAGGCCTGGATTTCGATCGGATCGGCGAGGGTGCCGACGCCCGTGCCTGCCCGCAGGACGACGCCGCTGCCGACCGTAGTTGCATTCCGGCTGAGGATATTCATCGCGGCGCCATTGGTGTCGGTAATGGCACCATTGGTGATCAGGTGTACGGGGCCGAAGACATCCATGCTTCCAAGCTTCAAACCGCCCGAGTTGGTCTGCTGGAGAAAAAGACCCTGATCCTGATAGTAGGAATACGGCGCGTAGCCACTGTTGCCGGTGATCAAGACACTGGTGAGCGTGAGTCCGTCACCGCGCGTGTCATTTATGTCCCCAAGGGCCGCGTGGCTGCCGCTGATGTTGACGTCAAGCTCGGTCGCATCGACGTAAAAGTGGTTGGGGCCGTTGCCCATCCAGCCGATATTACCGGTGGAGCGCAAGCTGACTTTGTTCGCCGTCACATGGGGGCGCGCGGGCCCGCCGCCGTTGTTGTCGATCGTTCCGGACGAAGTGCCGACCCCGAAAGCGTTGTCGCCGGCTTTGATGAACACGTCGCCCCAGAGCGCATCGCCGTTGCCATTGGCATGAACTTCATCGACGACAATGTTGCCTGCGGCATACAAGCCGATGTTCCCGTCATCGCTCTTCACCGCCGATGACAAATACTGCCAGACGCCGCCGCCAGAATTTCCCGCCTGAACCGTGCCACCGTTGTAGTTGCGGCCCGCATAAAGGTTGATTGCGCCAGCCCCGACGGCGGATACGTTCACACCGCTGCCGGACACGTAGATGCTGTCACCGGCGTACAGGTCGATGCCGCCGGTTCCGCCGCTCGCACTCACGCTGGCGTTGACCGTCAGATCGGCGGTGCCGGTGTTGCCCTGGGCCGCCAGCAGGATACCGCCGCCGCTTGTGGAGGAGACCGCCTGGGACACCGTAAGCGGTCCATTAGCCATCAACGCAAGGTCTCCGGTCGTGGCCAAACCGCTGGTGCTGTTCACCGTGCCTACGGTGAAGCCGTTGCTTTCGGTAAAGCTCACGGCCGCTGCATTGCCGGCCAGGGTGGTGATGGCATTGCTGCCGTGGTTCAGGGTGTACGTACCGCCTGTGCCGAGAAGTTCAAGGCCGGCGACGGTGATGGCTGCTCCTTGAGTGACTTTGCCGCTGGTATTCAGGGTGAGGTTGCGTGTGGCGCCGCTGATTGCTCCGTTAATCGCGATATCTCCGTTGCCGGTGGCGAGGATCGCGTTGCCCGTCATGCTGACCGGCCCGCCCCAGGTCTGTGCCGCATCGACGGTGGTGACGTTCCCGTCCAGGGTGTAGCTCGCGCCCGACAGCGTCTGGAAAGCGATGCCGCTCGATAGCGACAAGTTGTTGCCTGAGACGCTGTAAGGAACGTCAGCCGAGGCGAGAGCGCCCTTGGCCGTGCCCAGGGAATTGTTGGAAACAGCTCCACCGGCAATCGTCAGTGCGTTCTGCGCAATTGCCATTCCGGTCGCGTGGCTGCCCGCGGAGCCATAGGCGGCAGCGCCTTTGTAGGCATCCCCGGCGACGAAGGTCAGCAGCGTGTTGCCGTTCGGCACGCTGTTGCCGGGCAGGGCGAAGTAATAGAACCCGTTTGCGCCCGTGAATGTTTTCGCCAAATCGACGCCGTTGGTGATGGCTTGAATGGTCTTGCCTGCCGCAGCACCCGTTGCCAACCCGGACAACACCTGCGGCGCCGCGCTGAATTGCCACTTGAGGTAAGGATAGGAAATTCCTGGAACGATGTTCCAGACGTTGGTGAAGTCGAAGCCGGTCAGATTGGCGGACTGCATCATCTGGGCGGTGGTCAGGCCCGTGCCGCCGGCGCTGGTGGCTTGGCCGGAAGTATCCTTGTCCCAGTAGGAATTGGTAATGGCGCCGCCGTTGTTATATCCCGCCAGCCCGCCGCTGCCGCTGCCGACGCTCACGCTGCCTGTGCTGTAGGAATTGGTGATAGCGGCGCTGCCGCTGTTCATGCTCACCAGCCCGCCGACCCAGTTGCCGGCTGTGCCGCTGACGCTGCCCGTGCTGTAGGAATTGGTGATAGTGGCGCTGAAGTTTTGTATGCCCGCCAGCCCGCCGACATATCCGGTGCCGCTCACACTGCCGGTGCTGCAGGAATTGCTGATTGCGCCGTAGTTGACGCCCACCAGACCGCCGGTAAACACACCTCCGCTGCTGCTGCCAACGCTGCCCGTGCTATAGGAATTGGTGATTGCGCCACCCGTGTTGTTATACCCCGCCAGCCCGCCGACGAAGTTGGTTCCGCTCACGCTACCCGTGTTATAGGAATTGGCGATAGTGGCGCCAGTGTTGCTATATCCCGCCAGCCCGCCGACATAGTTGGTGCCGCCGGTTACGCTGCCGCCAACCAGCCCTACATTGCGTACAGCGCTTCCGGTGCCGATATAGCCGAACAATCCCGCATAGTCCGATGTGGGACGGTTGATGGTGAGTCCTGCGATGGTGTGGCCAAGGCCGTCAAGAGTGCCGGTGAAATTGGTGGTTGAATTGCCGACCGGCAAAAAGCCTGCTGCGGTGTTCCACAATCCCGATGTCTGGCTGAGTTCCGCCATGTTGATATTTGCGGCGAGGGTGTAGGTCGCCGCCAACGTAGTCGCGTTCATGCCCATCAACTGCAACTGGTGCGCGTTGGTAATGGTGGTGCTGTATTCGGAGCGCAGGAAGGGCCGGGTGTTACCTTCGCTCAGCCACCAGGTGTTGGTGAAATCAAATCCTGAGAATGTGGTCTGTTGCCGCATCTCTGCACTGGTCTTGCCGGTGCCGCCGAAACTGGTGCCTTTGCCCGAGGTTTCGGCGTCCCAGTAGGAATTATTTACACCGCCCCAACTATAGCCCAAGCCTGCAAGTCCGCCGACGTATATGCCGCTGCCGCTGCCGCCGCTTACAACGCCGGTGCTGTAAGAATTGTTTATCGTGCTGTAGTAGTGATTCAACCCGACCAGACCGCCGACGTAGGCACCGCTACCGCTTACGCCGCCAGTACTGTATGAGTTGGCAACAACGCTGTAACTTCCTGGCGACCCGAAAACACCGTTAACACCGAGCCCACCCACCAGGCCGCCGACGGCAGATACGCCGCTGACATTTCCGGTGCTGTAGGAATAGCTCACCGTGCTTTGGTTGTCGCTATCGCCCACCAGGCCACCGACGCGACTCGTTCCGCTTACGTTGCCGGTAGCGTAGGAATTGCTGATAGTTGTGCCGCTATCGCCCTTGCCCACCAGTTCACCGACTTGGCTGCCGCCGCTTACGTTGCCGCCCTCCAGCCCCACGTTGCGGATAGTCGCTCCGTTCGCATAGCCAAAGAGTCCTACGTAGTCCATCGTGCTGCGGTTGATGGTCAGTCCGGTGATAGTGCGGCCAAGGCCGTCAAAAGTACCGGTGAATTTGGTGGTTGCATCGCCCACAGGTACAAAGCCCGCAGTGCCCCACATGCCGGGGTACTTGCTGTTCACGGCGGCAAGGGCGGGACTGAGGTCGAAGTTGTTCGACAGGGTGTAGGTCGCACCGGGATTCATCGCCATCAACTGCAACTGGTGCGCATTGGCAATGCTGGTGCTGTACTCCGTGCGCAGGAATGGCCGGGTATTGCCCTCGCTCAGCCACCAGGTGTTAGTGAAATCGAATCCCGAGAATGTCGCCTGCTGCCTCATCTCCGCACTGGTCTTGCCCGTACCGCCGCCGGCACTGGTGGTCTTGCCGGAGGTCTCGGTATCCCAGAAGGAATTGGTGACGGTGCTGCCGCCGGCATACCCCACCAGCCCGCCGGCAAAGCTGCTGCCGGTCACACTTCCGGTGCTGTAGGAATTGCTGATGAGTCCGTCGTTGCCCCCCGCCAGCCCGCCGAGATAGTTCACGCCGCCGCTTACCGCGCCCGTGCCGTAGGAATTGCTGATGGTGCTGTTCGCGTAGTTGTAGCCCATCAACCCGCCGGTATAGTTGCCAGTGCCGGTCACGTTGCCGGTAGCGTAGGAATTGTTGGTCGAGCCGACGTCGACCGTCGACCCTTGAATTCCCACCAAACCACCGGCGTTGCTGCCGGTTACGTTGGCGGTGCTGTAGGAATTCTCGATGGTTTTGTAGTTTCGTCCCGCCAGGCCGCCGACACCATAGTCGGTGCTGAACACGGTGCCGGTGGTGTAGGAATTGCTGATTGCGCTCCAATTGGAGCCGACCAGCCCGCCGACAGCATATCGGCCGATGATATTGACATTCACCAGTCCCAGATTTCTAAGGATGCTGCCTGTGCCGGTGTAGCCGAAGAGTCCGACGTAGTCCGTCGTGCCCCGGTTGACGGTCAGGCCGGCGATGGTATGACCGAGGCCGTCAAAAATGCCGGTGAAATTCGTACTGCTGTTGCCGACCGGCGCAAAGCCCGCGCCGCTGTTCCAGCCCGACGTTGCAGACGCGTCGATGTTGCTGCCCAGCGCGTACATCCCTGCCAGGCCGCCGTTCATTCCCTGCAAATCGGTGCCGGTCGTGCTGCCGGCGGCCCCCAGGCTGGTGATGACGGTGTAGTGGACGGCCGTTCCGTCGAAGCCTAGCTTGGTGCTGAAGTTTGGCCCGGCGAGGAGGTTGACGGCGGCGTTGACGTTATATGTGGCGGCGTTGCCAGATGCTATTGCACCCTGACCATATTGAAGCGCGAGGCTGGCGGTGCCCGAGCCGTTCAGGTCGGCGTTGATGTTGATGTTGTTTTGCGCGTTGAGGGTGAGCTTGCCTGCGCTCCAGCCGAGGGAGGCGGCAATGTTCAGGTCGTTGGCCGCGCTGCCGGTACCGGTGATGGTGCGGCTTGCGCTGATGTCGTAGCCTTGCTGCGTGCTGCTGACATTCAACGCGGCCGTATGACTCCCCGCCGTAGCGGAGCTGTTCAGGGTCAATCCGCCAGCGTTGATGATGTTGGCGCTGACCGGGCTGGCAATGTTGGCGGTGTAATCGCCAATGTTGGTCAGCGTTTGTGCGGTGCCATCGTAGACGGGGGTCAGGGTGATGGGCGCGAGGAAGCTGCGCAACAGCGGCCTGGTGTTGCCCTCGTAGATGCGCCAGGTAGCGCTGCTGCCGCCGGTGCTGGCGATACTCCAGCCGCTGAAGGTGGCGAGTTGTTTCATCTGGGCGGTGGTCAGCCCTGTGCCGCCGGCGCTCGTCGCCTTGCCAGAGGTCTCGGTATCCCAGTAAGAATTGGTGACCGTGCCGCCCCAGTCCGTAGCCCCCACCAGCCCGCCGTTGCTGCCGCTCACTGCGCCTGTGCTGTAGGAATTGGTGATTGCGCCTCTGTTAATCCCCGCCAGCCCGCCGACCCAGTTGTTGCCGCTCACTGCGCCCGTGCTGTAGGAATTGGTGATTGGGCCGCCAGGTCCGAATTCCTGCCCGTTAACCCCCACTAGCCCACCGACATAGTCAATGCCGCTCACACTGCCCGTGCTGTAGGAATTGCTGATTGTGCTGCCGCCGCCGTAGTTATACCCCGCCAGCCCGCCGACAACGCTGCTGCCGGTTATATTGCCTCCCACCAACCCCACATTACTTATGGCCGCGGCATTGGTCATGCCGAAAAGCCCGACATAATTTGTAGAAGGTCTGTTGATGGTCAGTCCTGTAATGGTATGCCCCAGGCCGTCAAAGGTGCCGGAGAAGTAATTGCTGTACGCGTCGCCCACCGGCACAAAGCCTGTCGTTGTGTTCCACAGACCCGATGCTTGGCCGAGTTCCGCCATGTTGATATTTGCGCCGAGGGTGTAGTTAGCCGCCAAGGTGGCCGCGTTCATTCCCATCAACTGCAACTGGTGCGCGTTGGTGATGGTGGTGCTGTACTCGCTGCGCAAGAAGGGACGGGTGTTGCCCTCGCTCAGCCACCAGGTGTTCGTCAGGTCAAACCCCGCCGCAGCAACCGATGCGGCACTCATCGTTTGCAAGGTGCCCAGACCGGTGCCGCCAAGGCTTCCCCCCTGACCGGATGTAGTGGTATCCCAGAAACTATTGCTGACGCTGGGGCTGCCGCTCTGCTCCCCCACCAGCCCGCCGATCATATACGACCCGCTTGCACTGCCTGTGCTGTAGGAATTGCTGATGCTACCGGCGTTATGCCCCACCAGCCCGCCATTGGCACAGCAGCCGCCGAGCACATTGCCGGTGGCGTAGCTGTTGCTGATGGTGCCGCTGTTATGCCCCACCAGGCCGCCCGCCCTGCTCTCGACGATGGTCACGTTGCCGGTGGCGTAGCTGTTGCGGATGATGCCTTCATTGGTTCCCACCAACCCGCCGGCGAAGCTGCGGCCGACATTCACCACGCTGCCGGTGTTGTAGGAATTGCTGATCGTGCCGTAGTTATATCCCACCAGCCCCCCCACCGCCGCATTCGAAGCGTAGGTGCTGCCGCTTACGCTACCTCCCACCAGCCCGACATTGAGCACAATCCCGGCGCTGCCGACAGCTCCGAACAAGCCCGCATAGTCCGGTGTGGGACGGTTGATCGTCAGTCCTGTAATGGTGTGCTTGAGCCCGTCAAAAGTGCCTGTGAAATTGGTGGTTGAATTGCCCACGGGCAAAAAGCCCGCGCCGCTATTCCATGTAGCTGTTGCTGTGGCGTGTATGTCGCTGCCAAGAGCGTAGTTAGTCGCCAGTCCGCCATTCATTCCCTGCAAATCAGAGCCGGTGATGCTGCTCGCCGCACCCAGACTGGTGATGACGCTGTAGTTCTTTACGACACCATCCGAACCCAGCTTGGTGCTGAAGTTAGGCCCGGCCGGGAGGTTGACGGCGGCATTGACGTTGTAAGTGCCGGCGTTGCCCGATGCAATTGCGCCCTGACCGTAGTTGAGCGCCAGTTTGGCGGTCGTGCCCGTTGCCGTAATGGATTGGTTGATGTTGATGTTGCGATAGGCATCCAGCGTCAGGATGCTGTTGACACTCCAGCTTACGACATCGTTTACAAAAATATCGCCGTTGCCGGTCGAATTGCCCGTCCCGCAAATTGCGCCGGAACACGAAACCGATGCCGCAGCGGTCTGGATGGTGACGGCTCCGGCGCCCAGTGCTGTGGACAGTGTTGCACCGGTGATGTCGCCACCGCTGGCGGCGATGGTGAAATCGTAAGGGTCGAGCAGCCATTGACCATCACGGGTGGCGACCCTGAAGCCGTCGGCAATCGACAATTTGGCTGCCGAGGTTTCGATAAAACCGCCACTGCCTTTTTGGCCATTGCCCTGCGCGCTGATCTCGCCATGGGCCACGAGTTCGCCCGTGATCCGCCCATTCTCGGCGACGATGGCGGTGACGTTGCCGCCCGCCGTACCGTCAGCGCCGACTCTTGATGTATCGGTGAGTTCGATCTTCTTCGTCGCGCGCAGGAAGATTCGCCCGCCTTCGCTGACGACGCTGCTGGCGTTGATCTGGCCGCTGTTCCTGACGATGACGCCGGCGATGCCGATGCGGCCGGCTTCGGCGGTGATGGTGCCGAGGTTGGTGGCATTGCCTTCGGCGCCGGTGATGTCGACCTTGACGCCGGGCAGGGCACTGTCGATCAGGCTGACGGTGTTGCCGGCGGCGAGGATGGTCTCGCCCTTAGGGGTCGTGATGATGCCTTCGTTGCTAACGTTGCTGCCGATCAAGTAGACGCTGCCGCCGGCCGGGGTCCTGATTTCGCCCTGGTTGATGACATCCCCGGCGCTGCCGTCATTGATGAAGAGATTGCGACCGGCGAGGAAGTTTTCGTTGCTGATGTTGAGCGTGCTGGCGACAAAGCCGGCGGTATCGACCCGGCCTCCAGGGCCGACCATGATGCCGGCGGGGTTCACCAGCCAGACGCGACCGTTGGAACTGAGCGTGCCGTAGATGGCCGTCGGGTCGTTCAGGACCCGGTTGAGCACGGTGCTGGAGGCGGCCGTCTGGGCAAAATGGGTGGTCTCGCCCACTTTGATCGAGAACTTGTCCCAGTTGATGATGGCGCCGTTGCTGTTGGTCACCGTCAGGAGGTTGCCGACCTGGTTGAAGGTGGCGGCGCCATTGACCACGACAGGATTCACCGGGTTCGACAGGACGGGAGTGGCGATGAAGCACGCGGCGACGGCGGCTACGCACAAGCGGACGGGCGTAGATAGCCGGGAACGGTGCTTGCGGGAGGGATTGTTATAGCTCATGGGCTAACTCCGCGGGCGGACCATCCGTCCATTGATAGTGCCCTTATACTCCTATGACCATGTTTGGAGTATTGACTTTTATCAAAAGCTTCCCGCCATGCCGACCTGGGATTCCCCTTCGGGGGCAGGGGCTTTGCCGACCTGGGATTCCCCTTCTGGGGCAGGTCAGTTCGACATCAGCACCGGTGCGGTCATGTGCTGCAGTATGTAGCGGGTGCCGGCACCCCGGCTGAGATACGGAAAGCCGATCTGGCCGTGGGCGCCCATTACCAGCAGGTCGGCGCCGCGATCCGTAATCCGGTTGAGCAGCATGTCCATGATGTCGAAATCCTGCACCAGCAGCACCTCGGTCTTGGCCTTGATGCCATGGGTTGCAAGATGGCGCGCGACCTCGGCGCAGGATGCATCGCCATCTTCGCGACGGGCGGCAAAGGACAGGACCATGGCCTCATCGCAGTCCTCGATCAGCGGCAGGGCGTCGTTGAGGGCGTGGGCAGCCTCGCGCGAGTCGTTCCATGCGATCAGCACACGCTTGCCGACTTCGGTGAAGTTGCCGGCGTAGGGCACAACCAGTACCGGCCGGCCGCAACCGGTGATCACCTCCCTGGCGAAGTCCTCCGGCACGTGGGCCGTGACGCGGTGGTCATGCTGGCCGAGCACGACCATGTCGGCATGGCGGGCGCGGTCGGTGATGTGGCGCAGCACTTCGACATCGCTGCCGCGGTTGATGTCGCGCCATTCGGCGCGGGGCAAGCCGGCAGTGGCCTTCTCGAACGCGGCCTGGCTGGCGTCACGCGCCGCGACGTAATCCTGGCTGGGCCAGGAGGCAACCACGCCCACCTGTTGCGGCTGGCCACGCTGGCCGAATACGCCCACCAGCCGCGCCTGGTGCCGGTGTGCCAGCCATACCGCCAGTTCAAGCCTGGCTGCGGTGCGCTCACCCTGATCCAGATGAACCATCAAGTTCTTCAGCGACATGACCTTCAGCTCCCGGTTTCGGCCTCGAAATGCAACGGGCGCCCTGACGAGGACGCCCGTTACGGACTTGCATGGTGCCCGTGCGGGGCAGACTTACAGGCTCAGATAATCGGTCACGGCCACCCAGCGGCCATTCTGTATCTGGCCGACCTTTGACTTTTCGTTGCCCAGGTGCTGCTTTGGCGTGAACTTGTATTCCGGGCTGCCGAACATGTCGCGACTGAAGGTGGTGCTCTCCAGGACCTTGAGGTAGTTATCGGTGGTCAGATTCGACCCGGTCTTTTTCGCGATCTGCACGAACATGTCCATTGCCACATAGCCGTAGGCAGAGAACAGGCCGGGATCTTCCTTGAACTTGGCCTTGTAGGAAGCGAACCAGTCGCGCACGTTCTTCGACGAGTCGTCGGCATAGGGCACGGCCACCTGATGGAAGGCATAGAGTCCGTCCATCGCCTTGCCGCCGAGCTTGTGGATCAGGTCGGTATAAGCCGCCGAGGAGCCGATGAAGTTTGGATTCCAGCCCATCTTCTTCGCCGTGCCGATGGTGCCGATGGTCTCGCGAATGATGGTGCCGAGCACCACCGTGTCGCAATCCGCCGCCTTCATCTTCGACACTTGCGCCGAGAAATCGGTGGCGCCGCGCTTGAACGAGGTCTTCTCGGCTAAGCTCATGTTGATGTCCTTGAGGCCGTCCTCGGCACCCTTCAGCACCTCGGTGCCGAAGTCATCATCCTGGTAGATGATGCAGAATTTCTTGGCGCCGCGCTCCTTGACCATCCAGGGGATGCCCTTGCGCATCTGGGTGTAATAGGGCGCGGCAAAGGAAAACTTCAGCTTGTGCAGCGGCTCGTACATTTCGCGCGCCGCCGTCAGCGGAAAAAGGTTCATCACGCCTTTGTCGAACAGGGTCGGGAAAGTCGCGACGTTGACCGCGGTGCCGATGGTGCCGACCATGGCGAAGAGCTTGTCCTGCTGCACCATTTTCTGCGCCGCAAGCAGGCCTTTCTTCGGATCGTAGCCGCTGTCTTCGGCGACGAACTTCAGCTTGCGGCCGTTGATGCCGCCTTGATCGTTGACCTCGTCGACGCGCATCTGCATGCCGTAACGCAAGGGCTTGCCGAAGCCGGCCAGCGGACCGGACAGATCCTGGATGGTGCCGACAACGATCTCGTTCTTGCTGACGCCCATCTGCTCGGCGGCCAGCGCCGTGCTGCCGGCGCCGACTCCTGCGGCCGCGAACAATGCCACGGCCAGTTTGCTGTAAACCTTCATTGCGCTCTCTCCTTTTTGCTGGTTAAGACCACCACCGCAATCAATCTAGTCGCGGTACATCGACTCGATCAACTCGGCATATTTCTGACTGACTAGCTTACGCTTCAATTTCATGGTCGGGGTCAACTCCTCGTCCTCGGCGCCGAGCTTTTTCTCGATCAGGCGAAATTTCTTGACCTGCTCGACGCGGGCGAATTGCTGGTTCACCCGCTCGATTTCGCTGCCGATCAGCTTCTGCACCTCCGCCGAGCGGGTCAGGCTGACGTAGTTGGAGAAGGGCACATCGTTGTCCTGGGCGAACTTTTCGACGTTCTCCTGATCGATCATGATCAGGCAAACCAGGTAGGGCCGCTTGTCGCCAATGACCACGGCATCGGTGACATAGGGCGAGAACTTGATCTGGTTTTCCAGCTCGGATGGCGTTATGTTCTTGCCGCCGGCGGTAATGATGATGTCCTTGAGTCGGTCGGAGATGCGGTAGAAGCCATCCGCATCGACCGTGCCGACGTCGCCGGTATGCAGCCAGCCCTCGGCGTCGATGGTCTCCGCCGTCTTTTCCGGCTGGTTGAGGTAACCCATGAAGACGTTGGGGCCGCGCACCATGAGTTCGCCCTCGGCCGAGAGCCGGAGCTCGTTCATCTCGCCCGGCACGCCGATCGAACCGGGCTTGATGCGATCGATCGGCATCGCCGTCGAACCGCCGCCGGTCTCGGTCATGCCCCAGACTTCCAGCATGGGTACGCCGAGCGCCATGTACCAGCGCACCAGGTCGGGCGAAATCGGCGCGGCGCCGGTGATCAGCATGCGGCTCCTGTGGATGCCGATCAGCTTGCGGACATTGTTCAGCACCAGCGCGCGAGCCAGCCAGTGGGCGGCGTCGAGCCAGGTGCCGATGGCCTGGCGCGCCTCGTAGCGCTTGACCTTTTCCAGGCCGATGCCGATCGCGAGCCGGTAGGCCCACTGCTCGAAGGCATTCGATTCCTTGAGCGCGATGCTGACGCCCGAATAGAACTTTTCCCAGACGCGCGGCACGGCGACGAACACCGTCGGCGCGATTTCACGCACGTTCTCGGGGATAGTCTCGGGGTTCTCGACGAAGTTCAGCTTGGTCCCGGTATAGATCGCGAAATAGGCGCCGCCGTTGCGCTCGGCGACATGGCACAGCGGCAGGAAGCACATGCGCTCGTCGTTCTCGTCCTGGGCAATCACCATGTTGAAGCTGCGCACCGACTGCAGGATGTTGCGATGCGAAAGCATGGCGCCCTTGGGCTTGCCGGTGGTGCCCGAGGTGTAGATCAGGATCGCCAGGTCTTCGCTGCGGCGCGAACTCACGCGCGCGCGCCACTCAGCGGCGGCGGCTTCGGGGCCGATACGGGCAAGGCGCGCCCGCCCCAGTTCGCGCAGACGGTCGAAACTGATCACCTGTTCGTCGTCGAGATCGCGCAGGCCTTCCATGTCCCAGACTACGATCTTGCGCAAGCCGGGCAGCCGCTCGCGCACTTCCAGCGCCTTGTCGAGCTGTTCGTCGTCTTCGACGAACAGCACCACCGAATTCGAGTCCTGCATCAGGTATTCGACCTGGCTCGCCGCGTCGGTGGGATAAATGCCTGAGCTGATGCCGCCGCAGGAAAGCACCGCAAGGTCGGAAAACAGCCATTCCTGGCGCGTGTTGCCGAGGATCGAGGTGGTCTCACCGACCGCGAAGCCGAGTTCGAGCAGGCCCATGCCGGCTTCGCGCACGATGGCGGCCACCTCGTTCCACGACAGGCTCTGCCACAGGCCGTACTTCTTCTGGCGGAACAGCGTCCGCTCGCCGCGCATTGCCACGGCGTTCCAGAACATCTCGGCCAGGTTGTTGCCGGGGACGACGATGTCGCGCTCGGCCCAGTAGCGTTTGCCGTCAAGTTGCCACATGGCTTATCTCCATGTCTTCTTCTTCTTCCAGCGCCGTCCCTCGCGCGCACCGGATTCCTTGACGCCGAGGTAGAACTCCTTGATGTCGTCCTTCTCGCGCAGCGCGGCACAGGTGTCGTGCATCACGATGCGGCCGATTTCCAGCACGTAGCCGTAGTCGGCGTATTGCAGGGCAATGTGCGCGTTCTGCTCGACCACCAGCAAGGTCACGCCGCGCTCGCGGTTGATGCGCACGATGATCTCGAAGATTTCCCGCGTCAGCTTCGGCGACAAACCCAGGCTCGGTTCGTCGAGCAGCATCATGCTCGGCTTTGCCAGCAGAGCTCGGCTGATCGCCAGCATCTGTTGCTGGCCACCCGAAAGCTGACCGGCGGGCTGGCTGCTGCGCTCCTTGAGAATCGGAAAATAGGTGAAGACGTCTTCGATGTCCTTCGCCACGGCGTCCTTGTCGGCAGCGGGACGCGTATAGGCGCCCATCAGCAGGTTTTCGCGCACCGTCAGCAAGGGAAATATCTCGCGCCCTTCCGGCACATGCACCAGGCCCTGGCGCACGATCCACGCCGGATCGCGACCTTCCAGCTTGTCCTGGCGGAAGACGATGCTGCCCTTCTGCGGATCGAGGATGCCGGAAATGGTTTTCAGGATCGTCGTCTTGCCGGCGCCATTGGAGCCGAGCACAGTCACGATGGCGCCCGGCGGCACGCCCAGCGAAACGCCGCGGATGGCCTTGACCGCGCCATAGGCGGCTTCGACGTTGTTGAGCTGGAGGATGGGATCGGACATGAGGCCTAAACCTTTTAGCCACAGAGGACACAGAGAACACAGAGGAAAAACTTCACAGGGGTTTTCTCTGTGACCTCTGTGTCCTCTGTGGCTAATCTTTTGATTTTGAAGTTCATGCCTCCACCCCGCCCAGATAGGCCTCGATCACCCCCGGATGCGCCTGCACTTCCTCGGGCGTGCCCAGCGTCAGCACCTCGCCCAGATTCAGCGCCAGCACGCGGTCGGACACGCGCGACACCAGTCCCATGTCGTGTTCGACCATGATCACGGTGATGCCGAGATCTTGCTTGATGTCCTCGATCCAGAAACCCATGTCCTCGGTCTCTTCGGTATTGAGGCCCGAAGACGGTTCGTCCAGCAGCAACAGGCGTGGCCGCATCGACAGCGCGCGCGCCAGTTCGACCACCTTGCGCACGCCATAGGGCAGGCCGGCCACCATGCTGTCGCGATAGTGCTGCAGGTCGAGGAACTCGATGACCTCTTCCACCTGACGGCGAAACTCCAGCTCGGCGCGGCGCACCGAACCGGTAAACAGCATGTCCTGCCACCAGCCGGTATGCCGGTGGCAATGGCGGCCGACCAGCAGGTTCTGCAACACGGTGGCATGCTCGAACAGCTCGATGTTCTGGAAGGTGCGGGCGATGCCGTGGCGGGCGACGACATGAGGCGGCATGCGTGAAATCACTTCGCCCTCGAAGCGCACCTCGCCCGCGGTAGGCCGGTACAGCGCGGAAATCAGGTTGAAGATGGTGGTCTTGCCGGCGCCGTTGGGTCCGATCAGGGAGAACACCTCGTTCGGCCAGACGCTGAACGAAACATCGTTCACCGCCATGAGGCCGCCGAAGCGCACGGAAAGATTGACGGCTTCGAGCATCGGAGTCGTCATTTCATGCGCTCCGATTTCATGTAACTTTTTTGCCGCTTGAACATGCCCTTGCGATAGAAGGGAAAGATTTCCAGGAAAGTCCTGAACTTCAGCCAGCGCCCGTACAGGCCCATCGGTTCGAACAGCACGATGGCGATCAGGATGATGCCGAAGATCGTCGGCTGCAATCCGGTTTGCTGGCCGATCGCCGGCGGCAGCCAGTCCTTGCCGGTGACGATGAACTGCTGCACGACGAACCAGAAAGCCGGGCCGAATATCGCTCCCTGGATCGAGCCGAGGCCGCCGATCACCACCATCATCAGCAACTCGATTGACTGCAGAAAGCCGAACTGATCGGGCGTGATGATGCGGATCTTGTGCGCGTAGAGCGCTCCGGCAATCCCCGCCAGCGCCGCCGAAATGGCGAAGGCCGTGGTCTTGTAGTGCGCCAGGTTGATGCCCATGCTCTGCGCCGATACTTCGGAATCGCGGATCGCGACGAAGGCGCGACCGGTCGGGCTGCGCAGCAGGTTGAGCACGCCGAGGATGCACAGCACGGCAATACCGGTGACGAGGAAATAGAAATTTACGCCGTCGTCGAAGTTGATACCGCCGATGATCAGCGCGCCGACCTGTCGTCCGGCATTGCCGCCAGTGATGCTTTCGGCTTGTACCACTACTTCTTCGAGGATGAAACCAAAGGCCAGCGTCGCAATCGACAGGTACATGCCCTTTACCCGCAGCGCCGGCAGGCCAATCATGATGCCGGTGATCCCGGCCACCAGTGCCGACATCGGCAGCGAAATCATGAAGGGCCAGCCGTTGGCCTGCAAATAAGCTTCCGTATAGGCGCCCATGGCGAGGAAGCCGGCGTGGCCCAGCGAAACCTGCCCGGTAAAACCGGCGAGCAGCATCAAGCCGAGACAGACAATCGCGTAGATGCCGATGAAGGTGAATTGCGACAGGGTGTATTCGGAAAGCAGCCAAGGTGCCGCCACCAACGCCAACGCCAGGGCGGCGTACCAGAAAGTCTGGCCACCATGGCGGAACAGATTGATATCCTGCGCGTAACGGGTCTTGAAAATGAAGTGCATGCGAGTATTGGTCCCTCGTCAGACTTTTTTGGTGAGGTTGTCGCCAAACAGGCCATTCGGCTTGACCACCAGCATCACCAACACGACGACGTAGGCGGCGATGTCCTTGAAACCTTCCGGCAGATAGAAACCTGACAGCGACTCGACGATGCCGATCACCAAGCCGCCCACCAGCGCCCCAGGAATACTGCCGAACCCGCCGACCACCGCCGCCGGAAACGCCTTCAGGCCGACGAAGCCCATGTTGGCGTGGATGAAAGTGATCGGCGCCAGCAACAGCCCGGCCACCCCGCAGATCGCCGAGGACAGTCCCCAGATCAACATGTTCACGCGGCGTACCGGAATGCCCATGTAAAACGCCGCGAGCTGGTTCTGCGAGGTCGCCTGCATGGCGATGCCGAGCCGCGTGTAGCGGAAGAAGACATACAGCAGTGAGACCAAAGCGACGGTGGCCAGGATGATCACCAGATGCTCGACGGACATCACCAGCCCCTTGCCTTCGCCGCCGAGCCAGATCACCTCATCCTTGAAGGGCACCGGCAGCGTATGGGTCTCGGTGCCCCAGTAGGGAATCATGGTCACCAGTCCGCGTGCCAGGTAGCCGATGCCGATGGTCATCATCACCACGGTAAACGCCGGCTGGCCGAGCAGGGGACGCAGCACCAGGCGTTCGACGCCCATGCCGACCACCGCCATGGCGACTACGGTGAGAACAAAGGCAAAGGTGAACGGCAGGCCCATCAGGGTCATGGCGGCCAACCCGAGGAAGCCGCCCACCATCATTAAATCGCCCTGGGCAAAATTGACGGTTTCGGTGGCCTTGTAGATCAGAACGAAGCCGAGGGCGAGCAGCGCATAGATGCAACCGATGGCGGCGCCACTGACGATCAATTGCAGGAGCTGCAACACCCGATATCTCCTCAGGGAATTTGGTTGTTTTTCGCCCGTTCAGGGTCTGCGGGCGATTATGCCTCAGGGAAGTCTACTGTGGGCGTATTGCGCAACGGTGTTCCGCCAAGCGGGCCAAACACCTCTTACCCCTCGCGTCGATCCAGCCCGCGCAACAGGGTCGCAAACAGCGTGTCGGGGTCGAAGGGCTTGATCAGGAAATCATTCATTCCGGCCTCGAAGCAGCGTGCCTTGTCCTCGGCAAAAGCATTCGCCGTCATGGCAATGATCGGTGTTTCCCGGTAACCGGGCATCTCGCGTATTTGCCGCGTCGCCTCGAGTCCGTTAAGTTTCGGCATCTGCATGTCCATGAGAATGGCCGCATAGGCTTTCTGCTGCGCCATGGCGACTGCCTGCTCGCCGTCGGCGGCCGTGTCGACTTCCAGACGAGCCGCCTTCAGCTGGATCTGTGCCACTTCCCGGTTGATCGGCTCGTCGTCCGCGACCAGAATACGGCGCCCGCAATAGTGTTGCCGGATCGCCGCCTCGGCGTCGTCATGCTCCACCCGTTGCGTTACGACCACCTCGTCACCCTTCTTCAGGCTTGCGGTGAACCAGAAGGTGCTGCCGACACCCGGCGTGCTCTCGGCACCGGCCCCGCCGCCCATCAGCTCGGCCAGGCGCCGCGTAATCGCCAGTCCGAGCCCGGTGCCGCCGTACTCGCGCGCGGTTGAATTGTCAGCCTGCTCGAAGGCGCCGAAGAGCCGGGACATGGCCTCGGGCGCAATGCCGATCCCGGTATCCGTTACTTCGAAGCG
Source organism: Sulfuritalea sp. (assembly GCA_030651305.1). Classification (GTDB taxonomy): domain Bacteria; phylum Pseudomonadota; class Gammaproteobacteria; order Burkholderiales; family Rhodocyclaceae; genus Sulfuritalea. The sequence continues at coordinate 32,871 of JAUSCI010000024.1, read as the reverse complement.
CAGCAGTACCAGGTCGCCGGTCTCTTCCAGCTTGCGGATGCGCAGTGTCACGCTGCCCGTTTCGGTGAATTTGACAGCGTTGGTGGCGTAGTTGAGCAAAGCCTGTTGCAACCGCGTCGGGTCGCCAAGGAGATTGGGCGGCAAAGGCTCGGTCTTGACCCGCAACGCGATGCTCTTGGCCTCGACGCGTTCAGACAGGATGGAAATAACGTTCTTCAGCAGGCTCTCGATGGTGACCGGCGCCTCGTCCAGGACGAACTTTCCCGCTTCGATCTTGGAGATATCGAGGATGTTGTTGATGATGCTGAGCAGGTGCTGGCTGGCGGCGTCGATCTTGTCCAGGCGTTCCACCTGCGTGGGCGTCACGCCTTCCCGCCGCAGGATGTGCGCCATGCCGAGGATGCCGTTCAGCGGGGTGCGAATCTCGTGGCTCATGTTGGCAAGGAAGGCGCTCTTGGCGACGTTGGCGGCTTCGGCGGCCTCTTTGGCTTGCGCCAGTTCAACCGCCCGCTCTTCGAGGCGGCGGCGATATTCGTCAAGCTTTTCGGCAGCCTGCTTGCGGGCAGTGTTGTCGATGCCGATCAGCAGGTAGCCGATGATGGCGCCGTCAGCATCACGCAGTGCCGTGACCGAGACTACCGCCGGGAAGCGGCTGCCGTCCTTGCGGATATAGGTCAGTTCGTAGATGTCCTCGATGCCGCGCGAGGCCTTGACTACCAGAGCCTCGAAGCCTGGTGTAATCGTTGCGCCGAATTCGATGGTCAGGGCCGTGGCCCTCGCGATCACTTCCTGCGGATCGGAGATGTCGGCTGGCGTGATCTTGTTCATCACGTCGGCGGCCTCGTAGCCCAGCATGCGTTCGGCACCGACGTTGAAAATCTGGATCACCCCCTTGGCGTCGGTGGCGATACTGGAAAAGTTGGCGCTGCTGAAAATCGCACGCTGCAAGGCGCCGGCCTTGAACAGCACTGCTTCGGCCTGCTTGCGTCCGCTGACGTCGGTGAGTGCGATACGTACTTCCGTGTCATGGCCCTTGATGACCATGCGCAGACAGTCCACCCGGGCGTGGAAGCGCGAACCGTCACCGCGCTGGAGCGCAAATTCGCTGCTTTCCTGATTTCCATCCTGCAGCCATCGCAAGAAATACAGGTGCCAGCGGTCACCGTCTTCCGGCGACACAAAGCTGGCGAAACGGCGGTTGATCAGTTTCTCGCGGGGCAGCCCCAGCAGGTTTGCGCCGAGAAGGTTGACCTCGGCGATCAATCCGTTGCCGGTGAGCGTGAGATAGCCCACGGGGGCGAAATCGTAGAGGTCCACAAAGCGATCGCGGGATTCTTCCAGCGCAGTCTGGGCGCGACGCAACTCCTGGTTCTGCATCTCCAGTTCGATCTGATGCACCTGGAGTTCACGCAACAACTCTTCAGTGGAGTGGGCCGGCGCGGGCGACGCCGATGCCTGTTCGAGTTGCGCCTCCGCTGCCTCCCTTAAATGCGGAGGGACGTGTTTCGAGTTCATGGCATATTCCTGGTCCGTTGGCGAATTCGCGGTAGAGACCACTCTTGCTTCGTGGGAACAGAAACGATCATACGCTTGCGATTTCCGGACGAATACCCCGTTCAGCTATTTCGTTGCGGTGCAGGCAGGCGTGCCGGTTAAACCAGTCCCGGTCTCGCCGTTACCTGCCCGGGCCTTGCCTGCCGGGGTTTCCGCTCGCCCGCCGCGAAGCGGAATCCCAGGTACGCGAAGCGCGTCAGCGCCGACTTTCCCCCCGGACGTTCACAGCGGCTCCGTCCCTTCATTGAGCATGGCGAGATAGCGATCGTAGGCGAATATCCGGTTACGCCTGCCACCTGTCAGCTCGCGCGCGATGCCGGCTCCGACCAGGGTTTCGACTGCCCGCGCGGCGGTTGGGAACGACACGGCGGCGCGCGCGGCGATGTCGTTGATGCCGGCCACCGGCCGAGTCCTGAAAACGGCATAGACCTTGAGTATGCTTGCGGTATTGCGCCCCAGCGTATCGATCCGACGCTCGTCGTCGCGGAACATGGCAAGCAGCCGGTGCGCCGTATCCACCGCCGCGCCGGCGGTCTGCACCACACCCTCGAGGAAAAAGTCGAGCCACGTTTCCCAGTCGCCCTCGCGGCGAACGGCATCAAGCAGGCGATAGTACTCATCCCGGTGCTGTTTGAAATAGAGGCTCAAATAAAGCAGCGGCTGGCGCAAGATCCCTGACTGATGCAGCATCAAGGCGATCAGCAGCCTGCCAACCCGGCCGTTGCCGTCAAGAAACGGGTGAATGGTTTCGAACTGGACGTGGGCGACCGCGGCTTTGACCAGATCGGGCAGCGGTGCCTTCGCATCGTGGATGAACCGCTCCAGGGCCGCCATGCAATCTTCGACCAACGCGGGCGGCGGCGGCACATAGCGCGCGTTGCCCGGCCGCGTGCCGCCAATCCAGTTCTGCGAGCGGCGGAATTCTCCGGGCAGTTTGTCCGCGCCGCGACCTCGCGCGAGAAGCTTGGCGTGACTCTCGCGCAGCAGGCGGTTTGACAGCGGAAAGCCTTCGCGCAGACGCGCCATGGCGTGATCCATAGCGGCCACATAATTGGAAATTTCGACGACATCGTCAAGCGGCGCGCCGGGTGCTCCGTCGAGTTCGAACAGCAACAGATCGGACAGGGACGACTGGGTACCCTCGATCTGCGATGACAACACGGCCTCGCGACGCACATAGCCGTAAAGAAATAGGTCCGGGTCCGGCAACAAGGCGGAGACGCCGTCCAGGCGCCCGCAGGCCAGGAGAGCCTGCTCCAGCAGGCGCTGACGCGCGCCGGACAAATCCAGGGGTGGTACGGGCGGCAAAGGATGGGGCACAAAGGCGCTCACCGCTTCTCCAACGGTGATCGTGACTTCGTAGCGACCGGTCGCTCCCCGGTTCATTCGATAAGTTCCCTGTTCAAGCCAGCTTTAATTAGCCTAGAGCTTATCAAAGAAAACGGCTATTTTCTTAAATAACAGACGAACGACAGCCTATGCCTTCAGCCTCGCCGTACCGCCAACGCCGACTCCTGATCAGGCGTAGAAGCGCTCTCCGCGCGCCGCCATGTCGCGCAGCAATTGCGGCGCGGCGAAGCGTGAACCGTGTTGCGCCGCGAGGCGATCCATCGCCGCCAAGGCCTGCGGCAACCCGAGCGTGTGCAGCCAGCCGATCGGGCCGCCGCGGAAGGGCGGGTAGGCCCAGCCGAGAATGGCGCCGACATCGGCGTCGATCGGCGCGCGCAGCACTTTTTCTTCGAGACAGCGCACGGTTTCCACCGACTGGACGAGGATCAGGCGCTCGATGATTTCTTCCAGCGTCGGTTGCTGCGCCTTGACCGGGTACAGCGCCGCCAGCCCTGTCCACAGGTGCTTCGGACCATCGGCAGGATAGTCGTAGAAACCGGCGCCGGACTTGCGTCCGAGCCGGCCCAGATCGGCCACCATTTTTCCGGCGACGCGATCGGCGGCGCGTTCGACATAGGCGCTGCCGAGATCAGCGCGGGTCTGCTGCGCGACCTTGTACACCAGTTCGATCGAGACTTCGTCGGCCAGCGCCAGCGGCCCCACCGGCATGCCGGCGATCAGGCCGGCCTTGTCGATCAGCGCCGGCGCCACGCCCTCTTCGAGTAGTGCCATGCCTTCCGAGACATAGGTGCCGAAGACGCGGCTGGTGTAGAAGCCGCGCGACTCATTAACCACGATTGGCGTCTTGCCGATGGCGCGCACATAATCCATCGAGCGCGCCAGCGTAGCGTCCGAGGTGGCCTTGCCGACGATGATTTCCACCAGCGGCATCTTTTCCGCGGGCGAGAAGAAATGCAGGCCGATGAAATTGGCCGGGCGCATCGAGGCCTCGGCCAGTCCGGTGATCGGCAGGGTCGAGGTGTTGGAGGCGAAGATCGCATCGGCTGCAATCACGGCTTCGGTCTTCTTCGTCACCTCGGCCTTGATTTCGCGCTTCTCGAACACGGCCTCGACCACCAGTTCGCAACCGGCGAGGTCGCCGTAGCTGGCGGTGGGGTGGATGCGGGCGAGCAATGCGTCCATCGCCTCGGCCGTCATGCGGCCCCGCTGCACCTGCTTGGTCCATTGCTTGCGGGCGTAGTCCTTGCCCTTGTCGGCGGCTTCCTGCGTGGTATCGAGCAGCACGATGGCTATGCCTGCCGTCGCGGTCGACATCGCGATGCCGGCACCCATCATGCCAGCGCCGAGCATGCCTATCTTCGTGTACTTCTGCTGCGGCACGCCGGCCGGGCGCGAGGCCAGCTTGTTGGCTTCCTGCAGGCCGAAGAACAGGCTGCGAATCATGTTCTTCGACACCGGCGACATCACCAGGTTGGTGAAATAGCGCGCCTCGATGGCCAGTCCGGTGTCGAGGTTGGTCGACAGGCCCTCATAGACACAGGAGAGGATATGACGCGGCGCCGGGTAGTTGTCGTAGGTCTTTTCGCGCAGCATGGCGTTGGCCGCCATCAGCATCTGCATGCCGCCCGGCGTGTTGGGGCCGCCGCCGGGAATCTTGAAGCCTTTCGTATCCCAGGGCTGCAGCGGCTTGGTGCCGGCGGCCAGGGTATCCGTTACCCACTTTCGCGCCGCCTTGCGCTCCTCGCCGGCAGGCACCACGGCGTGGATCATGCCGATCTTCTGCGCCTCGGCCACCTTGATGCGCTTGCCCTCCATGAGCAGGGGCGCGGCGGCCATCATGCCGACCAGGCGCGGCACGCGCTGGGTGCCGCCGGCACCGGGCAGCAGCCCGAGCGTGACTTCGGGGAAGCCGAAGCGCGCCTTGGGATTATCGGCCGCGACGCGGTAATGGCAGCCGAGTGCGATCTCCATGCCGCCGCCCAACGTGCTGCCGTTGAGTGCCGCCGCTACCGGCTTGCCGCCGAGCTCGACGGCACGAATGAATTTGTGCCAGTCGCTGATCGCGGCATGGAAGGCTGCTGCGTCTTTGGCGGCGCCGAGTTCGGCGAGGTCGCCGCCGGCGATGAAATCCTTCTTCGCCGAGGCGACGATGATGCCCTTCACCGCGGGGTCGGCCAGTGCCTTCTGCATTGTGTCGGCATACGCACGCATGGAGGCCGCATTGAGGATGTTCTGCGACTTGCCGGGATAGTCGAATTCGACGGTGGCGATGCCTTCTGCATCGACGGAATAGTTCAGCATGTCAATTGCTCCATGGTGCGTCGCACCCTGATGGAAGAAAAGCGTTGGTCGGCGAAGGTGTGAAGGCGCCACCGGGGGTATGTGGTCGGTGCCACTCGTGTCCTCCAAGTCGGGCTACGCCCGACTCTCCCCCTTTACCTCGCCGCACCGACCACATACCCCCGGTGGCGGGGAGCGCTTCTGCCTTGCGGCCGCCAAACCGCGACGGCGCCACCTGATCGGGAGGGTGGGGTATTCTGCGCAGCGAAGTAAAGAAGGAGTTGGCGCCCGCAGGGCGCCGATGGGTGACATGAGCAGCGCAGAATGCCCCGCCCTCCCGATCCCGCGACAGCCCAAATTCCGCGATCGGTTTCATTTCAAACTCGCTCAATGATCGTGGCGGTACCCATGCCGGCGCCGACGCAAAGCGTCGCCAAACCGGTCGACAGGTTGCGCCGCTCGAGTTCGTCGAGCAGCGTGCCGAGGATCATGGCGCCGGTGGCACCCAGCGGATGGCCCATGGCGATGGCGCCGCCATTGACGTTCATCCTGTCGTGCGACACATCCAGCACTTGCATGAAGCGCAGCACCACCGCGGCGAAGGCTTCATTGAGCTCGAACAGGTCGATGTCGCCGATTTTCATGCCGGCCCGCTTGAGGGCCTTTTCCGCGGCATACGAGGGACCGGTGAGCATGATCGACGGCTCCGAACCGATCGAAGCGAAGGAGCGGATGCGGGCGCGCGGCTTCAGGCCCAGAGACGCACCCATTTCCTTGGTGCCGAACAACACCGCCGCAGCGCCGTCGACGATGCCCGAACTGTTGCCGGCGTGATGCACATGATTGATGCGCTCGACTTCCGGATAGCGCTGCAGCATCACGCTGTTGAAGCCGTATTTCTCGCCCTGCTCGACGAACGCGGGCTTGAGTAGCGCCAGCGATTCGAGCGTGGATTCCGGCCGCATGTATTCGTCGCGATCGAGCATCACCAGGCCGTTGATGTCCTTCACCGGCACGATGGATTTGGCGAAGCGGCCTTCGTCCCAGGCCTGCTTGGCGCGTCGCTGCGATTCGGCGGCGTAGCTGTCGACATCGTGGCGCGAGAAGCCCCACTTGGTGGCGATCAGGTCGGCGGAAATTCCCTGCGGCACGAAGCCCGTTTTCGCCGCCACCTGTGGATCGATGGGCCAGGCGCCGCCGGAGGAGAACATCGGCACGCGCGACATCGACTCGACGCCGCCGCCCACCACCAGGTCGGCCTGGCCGGACATGATCTGCGCCGCCGCCTGGTTGCAGGCTTCGAGGCCGGAGGCGCAAAAACGGCTGACGGTGACGCCTGGCGCGCTGATCGCATAGTCGGCATACAAGGTAGCGACGCGGGCGATGTCGGCTCCCTGCTCACCCACCGGTTCGACGCAGCCGAGCACCACGTCATCCACCTTCGAGGTATCGAGATGGTTGCGGTCTCGAAGCGCGCGCAGCGCCGTCGCCGCCAGATAGATCGGCGTCGCCTGGTTCAGCGCACCGCCCTGCTTGCCCTTGCCGCGCGGCGTGCGCAGGGCGTCGTAGATGAAGGCTTCAGTCATGTGTTTTCTCCGAAAACAGTGAAATGTGAAAAGTGAAAAGTGAAACGTAAATGCGGGTGGATTTCCACGTTTCACATTTCACGTTTCACAAGTTTCTGGAAATAAGTTCTTTCATGATTTCATTGGTGCCACCGTAGATGCGCTGCACGCGGGCATCGGCCCAGGCACGGGCGATCGGATATTCCCACATGTAGCCATAGCCGCCGAACAGCTGCACGCACTCGTCCATGACCTTGAACTGCAGGTCGGTGCACCAGTACTTGGCCATCGACGCCGTCACCGGATCGAGCTTGCTGGCCAGCAGCAGTTCGATGCAGCGGTCGACGAAGACGCGGCCGATCTGCACCTCGGTCTTCAGCTCGGCCAGCTTGAAGCGGGTGTTCTGGAACTTCATGATTTCCTGGCCGAAGGCCTTGCGCTCGCGGGTGTAGGTCACCGTCCAGTCGATCGCCGCCTCGGCCGAGGCGATCGCGCCGATGGCGATCTGCAAGCGCTCCCAGGGCAGTTCCTGCATCAGGTAGACGAAGCCGTTGTTCTCTTCGCCGAGCAGGTTTTCCAGCGGCACCTTGACGTTGTCGAAGAACATCTCGCAGGTGTCCTGCGCCTTCATGCCGGCCTTGTGCAACGGCTTGGCCTTGGTAAAACCAGGCATCGAGGTATCCACCACCAGCAGGCTGGTACCCTTGGCGCCCCTCGCCGGATCGGTCTTGGCGACGACGATGACCAGGTCGCACATATAGCCGTTGGTGATGAAGATCTTCGAGCCGTTCACGAGGTAGTGATCGCCGTCGCGCACCGCCATGGTACGCACCCCCTGCAGGTCGGAACCCGCCGCCGGCTCGGTCATGGCGATCGCTGCGATCATTTCGCCGCTAGCCATCTTCGGCAGGTACTTCTTCTTCAAAGCTTCGCTGCCGTAATGCAGCAGGTAGGGCGCGACGATCTCCGAATGCAGGCCCCAGCCGAGGCCCGTGGCGTTGATGCGAGCGCCTTCCTCCATGAGGATCACCGAGAAGCGCTTGTCCACGCCGACGCCACCGTATTCCTCGGGCATGGTCGCGCAGAGAAAGCCGGCGGCGCCGGCCTTGGTCCAGATCTCGCGATCGACGTGGGATTGCTCCTCCCAGCGCGCGTGATGGGGGGCGACCTCCTGCTCCATGAAGCGGCGCACGGTATCGCGAAACGCTTCGTGCTCCTCTTCGAACAGGGTGCGCGGAATCGACATCATGGGGGTCTCCGTCCTTGATCCAGGGGTTGCGCTGCGGGGCCGCCATGCTACCAAGCAAGCGCTTGCTTGACAAGTACGCGGGGCGGTACAAAAATGCCGACTCTCTGCCCGTGCATGAACCATGCAAGAAAAGGACGCACCATGATCCCGACCCCACCCATGCTCACCGTCAGCCACGAGGTCATCAACCAGGCCCATGCGCTGGAAAACTACAATGCCTACTCGCGCAACCTGCCGCTGCAGGAAGCCGTCGCGCTGCAAGGCGCCGGCTGGGCGCAGGACTGGCTGATCGCGCGCGGCGCCGAAGTCGGCAGCGCGGAATGGATCGAGCACGGCCGTCTGGCCAACGCCAACCCGCCGCTGCTGCGTCTGTTCGACCGCTACGGCAATCGCCGCGACGAGGTCGAGTTTCATCCTTCGTGGCATGAATGCCTCGCCTGGCTCAAGCGCCACGGCTGCGACACCGGACCGTGGGCCGATCCGAAGCCGGGCGCTCACGTCGCTCGCGCCGCCGCCTACGTCATGTTCGCCGAAATCGAGGATGGCTCGCTGTGCCCCACCACCATGACTTACGGCGCGGTACCGGTGCTGCGCCACGTGCCCGAAATCGCCCGCGAGTGGATGCCGAAAATGCTCTCCCGCGAATACGACAAGCGCTTCATTCCGGCGGCGCAGAAGAAGGGCGTGCTGATCGGCATGGGCCTCACCGAGAAGCAGGGCGGCTCGGACGTACGCGCCAACACCACGCGTGCCGAACGCATGGACGACGGCAGCTGGCGCATCGTCGGCCACAAGTGGTTCCTCTCGGCGCCGATGTGCGACGCCTTCCTGGTCACCGCGCAATCGCCGAGAGGCCTGTCCTGCTTTTTCGTGCCGCGCTGGACGCCGGACGGACGGCTCAACGAACTGCGCATCCAGCGCTTCAAGGACAAGCTGGGCGACCGCTCCAATGCCGGCACCGAAGCCGAGTTCTGGGGCTCGCAGGGCTGGCTGGTCGGCGAGGAAGGGCGCGGCATCCCGACCGTGCTGGAGATGGGCGTCTATACGCGACTGGACTGCGCCATCGGCAGCACCGGCATCATGCGCGGAGCGCTGTCGCAGGCGCTGCACCACACCGGATTGCGCTCCGCCTTCGGCAAGCTGTTGCGGCAGCAGCCACTGATGATGAACGTGCTGGCCGACATGGCGCTCGAAACCGAAGCCGCGACGGCGCTGTCGATGCGCCTGGCGCGCGCCTTCGATGCACAGGAGGATGAAGCCGAGGGTCTGCTGCGCCGGATACTCACGCCGGTCGCCAAGTACTGGATCTGCAAGCGCTGCCCGACACTGGTGGCCGAGGCGATGGAAGTGCACGGCGGCAACGGCTACGTCGATGAGGGGCCGATGCCGCGCCTGTTCCGGCAGAGCCCGCTCAATTCGATATGGGAGGGCTCGGGCAACGTCATGTGCCTCGACACGCTGCGCGCCATGGGCCGACATCCAAAGAGCGTCGAGGTGCTGGCGGCGGAAATCGCGCCGGCACTCGGCAAGAACCGCGCCTTCGATGCCTTCGTGGCGAAACTGAAAGCCGGCCTCAGCAACCCGCAGGACATCGAAATCCGCGGCCGCGATCTGACGCAGGGTATCGCCTTGGCAATGCAGGGTGCGCTGCTGCTGTGCCATGCTCCCGACGCGGTAGCGAGCGCCTTCTGCGCCACACGGCTGACGCCGAATCATTGGGGCGCCACCTTCGGTACACTGCCCGCTGCCACCGACTTCGCCGGCATCATCGAACGCGCCTGGCCTGGCGCATGAGCGGCATCGATGCGGCCTGGCTCGCCGCCACAGAGTTCCTCGACTATGAGCATCCGGCGATACGGAATTTCATCGCCGCAAAAGTCGGCGCTGGCGATACGGCGAAGGACAAGGCCTTGAAGCTCTACTATGCCGTGCGCGACGGCATTCGCTACGATCCCTACAGCTCCAGCATGAAGCGCGAAGCGATGCGCGCCAGCACCACCCTGCTGACGGGGGTTGCCTACTGCGTGCCCAAGGCCTTGCTGTATGCGGCCTGCCTGCGCGCGGTCGGTATACCGGCGCGGCCCGGATTTGCCGACGTGAGGAATCATCTGTCCACCGAAAAGCTCGATCGCCTGATGGGCACCGACATCTACGCCTGGCATGGCTATGTCAGCCTGCTGCTCGACGGCAAGTGGGTCAAGGCGACGCCTGCCTTCAACCTCGAAATGTGCCAGCGCTTCGGCGTGCCGCCGCTGGATTTCGACGGCGAGCACGACTCGCAGATGCACCCCTACAACTCGTCCAACCAGCGCCACATGGAATACGTCAAACAGCGCGGCGAGTTCGACGACCTGCCCTATGACGAGCTGGTGGCCGACATGATGCGCATGTATCCACAACTGGTCGCCGTCAGCGAAGGAAAGGCGGGCGATTTCGAACACGAGGCAATCGCCCGGCCGGCGGCATGAGCGTGCTGATTGAACACCAGGGCGCGGTGACCACGGTGATCATCGATCGGCCCGCCGCGCGCAATGCCATCGACCGCACCATGGCGACGGCGCTGGCCGACGCTTTCCGCGCCTTCGATGCCGATCCTGCGGCATCGGTCGCGGTGCTTTGCGGCGCGGGCGGCCACTTCTGCGCCGGCGCCGACTTGAAATCTTTCGTCGCCAATCCCGACGAATGGCAGCTCAGCGAAGAGGGCGATGCGCCGCTGGGACCGACCCGGATGCTACTGTCGAAGCCGGTAATCGCCGCCGTCTCCGGCTACGCGGTGGCTGGAGGCCTCGAACTCGCGCTCTGGTGCGACCTGCGCGTGACCGAACAGTCAGCCACGTTCGGCGTCTTCTGCCGGCGCTGGGGCGTGCCGCTGATCGACGGCGGCACGATCCGCCTGTCGCGCCTGATCGGCCATTCGCGGGCGCTCGACCTGATCCTCACCGGCCGGCCGGTGGGCGCCGACGAAGCGCTGGCCATCGGCCTCGCCAATCGCGTCGTGGCTGACGGCGAGGCGCGCGCCGCGGCGGAAGCGCTGGCGGCGCAGATCGCCGCTTTTCCGCAGACCTGCATGCGCCATGACCGCCTGTCGAGTTACGAACAGTGGGGCCTGCCGCTGCCGGAAGCGCTGATCAACGAATGTCGCCACGGCCGGATTTCGCTCGATAGCGGCGACGCAAAGTCCGGCGCCGGCCGCTTTCGCCAAGGTGAAGGTCGGCATGGCCGCTTTGAAGAGTAAGGCTACAACCGAAGAGCCCAATCGTCGCGCCGACATCGTGCGCGCCGCCGGCAGGCTGTTCCACGAAAAGGGCTACTCGGCGACCACCATCCGCGACATTGCCAATGCCGTCGGCATGCGCTCGGGCTCGCCCTTCTATCATTTCAAGACCAAGCACGACATGCTGCGCGCGGTGGTGCTGGAGGGCATCGGCAAGATGACCGAGGCGGTGGCCAAGGCGGCGAACTCGGGCAAGTCGCCACGCGCCAACTTCGAGGCCATGCTGCGCGCCCATCTGGGCCAGCTACTGGGAGAGCAGGGGCGTGATTTCGCCGCGACGCTGCTGCACGAAAGCCGCCACCTGGACCCGCAGGAACTGGCCGAGGTGGTGGCCTTCAAGGATCGCTACGAAGTCATGTGGCAGAAGGCCTTGCGGGACCTGAAGGGCGCCGGGCTGATTGCCGACGACAGTCAGGTCGCACGCCTGTTCCTGATGGGGGCGCTGAACTGGACCGTGCAGTGGTATCGCCCGGACGGGCCGCGAACCATCGAGCAGATCGCACGGCAACTCGCCAGCTTCCTGATCGGAAAGCCCCGGCGCCCCTGAGCGCAGCCGGCAGGAAGGCTATTGGTACTTCTGGAAGACGGCTTTGGCGTCCCGGTGAGCGCGGTCCAGCGTACAGATCGATGGATCGTCGTCGTGTCCGCTGAAGAAATCCTCGGCTTGGGCGCGCATCACCATCTTGATCGCCGCCTCGTCGCCGACGCCGTATTTTTCGGTGATCAGCGTCGTCACTTCATCGAGATGTTCTTCATAGGTCATTTTCATCGCACCGGTTCTTGCGCCCGAAGCCGCGAGCGCTCGACGATGCAGTCGCCGACGCCCACCTGATAGTCACGACATACGCCGGGCCGTCGTTCGTAAATAGTGCACTTCATGGTGTTGCGATCCAGGGCCGCGCACCAGCCATCGTCGAGGCGCCGCATCACCCAGCCGCCCCAGCGGTCCTGGACGGTCAATTCAACCGGAATGTCGTCGTCGCCCATCAGCATGACCTCCAGCCTGCAGCAGCAGGCGGCGCAGGCGGCGCAGGAAATCGTCGGGTCGCGGTCCTCTGTGTCGCCGATGGCAGTTGGTCCGTTCATGGCCCCGGATTGTCCCACAAGCCATCGCGGCAACGGATTCCACACGGTGGCTGGCGCAGGCAAAAAAAATCCGGCGAGATTGCTCGAACCGGATTTGAAAATGCCCCGCATTGCGCGGAACGGAGGAGAACGCCGCGAGCGGACTAACCAACACCCCCGCTCTCGAAGCGAAGAATACGGCGACGGCACTCACGGGGGAATACCCCCGATGGCGTATCCTAGCTACCGTGTTTCAGGTAGCGCGTAGTTCGGCACCCATTGCAGCCATGTGGCGACCGGCATCGGCCGGCCGTAGAAGTAGCCCTGGTGGATGACGTCACCACGGCTGTTGAGAAAATCCGCCTGGACCTGGGTCTCTACGCCTTCCGCCACCACCTTCAGATTCATGTGCCTGGCCACCGAGAGGATGGTTTCGACCAGGGCGGCATCGTTGGCATCGGTGATGAAGCTCCGGTCGATCTTGAGTTCCTGGATCGGCAGGCACTTGAGGTAGGCCAGGCTGGAATAGCCGGTACCAAAATCATCCATCGAAAAGTGCACGCCCAATGACCGCAAGACGGTCATTTTCGACACCACATCGGCAAGGTCGCCGATCACCAGGCTTTCGGTGATTTCCAGCACCAGTCGTGTCGGATCGGCGCCGCTCGATTCCAGTTGCTGTTTCACATCAGCGACGAAGTCGTCTTTCTGGAAGTGGCGCGGACTGATATTCACCGATATCTTCAGCAGCGAATCCGCCGCATCCAGTTTCACCAGAAGGCGGCAAACCTCGGCAAGCATCCAGCGGTCGATGGCAACGATGAGGTCGGAAGACTCTGCCAGCGGAATGAATACAGCGGGTGGAATCAGGCCGCGCTCCGGATGCTGCCAGCGCACCAGCGCCTCCGCCCCCACCTGAAGGCCGGCCGCGTCCACCTGGGGCTGGAGGTACAGCCGCAGTTGCCCATCGGTCACGGCCGTGCGCAACTCGCCTTCGAGGCGATAGCGCTCCGTCACCATTTCACCCATCGCGCTTTCGAAGAACACATCGCGTCCGCCGCCGTCGCTCTTGGCCCGATGCATTGCCATGTCGGCCTCGCGCAGCACGTCGGAGCCCGTCTCGCGCGGAGTCTGGGGGAACACCGCGATGCCGATGCTGGCGTCGAGATGAATCGCCTCGCCATCGACCCGAAGGCTGTCACGCAGCACCGCGCGCAGTTTCTCGACCACCGTCAAGGCCTGGCGACCGGCCGACTCGGTGCCGGACGCGAGTTGCGGCAGCAGCACGGCGAACTCATCCGAACCCAGTCTGGCCAGCACCGCGCCGGCGTCGAGGGCGTGGGCAAAATGCTCGCTCACCATTTTCAGCAAAGTATCGCCGACGGTCATGCCATGTGCTTCATTGATGTCCATGAAGCGGTCGAGGTCGATCAGCAGCACGCTGGCGTATTTCGATTCCAGCTTCGCACTCGCCAGCTTCTGTTCCAGCCGCTTGAGGAACAGCGAACGATTGGGCAGCCCGGTGAGCGCATCCCGCCATGAAAGGTGTTCGGCGGTCTCCTGCGCGCGCCGGACCTCGCTGAGATCGGCAAACACCGCGACGTAGTTGGTAACCCTGCCTTTTTCATCGAGCACACTGCTCACGGCCTGCCACTCCGGGAATACCTCGCCGTTCTTGCGCCGGTTCCAGATTTCGCCCTCCCACTCTCCGGTTTCGAGCAGGATGCGCCACATCGCCTCGTGGAAGCTCTTCGGGTGACGGCCGGAATTGAGAATGTTCGGATTCTTGCCGAGGACTTCCTTCTCGGTGTAGCCGGTGATGCTGCAGAAAGCCGGGTTCACGGCGACAATCCGGGCATCGGTGTCGGTCACCAGTATCGCCTCGCCGGTGGTAGCGAACACCCGTGCCGTAAGCCGTTGGTGGGCCTCGGCCTGCTTGCGCTCGGTAAGATCGTAGAAGGAAATTACCGTCCACTCGTCCGACCGGCAGTAGCTCACCTCCATGACATGCTCCACACCGTCCCTGGCGGTGATCCGATATTCCCGCGAGACATTGCCATCGTCATCGCTCGCCCGCATCTCGGCGATCTGCCTGCGCCATGTCGCCAATGCCGCTTTTCGATGGTTCGGGTCGGGAAAAGCCAGCCGCCACATGTCATCCGGCGTGACCAGGTCATGGGCATCGTATCCCAGCAACTGGGTGAACTTGCGGTTGACCAGGAAGGTTTGCTGGCCCGAGGCGATCAGGGCGGCGACCGGCAAGCGCTCGACGATCCGGCGCAGCTTCGCCTCGCCCTCGCGCAGGGTTTCGGTAACCGTCAGGTTCAGGGTGATCTTGCGCGCGACGGCAATCAGGATCAGGGCGATCAGCAGCAGCAGGCCGGCATTCTGCAAGAACTCTTCGCGGAACTGCGCCTCGATATCGTCGAGATAGATGCCGGAACCGATGACCCATCCCCACGGCTCGAAGCCCTTGACGTAGGAGATCTTATCGACCGCCCCTGTTTGCCCCGGCCTGGGCCACTTGTACTCGACAAAGCCGCCGCCGTTGTCTTGAACCGCCGCAACAAATTCGACAAACAGCCTCTTGCCATCCCGATCGCTGAATCTGGACAGATCCTGCCCTTCCAGTTCGGGCTGATTCGGATGCATCACCATCCTGGGATACATGTCATTGATCCAGAAATACTCGTCGCCCGAATAACGCAGCGACCGGATGGCAGTCAAACTGGCTTTCTGGGCCTCGGCACGGCTCAGCTTGCCGCTGGCCTCGAGCGCGTAACTGGATTCCAGTACTTTGTGGGCGACCTCCACCACATACTGGGCGGTGAGCTTGCGGCCCTCGATGAAGCTGGAGTGAAGGTAGATCATGGCGTGCCCGAACAGCACTATGCTGCCGGTCATTGCCAGAATGATCATCAGCCTCAGGCGTGATGATGTGCTGCGCTCCCCTCGCATTGCCCCGTACCGTTTGCCGGAATCAAGGCTTGCCATTATGCCCTGAATTGTGCGTCGCAGCACATCAAATGGAGCAGCCTCGCCGTGCCGGAGAGATCAGTCGAAGTAGGTCCGGCCCTCCTCGAAGCGCGCCGCAAACCAGCTGTTCCTCAGGCTTTCGGTGCGCACCTTGCCACGGCTGTTGGGTGCATGCACAAAGCGCTCGTCGCCGATGTAGATGCCAACATGCGAGTACGGTTTGTTGAGGGTGTTGAAGAACACCAGGTCGCCGGGACGCAGTTGCGCGCTCGGCACGGGCTTGCCCTGCCGCGCCAGATCCGCCGCCGAGCCTGCCAGCCGCATGTCGACCGACTTCCGGAAGACGTAGCTGACCATGCCGCTGCAATCCAGTCCCGCGTCCGGGTTCTTGCCGCCGAAGCGGTAGCCGGTTTCTATCAGCCCCAGTGCAAACAGCACGACGTCGTTGGCCTTGCCGTTGATGTTCGCCGCAGCGGCCGGCGCGGGCTCCGGCGCCGTACCGCCAGCGCCGACTCTTGAAGAAACCACCGGCGCCGGCGACTGCGCAGCATGGTTGAGAACGCCGCACGCGGCGAGCACCAGCGTCGAACTGGCAAGCAGGGCAGCACGCGAATAGCGAGGATTTGGCATGACAGCAAATCTAATCCGGTAGACTGGCGCGAATAAACCCAATCAAGGCAGAAAATCTCATGCAAATCCGCGCCGCCGTCCTCAGCCAGATGGAACTCCCGCGCCCTTACGCGCAAACACGGCCGATCGCGATCGAGACGGTGAATCTCGCCGGACCCGGCCCCAATGAGGTACTGGTCAGGATCACGGCGGCCGGCCTGTGCCATTCGGACCTATCAATCGTCAATGGCGACCGCCCGCGGCCGATGCCGATGGCGCTCGGCCACGAGGCCGCCGGCATCGTCGAGGAAACCGGCCCCGGTGTCACCGATCTGGTGCGCGGCGATGCCGTGGCGCTGGTCTTCGTTCCCAGCTGCGGCCATTGCCTGCCCTGCCTCGAAGGCCGTCCCGCCCTGTGCGAACCCGGCGCCGTGGCCAACACGGCGGGCACCATGGTCGGCGGCCATCGCCATCTGTCGCGCGGCGACGGCACGCCGCTGAACCATCAGGTCGGTGTCTCCTGCTTCGCCGAATATGCCGTATGCAATCGCGGCAGCCTGGTCAAGGTGATTCCCGATCTGCCGCCGGACGTCGCGGCGATCTTCGGCTGCGCGGTGCTGACCGGCGTCGGCGCGGCGATCAACTCGGCGCAGATTCGCCTCGGGCAAACCGTCGCCGTGATCGGCCTCGGCGGCGTCGGTCTGTCCGCCGTGCTCGGCGCGCTGGCGGCCGGCGCGCGGCAAGTCATCGCCGTCGATACCCTGCCGGCGAAACTCGAAACCGCACTGGCGCTGGGCGCAACGCAGGCCTTTCGTGCCGATGATCCCGACCTCGTGGCGCAGATCAAGGCCGCGACCAAGGGCGGCGTCGATATCGCCATCGAGGCGGCCAGCTCGGTGCAGGCCCTCGATGCCGCCTACAAGATGACCCGGCGCGGCGGCACCACCGTCACCTGCAGCTTGCCGCCGCCCTCGCACACCTTCAACGTGCCGGCAGTCAATCTGGTCGCAGAGGAACGCACGCTGAAAGGTTGCTACCTCGGTTCGGCCGTGCCGACGCGCGACATTCCGCATTACATCGATCTGTTCAAAGCCGGCCGGCTACCGGTGGACAAGCTGATCACCCATCGCCTGAAACTCGACCAGATCAACGAGGGCTTTGATCGCCTGGCCTCGGGTGAAGCCGTGCGCCAGGTGATCCTGTTCGACTGAAGCGATGCACGCCAGGACCTACCTGTTCACTTCCGAATCCGTTTCCGAAGGCCACCCGGACAAACTCGCCGACGAGATTTCGGATGCGATCCTCGATGCCTTCCTGAGCCGCGAGGCAACGGCCAAGGTCGCCTGCGAAACCCTGGTCGCCGATAATCTTATTGTCATCGCTGGAGAATTCCGCACCGCCGACGAAAAGGTATTCGACGCGGTCCGCGATCAGGCGGCGGAGATCGCCCGCCAGGTGTTGCGCGATGCGGGCTACACGGATGCCGCGACCGGCATCGACCCGGATCGCTGCGAGGTCCAGGTGCGCTTCAACCACCAGTCGATCCAGATCAACAAGGGCGTGGTGCACGCCGACGGCCAGCTCGGCGCCGGCGACCAGGGCCTGATGTTCGGCTATGCCTGCGACGAAACTCCGGACCTGATGCCTTACCCGATCTGGCTGGCGCACCGGCTGGTCAGGCGCCAGGCGGAACTCAGGAAGTCCGGCGCCTTGCCGTGGCTGAGGCCCGACGCCAAGAGCCAGGTGACGGTGCTCTACGAAGGCCACAAGGTCGCCGGCGTCAGTGACGTGGTGATTTCGACGCAGATCGAACGCGGCCTCGACCCGGCCTGGGTGACGCAGCAAGTCACGCGCGAAATCATCGATCCGCTGCTGCCTGCGCGCCTGCGCACGCCGGATTTCCGCTTCTGGGTCAATCCGGCCGGCCCCTTCGAAATCGGCGGCCCCAATGGCGACACGGGCCTCACCGGGCGCAAGATCATCGTCGATACCTATGGCGGAACCTGCCCCCACGGCGGCGGTGCCTTCTCCGGCAAGGACCCGAGCAAGGTCGATCGCTCGGCCGCCTACATGGCCCGCTACATCGCCAAGAACATTGTCGCCGCCGGCCTCGCGCGGCGCTGCCTGATCCAGATTTCCTATGCCATCGGCGTCGCCGAGCCGGTGTCGGTGATGATCGATACGCAAGGCACCGGCAGCGTGCCCTACGCGGAACTTGAAGCGGCGGTGAAGAAAGTGTTCCGCCTGACGCCGAGCGGCATTATCGCCATGCTCGACCTGGCGCAACCGATCTACCGCCAGACCGCCGCCTACGGCCACTTCGGCCGCAGCGACATCGACCTGAGCTGGGAGCGAACGGATATGACCGCAGCGCTGAAGGCGGCGCTGGGCAGCGGCACGTGACGCGCCGTTTGACATGGATCAATAGCGGGCCGCGGATACGGGCATAGGCTGTCTCGACTGCCAAACCGATTCTTGATGGCGTCGCCTCATCGACGAAGATGAGCCCAAACATCAAGCCCGATGATTGTCATTGGAACAGCGGAGCAGACTGTCATGGCCCGCTTCAAGTATTTCAGATCCTTCGTGCCATTGCTGGCCATGCTCGCCATGGCCCTGCTGGCGGGCGCTTGCGGCAAGCGCGATGAAAATGCCTACCAGCCTGTTCTGGGCCAGGCGAATCCGCTGCAGGCGACCGAATATGTGGTCGGCATCCACCCGCTGCACAACCCGCAACGCCTGATGGAGGTGTACGGGCCGATCGTGGACGTCATGAACAGCTCCATCCCGGACGCCCGTTTCAAACTGGAAGCCTCGCGCAACTACGAGGAATTCGAAAAGAAACTCTACGCCGGACATTTCGCCTTCGCCATGCCCAATCCCTATCAAACGCTGCTGTCGCTCAGGCACGGCTATCGCGTTTTCGGCAAGATGGCCGAAGACGAAGTTTTTCGCGGCATCATCCTGGTGCGCAAGGACAGCGGTATCCGCGCCGTGACCGACCTCAAGGGCAAGGCCGTGTCCTATCCGGCGGCGACGGCGCTGGCGGCAACCATGATGCCGCAGTACTACCTGCACACCCACGGCGTGGATATCAATCGCGATATCGAGAACCGCTATGTCGGATCGCAGGAATCGTCGATCCTGAACGTGTTGCGCGGTCATGTCGCCGCCGGCGCCACCTGGCCGGTGCCGTGGAAGACCTTTGTCGCGGAGCATCCCGACATGGCGAGCCAACTGGAAGTGAAGTGGGAAACCGAACCCTTGCTCAACAATGGCTGGGTCGTGCGCGAGGACGTTCCCGCGCCGCTTGCCGACAAGTTTGCGGGCGTGCTGTTCGGCTTGCACAAGAGCGCGGCGGGCAAGCTTATGCTGAGCGCGCTGCCGATTGTCAGCTTTGAGGCGGCGAGCGA
Source organism: Sulfuritalea sp. (assembly GCA_030651305.1). GTDB lineage: Bacteria > Pseudomonadota > Gammaproteobacteria > Burkholderiales > Rhodocyclaceae > Sulfuritalea. The sequence continues at coordinate 13,536 of JAUSCI010000024.1, read as the reverse complement.
TGAAACCTATCGTCCGGTCGGAATCTTTCTGGAGAAGTTTTCCAGGACGGTGCGGCCGATCGATCATTGACCGGAACGATTCCGATGACGCTTATCCAGCAGTCGTACGATCGGCTGCACCAGTTCTGGAGCCAGTCCATTCGCCACCAGTTGGCATGGACGTTTTCCGTGTCCGCGCTGGTCGTCGTGATCGGCGCCGCTTCACTGCTTTTTCTGGTGCAGCGGGATCTTCACTACGATCAAGACACCAAGAGCGCACTCGATCTGGCGCGGATGCTTTCCCTCAGCAGTACCTCCTGGGTGCTGGCAAACGATGTGGCCGGCTTGCAGGAGGTTGTGGACGGGGCCGCGCGAGTTTCCGACATCAGGTTTGCCGTCGTGCTTTCACCCCGCGGTGAAGTGCTTGCTTCAACCCGCCCGGAGTATGTCGGTCGGGTCTTCAGCGACGCGATCAGCCAGCGCTTGCCCGGCTTGCCGCCCGACCCGCAAGTTCTGCTGAATGATTCCAGTCTGATCGATGTTGCCGTACCCATCCTGGCGGGCAAGCGCCCGCTAGGCTGGGTGCGGGTCGAGATGACGCGAGATGCGGCGAATGCCGATTTGCGGCGCATTGCCGTTACCGGCCTTGGCATGGTGATCACCCTTGTGCTGACGATCATCCTGATCGCCACGCGCTTGGCGCGCCGGCTCACCCGCGGGCTGGACCGCCTGGCGCAAGTAGCCGACGACGCGGAGCACGGACGGCCATTCCGGCGCGAAGATAACGAGCGTGCGGATGAAATCGGCGTGCTTGCGCGCCACCTGTACCGGATGCTGGATACGATCGAGGCAGACAAGACTGCCGCGCTCGAAAGCCAGGAGCGCTTTGGCAGTCTCTTCAGGGCCGTGTCGATTCCGCTGGCGTATTCATCGGCGGAAGGTTTGATCGAGTACGCCAACGATCGATTTACGCAGATTTTCGGCTACGCACGCGAGGAGGTGCCAACGCTCGAGAAGTGGTTTGATCTGGCCTACCCCGACGCCGACTATCGCCGGTGGGTCATCGCGACCTGGGATGCCGCGGCCCGGCGCGCCGCGGAAACCGGGATGGATGTCCAGCCGACCGAGTACCGGGTGACCTGCAAGAATGGCGATGTCCGCATCATGGAAATCTCCGGCGTCGCTCTTGGCGACGGCCTGCTGGTGGCTTTCATCGATCTCACCGAGCGCAAGCGCCTGGAAGAGGCGCGGGAGCAGTACCTGAGATTCTTCCAGCTGTCGATCGATCCGATGTGCATCGCCGACCCCTTCGGCTGCTTCACGCAGGTCAATCCCGCGTTCACGCAGTTGACCGGCTACGCCGCAAGCGAACTGGTGACAAAGCCGTTCCTTGAATTCGTCCTGCCCGAAGATCGTCAGAGGACAGCGGACGAAATGAAGCTACAGGTCGCTGTCCGACGGTCCCTGAATTTCGAGAATCGTTATGTCTGCAAGAACGGCAACGTGGTTCTCCTGTCGTGGACCGCGTATTTCGACGCAAATGACGGAGTAACCTATGCCACGGCACGCGACATTACCGAGCCCAGGCGGGTGGAGGAGGCGCTGGTCAAGGTCCAGCGCTTGCTGGGGGAAACCGAGCAGATAGGCAAGGTGGGCGGCTGGGAGTTCGACATTGACAGCGGCAAACTGACATGGACGAACGAGGTCTACCGCATCCATGAGCTGGATGTTTCCTACGCTCCCACCGTGGAAACAGCCCTCGATTTCTACGCCCCCGCCTCAAGGCCGATCATCGAACGTGCCGTACGCCGGGCCAGTGAGCAAGGCGAGCCCTATGATCTTGAACTCGAAATCATTACCGCCAAAGGGAATGTCCGGTCCGTTCATGCCATCGGAAGGGCGGAGCTTGAGCGGCGCCGCGTCTATGGCTTCTTCCAGGACATCACCGAACGCAAGAAATACGAAGTCGAACTGAAGCAGCACCGCGACCACCTGGAACAACTGATCGAGGAGCGCACCCGCGAACTGCAGCGCGCCAGACAAGCCGCCGAAGCCGCCAACGTGGCCAAGAGCGCCTTCCTCGCCAACATGAGCCACGAAATCCGCACGCCGATGAACGGCATCGTCGGCATGGCCAACATCCTGCGACGTGAAGGGGTGACAGCGCAACAGGCAACACGCCTGGACAAGATCGACGACGCCAGCCAGCATCTGCTGGGCATCATCAACAGCATCCTCGACATCTCCAAAATCGAAGCCGGGAAGTTCGTGCTGGAAGATGCGCCGGTTGCCATCGGCAGCCTGCTGAAGAACGTCGTGTCCATCCTTGCCGAGCGCTGCAAGGCCAAGGAACTTCAACTGCGCGTCAAGACCGAGCCATTCCCGCACAATCTTCGTGGCGATCCGACCAAGCTGCAGCAGGCCTTGCTCAACTACGCCAGCAACGCCGTCAAATTCACCGAAACAGGCAGCGTGACCTTGCGCCTGCACAAAGAGGAGGAAACAGCGGAATCAGTGCTGGTGCGCTTCGAGGTCAGGGATACGGGGATCGGCATCGCGCCCGACGCCATGTCCCGGATTTTCGGCGCCTTCGAGCAGGCCGACAATTCGACTACGCGCAAGTACGGCGGCACCGGCCTCGGCCTGGCCATCACGCGGCGTCTGGCGGAAATGATGGGCGGCGAAGTCGGCGCTGACAGCACGCCGGGGGTCGGCAGCACCTTCTGGTTCACGGCACGGCTGAAGAAAGGCGCGGACGAAGTCGTCGCCGAGAATGTCACGCCGGGCGCTACCGAAGAGCGCATCCGGCAACACCACGCCGGCAGCCGCATTCTTATCGCCGACGACGAGCCGATCAACCGCGAAGTGGCCAGGCTGCAGCTTGAGTCCGTCGGGCTGGTTGTCGACGTCGCCGAGGATGGCGCGGAAGCCGTCGCCCTGGCAGGCCAGACGACCTACGCGGCGATCCTGATGGACATGCAGATGCCGAACATGGACGGACTGGAGGCAACGCGGCAGATTCGCCAGATGCCCGGCTATCGGCAAACACCGATCATCGCCATGACGGCGAATGCCTTTGCCGAAGACAAGGCACGCTGCTTAGAGGCCGGCATGAATGACTTCCTGATCAAACCCTTCGACCCCGACAGGCTGTTTGCAGTCCTGTTGCACGGGCTGGATCGGCGCGAGTGACATGGCGAAACCGGGACTGGTTTAATCGGAACGCCTGCCTGCACCGCAACGAAATAGCTGAACTGGGCATTTGTCCGGAAATCGAAAACACAGGATGGTTTTTTTCTGGCGAAGCAATAGCGGTCTTGAACTCGCTAACGGCTAAGGAATACGCCATGAACCCGAAACAAGTCCCTCCACATTCAAGGGAGGCAGCGGAAACGCAACTCGAACGGGCATCGGCGGCGCCTAAGCCGGCCCGCTCCGCTGAAGAGTTGCTGCATGAACTCCAGGTACACCAGGTCGAACTTGAGGCGCAGAATCAGGAGTTGCGCCGCGCCCAAACTGCGCTGGAGGAATCCCGCGACTGTTATCTGGATCTTTACGATTTCGCTCCGATCGGCTATCTCACCCTCACCGGCAACGGATCGATCGCCGCGGTCAACCTGGTCGGCGCGAACCTCCTGGGCATGCCCCGCGCGGAACTGATCAACCGGCGATTCGCCAATTTTGTCTTGCCCGACGACCGTGCCCGCTGGCAACTCTACTTCTTCCGGCGGCTGCAAGACGGCAGCAAGGAATACGGCGAATTTGTGCTTCAGTGTGGCGGCGGTTCGCGCTTCCACGCCCGGCTGGACTGCGTGCGCATGGTGGTCGACGGCAAGAGCGCCGAGCTGCGTCTCGCACTCACCGACATCACCGAGCAAAAATCGGCGGAAGCAGAGCTGCGGGCAAACGAAGCCCGTTACCGGGCGGTGACCGAATCCGCCACCGACGCCATCGTCACTGTCGACAGCGCAGGCAACATCGCGGGATGGAACCCGGCCTGCGAACGGCTGTTTGGCTATACGGCAGCGGAAATCTCCGGGCAGTCCCTGACCCTGCTGATGCCGCGGCAATTTCGGCAGCGGCATCAGGAAGGCTTGCAGAAGAGACTGGCAGACGACACCGCGCCGCTGGGCGGAAAGGCCGTGGAAGTACTTGGGCTGCGCAAGAACGGCTGCGAATTTCCTCTGGAACTTTCGCTGGCGCGCTGGGCTTCGGACCATAACTGTTTTTTCACCGGCTTCATGCGCGACATCACCTTGCGCAAGACTGCCGAGGAGCAACTGCGCAAGCTCTCGCTGGCGGTGGAACAAAGCCCGGAAAGCATTGCCATCACCAACATAGATGCCGAACTGGAATATGTGAACCAGGCTTTCATTGAGACGACGGGCTACAGCCGCGAGGAGGCGATCGGGCAGAACCCGAAGATTCTGCACTCGGGCAAGACCCCCAAGGAGACCTACGAAGCCCTGTGGCAGGCCCTGACCCATGGCCGGATGTGGAAGGGCGAGTTCCAAAACAAGCGCAAGGACGGCAGCGAATACGTCGAGCTCGCCATCATCAAGCCCTTGCGCCAGGCGGACGGCAAGATCAGCCACTATGTCGCCGTGAAGGAAGACATCACCCGGCAGAAACAACTCGGCCTCGAACTGGATGCACACCGGCATCATCTGGAGGAACTGGTGGCGCAGCGCACGACGGAACTGGTAGCCGCCCGCGAAGCCGCCGAAGCGGCCAACCGCGCCAAGAGCGTCTTCCTCGCCAACATGAGCCATGAACTGCGCACGCCGATGAACGGCATCATGGGCATGACCGATCTGGTGCTGCGTCGTGCCACCGATCCGCAGCAGATCGACTGGCTCAACAAGAGCAAGGCTTCGGCGCAACGCCTGCTCGCCATCATCAACGACATCCTCGACCTGTCGAAGATCGAGGCCGGTCGGCTGCCTCTCGAAGGCAAGGACTTTCGCGCTGCATCGATTCTCAACGATGTCGCCTTCATGATCGGCCCGGCGGCGCGGGACAAGGGGCTGCGCATCGACGTCGAGCCCGATGCGCTGCCCCTGTGGCTGCGCGGCGACCCGGCGCGCTTGCGCCAGGCGCTGCTCAATCTCGCCGGCAATGCCGTCAAGTTTACCGGGCAGGGCTCCGTCACCCTGCGCGCGCTCCAGTTGCATGAAAAGGGCGACACTATCCTGGTCCGCTTCGAAGTGACGGATACCGGCATCGGCATTTCAGGCGAAACGCTGCGGCGGATCTTCAGTGCCTTCGAACAGGCCGACAATTCGATCACGCGCAAGTACGGCGGCACCGGCCTCGGGCTGGCCATCACCCGCCGCCTGGCCGAACTGATGGGCGGAGAAGTCGGCGCTGACAGCACGCCGGGCATCGGCAGCACCTTCTGGTTTACGGCTCGCCTGCAACGCGGCCATGGTGCGCCGCCTGCCGCCACGGCCGGCAGCCGCGCGGACGCACCGGAGCCGACGCGCGGTTCCTCAAGCCCATCGGCGCCCGATGCCGAGCGCGCCATGGCGGCGCTGAAACAACTGGAACCCCTGCTGGTTAGGGACGACACCCTGGCCGGCGATCTGTTCGAGCTCAACCGTCCGCTGCTGGTGGCCACGCTCGGCGACGCGGCGCAACAACTGGAACGGCAGGTGGCAGCCTTCGACTACCCGGCCGCATTGGCGACGGTGCGGGAACTGATCCGGCAAACGCCGAAAACCTGATCCGACTGGAAGTCGGTCGCAGCCCGCAGCCGGCTGCGCACCCTATGTCGCGGCAGGCACCTCGCGCTTGCTGCCGTCGTCGTTGATCGCGACATAGGTAAATTGCGCCTCGGTGACCTTGACCACCAGCGGATTGGCCGGATGGCGCTCGGCAAAAACCTGCACGTCCACGGTGATCGACGTCCTGCCGACACGGACGATCTCGGCATAGAAGCTGACAATGTCACCGACCGAGATCGGCTGCTTGAACAGGAAGGAATTCACCGCCACGGTGGCGATGCGGCCGCGTGCGCGGCGCATGGCCGGAATTGCGGCGGCGATGTCGCATTGCGCCATGACCCAGCCGCCGAAGATGTCGCCGTTGCCGTTCATGTCGGCCGGCATCGGCATCACGCGCAGCACGGGCTCGCCGTCGGGTATGAGTACGGCCTGGTCAGGCATCAGTGTTCTCCGCTCTGCAGATAGTTCATCGGGCCGCCAGTATAGGGCGCAAAGCCGGTGCCGAAGATCACGCCGGCGTCGGCCAGTTCGGCATCGGCGACGATGCCTTCACGCACCAGGCGTTGCGTGGCAGCGAGCAGGGGTTGCAACAGGCGCTGCGCGAGTTCCGGATTCACCGTACCGCCAGCGCCGACTTTCTGTGCCTTGCCCTCGACCCAGGTGTAGAAGCCCTTGCCCGACTTCTTGCCCAGATGCCCGGCGCTGACCAGCTCCACCAACTTCTTTGGCGGATCGGCTTCGCCGACCAGTTGCCGACCGGCCGCCACCGCGACGTCGAGGCCGACCGTGTCGGCCAGTTCGATCGGCCCCATCGGCATGCCGAAGGCCAGCATCGCCGCATCGATGGATTCCGGCGCGATGCCTTCATCGACGCAACGCATCGCCTCGTTCATGTAGGGCGCGAGCACGGCATTGACCAGGAAGCCCGGCGCATCCTTCACCGGCAGCGGCAGCTTGTCGATGCCGCGCACGAAGGCGGCAGCTCTTTGCGCCGCTACCGGCGCAGTGCTGTCGCCGGCCACGACTTCGACCAGCGGCATCATCGCCACCGGATTGAAGAAGTGGATGCCGACCAGGCGCGAAGGATTCTTGAAATTCGCCGCGATGTCGGCCAGCTTCAGCGAGGACGTATTGGACGCCAGCAGCGCATCCGGTTTGGCGCGCGCTTCGATGTCGGCGAACAATTTCTGCTTGGCTTCGAGGTTCTCGAAAATCGCCTCGATGATGACATCGGCCTGACGTACGCCGTCGCCAAGCGGATCGGCAATCAGGCGGTCGAGCGCGAAACGCGCCAGCTTCCTGTCGCGCAGCTTCTTTTCGAAGAACTTCGCGGCGCGGCCGACGGCCGGCGCGATGCGTTCCACGGACTGGTCCTGCAGCGTCACCGTCATGCCGCGCAGCACGCACCAGGCCGCGATGTCGCCGCCCATGACGCCGGCGCCGACGACGTGTACGTGGCGCGGCGCGAAATTCTCGACGCCTTTGCCGAATCCCTTGAGCCGGTCCTGCAGGAAGAAAACCCGGATCAGGTTGCGCGTGGTGGGATGGCTCACCAGCGCATCGAGCGAGGTTGGCCGCTCGGCCGGCACCGCCAGCGTATCGCCATCGTAGTTCTGCCACTGGTCGATGATGGCGTAGGGCGCCGGATAGTGTTCCTGTCGTGCTCGTTTGGCCACCTGCTTCCTGGCGCCGCTGGCGACGAAGCCTTTCAGCGGGCCGTTCATCAGCTTCTGCATCAACGGAAGCTGTTGCTGGCGCGGCGGCTTGGCGGACAGCACCAGCATGCGCGCGGCGTTTTCCATGACGCGCGGCGGCACGCATTCGTCCGCCAGTCCCATTTTCTTCGCCCGCTTCGCATCGATGTTCTTGCCCGTCAGCATCATGTCCAGCGCTGCTGCCGGGCCAATTATTTGTGGCAAACGCAGCATGCCGCCCCAGCCCGGCACGATGCCGAGCATCACTTCCGGCAAGGCAAACTTGGTGCCCGGCTCGTCCACCGCGATGCGGTAGCGGCAGGCCAGCGCCAGCTCGGTGCCGCCGCCCATGCAGTGGCCGCGCACCAGCGCCAGCGTCGGGTACTTCACGCCGGCGAGACGGTTGTAGGTATCCCAGCCGCGCCGGATCAGCGCGCGGGCCTTCTCGGGCGTGTCGGACGAGACGAATTCCTCGATGTTGGCACCGGCGATGAAGCCGGCCTCCTTGGCCGACTTGAAGATCAGGCCGCGGGGTGCATTCTTCTCGCATTCATCAAGGATCAGGCCGAGTTCGATCATGACCTCGGCGCCCAGCGTGTTGGTCGAGGAATTCGCGGTGTCGAGGATGGCCCAGGCCACTCCGGCGTCACCCGCCTCGCGTTCGAGGCGCCAGTGCTTGAAGTTGCTCATGTCGATTTCCTTGCGTTGGGAGTGACGAAGCGACCGACAATGGCCGGCCGCGCATCGCCATCCAGGTGAAGTGCGAAGAGCTGTTCCGCCGGCCGCGATTCGCTGCGCAGGCTGACCCGCGTGCCATAGAAGACCGGGCCCTTGATCCAGGTTTCAAGCTGCATCGGGGCGTGATGTGCCGCGCCGAGATGGCCGAGGCACTGGCCGATGGCGCGCTGCGGATGGGTGAAGGCGCGCGCATAGCCTAAGCGGCGCGCGTACCAGTCGCTCATGTGCAGGGGATTGACGTCGCCGGAGAGAAGGCCGTAACGCCAGCGGCCACGGGCGGGCATGTGCCACTCGGTGGCTTTCGTGCCGGCCACGCCCGGGCTGGCAAGCGCCTCGGCCTCGGCTGCGCCGAAGCGACCGCGGGCATAGAAGGTATTGACGGCTTCCCACACGATTCGGCCGCCGGCTTCCGCGCCCACCAGCAAATCCATCTCGACGCCTTTTTCGAGTACCCGTCGTGCGCCCGTGCGCACGGTGAAATCGAGCACCGCATCGGACGCGATCGGCTCATGCTGGACCAGGCGGTTGCGCACCTGGAGCACGTTCCAGATCGGCACCGGAAATGCCGGATGGCTGAGCACTGCCATCAGCATGGGAAAGCTGACGGTGTGCGGATACAGGATCGACAGACCCTCGCCGGCCGGCAGATCTGACAGGTCGAGGAAATCGAGGACAGCGCGCCGCGATGTTCGGTGGCCCGACCATCGTGCCTGGATATCGGGCAGTTGCCCATCGCCAGAAAAGCCGGGCGATGGGCGCAAGACCCGCGACATGAAGCCGAGGACGGACGGCTTGGCGTGGTAATCGAGATGGATCTGGGTGCGCACGGCCGCACGCGCTACGCGGTTTCGACCAGCACCGACCCGCCCTGGCCGCCGCCGATGCAGATGGTGGCGATGCCGCGCTTGCTGCGTTTGTCATCATTGTTGCGTCTGAGTACGTGCAGCAGATGCAGCACGATGCGCGCACCGGAGGCGCCGACCGGATGACCGAGCGCAATCGCGCCGCCATCGACATTCAGCCTGGCTGTATCCAGCGCGCCGAGTGCGCCGTCCAGTCCGAGTTCCTCGCGGCAGTAGGCGTCGTCGTTCCATGCCCGCAGGCAGCCCTGCACCTGCGCGGCGAAGGCTTCATTGATTTCCCAGGCATCGAGGTCGTTGAGGCCCAGGCCATGCCGTTGCAATATCGGCGTCGCCGCGTGTACCGGGCCGAGGCCCATCAGCGCCGGGTCGAGGCCGGCCCATTGGGTGTCGGTGATCTTGCCGATCGGCTGCAGATGGTATTTTTCAACGGCCTCGGCGGAGGCCAGCAGCAACCAGGCGGCGCCGTCGGTGATCTGCGAACTGTTGCCCGGCGTGATCTTGCCGTAGGTGCGATCGAAGAAGGGTTTCAGCTTCTTCAGATTTTCCACGCTCGAATCGAGGCGCACGCCATCGTCCGCCGCGTACACCTTGCCGGTGGCATCGATCAGCGGCACGATTTCCTCGAAGCGCCCGGCCGCCTGCGCCGCCGCGACCTTCTTGTGGCTATCTACGGAAAAGGCATCCATCTCGTGGCGCGAAATACCGAACTTCCAGGCCAGGTTTTCCGCAGTCTGGCCCATCATCAGATTGACCACCGGGTCGGTCAGGCCCTTGACGATGCCGATCACCGGCGTCAGCAGCATTCCCAGGCGCAGCTTGGCGAACAAGCCGATTCGCGCACCGAGCGTGCGCGCCCGCGCCATCTGCGAGAACCACATCACCATCTTGTCGGAATACAGCAAGTGTGTGCGCGAGAGCGCATCGACGCCACCAGCCAGCACCAGTTGCGAGCGCCCGTTCTGGATGTTGGCGATGGCCGAATCGATGGCCTGCATGCCGGAGGCGCAGTTGCGCATAACGGTCCAGCCCGGCACCTTGTTGCCGCAGCCGAGGCGCAGCGCGATCACACGGCCGATATTCACTTCATCGACACTCGGGCCGGCACAACCGACGATCACTTCGTCGATCTGGTCCGGCGCGAAGGGCTGGCGCGCCAGCAGGGCGCGACCGGAAATGGTGGCGAGGTCGGAGGCCGAAAACGGCCCCGGCACGTTGCGCGATTTGAGGAAGGGCGTGCGTGCGCCGTCGACGATATAGACGGGGGCGAAGGCAGCCATGACTATGCCGCCCGCCGCAGGATTTCAGCCGCGCTGATCTGCTCGACGGAGAAATCCCGGGGGAAGTCATCGACCGCGATCGCCTTGTCGCGCAAGTGAATGCGCCGCTGCACCAGGGCGACTTCCTCAGCCGACAGCAGGCCGGCCTCCTGCGCGTGGCGCAATTTGGTCGCCGTGTCGCCAGCGCCGACTTTTCCACTCTTTTCCGCGGCCCGTAGCTTGGCCTCGATCGGCTCGGCGGCGATGGTCGCCTCGAGTGCCAGCTCGACCACGCCGACCGCGTCGCTTTCGCTCCTGGCCAGGTACATGCCGGCGGTCAGGCGATCGCGCGTGGCGGAGGGCGCGATGAGCAGCTTCGCCACTTCATGGCCGAGCTGATCGGACGGCACTTCGTAGGGACGACCGAGGGGAAAGATCTTCCAGTGCAGGACCGCCGCGAAGAAACGGTTCGGATAGTTCGAGATCACGCCCTCGAAGGCGTTTTGCATCCTGAACATGGCATCCCATATGGCCCAGTGCATCAGCGGCGCGTCTTCGGCCTGGCGGCCCTCGTCCTCGTAACGTTTCAGCGTCGCGGAACACAGGTACAGGAGCGACAGGATGTCGCCCAGCCGCGCCGATAATTTTTCCTTGCGCTTCAGATCGCCGCCCATGACCAGCATGGAGACGTCGGCGAGCAGGGCGAAGGCCGCTGAAAAGCGCGTCAGCTGCTGGTAGTAGCGACGGGTTTCGGGAGCCACGTCGGCAGGCGCCGGACCGAAGTGCGACCCGGTGAGGCCCATGCTCCAGGCGCGAAAACCCCGCCGCCAGACAAACCACAAATGGCTGAAGAGGGCCTTGTCGAAATCGCGCAGGCCTGCCGCCGCATCCGGATTCCTGGCTGCCTCCATTTCCTTCAGCACGTAAGGATGGCAGCGGATGGCGCCCTGGCCGAAAATGATCAGGCTGCGGGTCAGGATGTTGGCGCCTTCGACGGTGATGCCGATGGGGATCTGCTGGTAGGCGCGGCCCATGAAATTGTTGGGACCGAGGCAGATGCCCTTGCCGCCGAGGATGTCCATGGCGTCGTTCACCACTTGGCGCGCGCGCTCGGTGACGTGGTACTTGACGATGGCGGAAACCACCGACGGCTTTTCGCCGAGGTCGATGGCGCCGGCGGTCAGGGTCCGCGCCGCGTCCATCATGTAGGTATTGCCGCCCATGCGCGCCAGCGGCTCTTCGATGCCCTCGAACTTGCCGATGGCCGTCCTGAACTGGCTGCGCACCCGCGCGTAAGCCCCGGTGGCGCGCACCGCCAGCTTGGCCATGCCGGTGTTGGAGGACGGCAGAGAAATCGAACGCCCCGCCGCCAGGCATTCCATCAGCATGCGCCAGCCGTGCCCGGCCATTGCCGGGCCGCCGATGATCCAGTCGAGCGGCATGAAGACATCCGTGCCCGAATTCGGCCCGTTCTGGAACACGGCATTGAGCGGAAAGTGGCGGCGGCCGATGTTGACCCCGGGATGATCGGTCGGCACCAGCGCGCAGGTGATGCCGATGTCTTCGACATTGCCGAGCAGATGATCGGGGTCGTGCAGGCGGAAGGCCAGGCCGAGGAGGGTGCAGATCGGCCCCAGCGTGATGTAGCGCTTGTCCCAGGTGACGCGCATGCCGATCACTTCCTTGCCTTGCCAGAGCCCTCGGCAAACGATGCCGGTGTCGGGAATCGAGGCGGCATCCGAGCCGGCATGGGGATTGGTCAGGGCAAAGGCGGGAATTTCGAGGCCCTTCGCCAGTCGGGGCAGAGTGTGGTTCTTCTGTTCCTCGGTGCCGTAATGCAGCAGCAGTTCGGCCGGGCCGAGCGAGTTCGGCACCATGACCGAAACCGCCGCCGCCGAGCAATGCGTAGACAGTTTTTGCACCACCGCCGAATGGGCAAGGGCGGAGAATTCGAGGCCGCCGTAACGCTTTGGGATGATCATGCCGAGGAAGCCCTTTTCCTTGGCATAAGCCCAGGCTTGCGGCGAAAGATCCTGGTGAAGCTGGGTGGTATCCCAGTCGCTCACCATGGCGCACAGCGCTTCGCATTCGTTGTCGAGGAAGGATTGCTCCGCCGCGGTGAGCTTCGGCTGCGGATAGTCGAGCAGCTTCTGCCAGTTCGGCCGGCCGGAGAACAGCTCGCCCTCCCACCAGACGGTGCCGGCTTCCAGCGCTTCCCTTTCGGTTTGCGACATGGCGGGCAGCAGCTTCTTGTAGGTGGCGAAAATCGATCCTGTCAGCAGGGTGCGGCGCAAGGGTGGCAACAGCAGCACGGCGGCGAGTGTGGCAAATGCGGCGGCAAGCAGACTCAGTAACCAGGTCATGACGTTCTCCTCGTGTTCGCGCCGTCAGGCCGCGCGCCTGGCGCGCGGTTTCTTGACGGCTTTCGCATGTATTTCAGGCAAGGGCGCGCGCAAGCCGCCGATGAGGAAGCTCATCAGGCGGGCGTAGAGTGCCTCGGGATCGGTGTCGTCGATCGGCCCGAGCAGGCGCAGCGCGTCGGCACCGGACACGGCGTAGGACAGGGCGCCCATCATGAAATGGAAACGCCAGATGAATTCTTCCTGCGGCACATCGGGCAGCGCCTTGAAGAACGCCGCCTTGTAACGCGCGATTACTTCCGCATATTCCTCGGCGAGGAAACTGCGCACGAATTCGGAAGGCTCGGTATAGGTGCGGCCCAGCAGGCGCAGGAAGGTTCTGCCTTCCGCGCTGGCCGCCGCCATGCGGATCGTCACGCCGAAGTAGGATTCGACGATCTGGCGCGGTTTCAGCGGCGCACCCCTGGCTGCGGTTTCCAGCGCATCGAGGGCGGCGATGCGCTGCTCATTGAGCCATGTCAGCCGGCGCCGGAAGACGGCTTCGATCAGCGCCTCCTTCGAGCCGAAGTGATAGTTCACCGCGGCGAGATTGGCATGCGCCGTGGCGGTGATCATGCGCAGCGTGGTGCCGTCGAGGCCGTGTTGAACCAGCAGGTTTTCGGCGGCGTCGAGAATGCGCGAGCGGGTATCGGGTTCCATGGGCGGCAGGCCATTGACAAACGGCAGTTTCAAACAGTTGTTTGAAGTCTGCGCAATGACGCCCGAAATGTCAATCCCCGCTGTTGCGAGTTAATGAGTTGTCCGGTTCTGTAGCACGACATCTGTCCGGTTGTCATAGTGCCCCGAAGGGGGTACGAGATGAGACGGTCGGAACTGCTACAGGAGGTTCGGAAGATGAGATTCGAAGAAGCGTACGAAGG
>JAUSCI010000023.1 GCA_030651305.1 Sulfuritalea sp. | reverse complement strand
CGTGAACTTCCAGCGGGTGCCGACGGTAGACACCTCCAACCCTTTCATCGCCCGCGACATTCCGACGGCAGACGAAAGCTTTGTCGTAATCCGCTTCGCCAACCCGAAGGGCATCGACTTCCCTTACCTGCTGTCGATGGTGGCGGGTTCCTTCATGTCGCGGCCGAACATCATCGTGGTGCCCGGCGGCAAGATGGAACTGGCGATGCAACTAATCTTCACGCCCCTGATCCTGCGCATGATGGAGAACCGCAAGCGTTCCTGACCATCGCCGAATCAAGCACCTAGCCGCCCGGCTAGCGCGATCCACCCGGTTTCGCCGATAATACCGGGCTTCCCTGACGGAACTGATCCCGTCACTCAATTTTCCGATGCTGCCATGACAACTTCCCCATCGCTTTCCTCCTCCGCAGTTGCCCCAGTGGGCGCCACTCTTGCCAACGCCATTCGCGCTCTTGCCATGGACGGGGTACAAAAAGCCAATTCCGGACACCCCGGTGCTCCCATGGGCATGGCGGAAATTGCCGAAGTGCTGTGGAACAGGCACCTGCGCCACAATCCGCTCAATCCGCACTGGGCTGATCGTGACCGCTTCGTGCTGTCCAACGGCCACGGCTCGATGCTGCTCTATTCCTTGCTGCACCTGACCGGCTACGCTCTGTCGATCGACGATCTGAAACAGTTCCGCCAGTTGCACAGCAAGACACCGGGGCATCCCGAATACGGTTACACGGCAGGCGTCGAGACCACCACCGGTCCGCTCGGCCAGGGCATCACCAATGCCGTCGGCATGGCGATGGCCGAGAAGCTGCTGGCCAGCGAATTCAACCGACCCGGCCACGAGATTGTCGATCACTGCACCTACACCGTCCTCGGCGACGGCTGCCTGATGGAAGGCATTTCGCACGAATCCTGCGCGCTGGCCGGCACCTGGGGTCTGGGCAAGCTGACCGCGTTCTGGGACGACAACGGCATCTCCATCGACGGCCACGTCGAAGGCTGGTTTACGGATAACACGCCGCAGCGCTTCGAGGCCTACGGCTGGCACGTGGTACCGAACGTCAATGGCCATGATCCGGTCGCCCTGAATGCCGCCATCGAGGCTGCCAAGGCGGTCACCGACAAGCCTTCGCTGATCTGCTGCAAGACGGTGATTGGCCTGGGTTCGCCCACCAAGGCCGGCACTCACGATGTCCACGGCGCGCCTTTGGGCGATGCCGAAATCGCCGCTGCCCGCGTGCATATCGGCTGGCCTCATGCCCCTTTCGAGATTCCGCCGGAAGTTTATGCCGGATGGGATGCGAAGCAGAAGGGCGCTGAACGCGAGGCCGACTGGACACAGAAATTCGACAATTACGCCAAAGCCTATCCGGCCGAAGCCGCCGAGTTCAAGCGCCGCATGGCCAATGAACTGCCGGCCAACTGGGCTGAACATGCCAAGCAGGCCATCGCTGCGGCCAATGCCAAGGCCGAGACCGTCGCCACCCGCAAGGCCTCGCAGATCGCCATCAATGCCCTGGCGCCGGCGCTGCCCGAGTTCGTCGGCGGTTCAGCCGACCTGACCGGCTCCAACCTGACCAACTGGACAGGCTGCAAGGCCGTTTCCGGCAAGAGCACGGGCAACTACAT
This sequence comes from Sulfuritalea sp., assembly GCA_030651305.1. Classification (GTDB taxonomy): domain Bacteria; phylum Pseudomonadota; class Gammaproteobacteria; order Burkholderiales; family Rhodocyclaceae; genus Sulfuritalea. The sequence goes on along the minus strand of JAUSCI010000023.1, from coordinate 47,949 downwards.
CTCCTACGGCGTGCGCGAGTTCGGCATGGCGGCGATCATGAACGGCATGGCGCTGCATGGCGGCATCCTGCCCTTCGGCGGCACCTTCCTGATGTTTTCGGAGTACTCGCGCAACGCCCTGCGCATGGCGGCACTGATGAAGCAGCGCGTGATCCACGTGTTTACGCATGACTCGATCGGCCTTGGCGAGGACGGCCCGACCCATCAGCCGGTGGAGCAGACCGCCACGCTGCGCATGATTCCCAACATGGACGTCTGGCGTCCCTGCGACACGGTGGAAACCATGGTGGCCTGGACTGCGGCCGTGGAAAAGCTCAGCGGCCCCAGTTCGCTGTGCCTGTCGCGCCAGAACCTGCCTTTCGTGCCGCGCGACGAAGCGACCATCGCCAACATCGCCAGGGGCGGTTACATCATTTCCGAGGCGAAGAATGGCAAGCCCAAGGCGATCATCATCGCCACCGGGTCCGAGGTCGATCTCGCCCTCAAGGCGCAGGCCGCGATGGCGGCGGAAATCCAGGTGCGCGTGGTGTCGATGCCCTGCACCAATGCCTTCGACCGGCAGGATGCCGCTTACCGCGAATCCGTGCTGATCAAGGGCGTACCCCGGGTCGCCATCGAAGCCGGCGTCACCGGTGGCTGGCACAAGTATGTCGGCGCCACCGATGGCGGCCAGGGCGCGGTCATCGGCCTCGACCGTTTCGGCGAGTCGGCCCCGGCCGGAACGTTGTTCAAGGAATTCGGCTTCACGGTGGCGAATGTCGTGAAGACCGTGGAGTCGTTAATCTAATCATCCCCCAGGAGTTTTTCATGGCTATCAAGGTTGGCATCAACGGCTTCGGCCGCATCGGCCGCATGGCGTTCCGCGCCATCGCCAAGGATTTTCCCGAAATCGAAGTGGTTGGCATCAACGACCTGCTCGAACCCGATTATCTGGCCTACATGTTGAAGTACGACTCGGTGCATGGCAACTTCAAGGGCGACATTGCCGTCGACGGCAATACCCTGATCGTCAATGGCAAGAAGATTCGCCTGACCGCGGAGAAGGATCCCTCCAATCTGAAATGGAACGAAATCGGCGTCGATGTCGTCATCGAATCCACAGGCTTCTTCCTGACCAAGGAGACCTGCCAGAAGCACATCGATGCCGGCGCCAAGAAGGTCATCCAGTCCGCGCCGTCCAAGGACGACACGCCGATGTTCGTCTATGGCGTGAACCACGAGAAGTACGCCGGCGAGGCCATCGTTTCGGCGGCGTCCTGCACCACCAACTGCCTGGCGCCCGTGGCCAAGGTACTGAACGACAACTGGGGCATCAAGCGCGGCCTGATGACCACGGTCCATGCCGCCACGGCGACCCAGAAGACCGTCGATGGCCCGTCCAACAAGGACTGGCGCGGCGGTCGCGGCATCCTGGAAAACATCATTCCCTCGTCGACCGGCGCCGCCAAGGCCGTCGGTGTGGTGATTCCGGAACTCAACAAGAAGCTGACCGGCATGGCTTTCCGCGTTCCGACCTCCGACGTTTCGGTGGTCGACCTGACCGTGGAACTCGTCAAGGAGGCTTCCTACAAGGAAATCTGCGCCGCGATGAAGGCGGCATCCGCAGGCTCGATGAAGGGCGTGCTCGGCTACACCGAAGAAAAGGTGGTGGCGACCGACTTCCGCGGCTGCTCGCAGCCGTCGGTCTTCGATGCCGAAGCCGGCATCGCGCTGGATTCGACCTTCGTCAAGGTCGTCGCCTGGTACGACAACGAGTACGGCTACACCTGCAACATGCTGCGCTTCCTCAAGCACGTCGCCAAGTAAAGCGTCAGGGAGATACGCATGACGTTCAAGCGTCTTTCTGATTTCGACCTGGCGGGCAAGCGCGTCTTCATTCGCGCCGACCTCAACGTCCCGGTCAAGGACGGCAAGGTTACGTCGGACGCCCGCATCACCGCCTCGATGCCGACCATCGAGCATTGCCTCAAGGCCGGCGCCAGGGTGATGGTGACCTCGCACCTGGGCCGCCCGGAAGACGGCGTGTTCACGGAAGAGAACTCGCTCAAGCCGGTGGCCGACGTCATGGCTGCCAAGCTGGGCAAGCCGGTGCGGGTAATTCGCGACTGGGTCGATGGTGGCTCATGGGTAAATGGGGTCGCCGCCGGCGAAGTCGTGCTGCTGGAAAACTGCCGCTTCAACAAGGGCGAGAAGAAGAACGTCGAAGCCACGGCGAGGAAGTACGCCGCGCTCTGCGATCTGTTCGTCATGGACGCCTTCGGCACCGCACACCGCGCCGAGGCATCGACCTATGGCGTGGCGCAGTTCGCCCCGGCCGCCTGCGCCGGCCTGCTGGTCGCCGCGGAACTCGAAGCGCTGACCAAGGCGCTGGCCACCCCGGCGCGGCCGATGGTGGCCATCGTCGGCGGCTCCAAGGTGTCGACCAAGCTGACGGTACTCGAAGCGCTGTCCGAGAAAGTCGACCAGATGGTGGTCGGCGGCGGCATCGCCAACACTTTCCTCAAGGCATCCGGCAAAAACGTCGGCAAGTCGCTGTGCGAGGACGACCTGGTGCCCACCGCGCAGGCGCTGATGAAGAAGATGACGGCGCGCGGCGCCACCATCCCGATTGCCGTCGACGTGGTCTGCGGCAAGAAGTTCGACGCCGCCGAACCGGCGGTGATAAAGGATGCCGGCAATGTCGCCGATGACGACATGATTTTCGACATTGGTCCTGCGTCGGCGCAGGAACTGGTCGACATCATCATGAAGGCCGGTACGGTAGTGTGGAACGGCCCGGTCGGCGTCTTCGAGTTCGACCAGTTCGGCGCCGGCACCAGGGCCATCGCCATGGCCATCGCCAATACGAAGGCCTTCACCCTGGCCGGCGGCGGCGACACCATCGCCGCGATCCAGAAATACGAGATCTACGACAAGGTGTCTTATATCTCGACCGCCGGTGGCGCCTTCCTCGAGTTCCTCGAGGGCAAGCGCTTGCCGGCGATCGACATGCTGGAGCAGCGCGCCAGGGGCTGAGTGATTGTGGATAGACTCCCTGCGCGACTGACCACGCCATGACAGACAAGCGCTCGACCAAGATCGTCGCCACCCTGGGGCCCGCTTCCAGCAGCCCGGAACGGCTCGCCGAACTGGTGGCGGCCGGCATCGACGTGGTGCGCCTGAATTTTTCCCACGGCACGGCCGAAGATCACAAGAAGCGCATTGACATACTGCGCGACGCGGCGCACAAGGCCGCCCGCACCGTCGGCGTGATGGCCGACCTGCAAGGACCGAAGATCCGCATCGGCAAGTTCGCCGCCGGGCCGGTGGCGATCAAGGCGGGACAAGCCTTCATACTCGATGCGGCATGCGCGCTCGGCGATGCGGGCCGGGTCGGCCTCGACTATCCCGAGCTGATCGAGGATGTCGTTGCCGGCGATGTGCTGCTGCTCGATGATGGACGGACGGTATTCGATGTCGAGCGCATCGAAGGCAGCGAAATTCACTGCCGCAACCGGCACGACGGCGAGCTTTCCAACAACAAGGGCATCAACAAGCAAGGTGGTGGGCTTTCGGCGCCGGCGCTGACGCTCAAGGACATGGCGGACATCAAGACGGCAGCCGCTCTCAATGTCGATTACGTTGCCGTCTCCTTCCCCAAGTCAGGCGCCGACATGCGGCAGGCGCGGCAACTATTGCGCGATGCGGGCTCCGACGCGCTGGTGATCGCCAAGATCGAACGCGTCGAGGCGGTCGAGAATCTGGAAGACATCCTGCATGCCACCGACGGCATCATGGTCGCGCGCGGCGATCTGGCGGTCGAGGTGGGCGATGCGGCGGTGCCGGCCCTGCAAAAACGCATGATCCGTATGGCCCGCGAATACAACCGCTTTGCCATCACCGCCACGCAAATGATGGAGTCGATGATTACCAGCCCGGTGCCGACGCGCGCCGAGGTTTCCGATGTGGCCAACGCCGTGCTCGATGGCACGGATGCCGTGATGCTGTCGGCCGAGACCGCGTCTGGCGCTTATCCGGTGGAAGCGGTGGCAGCTATGGCGCGGGTTTGCATTGCGGCGGAGAAATCACAGACCGTCACCCTCGACACGCACTTCCTTGACCAGGTGTTTACGCGCATCGACCAGTCGATCTCGATGGCGGCGATATTCACCGCCTTCCACCTCAAGGTGAAGGCCATCGCCACCCTGACCGAGTCGGGCTCGACCACGCTGTGGATGAGCCGGCTCAATTCCGGCGTGCCCATCTACGCCCTGACGCCGCGCATCCGCACCCGCTACCGGGTCAGCATTTACCGCGACGTTTATCCGCTGCTGACCGAATACATCGCCACGGATCGTGATGAGCTGCTGTGGCAGGCCGAGGAAATCCTGATTGCCGCCGGCGCCGTCGAGAAGGGCGACCTGATCGTGCTCACCATTGGGGAACCAATCGGTCAGGCCGGCGGTACTAACACCATGAAACTTGTAAAAGTCGGCGAGCATCGTCGGCCCAAATCTGCGCCCCGCTAACGCTCATGATCGCTGAAGACCACCCGCTGATGATGAAACACGCGAAAGGCGAATTGAAGGCCCGCCCCTCCCGTCCTCCCCTCGCGGGGAGGCTTCTGGTCAGTTCGCTACGCTCGATATCACCAGTCGCTCCGTACAAGTTGCTTCACGTTTAACCAAGGAGATTGCCATGCCTCTCGTATCCATGCGTCAACTGCTCGACCACGCCGCTGAAAACGGCTACGGCCTGCCTGCCTTCAACGTCAATAACCTGGAACAGATCCAGGCCATCATGGAAGCGGCGGCGGAAACCAACAGCCCGGTCATCATGCAGGGCTCGGCAGGCGCCCGCAAGTACGCCGGCGAGCCTTACCTGCGCCACCTGATCGAGGCCGCGATCGAGACCCATCCGGATATCCCGATCGTGATGCACCAGGACCACGGCGCCAGCCCGGCAATCTGCATCCAGTCGATGCGCTCCGGTTTTTCCAGCGTGATGATGGACGGCTCGCTGCAGGAAGATGCCAAGACCCCGGCCAGTTTCGAGTACAACGCCCGCGTCAGTCGCCACGTGGTCGATATTGCCCACGCCATCGGCGTTTCGGTGGAAGGCGAACTCGGTTGCCTGGGCTCGCTGGAAACCGGCATGGGCGAGAAGGAGGACGGCCACGGCGCGGAAGGCGCGCTGTCCCACGACCAATTGCTGACCGACCCGAACGAAGCCGCCGAGTTCGTCAAGGCCACCGGTGTCGACGCCCTGGCGATCGCCATCGGCACCTCGCACGGCGCCTACAAATTCACCCGCCCGCCCACCGGTGCGGTGCTGCGCATCGACCGCATCAAGGAAATCCACGCCCGCATTCCCAATACCCACTTGGTGATGCACGGCTCTTCCTCGGTGCCGCAGGACTGGCTGAAGACCATCAACCAGTACGGCGGCACCATGGGCGAAACCTATGGCGTGCCGGTCGCTGAAATCGTCGAGGGCATCAAGCACGGCGTGCGCAAGATCAATATCGACACCGACCTGCGCATGGCCTCGACCGGTGCCATCCGCAAATACCTGGCCGAGAACACCAAGGATTTCGACCCGCGCAAATATTTGGCCGCCGCGCGCAAGGCCATGAAGGAGATCTGCGTCGCCCGCTATCAGGCCTTTGGCTGCGCCGGCCAGGCCGGCAGGATCAAGCCGATTTCCATGGACAAGATGGCCGAGCGCTACAAGAAGGGCGAACTGAACGCGATCGTGAAGTAAGCGGCGATTTGCGGTAAATTACTTGGCCGCCCCGTTCGGGCGGCCTGTCCTTTTCCCGGCATGAACATTCAGTCCCACACTTTTGATCGGCTACGCAAATTCTTCAGCGGCGGCCTCGATATTGTCGAGTATGCTGGCTTGCTCGTGATTGCCTTCGCCACCACCATCGCCATGTACCAGGAGGCGCTGGTGATGATCGAATCGCACCGGGTGGCGCTGGCGGACCTGCTGCTGATGTTCCTGTTCCTCGAAGTGCTGGCGATGATCGGCCAGTATTTGAAGTCAGGGCAGGTTCAGGTGCGTTTCCCGCTGTATATCGGCATGGTGGCGCTGGCGCGCTACCTGATCCTTGATCTCAAGGAAATGACCGAATGGCGCATGCTGGCGGTTGCCGCCGCAATATTCCTGCTGACGATTTCCGTGCTGGCGATCCGCTACGGCCATGTTCGCTTTCCCTATCGCGAGGATGCCGATGAAAACGCCGGCAAGCCCTACGTTCGCGAATAAACCTCCTGTCCTGTTCAGAGCATCTTCATGTCCACTCCAAATCCTCCGCTGTTTGAATCCACCATCAAGAGCCTGCCGCTGCTTGGCCGCGGCAAGGTGCGCGACATCTACGCCGTCGGCGAGGACAAGCTGCTGATCGTCACCACCGATCGCTTGTCGGCCTTCGACGTGATCCTGCCCGACCCGATTCCGGGCAAGGGCGCCGTTCTCACGGCGGTGGCCAATTTCTGGTTTGGCAAGTTGGCCCACGTGATACCCAATCAGTTGACCGGCATCGATCCCGAGACCGTGGTTGCGGGCGCCGAAGAACAAGCCCAGGTGCGCGGGCGCGCACTGGTGGTGAGGCGCCTGAAGCCGCTGCCGATCGAGGCGGTTGCCCGCGGCTATCTGATCGGATCGGGCTGGAAGGACTATCAGGCGACGGGCGCCGTCTGCGGCATCGCGCTACCGCCAGGTCTGCAAATGGCACAACAACTGCCGGCGCCGCTATTCACTCCGGCGACCAAGGCCGAAGCGGGCGACCATGACGAAAACATCGACTTTGCCACGGTCGAGAAAATGCTCGGCGCCGATCTGGCGAAGCTGGTCAGGGATACCACCCTGCGCCTGTATCGCGAAGCAGCCACCTATGCGCGCGTGGTTGGCATCATCATCGCCGACACCAAGTTCGAGTTCGGTCAGGATGCGGCCGGCCGGCTCTACCTTATCGACGAAGTGCTGACGCCCGATTCCTCGCGTTTCTGGCCGGCCGACCGCTACAAGGTGGGCATCAGCCCGCCCAGTTTCGACAAACAGTTTGTTCGCGATTATCTGGAAACCCTGGACTGGAACAAGCGGTCGCCGGGACCGAAACTGCCGCAGGACATCATCGACAAGACTGCCGCCAACTACCGTGAGGCGCTGACCCGCCTGGCCGGCCCGCACGCGATCTGATTTTCGCGCCGCTGTCCGTCCGATGAACGATCCAGTCGCCGTCCCGCCAACGCCGACTCTTGCGGATCTGCCCAAGCTGCGTCAAGTCGGCTTCGACGCGCCGCTGCGATGGCTTGGTCTGGGCTGGGCGGATCTTCGGCGGCAGCCTGCGGCCAGCCTGTTCTACGGCGTCGCCATCGCTGTGACCGGTGCCGTGATACTGGGCGTGACGGCAAACCTGGGGTACCTGTTCGCCGCCGCCATCACCGGTTTTCTGCTGGTCGCACCGATACTCCTGGCCGGGCTTTATGAACTCTCGCGGCGCTATCTCGCCAATGAGCCGGCCTCGGTCTTCGACTCGATGGTGGCCTGGAAGCGCAACCCCTCCGGGCTGGTCAGCTTCGGACTGCTGTCGATACTGGCCGGCACGGTGTGGCAGGTGATATCCAACGTGATCATCGCCGTCTTCTACAAGGGCAGCCCGCTGGGACCGCTGGACATGATGATCGAAGCAGTGGTCAACCCGCAGCACTACCTGATGTTCTTCATCTATCTCGGCGCCGGCGGTGTGCTGGCGGCCCTGGTGTTCGCCGTCAGCGTGGTTTCGGTGCCGATGCTGGTCGACCGTCGCTGCGAGCTGCTTTGCGCCGTGACCACGAGCGTCAATGCTGTTGCCGCGAACCCGTTGCCGCTGGCCTTCTGGGCTTTCATCATCATGATCCTGACCGGCCTCGGTTTCGCCACGGCACTGGTCGGGCTGATTGTTGTCATGCCCTGGCTCGGACACGCCAGTTTTCACGCCTACAAAGATCTCGTCGCATAGACGGCGAGGCATTGCAGTCGCCCCCTTCGCCCCAACTTGAGAACCATGAATCCACTACTCGATTTCAGCGGGCTGCCCCGCTTTGACGCCGTTCAGCCCGAACACGTCACCCCCGCCATTCGCCAGTTGCTCGACGAAAACCGCGCCCTGATCGATCGCCTGATCGCGCCCCAAACCGCCGCGACCTGGGATGCCTTTGTGCAGCCGATGCTTGATGCCGGCGAGCGCCTGTCGCGTGCCTGGGGCATCGTCGGCCACCTGCATTCGGTCAATGACGTGCCGCCCTGGCGCGAAGCCTATAACGCCATGCTGCCCGAGGTTTCCAGCTTCTATGCCGATCTCGGACAGAACCTGGCGCTGTTTGCCAAGTTCAAGCTGCTCGCCGCGGGTGCGGAATTTCCTGCCCTGTCGCCGGCCCGGCGTCGCATCATCGAAAACGATCTGCGCGATTTCCGGCTCTCGGGCGCTGAACTGGCGGAAGATCGCAAGCCACGCTTCAAGGAAATCCAGGAAGAATTGTCGGCGCTGGGCGCGAAATTTTCCGAGAACGTGCTGGACGCGACCAATGCCCATGCCGAATGGATCGAGGACGAGGCCGCGATCAAGGGTCTGCCCGCCGACGCCAGGGCAGCCGCGCGGGAAGCCGCCGCGAAGGACGGCGAGTTTGGCAAACGCGCGGGATGGAAGTTCACCCTGCATGCGCCGTCCTACATTCCCGTATTGCAGTTCTGCGACAACCGCGATCTGCGCGCGCGCATGTACCGCGCCTACGCCACGCGCGCTTCCGAGTTCGGCCCGGAAGGCTGGAACAATGGCCCACTGATCGACCGCCTGCTCGCCCTGCGCAATGAAGAGGCGCAGATGCTGGGTTACGCCAGCTACGCCGAAGTCTCGCTGGCCACCAAAATGGCCGACACGCCGGCCCAGGTGGCGGCCTTCCAGCGCGACATGGCGGCCAAGGCGCGCCCCTTCGCCGAGCGGGACGTCGGCGAACTGCGCGATTTTGCGCGCCAGGAACTCGGCATGGATACCCTTGAAAGCTGGGATCTCGCCTGGGCCTCGGAAAAGCTCAAGCAGCAGCGCTACAGTTTCTCCGACGACGAAGTGAAGCAGTACTTTCCCGAGCCGAAGGTGCTGGGCGGGCTATTTCGCGTCATCGAAGCCTTGTTTGCGGTCAAGCTCGCGCCCGATACGGCGCCGGTGTGGCATCCGGCAGTGCGCTTTTTCCGCATCGAGCGGGACGGCAAGCTCATCGGCCAGTTCTACCTCGACCTGTATGCGCGCGAAACCAAGCGCGGCGGGGCCTGGATGGACGAGGCGATTACCCGCCGCCGTATCGCGGGCGGCGTGCAGACGCCGGTGGCCTATCTCAACTGCAACTTCCCGGCGCCGGTTGGTGACGACCGCAAGCCGGCAACCTTCAGCCACGACGATGTCATTACCCTGTTCCACGAATGCGGCCACGGTCTGCACCATCTGCTGACGCAGGTGGACGAGCTGCCGGTGTCGGGCATCCACGGCGTCGAATGGGATGCCGTGGAACTGCCGAGCCAGTTCATGGAGAACTTCTGCTGGGAATGGGACGTGCTCAGCGGCATGACGGCGCACGCCGAAACCGGGGCGCCGCTGCCGCGTGCGCTGTACGCCAAGATGGTTGCGGCAAAGAACTTCCAGAGCGGCTTGCAGACTTTGCGCCAGGTCGAATTCGGTTTGTTCGACCTGCTGCTGCACAACGAGTTCGTCCCCGGTGCCGGCAGGAGCTTCATGGACCTGTTGGCTGAGGTTCGCCGTGAAGTGGCGGTGCTGGTGCCGCCCGAGTGGAATCGCTTTCCCAACAGTTTTTCGCACATTTTCGGCGGCGGCTACGCGGCCGGCTACTACAGCTATAAGTGGGCCGAGGTACTTTCCGCCGATGCCTACGAGGCCTTCGAAGAGGCGGCGAAGACCAGCGGCAGCACGCTGGATGCGGCGACCGGCGAGCGTTTCTGGCGCGAGATCCTGTCGGTCGGCGGTTCGCGTCCGGCGCTCGAATCCTTCAAGGCATTTCGTGGGCGCGAACCGAAACCGGATGCCTTGTTGCGGCACAACGGGATGGCCGTGGCTGACTAGGATGGTCCGAACGGCGTGATCGGACCACTATTGACGCTAGGCTGATGCAATCACCAACTTCAGCTACAACGGCTTCACCCGTTCCGTATCGGTCTGTGGCGAGGCAGCGCCTGGCAAGCGACGGCACTCTTCGAATATGCGCGCCTTGCAGTCGGCGCAGATCGACGTGTCCAACTGCCCCACGATATGTTCTATGGCTCCGCGCTTGGATGCGAAAAAGGCGTCCGCGCCGAATTCCCTGAAATATTCCGGCTTGTGCAGCATCTCCTCTGCCGACTGGCGCACGCTGTAGAACCACAGCCGCCCACCCTGCCGCCGCCGCCGCCGCGCCTCCTCCGCCAGCAATTCGGCACCGGCGATATCGACGAAGTTGATGCTCTTCGCCATGAGCAGCAGATGGCGCTGTTGCGGCTTGCCTTCCGCCATGTCGTGCAACTGCTCGCCGACGTGGTTTACGGCGCCGAAGTAGATCGATCCTTCGATGCGCACAATTTTCATTTGCGGGCATTCCGCCTCACCCGCGTGCAGCAAATGGAACTTGCGTTGCGGTTCCTGGCTGTTCGGGACCAGCACCCGCAAGGCTGGCTGCGATGTGCGGTTCAAGTAAAGTATCAGCGACAGCAGCATGCCGACCAGGATGGCGAATTCAAGATGCATGACCAGGGTGGCGATGAGCGTCGAGATCAGCACCGCGGTCTCTGCCCTGCTGGTGCGAATGATCGAACCGATGTGATGGAAGTCGAACAGACCCCAGGCAACGAGGAACAGGATCGCCGCCATTGAGGCAATCGGCAGGTAGGCGGCAAGCGGTGCGACCACCAGCAGCACCAGCACCAGGAAGCCGGCGGAGAAAACGGCAGCCAGCGGCGTCCTGGCACCCGCCTCGAAGTTAAGTCCGGAACGGTTGAAAGAGCCGGACGAGGGGTAACCGGAGAAGAAGGCACCGAAAATGTTGGACAAGCCCTGGCCGATAAACTCCTGGTTGCCGTCGATGCGCTGCCCGGATTTCAGTGCGATCGAGCGGGCGATCGACGCGGCTTCGGTCAGGGCCAGGCCGGTCACGGCAACCGCGACGCTGACCAGTTCACGCAGTGTATCGAAGGAGAAGTGCGGCATCGACAGCGGCGGCAGTGCGCCGGGAAGGGCGCCGATGGTCTTGATGCCGGTGGCGTCGGCACCGAAGGACTCGTTCAGCGTCAGCGCCACCAGGCTGCCGACCAGCATGGCGACGATCATGTAGGGAATTTTCGGCAGCCAGTTGCGCACGGCAATGCCGGATAGTAGCGTTACAAGGCCCACGGTCACAACATAGGGATTGATTTCGTTGGTATGTGAGAACAGGGTACCGAAAATGCGGAAGAACATGGTTCCATGGGGTACGTGGATGCCGAAGAAGTTCTTGACCTGGCTGGCGATGATCAGCAAGGCCGCGCCCGCGGTGAAACCGATCACCACGGTATGCGAAATGAAATTGACCAGGGTGCCGAGGCGGGCCATCCCCATCGCCAGCTGCATCAGGCCGACCATGAAGGTCAGGGTCAGCACCAGGGTCACATAATCGGCGCTGCCGGGTTCGGCGAGAGAACTCATGGTGGCGAACACCACCAGCGAGATGGCATTGGTCGGCCCGGAAACCAGGTGCCACGAAGAGCCCCACAGCGCGGCGATGACCGCCGGCACCATCGCCGCGTACAGGCCGTATTCCGGAGGCATGCCGGCGAGGGTGGCAAAGGCAACGCCCTGGGGCAGGACGATGATGGCGCCGATCAAGCCTGCCAGGAGGTCGCCCTTCAAGACGCCGGCATTGACCAGCGGCCACCAGCGCAGGAAGGGCAGCAGCGCCAGCATCCTGCCCGTGGCCGGGATTCGCTGTGCGGGGACGGGTTGCGCGGCTACGGCTACAGTCAGCGAAACGTCGTTCATAGCGCCGCCGCCAGTGCGTTGATCATCCGCCCGGGAAAGCTCGGGCGGTTGTATTGCACGGTCAACACGTCGTAGTCCGCGCGTTTGCCGTTCTGTTCCAGTCCGTGGCGTGCGCGGGAATCGACCAGCACCAGATTCGGGCGCCAGGAGCAGGTGAGGTCGGCGACGACCTCTGGTTCGCTGCCGCAGGCGATGATGATTTCGCAACCGCAGTCGCAGCCAATTTCGGTCATCATCTGTTCCAGTTTGCAGCGTATGTCGCGCATCCGGGCCTGGTGCATTTCGTCGGCGACGAAACGGGGGGCGTGATTGGATTTAAGGTCCGGGGTGGGCTCGACCACCATCGCCAGCGCCAGCGTGGCGCCATAGAAGCGGGACAATTGCACGGCGCGTTGCGCCACGGCCGCGCTGTCGCTATTGGCAGCGACCAAAGCGAGAATTCGTCGATACGTGCCCACTGCGGACTCCGATGAAATGAGTCTGCCAAGAGTAACGGCAGGCGCGTAAAGCGCAGGTCAAGGCTGCGTCAAGCTTGCGTCAAGAGAGTTCGTAAAGCGCCCGCAACGGCAGGCACGATGCCGTCCCGGAGAAAGTCCGCTACGGGAATCGCAGCGTGGCCGTGGTGCCGCCGCCGGCACGACTTTCCAACGCGATCTCCCAGTGCTGACGGTCGCAAATGCGCTTCACCAGCGACAGGCCGATGCCGGCGCCGCCGCTGCTGGCGCCGCGGTAATAGCGCTGAAAGACGCGCCCGATGTCCTCGTTGCTGATGCCGATGCCGGTGTCGGCGACGATCAGGCGGTCGGCACACAGGCGCACGCTGACGGAGCCGCCCTCGGTGTGGGCGACGGCATTGCGCACCAGGTTGTCAATGACGATGGAAAACAGGGCCGGCGCCACTTCGAGTTCGACGGCCGCCTCGATCGCCAATTCGATGCTGTTGCCGCGTCGGACCGCCCGCGGCCGATGGCGCTCCACGGCCTGGCGCACCAGCCGTTCGCAGTTGCAGGACTGATCGACCGGGGTGTCTTCCTCGCGCGCCAGCAACAACAGTGCCGAAATCAGGGCCGACATTTCGATCGCGGCGCGCTCGATGCGGGCAACCCGTTGCGCTTGTGTCGGGGTCAGGTTCGCATCCTCCGCCAGCACTTCGGAGGCACCCCGGATCACTGCCAGCGGAGTACGCAGTTCGTGGCTGGCGTCGGCGGCGAAGGTGCGCTCCCGCTCGATGAAGGCCGCCAGACGCGACATGTACCGGTCAAAAGCGCGAGTGAGTTCGCTGATCTCGTCTTCCGGCACGTTGCCACCGCTCAGCTTGGGCGGATTCTCGGCCGGCGCCTGACCCACCGCGTGCGCCAGTTCCGTCAGTGGCGCAATGACCCTTCCCGCCAGCCAGAGGCCGCCCGCCGCCGCCAGGAGGGTCATCAGGAGCGCGCCGGCAATCAGGTAGGCGAGGAAACCTTGCTCGCGTCGTTGCTGCCTCTCTTCGTTGAACAGGATGTAGTAACGGTCGCCACCGCCATCCTGATCCGCCACCGAGACACGGAAGGGCGCGCCGTCGATAGTGATTTCGTGCTTGCCGGGTGACAGATTGCGCATTGCCGCCGGAATCTCGGAGAAACCGGCTCCCGCCACGGCGACGTAGCCGCGCAGGATCGCGGTATCGGGCGGCAGCGAACGCGGGTTGCGGGCGCGGCGCGCCATGTAATCGTCCAGTTCTGCCTTCAGGGTCTGATCCATCAGTCGCTGGGAGACATCGTGGGCGGCGAACCAGACGCCGACCGCGAAGACCAGACTGAGGAAGGCTCCCAACCCGGCGAATGCGGCAGCGACACGGAAACGGAGACTATGACGGCGGCGCATCGGTATCCGTGTCGGCAATTTGCCAGCCGATGCCGCGCAGGGTACGAATCAGCGGTTTGTCGAAAGGCTTGTCGATGGCGTTGCGAAGAACGTGCAGATGGGCACGCAGCGAATCGCTGTCGGGCGGTGCGTCGCCCCACACGGACCGCTCCAGTTCAGCGCGGTCCAGCACGCGCGGCGAGGCTCGCATCAGGGTTTCGAGGATGCGCAAGGGTATCGGCGGCAGTTCGAGCAGCTTTCCGGCCCTCACGACCTGGAAAGTCGCGGTATCGAACAGCAGATCGCCTGTCCGCAATTTCTGTCGCGGCGAGGCGGTGTGGGAGCGTCGCCCCAGGGCTTTGATCCTGGCTGCCAACTCGCGCATCTCGAACGGTTTGACAACATAATCGTCGGCGCCCGCCTCCAGGCCGGTGATTTTGTCTTCGATGGAGTCACGCGCGGTCAGCATGAGAATCGGCGTGAGTTTGCCGACCTCCTCGCGCAGGCGTCGGCATAGCGAGACACCATCGAGCCCCGGCAGCACCAGGTCGAGGATGATGACATCGTAACTGTTGCGGGTCGCCAGACGCAGGCCCGAAATGCCATCGCCAGTGGCGTCCGTCAGGTGTCCCTTGGCTTCCAGGTAGTCGACCAGGTTGGCGGCAAGGTCCGGGTTGTCCTCTACCACGAGGATTCTGAGAGGGGTATCCACCAGCGGATTATGCGGCAAAAATAGCGGCAGCAAAGTCACTGCAAGCAAAGCAGGCGGCCGCCGTGCTCGGGTATTATCGCCGCATGAAGATCGCCACGTGGAACGTGAACTCGCTCAAGGTGCGCCTGCCGCACGTGCTCGACTGGCTGGCAGCGAATCAGGCGGATGTCCTCTGCCTTCAGGAAACCAAGATGGAAGACAAGGTCTTCCCCTACGCCGAACTGGAAGCCGCCGGCTATCACGCCGCGCACAACGGGCAGAAGACCTATAACGGCGTCGCCATTCTGGCGCGCGGCCCGCTGGAGGATGTGCGTTACGACATAGCGGGCTTTGCCGACGAACAAAAGCGCGTGCTGGCGGCCACGGTGAATGGCCTGCGCGTGGTCTGCGCCTACATGCCGAACGGGCAGGAAGTCGGTGCCGACAAGTATGTCTATAAGCTGCGCTGGCTGGCGGCACTTGCGGCCATGCTGCGCGACGACCTGCAGCGCTGGCCGCAACTGGCCCTGCTCGGCGACTACAACATCGCGCCGGAAGATCGCGATGTGTACGATCCTGCCGCATGGAAGGACCATATCCTGTGCAGCGAGCCGGAGCGCGCGGCCTTCCGCCAGTTTGTCGAACTCGGCCTGGCCGATTCCTTCCGGCTGTTCGAGCAAGCGCCCAAGCTCTATTCCTGGTGGGATTACCGGCAGATGGGCTTTCGCCTCAATCGCGGCCTGCGCATCGACCATATCCTGCTGTCGAAGCCGCTGGCTGCCGAATGCCGGGCCTGCGTCATCGACAAGGCGCCGCGCAAACTGGAGCGGCCTTCCGACCATGCGCCCGTGATGGCCACTTTGGAGTCCGGATTGCAATGAACACGGAAGAACTGGTGGCGCTCTATCCGGTCTTGGCAAAACTGCCGGAGGGGCTTCTGCGGCGCATTTGCGACGCCCTGCAGACACTGGACATTCCCTCCGGTACGGCGGTATTCGACGAGCACCAGCCGTGCCGTGGTTTTCCCTTCGTTCTCGCCGGAGCGATCCGTGTCGCCAAAATCAGCGCCGGTGGTCGCGAACTTCCGCTCTACAGAGTGGTGGCGGGCGAGAACTGCATCATCACGTCGAGTTGCCTGCTCGGGCACGCCGACTACAACGCGCGCGGCGTGACCGAGGGTCCGACGACGCTGGCCCTGCTGCCGCGCGACTTGTTCGACGAAATGCTGGGCGAACCGGTCTTTCGCGACTTCGTCTTCGCGCTGTTCGCCGAACGCATGGCCGAGCTGATGCAACTGATTGAAGAAGTGGCCTTTCGCAAGCTCGACCAGCGCCTGGCTGCGCTGCTGCTGGGCAAGGGTCGGGTGGTGCACGCCACCCACCAGCAACTGGCGGATGAGCTCGGCAGCGTGCGCGAAATGGTCAGCCGGCTATTGAAGGGCTTTGCCGAGCAGGGGCTGGTACGCCTCGGCCGCGAGCAGGTGGAAGTGCTTGATCCCGCTGGTTTGCGAAAAATGGCCTCTGTGACTTAGGCTGCCGCGCAGCAGGTAACGAAGCAGTCCAAGGGCAAGAGTCGGCGCTGACGGCACGGCGATAATAGGAGAAATTCCGCGCGCCCATCGCCATCAACTACCTTCCCCCTTGCTTGTCGGCAAGGTATAGGCCTGCAGCGCATGATTGGGTGACTCGGGAAACAGGAAGGCAAGCTCGCCGCCCTGCATCATCTCGGTAAGGTGCTTGTTGCGCAGGTATTTCAGGTCTTTATGCAGCAAGGTGGCAAGCTCCTCGCCCCGCAGTGGTTGCCACCCACAAAGGGCTCGGATGAGTTGCCGCAGCCCATCCGTACTCAGGCGTTGGCCGGGCCTGGGCAGGCGCGAGGCCAGTTCGGGTGGCAAGTCCGGCAAAGCACGCTTACCACCTTGGGTGTCCGCCTTACCACCTTCGCTCCCCCGCTTACCACCTTCGAGCGGCAACTCGGCCTGCACTGTATCGTGGTCAACATGCGCGCCGGGCGACGTGAGCGTGTAATGGGTGCGGCTGCCAGCTCCCTGCTTTTCCAGCAGCCCCCGGTCACGCAGGCGTCGCAGCAGGCTGCTCGCCTGCAAGGTATCCAGCCCCGAAAAATCCCGGCAGGCCGTATTGTCGATGGCACCGGTTTCCCGTGCGTAAATCAAGGCTTTCGCTTCGTCGCCCGAGAGCGTGTCACCGGCCAGCGCCTTGAGCCAGGCGTAGTCATCCTCCGTCAGCAAATGATGCAGGAACAGCGTGACCTTGAACTCGTTCTTTTGGCGGTCGGATACGAATTCGGGCAGCGGCAGTCCGGCATCCCCGGCCATACGACGCATGGTGCGAATGCCGGAGCCCTTGGTTTCCGCCCAGTTCAACTCATGAAGCACCGCCGCAATCGCCGGGTTGCGCAGGCGAGAGCCCGGCGTGCCGAGGCTGGCCATGTCTTTTAGCGAGTAGCCGGGGTTGAGAATTTCGATACGGTTGCTGTAGCGAATGATTTGAATTGCACCATGGTCCTGGTAACTGCGATGCATCACCGCGTTGGCCAAGGCTTCGCGAATCACCTTGCGCGACAAAATTGGTTCTTGCCGGCTTTGCAGTTCGCCTTCCGGTAGCCGAAAGCCTTTGGGCATTTCGTCCACGATGCTGGCTTCGGCCACCGGCAATGCGAGCATCAACGCTTTGCGGATATCCACCGATTGGAAGCGCTGCTCGGGATCATCGACCCATTGGGTGCCAATAACACGGATGTAATCGATGCGCAGCGCCGGGAACAGACGGCGCAATGCCAAGGCCTTGCCAAAGAGCACGATGCCCGCCAGCGTCGGCTTGAGCCCGCCATCCACGCGGCGCACTGCCGACAGCGCTTCCAGCATGTCTGGGTTTTCGTAACCCAGTTCCTCGGCGTGCGGATTCGCCTGGGCGCGCAAGCGTCGGTATTCGGCAATGGCCTGCGGATCGAAGTCTTCCATCCGGGCATCGGGAACGATGGCCATGTCCGGCCCAACCTGCGGCTGACTGGCACCGCGCAGAACCCACAAGTCCTCATCCGTGCAGCGCTGGTCGGTAGAACCAATGCGCCGGAACGCACCCCTGGGCAATCCGGTTGCCTTGAGATAAACCGGTTTCTGCGTGACATCAGCCTCTGGAACAAACACCACGACGATGGTCTTGCCATCGATACGTTCGACACTCATCTCCGGTCGAATCGCGACATTGAGCATGGTCGCGGATTGACTGGCGAGATCCTTCTGAATCTTGTCCGGATCGGACAGGCCTTCCGGCCAGTAACGAGCATCACCCTTGTCGTCCACACCGGAGCCGACGCCGAGCAGGATATGGCCGCCGCCCAGTCCCGGCTCGTTGGCAAATGCCACGACCGTCTCGATGACGGACTTGCCGATATCACGCGAGCGCTTGGCTTCAACGCGAGGCGATTCGTCGGCGGCGTTGAGTTCGGCGAGGATGTCTTGGGCGGTGCGCATGGATCAATCTCGCGAGGCTTGGTAATGCGGGTCGACATCGGTTTGGTAGAGAAGCACATCCGGTTTCTGCGTAC
Organism: Sulfuritalea sp.; assembly: GCA_030651305.1. Lineage (GTDB taxonomy): Bacteria > Pseudomonadota > Gammaproteobacteria > Burkholderiales > Rhodocyclaceae > Sulfuritalea. The sequence continues at coordinate 29,833 of JAUSCI010000023.1, read as the reverse complement.
TTGCAGGTGGATTGGGTCTCAAAATTTTGTCCCCAACAAGTGTTCCAGCCGGTCGATCAACTTCTTAGCACGCCGTACCTCTGCCTCATAGAGCGGGGTAGTACTGCCATGCGAAGCAGGATTAAGGACGCGCTCGGCCATCTCCAATACGCGATCAACTGCATCCACCGCGTCCATATTGGCCCAACCATCATCGACCAGTACTTGTCGGAAGACTTTTCGCTTGGATTTAAGAATTCCCTTGTCTTTAGGCTGGAGGTCAGTGTTGCCGTCCAAGTCAGTATCGTCCGAAGACAGCAGAAGGGTCCGGTGGTCCTTGGGGGTATTTTTTAGCACCTTCGAGTAAAGCGAAGCGGGAATATTTTCGAGCAGCCGGTTACGTGCAGCACGTAGGTTTTCTGTCAACGAGAAGAACTGTCCCGGAGGTAGCGACTTACCCTCGGCCCATTCCCTATAGCGCTTGGCCGTATCTTCAGCTGCCTTGCGCAAAAACATGGCTGCTTCTTCGATATCGTGACCATTCAAATAATCCTCAGCCCTCTGCAAATCCGTCTTTTCGCTTTTGGCCTCGATCTGGCTCGCAGCGTCGCCTTGCAAGCGCAGGAGACACCACTCGGTGTGCGCGCTACCGATCCGGCGTCGAAACTCACGGAAGAAACCGAGCTCATGCGTCAGGATGATCTTCTGATAATTGGCAAAAGACTCCGAAAGGAGGATATCTACAACCTTCATTCGGTTACTCATGTCCAGGCTGACCAACAAATCGTCAAGCACCAAGAGCTTGAGATCGGAATCGTGCAGGTTGACCAGTGAGGCCGCGAAACGGACGGACAACGAGAGCTGAGTCAGCTTGGCTTCGTTGAGGAAGCTCTGCGGCTTCGTTACGGTATGCCCATCAAGCTGCACACCAAATTCGATCACCGGCAGGGTGAACTTGAAATCATTTTGGTTGGAGCCAATAGCCGAAGGCGGCGTGGTGACAGCCAGCTTCAAAGTGACCTTCGCTGGGTCGTCCGTGGCGAAGTGGGCATCATAAAATCGCTGGGCCTCTACGCTGATCGCATCCACAACCGCAGCAATCACTCTGGCAAATGTCGACGTGTTTTGACGAAAGCGGTCATAAGCGTCGGCCCCGGCTATGCCCGGTAATCGTGATGGATTTGGATCACCGGACTTGATCCTCTGCCACATGTCGTAAGGCACCTGCCCGCCAGTGCTAACGCAAAACGGCAGGATCTCCTTCTCAAATAGCGGCCAGAGATCGAATTTCTCAGAGTTGCGAAAATCTGAGAAGCCGAAGAAGAAGCGGTATGTAATAAAGTCGCTGGCTAGATCGCCCTTCAGAATGGCTGGTTGGTTGAAGGTGCCGTGATCGACCTGACTAATACGGTAGGTGGTGTCGTTGCGGGTAGCGGTGTCACGTAGCGTCAGCGCAATCTCGCCGGGCTTGGGGGTAGCATCTTTCTGCTCGTGAAGGTTGAGCAGGCTTTGCGGATTTGCCGGATCGAAGTACTTGGCAATACCGTTTCTGGGTTTTCGCGCACTTTGCAGAAAGGTATAGAGCGCCCAGTAAAGCGATGACTTGCCCGCACCGTTAGCGCCATACACCAACAGATGTCGGCCTTCGAGGTTCAGCGAGAACTCACGGAAGGCCTTGAAGTTGGTGATGGCAATGTGATGTAGACGGGCTTTCATGCACCGCCCCCCTTCTTGATGACTGCAAGCAGATCAGGGCTGTCGGCGGAGATGCGAAGCAGACGGTTGCGAATTCTCGACGACGGGGCATTCAACCTGCCGTGAAGCTGCACAATGAATTCTCGTTGTTGCGACTCAGGGGCCTCTGGGTTGTAGTCAGCTAGATGGGGAGCCAGCTCGTCGAGAAACAGGAGATCGCGCTCGGCCATGTGATCACGGAAATAGCACTCCATCACGCAAGCATCTACGAGGTCCTCAAGAAAAGTGATTTCAGTTGAATCTGTCGTGTCCCCTGTCGCTCCGCCTTTCAATAAAATAAGTGAGTGCGCAAGTGATGCTAACAATTTCATTTCGGTTGAGCCTAATTTTGGAATCGGCAGCCTCTCAACATATACAACTTTTATTTCGGAAAAGGTCTTCCCAACCATCTGTGGGTTGTCTGTTTCAAATGCCCATTGGCAGACAGAGGAATTCAGAAGCGCCAGAGTGGAAAGGTATCTCTGCTCGTCGTTATCATGATTGCCTTTCAATTGGATAACGTGACATGAATTGACAGCTACAGATCCAGATTTATCTAAGGTTGAACGCAACCGATCGTCGGTTCTTCTCATTAATATCTTAGGTAACGAGAACATTTCTGCGGCTCGCGGCGCCGCGAGCCAATGACCATAGTGTACGTATTCCCCACGATCGATAAATTTGTAGCGGTCAATGTCCCCACCACGGCACAACACACTCCAATCAGCTTCTTTTCTACCTATTGCGGTGTATGGTTTGGAATCGACAATTTCTCTAGTTTGGGGTGGCTCACCCTTCCCAAGCTCGTAGAGCTTAACCCCGGCCTTAACTGTGAAAAACTGCGACAGTTCGACAGTGCGCTGTCTGATTGCATCCCTCAAGGCCAAGCGATCAGCTGGAGTTCGGAAATCAATTTTACTCAGAGCCATTCCTAGAAACATTGCCTGGGAACGTGATTCTGAATTTTTGTCAGTCAGAATGCTGATTTTGTTTTCTGGTTTTGGCTGGCGCGAAGACAAGTGTATGACTAATGTATCGACGACTGCAGCACTGAAAACCCAACCACTTTGCCAAATTGAAAATATCGTTGTTTCAGTGAGCAGATGTTTCCTAAAAGCTTCGCCCTTTTCCAAGTCACAAAAAGTGTTTGGAGTAATAAAGACCAACGACCCAAGATTTCTCAGTAAATCGAGGCTCTTGAGAATAAAGTAGACATAGGAGTCCGCAATTTCAGCACCTTTTGAAAATAATGCGGCAAGCGTGTTTTTTTGGTGCTTGGAGTACTTAATGCCATATGGTGGATTCCCTATAACAATATCGAAGCCGTCTGCCAATGACCGCCCAAACATCCAGTGAGGGTCAAAAAAGTCAGCCACTGATTGCGGATTAAACGGATCCCAATCAGCAATGTGCTGGGCCTTTTTCGATGAGCCGAGGCTCTCTGCAAGGAGTTTTCCGAGATCTTCCCGCAGCCCCTTAATCTTCTTCTGAAGTGCGAGCTTCTGGTCGCGTCGTTGGATGGCGAAGTGGCTATGGTAGAGAGCTTCGATCTCGGCCTCTATTTGGTGAACCCGGTGGGGAAGCAATGCCAATTGGTTCATCTCGGGCAAACGGATCAGGGTGTCGGCGGCAACGAACTTCGTTTCGAGGTTCGGCAACGGGCGGATGCCGTGGTTGTCCCTTTTGTTACGGTTGGTGCGCTGGTCGCAAACGAGGGAAATGAAAAAGCGGAGTTTTGAAATCTGGATAGCAATAGGCTGGATGTCCACGCCATAGAGACAGTTCTCGATCAGGTACAGCTTGCGCCCGTAGTCGTCCTCGTTATCGGCGAAGTCGCGTTCGATGGCATCGATGGCGGCGTCACGAGAAGAAAGATCGGGAATCTTCGCTGCGGCATCAATCTGGAGTTGTTTCCAGCGTGCGTTATCTGGATCGAGCTTGTGGATGATGTAGACGAGCTTGTGCAGCATCCCCATCGGGAAGGCGCCGGAACCGCAAGCGGGGTCGAGAATCTTGCAGGTGTGAATGGCATCAAGCAGTGTGGCGACTTCTTGCTCAGAGAAGGGGTGAGCCCGCTCGGTGTAGGTGAAGAGGATGTCGAGACCGGCCTGCGCATCCTGTTCGCTCAATCCAGCCTTGGCAAGTGCGCCAGTGAGGTGCGCCTTGAGCGATTCGTCCACCATGTATTCAACGATGGGGCGTGGGGTGTAGAAGGAACCCGTCTGCTTGCGGGCGGTGGTTTTGGTTTCCTCGTTGTAGGAGGCGAGCAAGTTTTCAAAAACTTTGCCTAGCAGCTCAGGATCAAGGGCGATTTCTTGGTCGACCGGCGTGTTTTCGACAATGGTGAACTTGTAGGCGTGCAGGATGCAGAGGAGGCCGCGTACCTTCTCTTTCTTGCGCTTTGTGTCGCCGTAAGCTCCCGAAAGGTCCTCCTCGCGCTCGCTGCCGAAGAAGAGGCGGTTCGGGATGGTAGGACGCTTCTTCGCGTTGCGTGAAAAGCCATCGAGGTAATGCTTCTTGTTCGTCGCCTCCTCGATGCGATCGAGGCACTCGAAAAGACCGCCATTGAGAAATGGCACATCGGCAAAGTGATCGAGCGCGGTGTCGGGATCGTGGAAGTGCTCTTCGTAGCGGTAGAGGGTATCCACGCCGTAGGTAACGCGGTTTTTCTGGAAACCTTCATCCCTGGCAAACGCACGAAATGGCAGGCCCTTGGCGTCCTTGCCCATGCGCTGATTGAGCGTGGCAAAGAAAAGGTTTTGCAGGATAGCCTCATTGTAGGTAGAGGCATCAGGCGAAAGATCTTTGAGAATATTTTTTAGATCAGTCTCGACAAAGAGCTTCTCGGGGATAAGGCTCTTTTCCTTGAGAAACCAACAGAAGATTAGACGGGTGAGCAAACGGATAAGGCCAGTGGCGCGGCGTTTCTCGTCGTCTTTCTCGATGTCGGTAGGGAAATCGACTTGTGGGAGTGCCCAGAAGTACCAGTTGGCGAGTTCGCGATAGAAGCGTTTGTTGAGCAGCTCAACGTTGAAGACTTCTTCCCAGGCCGCATGGAGTTGGTCGAAATTCTGGATGCTGCGCTTTTCTGCCGAGAATTCGGCGAGCGAGAAGGAGGCCAGAATGTCCAGATGCCCCGGGTGTGGTTTGGCAATGCCAATGTTTTGGATGAGGGTAACCTTGCCCAGCACATCCTTGTTTTCGTCGCGCTTGTTGAGGCGGCGGTTAATCACCGCCAGCGACAACAGCCCCCCCACCTTGAACAACACCATGACCGGCATTGGGAAAACACGGTTGAGCTGGCGTGCAATGTTTGCAAGCTTGCCGCGCGCGTAGTCGCCTTCGCGCAGCTCGATGGCGATGAAGACGTATGACTGCAGGAGCGAGGTGTGAACCGAGTCGTCCTTGAACAACGCAGCACTGCTGGAAAGCTCTTCGTCGGTGAGCTGGAAAAGAAGTTCGGCGTTCTGCCATTGCTCGATTTGCGCGGCAGGGTTTGAAAGCAAATTTTCCGGATCGAACTGCTCGCGGAAATCCTGCACCGAACGCATTTCAACTGTGCGGTCAGAGGTGTAACCAAGCGCGGCAAACAGCGCCAGCGCCGACTGGCGTAGCCGCTGACTGGCGAAAGCCTGGATGCGCTGGCTGATCGCTTTCTTGAGGTCTATGTTATTGCTCATTCTTGATCACCAGCCAAGTAATAAGATCAAAGTCAGTTGTGGCCTTGATGGCAGTCTGGCTGCTGACCAGCTTGCCGCCGCGCCCGGCAAAAAGGTTGCCTGCATTCTTTCGCTGGAACTGCGAAGCGATGGCGGCAACGGCACGGTCCAGCAGGCTGCTGTATTGGCTCATGTCCTCGCCGTCTTTTGTTTCCTCATCGAACAGTTCGCATAGCTCGGCGTAGGGCTCGGTCTTGCCTTGACTTACGGCGCGGAAGATTTCGAGCACCTGTTTAGGACTGGTGAAGTTGTAGCGCACTTCGCCATCGTCGCGAATATAGACCAGGAAATAGGGCTGCAAGGGGTTCACGGCTTCGTTGCCGCTGGCGTCGATGCGTTGCTTGAGGCAGTAGATGGCGCCGGGCTTGATGGTCTGATATTCGGCATGCGGCGGCACGATGGCATAAAGGCCGAAGGGCGCTTCTTCCAGCTTCTCGCGGTTGGCCTCGATGTAGGTGGCCAGTTCCATGCGGAAATCGTCGAGGGTGAATTCGTTGAGGGCAACGGACTCGTTGAAGTCCTCCAGATCGAGCACTTCGTCCTTGAGTCTGAGCAACTGCTTGTCGCGGTAGCGCAGGTCCTCCTGAATCAGGTCGTGCAGGTCTTCTGATTGCAGGATGTTGTCCTCGGCGGTGGCGGCGATATCCACCAGCGCCATGCGCGCTTCGACCCGGTTCTTGAGGTTGATGTATTTGTTGAGGTCAGGTGTCGGCCAGAAATTGATGAGCTGGATTTCCTTGTTCTGGCTGCCGATGCGGTCGATCCGGCCGAAGCGCTGGATGATGCGCACCGGGTTCCAGTGGATATCGTAGTTCACCAACTGGTCGCAGTCCTGCAAGTTCTGGCCTTCGGAAATGCAGTCGGTGGCGATGAGGATGTCGATCTCGCCGTCTTGCGGCATGGATTTCATCTTGGCCCGTTGCTTGGCGCGGGGCGAGAAGTTGGTGAGTATCTGGCTGAAATCTGCGTGTCCGAAAGTCGTGCGGTTGGGTTTGGTGCCGCCGGAGACCAGGGCAATATGAACATTCAGTTTATTGCGTGCCCAGTCCTCAAGGTTTTCGTAAAGGTAGGCCGTCGTATCGGCAAAGGCGCAGAAGACGATAATCTTGCGGTTGTCTTCGCCATGGTTGTTGGTGCTTGGGTGCCTGACCTTGTGCTCGATGATCTCCTTCAGTTCAGCAAGTTTGGCATCGCGTTCGGGGCTTACGCCATCGGCGCTTTCCGCAAGCATTGATAGCTGCTGTTTGTCGCTGGTCAAATCTGCCAGCCATCGATCAATGTCCATGTGCTCCAGGCGATATTTGAGGGTGCCGACCTCAAAGGCCTCACGCAGTTCTTCGTCTTCTTCCGCCTCCATGACGAAAAGGTCTGGTTGCAAATCCTGCGCTTTCGAATCGCGCAACTCCTGAAACTGGCCAATGCGCGCTTCCAGGTCTTCGAGCTTCTTGACGGTGCGATCCATGGTGATGGCGAAAGAACGCACGGAACTTTCCAGACGCTTGAGGAAGTTGACCTTCATCATGCCGATCAAGAAGCGCTCACGGGTCTCCTGGCTGAAGTTCTTGATGGCGCCTTCGCCGGCGTAAAAGTGCTTGAACTGCGGCAGCACATAGGCAGAAGGTTTGAACTGGGAGAGTTGATATTTTTCGATTTCCTGATTCAGTCGGTCATAGGTCGGGAAGCGATGCTTGTTGTCGATGTCGGCGTAAATCGACCGCGGCTTGGCGCGTTTCGGAAATTGGCCGATGGCGGCCAGCGAGGCGCGGTAGTACCGCTGGATGTGCTTGCGCGAGCGGGCGATCGTGAGTTCGTCGAGCAGGGTAAAAAAGCCTGCGGGCAGACGATCCATCAACTCCTTGGAATCCTTGTCGCCAGCTCGCTTGGCCCATTCCATGAAGGTTTTTTGCGCAGTGGAGAGCGTGTCCTTGATACTGTGGATGCCCAAGCTTTGCGAGAAGGTGGCATCGCGACCTTCGGTGACGAAATAGATCTGGTTGCGCAAATCCTTGAGGTCGTTGTTTACCGGCGTGGCGGAAAGCAGCAGCACCTTGGTTTTGACGCCGGACTGGATGATGTCTTGCATCAGACGTTCGTAGCGGCTCTTGCGGACGACGTTGCCTTCCTCGTCGCGCTTGCCTTTCACGTTGTTACGGAAGTTGTGGGATTCGTCGATAACGATGAGGTCGTAATTTCCCCAGTTCAGCGCGGCGAGATCGATGCCATCGACTTTGCCGGCCTCCCGAGACAGGTCCGTATGGGAAAGCACCGTATAGGCGAAGCGATCTTTCAGAAATGGATTCAGTTCGCTGTTGTTCTGGGCCAGATACACCGTCCAGTTGTCGCGCAGCTTCTTGGGGCAGAGAACGAGGACACGAAGGTTACGGAGCTCGTAATACTTGATGACTGCCAGCGCGGTATAGGTTTTGCCCAAGCCGACGCTGTCGGCAAGGATGCAACCGTTATGGGAATTGATCTTGTGAATCGCGCCCTTGGCGCCGTCCTTCTGGAAATCGAACAGCGTTTTCCAGATGTCAGTGTCAATGATGGGGAGTTGGTTGAATATCTGGGCATCGTCTGCCTGGCCGGACAGGAAGCGCTCGAAGATGTGAAACAGCGTTTTGAAATAGATGAACTCGGGCGGGTGATTCACGTAGAGCTGCGCCAGGTAGCGCAAGACCTCATCCTTAACATCGGCCACCAGTTTTTCATCGGCCCAGATGCTGTCGAACCATTCCTTAAGCTCGGCGCGATCGCGGTCACTATCGACGATCAAATTCAGCTCGATGTTGGGTATGGCGGAGAGACCCAAACCGCGACGGGTGAAGTTCGAGCTGCCGAGGATTGCGTGCTCGCGATGCCCATCATGGATGTGATAAAGCTTTCCATGCAGCAAGTTGGCCTGCCGGATCGAGCGAATCTCTACCTTGTCGCGTATCCACGCGGCACAACGACGGGCGATCTCCTTTTGTTGTAGGCGGTTGGCCAGTTCGAGCCCTTCGTCTTCGATCTTGAAGGATTTCTTGTCGGTCTTTTCCGGGTCTAGCGATGCGATGAATCGGGGTTCGCCAAAGAGAAAGCGAAGCCGCTCGACTTTGTCCAGCTCTGTGGAAAGGGCCTCATAGGCGTAAATGGTGAAATAGGCCGAGACAACGGATAAGTCGCTGCCGGCTGCGATTTTGTCCTTGATGAAGTCAGCGACCTTGCCGTGCAAGTGATTGTCGCGGATGCCGAAATTGCTCACGCCCTTGACTGTCATCGCCCCTCCCCGTGGTTGGCGTTGTCGCGTTCCGTGCGATATGGCGACTCGAAACTATTCTTCGGTGCTCGCAGGAAAAGATCGGATTCGGCGACGGTCAGCATTTCAGCGGTGGCGGTTTGGTTTGGCAAGGCGAAACTATACCCTCTGCAACTATCCCGGCATATCCAGAAACAGGCCTCGATTCTGACCAGTGGTCCGGTTCTGGTTGGGTATTTTCCGGGGTGGGTGGCTCACTGGCTGCGCCTGAGTCAGAAAGTCGGCGCTGGCGAGACGGCGCGGGCTCTGTGACTTAGGTTACAGTCAGGCGGCGGCGGAACTGGTGTAATGCCCTCACTGTTGCATAACCCTTCAAGGAGTACACCATGAAACTGAACGTTGGCGGCATCGACCGCATTATTCGCATTGTTGCTGGTCTCGGGCTGGTTGGCTGGGCCGCCATGGGCGGTCCGGTGTGGGCGTGGATCGGGGTAGTGCCTTTGGCTACCGGGGCGATTGGCTGGTGCCCGCCCTACGCGATCTTCGGCTTCAGTACCTGTGCGGTAAAGAAGTCGGCCTGAGCCACCAAGGCAGCCTAGAACTCGATTCCCAGATTGAACGAATCGAAGGTCTGCGGGCCGCCGCTTTTTGCCGCCGTGAAGAATTCCTCACTGCGGCGCACTCTTGTCACCGAGATTCGCACGGCCTTGATGCGCAGGCTGAGGCCGGCAGTGAGGTCGTAGACGTGCGGGCGGTGGCGGACGCTTGGGCCATTGCGGAATACGGTACCGTCGAGGAAGATGTTGTGGGCAATGAGCCGGTGATCGAGGCCGGCGAAAACATACCATTCGAGGTTCTGCGATCGCCCCGACTCGATTTCGCGGCGCATGTTCTGCAGCATCGCGCCGCCTGGCTCGATGGTGTCCGGCCCGAACCCGGTCATGTGGCGCCCGAGGCGCAGGATGCCGCCGGCACGGGCCAGCGTCATCACCGTTCCGACGGTCGCACCGCCATGCGGGATCAGTTCCAGTTCCAGTCCTGATCCGCCGCCCAGCTTGTGTTTGGTCTTGCCGAAATAGGAGACCAGGAAGGCCGGTTCATTGCCGATCTGGTTGTGCCAGCCCATCGGTTGCGGCGATCCGATCAGCCTGTGCCAGTTGGACTGGACTTCCCGCCCCAGCGCTGATGGGCCGACCAGACCCAAGTCGATCTCAACGGTGTCGAGGCGATTTTCCTTCGTTCGCTGCGCCGCCCCGCCCAGGTAGAGCCAGGCAGCCCACGGCCGGTCGAGCGGCTGCGGCTGGCTGATGCGAATCGACTGTGGCGTGTACAGGTTCTGACCGACGAACAGGCCGAGATGGATCTTGCCGCTGCCTTCCGGTGTCAGTTGCCTGAGCAATTCCGCAGCCGGAAACTGGAGCAGGTCGAACGGCACGCCGCCGCCCAGCTTGATGCCATTGGTGTAATAGCGATCGGCGCGCGCCAGCATGTCGTTTTCGACAAAGAGCTGGAATTCACTGCCTTCGGGCGGGCGAGGCTGGGCGCGGGCCGACGGCGCCAAAGCGGCAAGCAGTGCGAGCAGGACGATGAGGCGGATCATCAGGGGCGAACCAGACGAAGCGGTGTCGAAAGGGAAGATTATCGCGCGCCTTCGGCTTCAGCGAGCCAGCGCAGGACGCCGCGCCCGGCGGCGCGACCGCTGGCGAAGCAGGCGGTGAGCAGGTAGCCGCCGGTCGGCGCTTCCCAGTCGAGCATTTCCCCGGCGCAGAAGGTGCCGGGCAGCGCGCGCAGCATCAGGTTTTCGTCCAGGGCGGTGAAGTCGACGCCACCGGCGCTGCTGATGGCTTCGTCGAGCGGACGCGGTGAGACCAGACGCAACGGCAGCGACTTGATGCTTGCCGCTAGTCTTGCCGGGGTGAGCAGATCCGTCGGGTCGGCGCATTCGTGCAGCAGAGCGGCCTTGACGCCGTCGATGCCGGCATGGCGACGCAAGTGATTGGACAGCGAATCGCGGCCGCGCGGGCGTGAGAGATCGTCGGTCAGGCGCTGCAACTTGCGTCCGGGGGCGAGGTCGAGTTGAAGCGTGGCGCTACCCGTGGCTTCGATGGCGTCGCGCAGGGCGGCCGAGAAGGCATAGATCAGACTGCCTTCGACGCCGTGCGCGTTGACGAGGAATTCGCCCTCGCGCTTGAGCCGCAAGCCGTTCGGCGCAACAAATGCAGCGCTTATGGTTTTTACCGGCGCGCCGGCAAAGCGCTGGCGCAGATGTTCGCTCCAGGCCACATTGAATCCGCAATTGGCCGGCCGCAGCGGCTGTACGTCGACGCCGCGCGCGGCCAGCAGCGGCAGCCAGGCACCGTCCGAACCCAGCCGCGCCCAGCTGCCGCCGCCGAGCGCCAGCACCGTAGCGTCAGCGTCGACTCTTGCCTCGCCGGCGGGCGTGGCGAAGCGCAAGCTGCCGTCGGCATTCCAGCCGAGCCAGCGATGACGCACATGGAAAATTACGCCGGCCGCGCGCAGCCGGTGCAGCCAGGCGCGCAGCAGCGGCGCGGCCTTCATTTCCTGCGGGAAGACGCGACCGGAACTGCCAACGAAGGTTTCGACGCCGAGGCTCTGTGCCCAGCCGCGCAGTTGCTGCGGGCCGAACTGTTCCAGCCAGCGACCGACCTGCTTCCGGCGGGAGCCGTAGCGCGAAAGAAACGTGTCCGCCGCTTCCGAATGCGTGAGATTCAGTCCGCCGCGACCGGCCTGCAGGAACTTGCGCGCCACCGAGGGCATGGCGTCGAATACCTCGACGCGCATGCCGGACGCGCTCAATACTTCAGCCGCCATCAGGCCGGCCGGGCCGCCGCCGATGATGGCTATCCTGCGTTCTTTCAGGTCAGTGGCGGGCAAGGTCGGCCAGCGTATTGGCGAGGCGCACGTAGTCGGCCACGGCGATGTCTTCGGCGCGCGCTGTGGGCGTGATACCCAGCGCGGTGAGGTCGGCCTCATTGATGAAGTCGCGCAGGGTGTTGCGCAGCATCTTGCGCCGCTGCGAGAAGGCGGCGGTCACCACTCTGGCGAACAGCGCCGGGTCTTTCGCCGCCGTCTCGCCAGCGCCGACTATTCTCGGAATCATGCGCACGATGGCCGAGTCGACCTTGGGCGGTGGATTGAAGGATCCCGGCGGGACGATGAACAGCCGTTCCATGTGATAGTGGTACTGCAGCATCACGGACAGGCGTCCGAAGTCCTTGCTGCCGGGCGCGGCCACCATGCGATCGACCACTTCCTTTTGCAGCATGAAGTGCATGTCATGGACCAGGGGCGCATACGGCACGAGGTGGAACAGCAGCGGGCTGGAAATGTTGTAGGGCAGGTTGCCGACGATCTTCAGCGGTCCCGATCCCTTCAGCGCGCCGAAGTCGAATTCAAGTGCATCGCCTTCGTGGATGGTCAGCCGCTCGGGAGGAAAGCGATTGGAAAGTCGCGTAATCAGGTCGCGGTCGATCTCGACCACGTGCAGGTGCTCGATGCGCGCCAGCAGCGGTTCGGTGATGGCGCCCAGCCCTGGTCCGATTTCCACCACCGTTTCGCCCGCACGCGGTGCGATTGCGTCGACGATCTTGTGAATGACGCCAGGCGAGACGAGGAAGTTCTGGCCAAATCTACGGCGGGTGCTGTGCCCCTCGACACGCTTATTCACGCGCTGGTGCACTCGCTGCGCACCGGCATGCCGTCATGGAACAGGGTCAGCGTACCGGGCGCCAGAGTGATCCAGTTTTCGTTGTCCGTCAGAGGCAGGGTGGCGATTACCGCGACGCGGTCATCGGGATTCGTTACTGCGCTGAAATCCACGCTGACGTCCTGGTCCTTCAGATGGACGATGGCGAACGGCGCCTGGCGCACCACGTAACAAAGCGTGCTGCCGCAGTGCGCGAACAGGCAATCGCCGCTGGAAAGCAGGAAATTGAATTCGCCGCGGCAGGCAATATCTCCGGCGAGAGCGGCGAGCGCCGCGAACAAGACATCGCGCTGCGGCATCCCGGCCGGAAAGCGGTGGCGCAGCGTTTGCAGGATGTGACAGAAGGCCCGTTCGGAATCGGTGTCGCCGACGGGCGTGAAGCTGCCGTCCGCCGGCGGCGCGAAATCCTTCAGGTTGCCATTGTGGGCGAAGATCCAGTAGCGGCCCCACAGCTCGCGCTGGAAGGGATGGGTGTTCTCCAGTGCGACGCGGCCCTGGGTCGCCTTGCGAATATGGGCGATGACATTCTGCGAGTGGATCGGGTAGTTGTGCACCAGTTCGGCCACGGCGGATTGTGCCGAAGGCTCGACGTCGATAAAGACCCGGCAGCCGCGCCCTTCGAAGAAAGCGATGCCCCATCCGTCCTTATGCACATCGGTCAGCCCGCCGCGCGTGCGAAATCCTTCGAAAGAAAAACAGATGTCAGTCGGTGTGTTGCAGTTCATGCCGAGCAACTGACACATCTTGGCTACCCCGGCGCGATTCTGCGCGCGGCCATGTCAATCGCGGCGTCAATCGCGGCGAACAGGCTGGTGGGCGAGGCCTTGCCGGTGCCGGCAAGATCGAGCGCCGTGCCGTGGTCGACCGAAGTGCGGATGATGGGCAGGCCGAGCGTGACGTTGATGCCCGCGTCGAACGCGGCGTACTTCAGCACCGCGAGGCCCTGATCGTGATACATCGCCAGTTGCGCGTCGGAACCGGCGAGGACATTCTTGGTGAACAGCGTGTCGGCGGGCAAAGGCCCGATCAGGTTCATGCCTTCGGCGCGCAGCTTGTCCAGCACCGGGGCGATGACGTCGATTTCCTCGCGGCCCATGTGGCCTCCTTCGCCGGCATGGGGATTGAGCCCGGCGACCAGGATGCGCGGCGCGGCAATACCGAACTTCTTGCGCAGGTCGGCATGGAGGATGCGGATCGTGGTTTCCAGGTCGCTGCGGGTGATGGCGGCAGGGACGTCCTTCAACGCCAGATGCGTGGTGGCCAACGCGACACGCAAGCCCGCGCCTGCCAGCATCATCACCACGCGCGGCGTGTCAGTGTGCTCAGCTAGATATTCGGTATGGCCGCTGAAGGCGATGCCGGCGTCGTTGATGACGCCCTTGTGCACCGGGGCGGTGACCATCGCCGCATACTCGCCGCTGACGCATCCGGCCAGCGCCACATCGAGGATATCCAGAACGTAGCGGGCATTGGCGGCATCGAGCCGTCCCGCAAGCACCGACTTTTGCAGGGGAACATGACGGATAGTGATGCGACCGGCGTCGAGGCCAAGCTGGCGCGCGCGCGCGGTCAGCAAGTCGCGGTCACCCAGCACCACCAGTCGTGCCGGCCATTCACGCTGCGTCAGCCGCAGGCAGATATCCGGGCCGATGCCGGCGGGTTCGCCGGAAGTGACGGCGATCACCGGAGGCCCGGAACCGTCCCCGCTAGCGGTCTTCGGTGCGGTATTCGACATGGGCGCGGTCGCGCATTTGGCGGACCCAGTCCTGATACGCCTCGTCGGACTTGCGCTCGCGCAGCACCTGCCGCGCGGCGAGGCGCTGGCGTTCTGCCGTCGCGTCTTCGGTACGACGTTCCAGCACCTGAATCAGATGGAAGCCGAAAGGCGACTGCACCGGTTCGCTGATCTGGTTGATCTTCAGCGCATCCATGGCTTTCTCGAAATCGGGAACCGTGTCACCCTGGTACAGCCAGCCCAGATCGCCTCCCTTGGCGGCGGAAAGATCGTTGGAATTCAGTCGCGCCAGTTCGGCAAAATCGGCGCCGTTGTCTATCCGCTCCTTGAGTGCGACCAGCTTGCGCCTGGCCTCGGCTTCGGAAACAAGTTCATTGACCTTGATCAGGATATGGCGGGCGCGCGTCTGCTTTAGCGCCATCACCGGTTTGGCGCCGGCATCGCCTTGTTTGGCGATCAGTTTGACAATGTGAAATCCGGCCGGACTGCGCAAAATGTCGCTGACTTCGCCGGGTTTCATTTTCCTTACGACTTCGCCGTAGAGCGCCGGCAATCGGTCAAGCGGGCGTGTCCCCATGGCTCCGCCGGTCAGGCCGTCGGGCGAATCGGAATAACTGGCGGCCACCTTGGCAAAGTCGTCTCCGCGCCGAATCTGGTCGAGCGCTGCCTGCGCCCGCGCGCCAATGCGCATCAACTGGTCGGGCGATGCCTGTTCCGGCACGCGCAGGACGATGTGCGCCGTGTTCACCTCAAGGTTGCCGGTGGGGCTGCCCTGATCGGGGTTGGCCAGATAGTTGTCGATTTCGCCATCGGAGACGACGATGCGGCTTTCCACTTCACGATCGCGCAGACGCGACAACACGATTTCGTCACGAATCTCTTCGCGGAACTTGGTCCAGGCTATGCCGTCCCTTTCCAGCGCGGCACGAAATTCCTGCAAGGAGAGGCGGTTGCCGTCGGCGATGCGCCGTATGGCGGCATCGAGTTCGATGTCCGATATGCGTAGTCCGGTTTCCTTGGCGAATTGAAGCTGAACGCGATCCGTAATCATGCGTTCGAGCAACTGCCGTTCGAGCGCATCCCGCTGCGGTAGTTGCACATTCTGTCCGCGCAACTGGCGTTCCACCGTCGTGCGACGGGCGCGCAGTTCAAAGGCGGTAATGGCCTCGTCGTTCACCACCGCGACGATGCGGTCGACCTCCACCGGCAGGGGTCGCCGCGTCTGGGCGTGCACGGGGACGAAGGTCAGGCTGGAGAGCAGGCAAAGCAGCAGCAGGCGGACGATCATGGGATGGTGAGAGGTCCTTCGGTACTCGGCTGGTTAATCACGCCATAGCCGGGTACGCTGCGGCGGAGTATGTCGAGTGGGCTGGAGCCGACTTTCGCGAAACCATTCAGCTCCAGTTGGAAAAATAGCGCCGTATTCGTCAGTTGCGTCTGCGTCGCCAGGCGTTGCACGACGATACGCCCGACCCAGCAGCCGCCGTCGTATTCCAGGCCGGCGACCGATTCGATCATGCGCCGGTCCTTGGTCGAGTAATTGAATCGTCCGACCGCATGCCAGCCGTCGAAGATCGGCCATTGGCCGGAAATGTCGAACTGACCCAGACCGAGCACGCCCAGTTGATCCCGGGTGTAGCGGTAACCGGCATTGAGCACTTTGCCGGGTTCCGGTTGATAGCGCCCGGCGAGATTGAACCGCTCTATCCGACTCAACTGCGGGTTGTACTGGATGCCGGCATCGGCATAGATCTTGGGCAGGACGCGACCGGAGATCGAGCCCAGGAAGTCTGTCTGGCGGTCGCTGCGCAGTACTTCGCCGGGGAGGCCGACATTCTGGGTGCTGAAATAGAAGCGTTGGCCGAAGGCGGCGCGGAGGATCTCGGCGCCGGTCAGGGGATCGAGCAGGCGCGAGGTGAGCATGGCCGTGGCCTGATTGGCATCGCCGATCCGGTCGCCGCCGCTGTAGCGGTTCTCGCCGAAAATCTGGGCGAAATTGAAGTCGGCGATACCCGTATCGAATATCGGAATCTGGCTCTGGTCGCGCACCGGGACATACAGGTAGTAGAGGCGCGGCTCCAGTGTCTGGGTCAACGTCTTGCCCAGCCAGTCGATGTCGCGCTCGAAAGTCACGCCCGAATCCACGCTGAAGATCGGTACGCTGCGGGTGAGCTTCTCGGGCGTACCGGCGGCCTGGTGATCGAGGGTGTAGCTGGTGGAGTGCAGGCCGATTTTTGGTGTCAGGTTTAATACCGCGGTCTGCAATGGCAGCGAAATCTGCGGATACAGCGTGAAGCGCCGTCCCTCGACCAGCGTCGGATTGCGGAAGTTTACGTGTTCGCCGCTGAAGGCGAAGCTCATTCCGAGCGGCAGATCGCTGCGGTTTGCATTTACGGTGACCTGCGGCAGGCGCCGGTAAGGTTCAGTCACCGGTGGCAGGGACGGGTCCTGCAGGGTCTGATAGCTCTGCGCCAGGAGGTTGGCCGACCACCATGTACTGCCGTAACTGAGCGTACCCTGGCGCAGCAGATTGGTCTGGGCAACAACCGACGAACCATTGGCCAGATCGCTGAAGAAGGTGCCGTCAGAAGCGCCGTTTAGCGCGAGTGTCCCGGAAAAGCCGGCGCCCAGTGTTTGTCTGTGGTCTATCGAATACGAAGACCGGCGCTTGTGTTCAAGCTTGTCGTCGGGCAGAAATTGCCCCTGCATGGTGCCGCTGTAGGAGGGATTCAGATAGCGATACTCGCCGTTCCACAATATGCCGCGTTTGGACATCAAGCGCGGCGCAATCGTCGCATCCATGTTCTGGGCGATGTTCCAGTAGAACGGCTGGGTGTATTCGATGCCGCCTCGACTGGTCGAACCCAGTGTGGGGGTGAGTAGCCCGCTCTTGCGCTCATTGTTGAGCGAGAACGTCAACCAGGGCGAATAGAGGATGGGCACCCCCTTGAAGTACAGGGTGGCGTTGCGCGCCGTGCCCTCTTCATCGTCGTAATTGAGGCGCAAATCAGTGGTGCGCGCGAACCAGTCGGGATCGTGGCCGGCCGCCGGGGTACAGGTGCTGTAGGTGGCATCGGTAAGCCGGTACTT
The DNA here is from genome assembly GCA_030651305.1 of Sulfuritalea sp. Lineage (GTDB taxonomy): Bacteria > Pseudomonadota > Gammaproteobacteria > Burkholderiales > Rhodocyclaceae > Sulfuritalea. The sequence continues at coordinate 12,614 of JAUSCI010000023.1, read as the reverse complement.
GCCCTCGCCTTCGAATTCCATTCTGGCGGCGGCGCCCTGGCCGGTGGTGAGTTCCGGCGACGCGCGTTCCTCGGTTCCGGTCCAGAGCGTGGCAGCCGATCCGGTCTTGATGCGGCGGATGCTGTACTCCGGTTGCTCAAAATAGCCGGTGCTATCCTCCATCTTCATGTGCATTTTGGGGCCGCGCACGCGGTCGCCGTCGCGCGAAAGACGGACGTTGCCGCTCGCCTCCATCTCATCCGCGTCCTGCCAGTAGGTCAGTCGATCGCTCTGCAGGATCGAATTGCGCTTGCGCAATTCGACGTTGCCTTCGGCGACTACTTCGGCATCGTTCTTGCCGGCGATCTGGTCGGCGGCAATAAAGGTCGGCAACAGTTCCCCCGGCCGCTTGAGATAGGGGGTGACGCCGGCAGAGCTCCTCAGGCTGGGCTCAGGCAGGTCTCCCGCGGCGACGTAGGCAGAATAGAGTGGCGGCCGCAGCGGCCGCTCTTCAACCTGGGGCGGTTCCTGCGGCTTCTGGATCATCACTTGCGGCGCAGCGGCCTTCGGCTCCTCCTGACGGCGCGGCGTTTCGGCGGCAGCAGTCGGCGGCAGTTGGGCCGGCGCCGGCGCCATATTGATTGCTGCGGCAGGAGTGGCAGCAGGCAATGCAGGCTTGGCTAGCGGCGCGGCGCGGGCTGCTGGTGCGGCTGGCGGCGGAGCGGGTTCGACGGGCCTGGCTTGCGGCGGAATCGGATTTGCACGCGCCACCGGCGCCTGGACAACAGGTACAGGCTGGGCGGGCACGGGCCTCGCGGCGACAACGGGCTCGGGGGCGACAGGAGTCGCGGGCGGCGGCAGCGTGCCGGCACCGAGCAGGCCAGGATTGATGCGCAAGGGCGCCAGCGTTTCCGCCGTCGCGGAGCCTGTGGTCAGCGCCAGCAACGCAAGCAGTGACCTGGTGCCGAATTGTCCGCGATGCGATTGAGACATGCCGTATCGATGAGTTGGCGCAACGGCGGCGGCAAAACACAGACGCTATCCACGCGTACTGCGCTCTGGAGAAGCCTTTGCCGGCCGATGCTAGAATTATTAATTCTAACACTTCATGCCTGTGGAACGCGCTCTCCGGCAAAGCTGCCGAGCCATTCCACGCAACGCGCGCATCTCAAATATGGAACGCCAGCAGCAAATCAGGACGTGGCTTGCCGCCATGTGGCCGGGTCGCAGTTTCACTATCGCGCCGGCCTCGGCTGATGCCAGTTTCCGTCGCTATTTTCGCGCCGTGCTGGACGACGGGACGACGCGCATCGTCATGGACGCGCCGCCGGCCAACGAAGACTGCCGGCCCTGGTTGCACGTCCAGCAGCTCTTTCACGCGGCCGGAACCCATGTCCCGGAAGTCCTCGCGCAAGACCTGGAACGGGGCTTTCTGCTGCTCACCGATCTCGGCAATACCACGTATCTTCAGGCGCTGGACGCCGACAACGCTGCATCGCTCTACGCGGAGGCCATAGCGGCGCTGGTGAAGGTTCAACTGGCCAGCCGCCCCGGCGTGCTGCCCGAATATGATCGGGCGCTGCTGCGCCGGGAACTCGATCTTTTTCCGCAGTGGTTTTTGGCAAAGCACCACCAGATGGTGCTTGCGGATACCGAGAAACAGGCGCTGGAAACCGTGTTCGAGCGCATCCTTGCCGTAAATCTCGCCGAGCCCAAGGTTTTTGTTCATCGCGACTATCACTCGCGCAACCTGATGCACATTGCGCGGTCGGGCGCCATCAATCCGGGGATCATCGACTTTCAGGATGCCGTGCATGGACCGATCAGCTACGACATGGTGTCGCTGCTGAAGGATGCCTACATCGAGTGGGATGAAGATCTCGCGCTCGACTGGCTGATTCGCTACTGGGAACTGGCGCGCAAGGCGGGCCTGCCGGTAGCCGCCGATTTTGGCGATTTCTTTCGTGACTACGAGTGGATGGGCGTGCAACGCCACATCAAGGTGCTGGGAATCTTCGCCCGACTCTATCATCGCGACGGCAAGGAGGCTTACCTCAAGGATCTGCCGCTGGTTGCGCGCTACCTGCGCAAAGCCTGCGAGCGCTACAGCGAACTCTCACCGCTGCGCAAAATCCTCGACCGGCTGGAAGACAAGATCACCGTGCTGGGCCACACCATGGACAAGCGCGAGCTGTAAGCGCATGAAGGCCATGATTCTTGCGGCTGGGAGGGGCGAGCGGATGCGGCCCTTGACCGACCACACGCCGAAGCCTTTGTTGCCGGTGGGCGGCAAGCCATTGATCGTCTGGCATCTGGAGCGACTGGCGCAGGCCGGGTTGCGCGAGGTGGTGATCAATCACGCGCATCTCGGGGCGCAGATCGAGGCGGCGCTGGGCGACGGCGCGCGCTGGGGGCTGTCGATCCGCTATTCGCCCGAACCCGAGGGCGCACTGGAGACGGCCGGCGGGATCGCCAACGCCTTGCCGTTGCTGGACAGTGAAAAGCCGTTTCTGGTGGTCAATGGAGATACCTATTGCGACTGGGACGTGGCGCGGGCGGTCAGTGTGCTGATGCCGGGCGATCTCGCGCATCTGGTGCTGGTACCGAATCCGCAGCACCATCCGCAGGGTGACTTTTCCCTGACCGGGAGCGTCGTCGGTGCCGACATCAAGGCGACCACCGATAGCGGCGCGCAGGTTTATACCTTCTCCGGTATCGGCATCTATCGTCCGGCGATCTTTGCCGGCATTCAGCGTGGCCAGAAAGCAAAACTGGCGCCACTGCTGCGGGCAGCCATGACGGCCCGTAAAGTCTCCGGCGAATTGCATGCGGGCCGTTGGGTCGACGTCGGCACGCCGCAACGTCTGGCGGAACTGGACAGCGAACTCACATCGTTATCCCACCAGGAGATACCGTCCCCGGCGCCTGCGCGCGGGGACATATAATCGCTCGATGGAACCATCGCCGTCCCTCGCCGGGCACCCTTTCGAGGCGTATCGCCAGCGCCGGCTTTCACTGATCGACCGCATGACCCGAGGCGGCGGCGGCATTGCGGTCATTCCTACTTCGCCCGAGCGGGCGCGCAACCGCGATACCCACTATCCCTATCGCGCCGACAGTTATTTCCAGTACCTGACCGGCTTCACCGAGCCGGAGGCCGTGCTGGTGATTGTCGTCGGCGGCGCGGACATGTCACCGCAATCGATACTGTTCTGCCGCGAGAAGAATCTGGAGCGGGAAATCTGGGACGGCTTCCGCCACGGTCCGGAGGGCGCCCGCGACGTATTCGGGTTCGATGCGGCGCATTGCATCGGCGAACTCGATGCCAAGTTGGCCGAGCTGCTCGCCGACCAGCCCGCATTGTGGTTTTCCATCGGTCAAGATACCGGCTGGGATCGCCGTATTGCCGCCGCCCTGAATACCGTGCGCGCCGAAAGCCGCACCGGCAAGCGCGCGCCGGCGATGATCCGCGATGTGCGCGCCGAACTCGACGCCATGCGTCTGGTCAAGGACGCCACCGAGCTTGCCCTCATGCGCCGCGTCGCCGAGATTTCAACGGCGGCCCACATTCGCGCCATGCGCTTTGTCGCGCCGGGCCGATTCGAGTACGAGGTTGAAGCCGAGTTGCTGCACGAATTTCGTCGCCAGGGCTGCGAGTATCCGGCGTACACCTCCATCGTTGCCGGCGGCGCCAATGCCTGCGTCCTGCATTACGTCGGCAACGATCAGGTCTTGCGCGAGGGCGATCTGCTGCTGATCGATGCCGGCGGCGAACTTAATGGCTATGCGTCCGATATCACGCGCTGCTTTCCGGTGAGCGGCCGCTTCAGCGGACCGCAGGCCGACATCTATGACATGGTGCTCGACGCCCAGGCAGCGGCGATTGCGGCAGTGCGTCCCGGCGCCACCTTCGCCGATCCGCACGAGGCAGCGCTGAAAGTGCTGGCCCAGGGCATGGTCGACATGAAGCTGTTGCCCGGATCACCGGACGCGGTGATCGAATCCGAGAGCTACAAGCGTTTCTTCATGCATCGCACCAGCCACTGGCTGGGCAAGGACGTGCACGATGCCGGCGAATACAAGGAAGGGAATCACTGGGCACCGCTGACACCCGGCATGGTGCTGACCATCGAACCCGGCTGCTACATCCGCCCGGCAGACGATGTGCCGCAAGCCTTCTGGAATATCGGCGTGCGCATCGAGGACGACGCAGTGGTGACGGCCGCGGGTTGCGAAATAATTACCGCTGCCGCACCGAAGAAGATCGCCGACATCGAAGCGCTGATGCGAGATGCCTGCACCGGCTGACAAGCTCGCGAGCGCAGCGAGCCCGAATAGTCACCCCCTTCCCCGGGAAGGGGGACGGGGGGATGGCCCATCAGAAGTCGCCTACGATGGCGACCGCAAGGTCGCCATCGTAGGCGGCGGTCCCGCGGGGATGGCGCTGGCCCTGGCATTGAAACTCCATGGCGTGACTGCTGAAATCTTCGAGGCCCGCGAACGTGCCGCTGTCTGTCGTGATGCCCGTGTGCTGGCCTTGTCCGATGGCGCGCGACAGATTCTCGACTGGCTCGGCGTCTGGTCGGGACTTTCCGCGACACCCATCGAGACCATACACATCTCGCAGCGTGGCGGTTTTGGCCGCAGTCGACTGCGTGCGTCCGAACTAAACATGATGGCGCTGGGTTGGGTGCTGCCGGCCAGCGACCTGATCCGCGCACTCGATGCGGCGGTGACCGGTGCCGGTATTGTCTATCGCGAAAACACCAGAGTCGGCGCTGGGGACACAGCGAGCTTTTCCCTGACTGCTTTCGCCGAAGGCATGGTCGAGGCGGGTGCCGGAACCCTGCGCGACTATGGGCAGCATGCCGTGCTGTGCAGCGTCAGCACGGCGACGCCGCATGACAATGTCGCCTGGGAACGTTTTACCAGCGACGGTCCGGTGGCGCTGCTGCCGCTCGGTGAACGCTATGCCGTGGTATTAACTTGCGCCGATGACATCGTGGCAGAGGTCAAGGCGCTCGGCGATGCGGCCTTTCTTGCGCTGTTGCAGCAACGCTTCGGTACGCGCCACCGCTTTACCGCGGTCGGCCCGCGCACCGCCTATCCGCTTGGCCTGCGCTACCGGCCGAACCCGGTGGGCGAGCGTCAGGTCTGGCTCGGCAATGCCGCACAGACGCTGCATCCGGTAGCCGGGCAGGGCTTCAATCTTGCCCTGCGCGACATCTGGGAATTGGCGCATCTGGCGGGCGCCGCCGCCGATCCGGGCGCCCCCGAAATGCTCGCCGACTATGCGCGCGGGCGGCAGACGGACCGGCGCGGCGCGATCGGCTTCACCGATTTGCTGATCGACGGTTTTGCTGCGGACTTTGCGCCCTTGCGGCATGCGCGAGGTGCGGGCCTCCTCGCACTGGACTTGCTGCCGCCGCTGCGGAGTTTTGTGGCGAAGCGGATGATCTACGGCGCCCGCGCCTGGCCGTGACATTTGCCACGGATCATAGAAAGCTTCGATTGCCGCCGTAGCGGTTTGCGCTAAAATCCTGCCCTTCCCCGACCGCATTCCTTTTCTCCGACATGGACTTTCTCGGCTTTCAGTTGCGCAACAACCTGTTTGTCGCGCCCATGGCCGGAGTCACGGATCGTCCTTTCCGCCAGTTGTGCAAGAAACTCGGCGCCGGGCTGGCAGTGTCCGAAATGGTCACCTCCAATTCCCTGCTCTACGGCAGCGCCAAGACCCGCCGCCGCGCTAACCATGAAGGCGAGGTCGATCCGATCTCGGTGCAGATCGCCGGCGCCGATCCGGCGATGATGGCGCAGGCCGCCAGGTACAACGCCGAGAACGGCGCACAGATCATCGACATCAACATGGGCTGCCCGGCGAAGAAGATCTGCAACGTCATGGCCGGTTCGGCCCTGATGCAGAACGAGCCGCTGGTGGCGAGGATTCTCGAAGCGGTGGTGGCCGCCGTGCCCGACACCCCGGTAACACTGAAGTTCCGCACCGGCTGGAACAGCGAGAACCGCAATGCGCCGCGCATCGCCCGCATCGCCGAGGCGGCCGGCATTCGCGCCATTGCCATTCATGGCCGTACCCGTGCCGATCAATACATGGGTTGCGCCGAATACGACACCATTGCCCTGGTCAAATCGCAGGTGAACATTCCGGTAATCGCCAACGGCGACATCACGACGCCGCACAAGGCCCGCTTCGTGCTCGACTACACCGGCGCCGATGGCGTCATGATCGGTCGTGCGGCGCAAGGCAGGCCATGGCTGTTCCGCGAAATCGAATATTTCCTGGCGACCGGAGAGGAACTGCCGCCGCCGCGGGTGGAAGAAATACACCGCATTCTGCGCGGCCATCTGGCGGATCTCTATGCCTTCTATGGAGAGGAAACCGGCGTCCGCATCGCACGCAAGCACATCAGCTGGTACACCAAGGGGCTGGTCGGCGCCGCGCATTTCCGCCATGCCATGAACCAGTTGCAGAGCGTCGGCGAGCAATTGGCCGCCGCCGATGAATTCTTCCTCGGCCACGCCGCCGCGAATGACCGGCTGCCTTATGCGGATCGCCTTGAGGAACGGGTTTGGGAAATGAGAGCCGCATGAGCAGCGAACTGGGCGACTGCGTCAGGCGCAACCTCAATCGTTATTTTCGCGATCTGGACGGCCAGGCGCCGCATGCCATCTACGGCATGGTTTTGAAAAGCGTCGAAGGGCCGATGCTGGAAGTGGTGATGAAACAGGCGGACGGCAATCAGACGGTCGCTGCCGCCATGCTGGGTATCAGCCGCGGCACCCTGCGCCGCATGCTGGTCGATCACGAACTGCTTTAATCTTTCCGAGGTTTCCATGAACGTCACACAAGCGCTCATCAGCGTTTCCGACAAGCGCGGTGCGGTCGATTTTGCCCGTGGCCTTGCCCAACTCGGGGTCAAACTCCTCTCCACCGGTGGCACGGCCAAGCTGCTGCGCGATGCCGGGCTCGACGTCACCGATGTCTCCGACTACACCGGATTCCCCGAGATGCTCGATGGCCGCGTCAAGACCCTGCATCCCAAGGTGCATGGCGGCATTCTCGGTCGGCGCGATCTGCCTGAGCATCTGGCGGTCATGGCAGAGCACGCCATCCCGGCCATCGACTTGGTGGTGGTGAATCTCTATCCCTTCCGTGAAACGGTCGCCAAGGCCGGCTGCACGCTCGACGATGCGATCGAGAACATCGACATCGGCGGCCCGACCATGGTTCGAGCCGCGGCCAAGAATCATGGCAACGAACAGGGCGGCGTCGGCGTGGTGACCGACCCCGATGATTACGCGCCGGTACTCGAAGAACTCAAGTCCGGCGGCGCGCTGTCATACAAGACGCGTTTTGCCCTGGCCAAGAAGGCCTTCACCCAGACCGCGCGCTACGACTCCGCCATCGCCAACTGGCTGACCTCGCTCGACGAGCAGAACAAGCCCGGCGTCTTCCCCGAAAGACTGCAACTGGCTTTCGACAAGGTGGAAACCCTGCGCTACGGCGAGAATCCGCACCAGCAGGCCGCCTTCTATCGCGAGCCGGGCGTGGTGCCCGGCAGCATCTCCAGCTATCAGCAGATCCAGGGCAAGGAACTGTCCTACAACAACATCGGCGACGCCGACGCGGCCTGGGAATGCGTCAAGGCCTTCGACGCTTCGATCGCGCCGGCTGCCTGCGTCATCGTCAAGCACGCCAATCCCTGTGGTGTCGCAGTGGGTGCCAACGCCCTGGAAACCTATCGCAAGGCTTTCAAGACCGACCCGACCTCGGCCTTCGGCGGCATCATCGCCTTCAACGTGGCGATCGACAAGGCGGCGGCGGAAGCCATCGCCGGCCAGTTCGCCGAAGTCATCATCGCGCCGGAAATCACCGCGGAAGCCCGCGCCGTGTTTGCCGCCAAGCAGAATCTGCGCGTGCTGGTCGTCCCCATGGCTGCAAATGCGGGCAAGGTCGCCGGCGCCTTCGACTACAAGCGCGTCGGCGGCGGTCTGCTGCTGCAAAGCGCCGATGAAGCCCGCATTACCGCGGCGGACGTCAAGGTGGTAACCAAACGCGCACCGTCGCCGCAGGAAATGAGCGACCTGCTGTTCGCCTGGCGTGTCGCCAAGTACGTCAAGTCCAACGCCATTGTCTATTGCAAGGATGCCATGACTGTGGGCGTCGGCGCCGGCCAGATGAGCCGCGTCGATTCCGCCCGCATCGCCGCGATCAAAGCCGAGAATAACGGCCTGACCGTGGTCGGCTCGGTGGCTGCTTCGGACGCCTTCTTCCCTTTTCGCGACGGCCTCGATGTGCTGGCCAAGGCCGGGGCGACCGCAGTGATCCAGCCCGGCGGCTCGGTGCGTGATGCCGAAGTCATCGCCGCCGCGGACGAGCACAACCTGGCGATGGTGTTTACCGGCTTCCGCCACTTCCGGCATTGAAACCCATTTGCCACAGAGGGCACAGAGATCACAGAGAAGATCTTCTTTGGTATTTCTCTGTGTCCTCTGTGATCTCTGTGGCTAAAAAGGTTCTTTTATGAAGTTACTTGTCATCGGCTCCGGCGGACGCGAGCATGCGCTGGCCTGGCGCTTGGCCAGGGCTCCCGGTTTGCAGAAGGTCTATGTCGCACCCGGCAATGCCGGCACGGCGCGCGAACAGGAGCTGGAGAACCTGCCGCTGACCGGCATTGACGAACTGGCCGACTATGCCCAGCGCGAAAAGGTGCACGCCACCTTGGTTGGTCCCGAGGCGCCGCTGGCGGCCGGCATCGTGGATGTGTTCCGCGCCCGCAACTTGCGCATCTTCGGCCCGACCAAAGCCGCGGCGCAGCTTGAAAGCTCGAAGGACTTCGCCAAGCGCTTCATGACCCGGCACAAGATCCCGACGGCGAAATTTCAGACCTTTGCCGATATCAAGGCGGCGCACGCCTACATCGACGCCGAGGGCGCGCCCATCGTGATCAAGGCCGACGGGCTGGCCGCAGGCAAGGGCGTGGTGGTGGCGATGAGCATCGACGAAGCCCATGCCGCGATCGACATGATGCTGGCCGACAACAAGCTCGCTATTCACCACACTGAGGCCGGCGCCCGCGTCGTCATCGAAGAATTCCTCGATGGCGAGGAAGCCGGTTTCATCGTCATGGCTGACGGCCGGCACGCACTGCCTTTGGCCACCAGTCAGGACCACAAGCGGCTCAAGGACGCCGATCAGGGTCCCAATACCGGTGGCATGGGAGCTTATTCACCGGCGCCGGTGGTGACGCCGGAACTGCACGCCCGCGTCATGCGTGAAGTGATCATGCCCACCATCAACGGCATGGCCGCCGACGGCATCGTCTATACCGGCTTCCTGTATGCCGGCCTGATGATCAAGCCCGACGGCAGCTTGCGCGTGCTCGAATTCAACTGCCGCATGGGCGATCCCGAAACCCAGCCGATCATGCTGCGGCTGAAGAGCAATTTTGTCGAACTGGTGGATGCCGCCATTGACGGGCGCCTCAATGAGGTCGAAGCGGAGTGGGACCGTCGCGTGGCACTTGGTGTGGTCACGGCTGCGGCCAACTATCCCGAGACCCCAAGAAAGGGCGACGTGATCCACGGCCTTCCGGCGCCGACCGAGGACAGCCATGTTTTCCATGCCGGTACGGCAGAGCGCGATGGCGAAGTGGTGACGGCGGGCGGGCGTGTGCTTTGCGTCACGGCGCTGGGCGACAACGTCAAGGCGGCGCAGAAACGCGCCTATGAGGTGCTCGATCCGATCAGTTTCGACGGCATGCAGTGTCGTCGCGACATAGGGTTTCGCGCCATCAAGCGATGACTGCGCAGCGGGCTGATGTTGCCCGCGCGGCGGCATTGCTGCGCGCCGGCGAACTGGTCGCCTTTCCCACCGAAACCGTCTACGGCCTGGGCGCCGACGCCCGCAACCCGTTGGCCATCGGCAAGATCTTCGCCGCCAAGGGGCGGCCCGCCGATCATCCGCTGATCGTGCATTTGTCCGATGCATCGCATCTGGAGCGCTGGGCCGTGGATATTCCCGAGGCCGCCATCAGACTAGCTGCCGCGTTCTGGCCAGGCCCGTTGACCCTGATTCTCAAGCGCCATCCGTCAGTACCGGATGCCGTTACCGGCGGCCAGGATACGGTCGGCCTGCGCGTGCCGGACCACCCGCTGGCCCTGCAATTGCTGCGCGAATTCGGTGGCGCGAATGGGGGTGCGAATGGTGGTGGATTGGCGGCGCCCTCGGCCAACCGTTTTGGTCGCGTCAGCCCGACCACGGCGGCCCATGTGCGCGAGGAACTTGGCGACTCCGTGGCGATGATTCTCGACGGCGGCCCCTGCGCGGTCGGCATTGAATCCACCATCCTCGATCTGTCCGGCGGCGAGGCACGCATCCTGCGTCCCGGCATGCTGGATGCGGCGGCCATGGACGCCGTTCTCGGCTACTCGCCCGAATTTGGCGGAGAACAAAACGCGCCGCGAGTCTCCGGCAGCCTGGAAGCCCACTACGCGCCGCGCACCCCGCTGCAACTGGTAGCCGCGGCAGACCTCGCAGCCACGGCCCGCGAAGCGCTCGGCGCAGGCCGGCGCGTTGCCGTGCTGGCGGCGCAGCCTCTCGCCTTCGGCCACGACAGCCTGCACTTCTGCCCTGCCAGTGCAGATCCGGCGCAGTTCGCCCATGACCTCTATGCCCAGTTGCGCGAGCTCGATGCCATGCGCTGCGACGTGATCCTGGCGGTCGCGCCGCCCGCCGGCGAAAGCTGGCGCGCCGTCGCCGACCGCCTGCGCCGAGCCGCGGCCGGCTCGAAATAGGGGCAAAACATCGCGGTCATCAGGGCCTGAACTTTTCCGTCAGCGGTCGATAATTTTGTCGGAGGCGGATATTCCGCGAAGAGGAGGGGACCATGACTGCCAAAGAGCGCAATGGCTCACGTCCGGGAAAGCTTGAGCAGGATTCGGAGCGATATGGCCGCAGCGTCGGCTCTGCCGTGAGTGTCGCCATCAACCGGGGTTTCGTGGTGGGGCGCGAGGTTCTGGTCGGCAGCATCCCCGGCATCGTGGTCGGCTACAACATCGCCTGTTTCGGCCAGTTCGTCGGCAATGCCTATCCGCTGGTAGTGCGCACCGCCCTCGGCGTGACCAAATGCGCGATGGAAGAGGTGAGCCTGGTCTGAAGCCGATTTCCCTTGGCGTATCGCCGTTGCTATAATCCGCGCCGCGAGGGGGTGTAGCTCAGTTGGGAGAGCGCGACGTTCGCAACGTCGAGGCCAGCGGTTCGATCCCGCTCACCTCCACCATTTGCAGAAGGTCAGACTTCGGTCTGGCCTTTTTTCTTGGTGCGCCCGCGATGATGAAGATGGGCACTGGGTGGAGGTCATGTTCTTGCTCTGAATTGCTCCCCAGCCGGTGCAAAACTGGGCACCCGTGGTGGGCTGCGTTGCCACTGACTTAACGATACGGTGAAGTGGCTGTTGCAATCGTGCCATTGCAGGCTCTCAGTCGGCTAAGCAGGCCTTGGTTCGCCGCACTCTCGTTAGCGTCCCTTTGCACCCTTAGGATTTCCTGTATCAACCAGGCGTAATAGGGGATGTTGCTTTCCCCACACAAGCGGAAGCAAACCAACGACCAAACATCGATAGCTGGAAAGACGTTCTCCGCAGCTCATGGCCTTCTGGTACCTCCAGATCCGGATAGACCTTGGGCAAGTCCACGCTTAGATCCCGTGTGATCAACAGTATATTTTTCTCTTTCAAGTCCTGAGAGATCGTCAGGTGATGCGCGTGATCTCCAAAGTCCGCGAAATCAAAATTTGCGTAAAGCCTTTGCACGATTCGGTTTTCGTATGTGTTGATGAGATCATCCGTTATTTGCTGCGTATTTATTAGAGAGGCGATCAATTTGGCCTGCAGCGGCGAAAGGCCGCGAATAATGTTCGGAAATGATGGGCTTAGTTTGCCTGCCTCTCGCTTGTCGATTGCTTTAGCCATCAGTTCTTCAAACATGGACATCAGGGGGCCGTCATCACTTGTCGATGCAAAAGCCTCCATAACTGGCCTACCGATTTCCGCCGGAGCCTCGCATTGTTGCTCTTCAGGGACCCTTTGACGCACTCGGTTACAGAATGCGCTAAACCGGTCTTGATAAGCGGCGACAAGCTGAATTGGTGCAGTGAAGAGTCGAAACGCCTTGAGTGTATCCCCTCCCAAGCCTCCTAGTTCACGCATCGTCGGTGAAAGCGCATCATCATAGGTGCGTTTGGCGACCTCGGAATTAACTATCTGACCAGCGCCGGCCAGATCGCCGAAAAGTGGCCCTGTTGGATGATCTGGAGTTGACATGGCGGCTCTCGTTTCCTTCGATCGCGCGTGCGAGTAACTAACGGTTTTCGTCTCCCGTTGAAGTAACACGGGGATATACGGATACATAGACGAATTCGCTTGGCGCAGAAGACTACTACGATGCCATGGGTATAGCAAGAAATTGCTGCCGCCCTGTTGCGAGTTAATGAGTTGTCCGGTTCTGTAGCACGACATCTGTCCGGTTGTCATAGTGCCCCGAAGGGGGTACGAGATGAGACGGTCGGAACTGCTACAGGAGGTTCGGAAGATGAGATTCGAAGAAGCGTACGAAGG
>JAUSCI010000022.1 GCA_030651305.1 Sulfuritalea sp. | reverse complement strand
CCAGTGGCGGCCATGGCCAGCAGCGCGACGAGCCACGAAACCATCTTGCGCCGGGTGTTCACTCGGCACGCACCCAGGTTTGCGAGCGCCCGAACAACGGAGCGCCGATGAAACCTCGAACCTCGAGTTTCTTGCCCCCGTCGGCGGGTCGCAGACGCAGCCGATAGGTCGATCCGTTCTCCGGATCGAGCACCTCGCCGCCGTCCCACAGTGCGGCGTCAGCGGTGTTGTGTTTGATGCCGCGAATGATCGTCATCCCGACCACCGGCTTGTCCTTGCGATCGTCGGTGCATTTCACGCAGACGGTCGCCGCCTTGGGATCGAGGAGTTTTTCGATCATGCCGCTGAACACGCCAGCCGATTCGCTGATGCGTATCAAGGTTTTCACGGTCTTGCCATCGTCGTCAATTGTCTTCCAGAGCCCGACGGGCGTGTCCTGCGCAAAAGCAGGAGCGGCTGCCCAGGCAAAGGCAGCGATGGCGATTACGTGTTTCAAAGTCAAAGCTTTTTCGATGTTCATGGTGCTTTCTTTCATTGTGGAGAAACGGTAAACGACTTAGAATTTATCCGTAAATAGAGGATAATGACTTTCCATGCGCGATGACCGCGTGTGGAGGGAAGATGGCCAAAGCGAAAGCATGGGAAGTTACCGACGAGTTTTGGAAGCGAGTAGAGCCGTTGATTCCGTTACGCCAGCGCGTGGCGGATCAGACCTATAGCAGAAAGACTGGTGGTGGACGCAAGCCCAAAGACCCTCGACTCGTATTTGAAGGCATCGTCTACGTACTGAGAACAGGCTGCCAATGGAAAGCACTTCCCGCAGAGCGCTACGGCAGTGCCAGCGCGATTCATGCCCGGTTCCTGGAGTGGGAAAAGGCAGGCGTCTTTGAAGCCCTGTGGAAACTGGGACTTGCCGAGTACGACGAGTTTGAAGGCATTGCCTGGCGATGGCAAAGTATTGACGGGGCGATGATGAAGGCGCCACTGGCACAGCAAAGCGTTGGGCCCAATCCCACGGATCGGGGAAAAAAATGGGAGCAAGCGCCATTTGCTGGTGGACGGTCGTGGCGTCCCGTTGTCGCTCGTCGTGACCGGAGCCAATCGGCATGATGTTTCGCAGTTGGAGGCGGTACTGGATGGCATCGTGGTCGAGCGCCCCAATCCGCCCCTGAGACGCAACAAGCACTTGTGTGCGGATGCAGGCTACACCGGCGCGCCCGCGCTGGAGGTCATCGAGAGACATGGCTACATCCCTCATGTCAAAGGCCGAGGACAGGAGGCCAGTGAACTCAAACGTGACCCCGAGAAGAAGGCAAGACGCTGGATCGTCGAGGTGGCACACAGTTGGTTCAACCGATCCCGAAAACTGCTGGTGCGATATGAAAAGCTTGACCGCACCGTTCTGGCGCTCAACCATTTGGCCACATCCATCAACGCATTCAGAAAGATCAAGTTGAGCGTAAACATTATTTACGGATGAGTTCTAATTCTGCATGGCGGGATGACAGCGCTTGCAGTCATCCATCGGAAACGCGACGCTCAAATGACAAACGCCACAAAAGTCGCCCTGCAAATTGGCGGCCATTGAAAAGTGCTTGGTGGTCTTCTTCTTGATGTTGAAGATGTCTGGATGACAGTTGTTGCAGTCGAGCAACCAGGTATGCGGCCGGTGCGGGAAAATTGCGGGAGGGATTCCTTCCCACTCGGATTCGAGCACCAAGACCTCCTTGAAGGAGGAAACCTCCGGATCCGGCTTGATCGAAAGATACTTCACCGGCACCGACAGCCCCTTGTTCAGTGCCCTTCCCCAGTCGATCCTGTTGCCGAACGGGGCGGCGGGAAGGCGCGCAAGCTCGGCGAAACGTTCCTTCTTGTACGCCTTGTCGCCGTTATGGCATTTGCCGCACTCGGGTTCCTGGTGGCCGAATGAGGCCTTGCCGTCATGACAACCGCTGGTTCCGCAATATTTTCCGGCCCGGTTGGCGGCTTCCGTGATCTCCGTGGTATTGGTCTTCATGTTGAATTCGATCTCGAAGTGGCAAACCCTGCAGGCGAACTTTCTCCGATGCATCCAGTGTGAAAACGTGGCCGGCTTGATTCCCTTAGTTTTTGTCGTCCTGTCGATCAGGATATTCCCGTACTCGTCAGGTGGCGGTGGCGGCGGCAATTCCCAGGTACCACCCGCGATCAGCGACTGGGACAGGCACAACACTGCGCAAAACAGCAAACCCCGCCATTGGCTGGAGCCGGAATTGAACGGCATGGTCTGGATCCGCCCGGTGTCAGTTAATCGCCACCGGCTTCGAATGGCACCTGCGGCACTCCATCAATGGAAACGCAACTTTGCCATGACATGCGCCGCAATATCTTCCCTCGAAAATCTCGTTCATCGAGAATTTGGTCCCGCCACCTTTCTGGACCGACGGAAACAGGTCCGGATGACAAAGTTCGCAGCCATTCCAGACCGCATGCTTGTCATGCGAAAACAGGATGTCGGGCATGCCGACCGCCTTGGGTTCGATGGTCAGATCGCGCGGATTGTTCATCGGAGCCGTCTTTGCGGATACCCCCTGGACGCTGTCCGTGAGTTTCGTCAGGCCGGTGGCTTCGGTCTCGATCCAGCCAATGCCGTTGCCGAATTTTTCCCTGGGAAATTTTCCGGTAAATTCGGCAAAGTCATTCCTCATGCCGACCTTCATGCCCAGGGAATGACAGCGGCTGCATGTCTTGGCATCCTCGGCTTTGGGCTGGTTTGAACAGGCGGCGAATATCCGCTGGCCGGCATGGGTCGTCTTGCCGTTATGGCAGGCGCCGCAGTACTCGCCCTTGACGTTGTCGGCGGCCCTGACTCCCGTGCCGTTGGCGCTCATGGCAAAGCCGATATCGACGTGACAAAGCCTGCAGGTATAAGTCGCCCGGTGCAGCCAGTGATCGAACACCACGGGAGCAATCCGACCCGCCGTCGAGGATCTGACTTCGATTCGACGCGCGAGCTCGGCGGCCGGCAGATGCCACAGCGGCGACTGGTTCGCGTCGCCGGATGACGTTTCTTCCGGCGACGAATAATTGTTCATGACGACCCTGCCGTACTCATGTGGGGGCGGTCTCTTCTTCCTGACGCCGCTCTGGGCCATCGAAACTCCGGCGGCGAGCAAAACCGCGCCCAGGACCACAAACAGTCTTCTTGTTTTCATGGGTACATGACTTTCACGTTTTCGGCCTTGAGCCAGTCGACGAGTCCCTTGATCAGGGCGTCGTCGAGCCTGACGCGCCAGCTTTCCGGGAGGGGTAGTTCCGCCACGGCGTCGCCGTTATGGTAGGAGAGTCGCACCGGGCAGGGCCCGTTGCGAAACGGTGCCAGCAGCGCCTGCAAGTGTTTGGCATCGGAACCGCCATTCATGGTCAGGCGCAGGCTGCGGGCAAAGCGGCCGCGCGCTTCGGCCAGCGTGTAAAGCTTGTCAGCGGTGATGCGCAGGCCGCCGCTGTAGTCGTCTTTCTGCACCTTGCCTTCGACCAGCAGCAGCTCATCCTCCTTGATCTTGGCCCGCTCGGCATCCCACAGTTCGTTGAACACCGTCACCTCGACCTGGGTGGTGCCGTCGTCGAGCACCACCACCGCCATCTTGCCGCGGCGGGTCATCTGGGTGCGTGTCGACATGACGACGCCGGCCAGCAACACCGGCTCGCGTTGCGGCTCGAGTTGCCCCAGCCGGCGCTTGACGAAGGCGGTAAGTTCGACCGCGTAAGCGTTGTAGGGGTGGCCCGAGAAGAAAAAGCCCAGCGCCGGCTTTTCGTTCATCAGGCGCTCGCGTTCCGTCCAGCGCGGACCTTCGACGTAATGCACGGTGTCGGCCGCTGCACCCATGTCGAACAAACCACCCTGCATGGCATTGCGCTCGGCCTGTTCCGCCGCCTCCAGCGCAATGCCGGTGGAGCCCAACAGCTTGGCGCGATGGTCATCAATGGCATCGAAGGCGCCGGCACGAATCAGCGCCTCGACCACACGCCGATTCACCACGCGCTTGTCGATCCGACGACAGAAATCGAACAAGTCGCAAAAGGGCGCTCCCGCGTTGCGCACCTTGAGAATGACCGAGAGCGCCGCCTCGCCGGTGCCCTTGATGGCCCCCAGTCCGTAGCGGATGGTCTTGCCATCCACCGGTCGGAAACGGATGCCGCTCTGGTTGATGTCGGGCGGCAGGAAGACGAGGCCGTTGTCGATGGCGTCCTTGTAGAAGAACTGCACCTTGTCGGTGTTGGCCATTTCCGACGACAGCGTCGCCGCCGCAAACGCCGCCGGATGATGGCACTTCAGCCAGGCAGTCTGGTAGGCGACCAAGGCATAGGCGGCAGCGTGCGACTTGTTGAAGCCATAGCCGGCGAATTTCTCCATGACATCGAAGATTTCGTTGGCCTGGCCGGCGCCGATGTTATTGCGCCCCGCACCTTCGACAAACACGGCGCGCTGCTGGTCCATCTCCTCCTTCTTCTTCTTGCCCATGGCGCGGCGCAAGAGGTCGGCGCCACCGAGACTGTAGCCGGCCACTACCTGCGCGGTCTGCATCACCTGTTCCTGATAGATCATGATGCCGTAGGTATTGCCCAGCACGCGCTCCAGACTCGGGTGCGGATAGACCACTCTCTCGCGCCCGTGTTTGCGATTGATGAAATTGGGAATGAAGTCCATCGGCCCCGGCCGGTACAGCGCATTCAGCGCAATCAGGTCGTCGAGGCGGTCGGGACGCGCCTGCACCAGGGCATCTTTCATGCCGCCGGATTCGAACTGGAACACAGCCGTGGTGTTGGCGGCCTTGAACACCGCGTCATAGGTTTCGCGGTCGTCCAGCGGCAGCGTGGCGAGGTCGATGTCGACGTTTTCGACTTCTTTCGCCAGGCGCACCGCCTCGTCGAGGATGGTCAGGGTGCGCAGACCGAGGAAGTCGAACTTGACCAGCCCGGCCTTCTCCACATCGTCCTTGTCGAACTGCGAAACCACCGACTCGGCGCCCGCCGCCGCGTACAGCGGGCAGAAATCGGTGAGCTTGCCCGGCGCGATCAATACGCCACCGGCATGCATGCCGACGTTGCGCGCAAGGCCTTCCAGTTTCAGCGCCAGCGCCCACAGTTCGGCGACTTCCTCCTCGCTGTCGATGCGCTGGCGGATGATCGGCTCCTTGTCCAACGCATCGGCGAGCGTGATGCCGAGTTCGTTGGGAATCAGCTTGGCGAACTGGTCGACGAAGTTGTAACCGAGATCGAGCACGCGGCCGACATCGCGAATCACCGCCTTGGCCGCCATGGTGCCGAAGGTGACGATCTGCGACACGGCATGCGCGCCGTATTTCTTCTTGACGTAGTCGATGACCCGGTCGCGGCCTTCCTGGCAGAAGTCGATGTCGAAGTCGGGCATCGAGACCCGCTCCGGATTCAGGAAGCGCTCGAACAGCAGGTCGTAGCGCAGCGGATCGAGATCGGTGATGCCGAGGCTGTAGGCCACCAGCGAACCCGCGCCCGAACCGCGCCCCGGCCCCACCGGCACGCCGTTGTGCTTGGCCCAGTTGATGAAGTCGGCAACAATCAGGAAGTAGCCGGGAAAGCCCATCGCGATGATGGTCTCGATTTCGAAATCGAGCCGCTCGACGTAGGTCTGTCGTTGTTTCTCGCGCTCGGCCGCATCCGGATACAAGAGTTCGAGGCGACGCTTGAGGCCCGCATGCGATTCGCTGGCGAGGAAGGCTTCCAGCGGCTCGCCTGCCGGCGTCGGGAAATCCGGCAGGCGGCTCTTGCCCAGTTCCAGCGTCAGGTTGCAACGACGGGCAATCTCCATCGAGTTTTGCAAGGCCTCGGGCAGGTCGGCGAACAGTTCGGCCATCTCGGCCTGCGTCTTGAAGTACTGCTCCGGGCTGTAGCGCTTCGGCCGCCGCGTGTCGCCCAGCACATAACCATCGGCGATGCAGACCCGCGCCTCGTGCGCCTTGTAGTCGTCGCGCTGAATGAATTGCACCGGATGGGTCGCCACCAGCGGCAGGCCCAGGCGTGCCGCCAGATCGACGCTGGCGGCGACCAGGACTTCGCTCGCTGCCGCGCCATCCTTGCCAAACGGCCGCTGTACCTCGATGTAGTAGGCGCCGGGAAACAAGCTAGCCCAGACCTGTGCGCGCACGTCGGCCTGGTCCAGCTTGCCGACCGCGAGCATCTGCCCGATGTCACCCAGCGGCCCTCCCGACAGCGCGATCAGACCGCTGTTGTCGCCCTGGCCAAGCTGCGTGCGGGTGATCTCGGCGCGGCCATGGCGGCGCGGCGCGAGGTAGGCGGCAGTGAGCAGTTCACACAAACGCAGGTAGCCGGCGCGACTCTTCACCAGCAACAGCATGCGCGCCGGGCTTTCCTGCCTGTCGGCGGCATCGTCGTCGCCGATCCAGACATCGCAGCCGATGATGGGCTTGAGTCCCTTGCCGCGCGCCGCGGTGTAGAACTTGACCATGCCGAACAGGTTGGCCAGGTCGGTGATCGCCAGCGCCGGCTGTCCATCCGCCGCCGCCTGCGCGATGGCCTCATCGATGCGCGTCAGGCCATCGGTGATCGAGTATTCACTGTGAAGCCGGAGATGGACGAAGCCGGGAAGAGATGAGGCGGACATGGCGGAACGATTTTACCCCCTCTGTCTTGGGGCACTTGAATCCTGTTACAGGCCCCGCGATACCGGGAAATCCGAAGATGCGCCGGCCTCGATTTTCACGCCATCACGAAGCAGCCGTAACTTCACGCGGCGTGCAATTCCTCGCGCAGCACCTTACGCAGCGTGCCGATTGTCACGGGCGCATTGTTTTGCGCCAGCGACGCGGAGAGAGCCTCGTTGATCAGCGTCTGGTAGCCCTTTCCCTCCTGCTCCGCACGCTGGCGAAAGGCTTCCAGAATGGCGTCGTCCAGGTAAATCGTGATGCGCGTTTTGCCGGCGGGCGGCAAAACGGCTCCACGTTTGGCCTTGGTCATGTCGTAGTTAGCTTTCATAGCATTTCCTTTCATGGGCAGTGGCCAATCGTGCCGAGATCAGGCGGATGGCCGGCCTGCGTTCCGTCCAGCACACCGTCAGAACCCGGCCAAGCGCGCCGCTACCGACGGTGACAAAGCGCTGCTCAACGACTGCATCGGCGTCTTCTCGCGTCAGCGCCAGGGGGTCATAAAGCACCGGCTCGGCTTCCGCAAACGAAACGCCATGCTTGCGCAGATTGGCGGCCGCCTTCTTCGGGTCGAATTCGAAGCTCACACGACCATGATACATATAACGTATGTATTTCTCAACAGCAAAATGTTCGATATGGGAATCGCCGGGAAAGTCGGCGCTGATGACACGGCGGGCGACGCCGTATCAATGCGGCCGGAAATGCCTCAATGTTCGTGACGAGGAGGAAGCGATGAAACTATGTCGATGGCCGTTTAGCTGTTATCGGCGGGTCGTCAGCGCCGACTTTCAAAGGCTATGCGAAATCCATTCGACCACGGCCCCTTTGATTGTTTTTCGTTCTATTTCAAAACGACGCAACGGACTATCTTGTCTTTCTCAAATTTAACCCACCCTAATGGTTCGTTCGTATACGCCATATAGGCGTATTCACTAGTTGAAATCTTTACACCAATTTGAGAAATCTCTTGCTGAACCGAATCATCTGAGTATAGGTCGCCAATAGCCATTTCTGACATTTTTACTTTACCCTTTACTTTAACTTTCTGTTCGCCTTTACGTATCGCAAGTAGTAAAGGATGGTACTTTTCCAACTGCTTTCGTCTTGCTACTACTTCTTCAGTTCTGTTGCTCCTGAAATACAGCAATGCAGCTAATATCATCAATCCAATAAATACCATGAACCCAATATCACTCGAGCGACCGCTTTCGCCTGCTCCAGAATCACTTCCATAACAGGCATCCAAACACTTTCTCTTTTCACTTCTGCAAATTTCCTCAGTGTTTAAGTACTTAGATGATAAGCAAGTCGTATAGACATCAGAGCACACTCCGCAAGTAACGGCGGAAGATGCTGATGAAAATATCGTTGCGTATGCGACGATAAGAATTTGCACAATAACTGCAATTGACTTTTTCATAATGTCTTATGTAACTGCAACAATGTTGGTGGCGATAGCTATTGATGATGCTATCTACTTCGGAACAATCTTCATCTTTATCAACGCGGCGCTATCAATTTCGATTCTAGCTATTCGTGCCATGAAGAAAACGACTTAAAAAAGTAGTCAGCTCCGAGGTCTTTCCGGGCAATAGGTATCAATGCTTCTATATGCCCCTCCGTTACCTCTCTAACTCCTTGTTTTAGAATTGCGCTATCAGAATCTCCCTCGACAGCAAACAACTCTCGCTCAAAGCTCATCAATATATCGTGAGCTTTGACGGACAGAAGCAAACGTCCAATATTAGTCTGCGTGAAACAAAACTCTTTCCCTTTCCTGTATCTCTCGTCAAGTGCTATTCTTTCAGCCTTCGAAATACTAGTTCCGTGCAGTTGCTCATCGATGAACGCATCACAAACCACAATGATTTCATTCATCGCAGAAACCGTATCGCAATAGCACTGAGCTTTCCTATCCCACCACTTTTCAGACTTGTATTTTCTGAACGCGAGAACAACCGCTATCCATGCCGTTAATACGGAAGCAGCTAAAGAAGTTGAAAATGTAACAATGTCAAATGATTGGCTCATATAGTTGTGGCGACTGTTGAGTTCATGCTTGTGTACTAAAGAAAGGGGCTCGAATTGAAATCCTCCGCCCCAACCGACCCCGCCGCCCAGTAGTACCGCCAGCGCGGCGCCGCACCGCCGTGCATCCGAATTTCCCATTTTGCTTCTCCCACGCGCCGTAACGCTAGCACCGACTCTTTAAAACGCTCGTCCGTTGCAAGAGCTGATCCCTTTTGCCCGTTCAAACCGGCTGCTGCGCCCACTCCAGCAACGGACGCCATTGCTCGATGTCTTTTTCCGCGCGGCTGGTCGGCATCTCGAAGATGCTGAGGCCGTGCGCTGCGGCCTGCACGTAGTTCTGGGTATCGCGCAGGTGAGCCACCACCGGCAGGCCGGTGCCCTCGAGGAAGCGTTCCAGTTCAGCCGCCGCGCGGGTGCGGGCATCTACGCGCATGGCAACGATGGCGACAAAGGCTTCGTGCTTGCGGATTTCCTTCTCCTCGAACAGGCGGTCAAGAAAATGGCGCGTGGCGAGGATGTCGAAAATCGAGGGCTGCAGCGGCACGATCACGCGCTTGACCATTTTCAGCACCTGCGCCAGTTTCTTGCCGTGCAATCCGGCCGGCGTATCGAGCACCACGTGGCTGGTGTCTTTCGGCGGCCGCGCCGGACGATCGGGCTCGATCTCCCAGCTCGCGATGTGCGGCAACGCCGGCGAACGCAGCTTGAGCCACTCGCGCGACGACTGCTGGCGGTCGATGTCGCCGAGCATGACGCGCTTGCCCTGTAGCGCAAAAAATCCGGCCAGATTGGTCGCCAGCGTCGTCTTGCCGACGCCTCCTTTCGGATTGGCGATCAGGAAAGATTCCATTGGAATAGTCGACGACTAAGGCAACAGCACCGTCGAACCCGTCGTCTTGCGCGCCACCAGTGCGATCTGCGCCTGTGCGGCGTCCTTCAGCGCAAAGGTCTGGTTGACCTCGATCTTCACCTTGCCCGAGGTGACCATGCCGAACAGATCGCCGGAAATCGCCAGTAGGTCGCTGCGCTGCGCGATGTAGGTGAACAGCGTCGGCCGGGTCAGGAACAGGGAGCCGCGCTTGGCCAGTTCGCCGGTGTCGAACAGCGGCGCCGGACCCGAGGCGGCGCCGAACAGCACCATCATGCCCAGCGGCCGCAGGCAGTCGAGCGAGCCGCTAAACGTATCCTTGCCGATCGAGTCGTAAACCACGCGCACGCCCTTGCCGGCGGTGATCTCCTTGACCCGCTCGACGAAGTTCTCGCGCGTGTAGATGATCGTGTGGTCGCAGCCGTGAGCCTTCGCCAGCGTGGCCTTCTCATCCGAGCTTACGGTGCCTATCACGGTGACGCCCAGCGCCCTCGCCCATTGGCAGACGATGAGGCCGACGCCGCCGGCGGCGGCATGGATCAGGATGGTGTCGCCGGGCTCGACCTTGCAGGTGCGGCGCAGCAGGTATTGCGCGGTCATGCCCTGCAGCATCATCGCCGCGCCGGTCTTGAAGTCGATGGTGTCGGGCAGCTTGACCAGACGGTCGGCGGGAATGTTGCGCACCTCGGCATAGGCGCCGATCGGGCCGCCGGCATAGGCGACGCGGTCGCCCGGCTTAAGATCGGTCACCGCGCTGCCGACTGCCTCGACCACGCCTGCACCTTCGAGGCCGATGCCCGAGGGCAGCGGCACCGGGTAGGCCCCGGTGCGGTGATAGATGTCGATGTAATTGAGGCCGACGGCATGATGCCGCACGCGCGCCTCGTTGGGCGCCGTATCGCCAACGCCGACTTCTTCCCAGAGCAGCACTTCCGGCCCGCCGGGGGCGTGAAAACGAATTGCATGGGTCATGGCTCAGCCTTTCAGTTCTCTCAGGTGGTTGGCATCGACGACCGACAGAGCGGTCATGTTCACCAAACGACGCACTGTAGCAGTAGGCGTCAGGATGTGCACCGGTTTCGCCGCGCCGAGCAACACCGGGCCGACCGTAATGCCGTCGCCGGAGGTGGCCTTGATGAGATTGAAGGAAATGTTGGCGGCATCGACATTGGGCATGATCAGCAGGTTGGCCTCGCCGGTGAGCCGGCAATCCGGATACAGCCGCTCGCGGATGGCCTGCGACAAGGCCGCGTCGCCATGCATTTCGCCGTCGACTTCCAGATCCGGCGCGCGCGCCTCGATCAGACGTCGCGCCGCCGCCATCTTCAGCGCCGATGCGGAGCGCAGGCTGCCGAAGTTGGAGTGCGACAACAGCGCCACCTTGGGTTCGAGACCGAAGCGGCGCACTTCCTCGGCGGCCATCAGCGCGATCTCGGCAACCTGTTCGGCCGATGGATCCTCATTGACATAGGTATCGCACAGGAACAGCGTGTGCCGCGCCAGCAGCAGC
This sequence comes from Sulfuritalea sp., assembly GCA_030651305.1. GTDB lineage: Bacteria > Pseudomonadota > Gammaproteobacteria > Burkholderiales > Rhodocyclaceae > Sulfuritalea. The sequence goes on along the minus strand of JAUSCI010000022.1, from coordinate 68,704 downwards.
ATGTTCATCGCGGCGAAGCAATGCGCGCCCTGCTCCAGGCCGATCACGTCGCTGACGTGCTTCAAGTGCTGCGTGTGGAGACCCACCAGGCCGCACAGCATGGCATCGACATGGCCGCGCCTGAGCAGCATGGCGCCGATCAGCGTGGTGTCGGAACGCAGCATCTGCTTGGCGATGCCCGGCGTCACCCCCTGCCGCCCCATGAGGTCGTGATAGCCCTGCCACAACTCCTTGTAGCGCGGATCGGACTCCGGGCTCACCACCTCGAAATCGCGTCCGGCCAGCATGCGCAGGCCGGCTTGCTTGACGCGCTTGTCGATGACATCGGGGCGGCCGATCACCACCGGCTGCGCCATGCCTTCGTCGAGCACCGCCTGCACCGCGCGCAGCACCCGTTCGTCCTCGCCTTCGCAGTAAATGACCCGTCGCGGCGCCTTTTTCGCCGCGCTGAACACCGGCTTCATGACAAAGCCGGAGTGATAGACGAAGCTGTTCAGCTTGTCGCGGTAAGCATCAAAGTCCGCAATGGGCCGTGTCGCCACGCCCGACTCCTCGGCGGCTTTGGCCACAGCCGGCGCTATCTTGACGATCAGTCGCGGATCGAAGGGCCGCGGGATCAGATACTCGCGGCCGAAGGACAGGTTCTCGCCGCCATAGGCCATCGCCACCACGTCGGAGGCCTCGGCCCGCGCCAGTTCGGCGATGGCGCGCACGGCGGCCAGCTTCATCTGTTCGGTGATGGTGGTGGCGCCGGCATCCAGCGCGCCGCGGAAAATGAAGGGAAAGCACAGCACGTTGTTGACCTGGTTCGGATAGTCCGAACGGCCGGTGGCGATGATGGCGTCGCCGCGCACGCTCTTGACTTCCTCGGGGGTGATTTCCGGCGTCGGATTGGCCAGCGCCAGGATCAGCGGATTCGGCGCCATCTTCGACACCATGGCCGGCTTCACCACGCCGCCGGCAGACAGGCCGAGGAAGACATCGGCATCGTCCATGACGTCGATCAGTTTGCGCGCGTCGGTCTTCTTCGCGTAGCGGTCCTTGATCGGGTCCATCAGCTTGGCGCGACCTTCATACACCACGCCCTCGATGTCGGTGACCCAGATGTTTTCCACGCGCACCCCGAGATGCACCAGCAGTTCGAGGCAGGCCAACGCCGCCGCGCCTGCGCCCGAAGTCACCAGCTTGACCTCCTCGATTTTCTTGCCAAGCAGGGTCAGGCCATTGAGGATGAAGGCGCCGACCACGATCGCCGTGCCGTGCTGGTCGTCGTGGAAGACCGGGATCTTCATCCGCTCGCGCAGTTTTGATTCGATGTAGAAGCACTCCGGCGCCTTGATGTCTTCCAGGTTGATGCCGCCGAAGGTCGGCTCCATCGCCGCGATCATGTCAATCAGCTTGTCGGCGTCGTTCTCGGCGAGTTCGATGTCGAAAACGTCGATGCCGGCAAACTTCTTGAACAGCACGCCCTTGCCTTCCATCACCGGCTTGCCCGCCAGCGGCCCGATGTTGCCCAGGCCCAGCACCGCCGTGCCGTTGGTCACCACGCCGACCAGATTGGCGCGCGAGGTAAGCCGGCTGGCCATGTTCGGATCGGCGACGATGGCATTGCAGGCGGCCGCCACGCCCGGCGAATAGGCCAGCGCCAGGTCGCGCTGGTTGGTAAGGCCCTTGGTCGGCACCACCGCGATCTTTCCCGGGGTGGGCCATTCGTGGTATTCAAGGGCAGCAGCGGAGAGGTTTTCCTGTTCGTTTGACATTACAGATACCCGTCTGGCGGAAGAAGCCGCAAATGATAGCGCTCTCCGCCTGACAGCACCATTGCGGAAATCCGTAGCAAAGGCGCTAAACGAAGCCGCCGAGGCCCAGCAGCGCGCCCGCTGCGATCCACCACAGCGGGTTCCAGGGCAGGATCAGAACCAGCCCCACTGTCGCCGCCACCAGCAGCAGCAGCAAGTACTGTCCGGGCCAGGCCACGGTGCCGGCCATCAGCCAGCCGCTCGCCAGCACCAGGCCTACGGCCATGGGGCCGACCGCTGCCTGCACCGCCTGCCGCCAGGGAGCATCTCCGGCCCGTACCCACCAGTGCGAGAAACCGTACATCAGCACGCTGGAGGGCAGGCAGAAAGCCGCCGTGACGGCGAGGAAGCCCGGGATGCCGGCGAGATGGAGCCCGATCAGGCTGACCACCAGGACGTTGGGACCCGGCGCCGCCTGGGCCACGGCAAAGAGCTCGCTGAAGGTGGCGCTAGACATCCAGTGATTCTGTTCCACCACCAGGCGATGCATTTCCGGCAAGGTAGCGTTGCCGCCGCCGAAGGCCAGCAGCGACAACAGGGCAAAATGCAGAACGAGTTCGCCCAGCGTCGGCATCAGCGTCGTCCCAGCAACGCGACAAGAATGCCGGCAGGCAGCAGCAGCGCCACCACCGGCAGCAAGGGTAGCCGCAACCAGGCGACGGCGCCGAAGATGAGGGCGACCAGGGCCATTGCCACGGCCTGCCGCCGGTAGTCGAACAGCATCTTCAGGCCGGTGGCCAGGATCAGCCCGGCACCGACGGCGGAAATGCCGCGCAGCATGGCCCGTACCGGCGCCAGTTCGCCGTAATGCAGGTAGGCGAGGCCGAAGGCAAGGACGATCAGCATCGGGGCCAACATCATGCCCAGGGGAGCCACCAGGGCGCCGCGCCAGCCCTGGAAACGGGCACCGATGGTGATCGCCAGGTTCATCACGTTCGGTCCCGGCATGACCTGGCACAGGCCCAGCAGGGTGGCGAATTCGGCTGGCGACAGCCACCGGTAACGCTCGACGAGGTAGCGCCGCGCCCAGGGCATGACACCGCCAAAACCGGACAGCCCGATCAGGCAGAAACCGCGAAAAAGCTGCCCCAGGGTCACCCGGCCCGGTTCGGTATTCAAAAGATCCAGAGGTCGTCGCGCGGCATTTCGATCCAATGCTCGCCAGCAATGATCGGTTCGTGGCCATAGGCACGGAAGCGGAGCTCGCCTTCGTGGAACAGGTATTCCCAGCGATCACCGAGATACATCGAGGTCACCAGCGGCAGGCGCAGGCGATTTTCGCCGGGGCCGTCGGCCAGGCGCACGCGTTCCAGGCGGATCATGCCGGTGCCGCTGGCGCCCGCATTGTCGCCGCAGGCCCGGCCCCACAACTGCCAGCCTTCGCCGGCGAGCAGCGCGGCACCGTCGCGGCGCTCCGCCACCCGCCCTTCGATGCGGTTGTTGTTGCCCATGAAGTCAGCGCAGAACAGGGTGCGCGGATTGCCGTACATCTCCTGCGGTGTGCCCTGCTGCTCGATGCGGCCCTCGGACAGCAGCAGGATGCGGTCGGACATGGCCATTGCCTCGTTCTGGTCGTGGGTCACCACCAGGGCCGAAAGCTGCAGCTTGAGGATCAGTTCGCGCAGCCAGGCGCGGGCTTCCTCGCGCATCTTGGCGTCGAGGTTGGACAGCGGTTCGTCGAGCAGGATGACAGGCGGGTTATAAACCAGGGCGCGGGCGATGGCGACGCGCTGCTGCTGGCCGCCGGAGAGCTGGTGCGGATAGCGCTCGGCGAGCTGGCCCAGACCCAGGTTCTTCAGCGCCGACATCACCTTTTCGGCAATCGCCTCTTTGCCTGTCTTGCGCAGTATCAGGCCGTAGGCGACGTTTTCGAACACCGTCTTGTGCGGCCAAAGCGCGTAGGACTGGAACACCAGTCCGAGGTTGCGGCGCTCGGCCGGCACTTCGAGTTTCGTCGCGCCATCGAAGACGTTCTGGCCGTCGATGCGGATGCTGCCGCGGTGCGGCTGTTCGAGGCCAGCCACAGCCCGCAACAAGGTAGTCTTGCCGCTGCCCGAGGGGCCGAGCAGGGAGACCACTTCGCCGCGCGAGAGCTGCATCGACACTCCCTTGAGGATGGCATTGCTGCCGTAGGACAAATGCAAATCGTCGACATTTAGCTTAATCATGGAGTTTCACTCCGAAACGAAGGGCGACGCCGAGGCCAACCGCCACCAGGACGACGTTGATCACCGACAGGGCCGCCACCATATCGGCGCCGCCTGTCGCCCAGAGGGAAACGAGCAGCGAACCGATGACTTCGGTGCCGGGATTGAGGAGATAGACGGCGGTGGAATACTCGCGCTCGAAAATCATGAACACCAGCAGCCAGCTCGCCAGCAAACCGTGACGGATCAGCGGCAGGGTCACGTCGCGGCTGGTGCGAGCGCGGCTGGCACCGGCACTCCGAGCCGCCTCTTCGAGTTCGGCGCCGACCTGGAGCAGAGAGCTCGACACCAGGCGCAGGCCGTAGGCCAGCCAGACCACGGTATAGGCCAGCCAGACCGCGAAGATCGTCGAACGCAGCGGCGACAGGAAGGGGATGAACAGAAACACCCAGAGGAAGGCCAGGCCGGCGAGCAGGCCGGGCACCGCGCGCGGCACCAGCACCAGGTAGTCGACGAAGCGCGACCAGCCGTCGGGCTGGCGATGCGTGGCCAGTCCGATGGCGGTGTAGCAGATCACCGCCAGGCCGCCGCCGATGGTGCCGATCAGCACCGTGTTCCAGATGCCGCGCATCAGCGCCGGCTGGCCGAACACGGTGCGGAAATGGTCCAGCGTCAGCACGTCGACCAGCGACACGCCCTCGCCCCAGTAGTTCACCACCGAACGCAGGGCGATGCCCGACAGCGGCACCAGCACCGTGACGACGAGCCAGCCGGCGATCAGCGCCGCCGCCAGCCAGCGCCAGGCCCCGAGCGGCAGGGGTCGCTGGCGGCCGGCCTTGCCTTTCACCGAAACGTACTTGGCGGCGTTCTTCATCAGGTGGCGCTGCAGCATCACCAGCGGCACCGTAACGGCGATGATGCACACGGCCACCGCCGCCATCAGGTGATAGGAGGGCGTGCCGAGCTTGTTGGTCAGTTTGTAGAGATAGGTGGCGAGTACCAAGTGGCCTTCCGGATCGCCCAGCACCAGGGCCAGGCCGAAGATTTCGAAGCCGAGGAAAAAGACCAGCACGGCGGAGTACAGCAGGGCCGGCATCACCATCGGCAGGCTGACGTCGAGCGCCACGCGCAGGGGACTGGCGCCGCTCATGCGCGCCGCTTCCTCGACGTCGGAGCCGAGATTCTTCAACGCCGCCGAAGCGTAGAGATAGACGTGGGGTACGTGGGTCAGGCCGGCGATCACGGCGATGCTGGTCAGCGAATAGACGTTCCAGGGCACCCCGCCAAACAGGTCTGAAAACCATACGGAATAGAAGCCCACCGGCCCGGCGGCAACCACGTAGCCGAAGGACAGCACCATCGGCGAGACAAAGACCGGGATCAGCAGCAGCGGCTCCAGCCAGCGCTGCCCCGGCAAATCAGTACGCACCATGAGGAAGGCCAGGGCGGCGCCCAGCGGCACGGCGATCAGCGCCATGCCAACCGCGATGAAGCAGGAGTTCTTCGCCGCCGACCAGAAGTCGGGGTCGTCGAAAATGAAACGGTAGGCACCGAATCCGGGCTTCGCCGCCTGGTCGAAAAAGGGCGCGTCGAGCAGGCTCTGGTAGAGAATCAGCAGGATCGGCGCCAGCACCGCCAGCGCCGTAAGGCTGATCACCATGCCCCGCGACCACTGCCGGCCGGGGAAACCCCCTGCCGCGGCCGGCACCGTTGCAGCGACGCTGCTCATGATCCTCGAATCCTACTTGCGGGCCGCGGCGGTTTGCTGCCACTGCTTGATGAATTCCAGGCGCTTGGCCTGGTCGAGATAGGTCAGCAGGCCCGGTCCGACCTGGATCGGCTTCAAGGCATTGCCCAGGGTCCTGGCCAGGCCGTGGGCCGTCAGCTCGCCTTCGACGTCGGCACGAATCGAGCCCAGCCCGGACTGGTTGGCAATGACCGTCTGGCCGCGCCTGGACAGGATGTAGTCGAGCCACAGCTTGGCCGCGTTGGGATTCTGCGCGGTCTTGGTGATGAACATGATGCGCGACATCACCAGCGTGTAGTCCTTTGGCATGACGACGCCGATGCCGGGGTCCTTCTTCGCCCGTTGCAAGGCGTAGGAGCCGATCAGGTTGAAGCCCAGCAAGTTCTCGCCGGAACCGACCCGCTCCATCATGGTGCCGCTGCTCGACTGGAAACGCGGACTGGCGGCGCCGATGGCCTTGGCCATGTCCCAGAAGGCCGGATTGAGGCTGGCGTCCTGGGTAATCAGGAGAAAGCCGACACCGGATTTCTCGATGTCGTAGGAGGTGAGCTTGCCCTTGAAGCGTTCCGGATTGGCGGCCAGAACTTTCGCCAGGTCGCCGTGGCTTTGCGGGACTTCCTCGGGCTTCAGCAGGCGCTTGTTGTAGATGAAAACGATGGGCTCGTAGGTGGTGCCGTAGCCCTCGTTGCGCCAGACCGCCCAGTCAGGCAGCTTGCTCGCCTCGGGTGACTTGTAGGTCAAGGCGAAACCATCGTTCACCAGCTTGATCTGGAGGTCCATCGACGAGCTCCAGAAAACGTCGCCGGAGGTGCCGCCGGCAGCCTTTTCGCTGATCACCCGGTTGTACAGTTCGGTGGTATTCATGTCGCTGTACTCGACCTTGACGCCCGGATAAAGCGCCTCGAAGTCCTTGATCAGCGGGTTTGCGGCAGCGGTGTCGGTGGCGGCGTAGATGCGCACCTTGCCCTCCTGTTTGGCGGCAGCAACAAGCGCCGCGTAGTCGGAGGGATAGCCGGCAGGCGCCTGGGCGTGTGCCAGCGGCAGGGCAGCCCAGGCGCACAGCGCCAGGGCAAGATGACGAACGGATTTCATGATTTCTCCTCGATGACTGGTGGACTCCCGCGAGCGAGCCGACGCTTGCCGGCGCTCCCGGGATCTATTGTGAAACGAATCAGAAGCGGTAGCGCGCGCCCAGCATCAGCGATTTGGGCGAGAAGTTGGCGGGCAAGCCGGAACCGGAGTCGAAGCCCTGACAGGTGCCGCCGGCGCACAGCGAGTTGGTGCCGCCGTTCTGGTTGCTCACCCGTGCATAGTAGGCGTAGAGATCGGTCTCCTTGTCCAGCGCGTATTCGTAACCGGCGCCGAGATGGGTCGAATCGCGGTTGGTGGCCAGACGGTCGTCGAGGTGGGCATAGACGGCGCGCACGGTGTGCTTGTTCTGGAAGGGAACCGCCACGCCCAGCCACCAGATGTTGCGGTCGAGCGACTTGGTGGTGGCGGCGCCGGACTGGGTGTCCTCGCCATGCAGGTAGTGGCCGTAAACCTTGGCCACCTTGAAGTCGTAGCTGGCGCCCAGGTTGCGTGAAGTGCGGCGGATGTTTTCGGTGGCCGGGGCGGTAACCGTGCCCTGGCGCTGGAAGGCCAGATAGCCGCCGGCGACGAACAGACCGCCCTGCTTGTAGCTGAGGCTGCCGCTCCAGCCCTTGCCTTCGTCCTTGGGACCGAGCCCGGCATTGGCATTGGTGGCGCCGCCGCCGGTGACGCCGACATTTGCGGTGCTGTTGTTTTCCATGCCCGCCGAGTAAGCCAGCTTGGCTTGAACGCCGCCCAGCAGCGGCGAGGAATAGAAGACGCCGTTATCGAAGCGGCTGACCCCGGCACTTGACCAGAGACGAAAGGCCGTCGCGCCGCCGATGGTGAAGGGATCGGTGGGGCTGGTGATCGAGTAGATCGGCGCGTAATCGCGGCCGAAACGCATGTCGCCGAACTTGCCTTTCAAGCCGACAAAGGTGTTGCGCGAAAAGATCGCCACCCCGGTGGTGTTCGGCGCCGCGGCGGAATCCGTGGCCGGGCCGGGATTGCTGATGTTGCTCGAATGCCCGGTGTTCTGGCCGTTGTCGAAGGACACGCCGGCTTCGAGTTGAAAGTAGGCCGCGAGGTCGTCGCCGAACTTGCGCTCGCCCTTGAAGCCGATGCGACTGGCGGAACCGAGGCCGCTCTGGACGCGGGTCTTGCTGCCCTGGCCGTAATCGCCGAATTCAACGCCGGCATCGGCAATGCCGTAGATGCTGAAGCCCTTGGGCAAACCGCCGCCGGATGGTGACGCGGCCGCCTTGACCGCCGTTTCCTTGACGGTGGCGACTTCCCGGGTTGCCGCATCCAGCTTTTTCTCCAGGGCTTCCAGGCGCGCTCGCTGGGCCTTCAACTCGGCGCGCAAGTCGTCGGTGGCGTCGGCAAAAGCCGGCGTCGTGGCGAATGCCGCGGCGGCAAAGCAGCCAGCCAGGGCAAAGTGCAGCTTGGTTCTTTTCATGTCTCTTCCTTTCATGCGGTGGCGCCCGATTCGCGCGGGCCTGGATTTGGTATGCATGGCGGCAGTCCCGCTTCGTCGCCATGACAGCGTGAATTAAAGACGATGGTCCTTTCGATTCGCTTTCGATGCCTGAGCGTGAAGCGTCAGGCGACAAAGCGGCACTGCGATGCCGGAGTGCGCGTGTCCATGTTGCGGCCCCGATTCATGTGATCGTCGATCTCCGCGGCGCAGCCCAGCATGCGGGGATAGAGGAAGACCGTGAATGCCGCGGTCTCCAGCGCGCTGCCCGAGTATTCGCCGCTGCGATAGGGCTGCCACAGCATCTTCAACAACAGCGCGGCAATCACCGCGTCGATGTTGACGCAGTACACATTGCGCGATACGCCGGCCTCGAACAGGGTCTGCACCAGCACCCCGTAGAACTCGTGGAAGACGTTGTATTCCTGGCGCCCGGCCAGCAGCTTGCGGATGAAGACTTCGCGCGGATCGTGATTGACCGGCATGTCCTTGAATACCGGATGGTTGACGCCGGGAATCTTCTGGATGTCGAGGCTGCCGCTGCTCTTCTTGCCCGACTTGTAGCGGGCATAGGCCTCGACATACTTCGATGCCAGCGCCTTCAGATCGATGCCGTGATGCGGATCGCCCGGATCGACCAGGCCCGTGTCCTTGAACTGCTCGATCAGGAAGGCGATGCCCTCGTAGCCATTGCCACCATGGGCGTAGCCGGAGTGCGTCAGAAAGCCGGTGAGGCCTTTGTTGAGTTGCACCCGCTCCGGGTCTTCCGGACCGTCGGCGGCTACCGCGCCCTTCGCTCCCTGCGCCGAGATCGTGCCCGGGCCGTTGCTCAGCAGCAATCCCATCAGCATCTGGAAGGAGAACAGGTCGGCCGGCTGCGGCGCCAGGCCGAGCAGCGCGACAAAAGCCACTTCGCTGAGCGGCCGCTGCTGCAGAATGTCGGCTGTGGTGATACGGCAAAAACTCTCGGGCTGGTGCTGATCGGCTGTCACCGAAGCGCCGATCAGCGCGCCGAACAAACGCATCCACCAGGGCAGGCTCTCGGCCGTCAGGCGCGAGACGCGCTTGCGCATCAGTGGTCCCCAGGCCAGCGTGGTGGTGATCGCGGCGAGTACGGCATCCTCGGTCGGATGGCCGGGCAGGGATAGCAGGTAGCGCACGAAGACCGACTTGGCGCCGCGCGCCGTCAGGCCGGCAAGCATCGCCTCGGCGCGAGTGTCGGCTGCGTCGCTGACGAACAGGTCGGGCTGGTCGATCATGATCCGGCTCAGGTCGAAATCTTCATCCAGCGCGTCGGTCACGCCCGCCGCCGCGAAGCCGTCGATCAGCGCACGTGCCGCTTGGCGTGCCTGACCCTGACAGCGCGGCCCGAGGATGCTGGCCGCGGCAGCCAGCACGCTGTTGGGCGCGTTGCCGGCCTCGCGCGTGGCCTGCGCCGCCGCCAGCGCCGGATGGCCGTGCAGGTTGAGGCCGGCGCCGATGGCGACATTGATCAGACGCCGGTCGTTCTCGCCGCCGGGCTCGTGCAGCAGCGCCAGACTGACATTGGCTTCCAGCGGGTACTGCGCGGCATCGAGCATCGAGACCCCGTACAGACTCGTCACCTGGGTCCTGGCGTCCATCTGCGAGGCGCCCGAAGCATCCTTCATCGACTGCCGCGGCAACACCGCGCCGATTTGCCGATTCAGCGCCGCAATCTGTGCGTTGTAGGGCGCGGTGGCTTCGACCACGGGCAGGTCGAGCGCCGGCGGCAAGCTCAGCCCGTGACTGGCGCCGAACCAGGGTTTGAGCGCAAGGTTGCCCTCGACGGCGAAGTCGGGGCGGCAGGCATTCTCGCGCATCACCGCGGTCAGCGCGGCCGGGATGTGGGCGATGTTGGTCACCAGCGCGCCCTTGGCCGAATACACCGGGTGCTCCGGCGTGAAGATGCCATCGACGCCGAACTTCTCCATGAACCAGCGCTCCTTGCTGGCAGCGTCGTCGGCGCCACCGGCCATGGCGCCGGCATGCCCGACCGAGCGGGTCAGTTTGGACTTCCAGCGGCCGACCACGCAGGCCACCACCGGCTTGGTGAACTCGGCGTCGAGTTCGTAGTAACCACCCGGCTCGACATAGAGCACCGCCGCCTTGCTGCGCGCATCGTTGGACAGCGCGAAGGCGAACTCGGGGGCGGCGAAGTGGATGTAGACATCCTTGCCGCAGGAGATCGAACTGGTCGTACCCCAGCCGGCCATGCGCAGGTAGGTGGCAATGGTCGTGGTGAAGTTGCCCGAGTTGGAGAAGATCGCGATCGAGCCGCGGCGCAAGGCTTCCTCGGGATGGTCACCGCCCAGCGCGCCGCCGATGCGCACCTGGTTCCAGGCATCGGCCACACCCAGGCTGTTGCCGCCGAAGATGTCGACGCCGTTGGCCTGGCCCATGGCGCGGATCTCGCGCGAGTCATGCACGGCGAGCTTTTCGGTAACGATGAAGATCTTCTTCAGCTCGGGATTGACGCGGATCAGCTCGACCACGCCATCGCGCGCCGCCGCCGGCGGCAGGTAGATCACGCCGCAGTTGAAGCGATGGCCGTCGTTGATACCTTCCAGCACGTTGTTGTAGACGGGAACATTGCCCAGCGCCGTTTCCAGCACCTGGCCGCGTTTGCCCGGCGCGGTGCCGAACACCACGTTGCCGCCGGAATAGACGTGGCCCACCGGCGTCACGTCGCTCGACTCGCCGCCGAGGATGTTGAGCACGCAGACCCGGTCCTCGAGCGTCGCCACCTGGGCCAGCGAGCTGATGCCGACGAAATATTTGAAATCGCCTACGCCTTGCTTGTACATGTCATGCCTCCTGACGAGCAGCAATACCGAGCCGGGCCGCGACCTGCTCGCGGCCGCCGCTCTTCATCCAGGTATCGACCTGTTTGGCATGCAGCACGACCTCGCTCATGTCCGAGTCGAAGCCGAAGAAGCGGTAGGGCAGGCCCAACGCATCGAGCGTGTCGCGGATTGCACCGAAGCCGCGCACCAGGTTCGGCCCGCCGCGACCGATCACCACGTAGAGCGGCGTCGGTCCGTGGCGGCTGAAATGCTCGCGCAGCGCATCGGCCATGGCGCGGAAGGTCTCGAAGATGTCGGTGTTGTTCGACTTGCCGCCGATGATGAACAGCACGTTGCTTTGCTTGATCCAGTGCTTGAAGCAGATTCGCGCCACTTCCTTCATCTTCTCGTAGGGCGGATTGCCGCCGAAGTCCGACGAGATGATCGCGTCATCGCCGAGCATCTCGGTGACCAGCGAGTTGGCGCCGCCGCCGAAAGTCGGCGCCAGGATGGTGCCGCCGGCGTTGATCACGTAGACGTCGCTCTGGCCCTGGTAGGTGCGCAACTGGTTGATCTCCTGCTCGAAGTCGGAGTAGTCGACGGCGAACAGGCTAGCCGGCAGGTTCAGGCGCCGCCAGCGCGGATCATCGCGGTCGAAGCCGCACTTGAAGTCGCAGGCCACCGGCGTCATGCGACCATTCTTGTCCTCGCGCATGCGGATCGGGTTGAGTTCCAGGGTGGTCATGCCGTAGTCGTGGTACAGCTCCCACAACTTGGGCAGGTGCTGCACCAGGGGCGAGATGATCTGCCGCGGCGCGCCCAGCGCGGTCAGCGCATTGGCGACGACGAAGGCCTTGAGGCCGGTCAGCGGATCGAAGGGCACCTGCGCAATCTGGGTCTTGTCCAGTTCTTCAATGTCCATGCCGCCGTGATGCGTGAGCGTCATGGTCGGCGCGCGGAAGCGGGTCGAATCGGTGATCGAGAAATACACCTCGTGCCCCGCCGGCACGCCGCCTTCGAAGCTGACGCCGTTGGCCTTGGCCACGGTGTGGCCGACGCGGTGCTCGACGAAGTACAGGCGTTCCTTTTCGGCAAGCGCCGTCTTCAGATCCCTGGCGCGCCCGAGCAGGCCGGCCTTGCCCTTCTTGCCGACGCCGCCCTTGAACACCGGCTTGATGAAAATCTGGCCGTGGCGGTCGATCAGGGCCTTGATCTCGTCTTCGCTGGCCGCGGGACCGAGCACCTCGCTGGCGGGGAAGCCGACGAATTGCAGCAGGCGAGCGCCGTACAACATGCCGGTAATTTGCATTTCCCATCTCCTTGGTTGGCGAAGCTCGCGCCGCACCGGGTCGCAGTCCAGGGCGGCCGGTCGGGCCAAGGAGATTTAAGAGCAAGCGCCTTTCGATTCGCTTTCGGCGGCGGGCGCACACCCGCAGGAGGCGATAGGCTAGTGCGCCGCCGGCAGGCGCACGGTGACCGCCAGACCCTGCCCATCGAGGCCGGCGTCGAGGCTCACGCGACCTGCGTGAGCCAGGCAGATTTCGCGCACGATGGCGAGACCCAAGCCGCTGCCTTCGGTTTCGCTCTGATCCAGGCTGCGATAGAAACGCTGGAAGACCTTGTCGTGCTCGTCGGGCGGAATGCCGGGGCCGCTGTCGCGGATCACCATAACCGCCTGCGCCGACTCGCGCGCCACGATCACGGTCACCTGCCCCCCGGCAGGCGTGTAGCGAATCGCGTTGTCGATCAGGTTGGCCACCATCTCGCGCAGCATTGCGTCATTGCCCTCGACCATCAGACCGCCGCGCAGGCCTTCGTACGCGAGATCAACCTGCCGGCGCAGAGCCAGCGGGCCGAGTTCGAGCGCCACCTCGCGCACCAGGTCGGCGAAATCCAGGCGACTGCGCTCGCGAATCAAGCCGTTGACCGCCTCGGCGCGCGACAGCGCCAGCATCTGGTTGGTCAGCCGCCGCGCGCTGCTGATGCTGCGGACGATGCCTTTCAGGGTGCGGCGCATTTCCGCCGGATCGTCCTGGCGCAGGCCATATTCGGCCTGGGTACCGAGCACGGTGAGCGGCGTGCGCAACTGGTGCGCGGCATCGGCGAGGAAGCGTTTGCGCGCCTCGAGCATGGCCGAGATGCGACCCATGTGGTGGTTGACGGCGTCGATCAGGGGCCGAATCTCGCTCGGCACATCCTGCGGCGCAACCGGTGTCAGGTCTTCCTCCGACCGATTGCGAATGGTGTCGCGCAAGCGCAGCAGCGGCCGGAAAGCGGTGCCCAGCGCCACCAGCACCAGCACCACGCCGAGACCGATCAGGGCCAGTTGCCGGCGCAGGCTGTCGAAGAACAGGTGGCGCGCGAGTTCGGTACGCGTCTCGGTGGTTTCGGCGACCAGCACGAGGATGCTGTCGTCGCCCTTCACCGCCGGATCATAGAGCCGCTTGCGCATCGCCCCGGTGCGCACCGCATCGCCCTTGTAAATTGCGTCGGCGGTCTTGACCAGGCCGTCCGCGGCCAGCGGCTGCGGCACCGGAATATCCGGATAGCCGGTCAGCAATGCGCCGTCCGGACCGATCACGGCATAGAACACCCGCTCCTGGGCACCCTCGGCAAAAATCTCCAGGGCCGACGAAGGCACATCGACCACGACCTCGCCGTTCCTGACGAAACTGCGCTCGCCGATCGACTTAATCGCCGCCCACAGCGAGCGGTCGTAGGCCAGGTTCGCCGCCTCCAGCGCGCTGCGGTAGGAGAGCACCGCATTGACCGCCAGCAGCAATACCAGCGGCGGCAGCAGCCATACCGTGACACGCCGGCGCAAACTACCCATCCGCCGACTCGCCGAGTACGTAGCCGAGGCCGCGCAAGGTGCTGATCGCGGCACCCGTGCCTTCGAGTTTCTTGCGCAGGCGGTGGACGTAGATTTCGATGGCCTCGGTGCGCGCCTCGGCGTCGAAGGCGAAGATCTTTTCGAACAGGGTCTCGCGCGACACCGGCTTGCCCAAGCGTGCCGCCAGCACCTCGAAAACTGCCAGTTCGCGCGGCGTCAGGGCCAGTGGCCGGCCTTCGACGCCGACCTGGCGCGTGGTGGTGTCGTAGTCCAGGCGCCCGATCCGCAACAGCGGCGTGTGCCCGCTGCTTCGGCGCAGCAAGGCCTTGATGCGAGCTTCCAGTTCCTCCAGTTCGAAGGGCTTGGACAGGTAATCGTCGGCCCCCAGATTGAGTCCGCGCACCCGGTCCTCGGTGGCGCCGCGGGCGGTCAGGATCAGCACCGGCACCATGGCGCCGCGGACGCGCAGGCGGCGCAACACCTCAAGGCCATCCATCTTCGGCAAGGACAGATCAAGAATGACCAGATCGTAGGGCTCGGTAGTCAGCGCCTGATCGGCGTGGTCGCCGCGGATCAGGTGGTCGACGACGTAGCCGGCCTGTACCAGGGCCTTGCTGACCCATTCGGCGATTTCAGGATGATCTTCGACGAGCAGCAAGCGCATGGACGGTTCCCGACGGAAGTTTTCGCGGCGAGTATGGCACAATCGGCGCCCTCACCCAGGACAGGAATCCCACCATGAAACGCGTCGTTTTCAACCAGAAGGGCGGTGTCGGCAAGAGCACCATCACCTGCAATCTCGCCGCCATTGCCGCCGCGCGCGGCGCCCGCACGCTGGTGATCGATCTCGATCCGCAGGCCAATTCAACGCAGTACCTGCTCGGCGCCGCGGCGCGCGACCTCGAACTCACGGCCAACGAGTTCTTCGACCAGATGCTGAGCTTCAAGCTACGTCCGCTACCGACCGAGGAATTCATCACCGCCACCCCGTTTGAAAACCTGTCCATCCTGCCCGCCGGCCCGGCACTCGAAGAACTGCAGGCCAAGCTCGAATCGCGCTACAAGATCTACAAGCTGCGCGAAGCCCTCGACGCCCTCGAAGGCTACGACGAAATCTGGATCGACACGCCGCCGGCGCTGCACTTCTACACCCGCTCCGCGCTGATCGCCGCCGATGCCTGCCTGATCCCTTTCGACTGCGACGAATTCGCCCGCCGCGCGCTCTACACGCTGATGGACAACGTCAATGAAATCCGCGCCGACCACAATGCCGGCCTCGAAGTCGAGGGCATCGTCATCAACCAGTTCCAGGCCCGCGCCAGCCTGCCACAGCAGATCATCAGCGAGTTGCGCGAGGAAGGCCTGCCAGTACTGGCGTCCTTCCTGTCGTCCTCGGTGCGCATCAAGGAATCGCATCAGCAGGCGAAGCCGATGATCCATCTCGACCGCAGCCACAAGGTGACACTGGAATTCGGCGCGCTGTTCGATGAACTGGAAAAGGCGCGAAAGCTTCGCGCCAAGGCGGCGGCGAAGAAGCGCGCTTAAAGCGCCGTATCGCCAGCGCCGACTCTTGGTCCGGCTTCTCGATGACCGCGCCGGGACTCGCCCCGGCGCGACCCTGGGCACAAAGTCATAAACCCAGGAGTCGGCGCTGGCGACACGGCGAATACAAGCTGCCAAAGCGCCTTTAACCCAGCCCAATATCCGCTCAAGCAGACCTGCGTAAAATCCCGCTCAGGTCAGTCATTTTCAATACTGGCCGTCATGACGAGGAGATAGCCATTGTCGTTCGGATTGTCAGGCTCGGAACTGCCCGCAGCGCAGACGAAGGCACCCGCATCGGCACGGTGCGGCGCCCGCCGCGCGGCGTACCGAAGACGGAGTTCGCCTCGGGAAACTGGTACGACGTCTGGTTTCCCAACCTGGCGCCGAGCGCCGAAACCATGAAGCTCGGGCAGGAAGCCGAAACGCCGGCCCAGTGGGCCACGTTCATCAAGAAGTACCGCAGCGAAATGACTGCGCCCGACGCCAGTCGCAGCATCGAATTGCTTGCCGTGCTGTCGCGGCACAGCAACTTCTCGGTCGGCTGCTACTGCGAGGACGAGGCGCATTGCCACCGCTCGGTGCTGCGGGCGCTGCTGGCCGAGAGGGGTGCGAAGATTCAATAGGCTTGCCGTGCGCCGAGAAAGACACGACAGGAAGACACTTCGCCCGCCGGAGCGAGTACCGACAACGGCCCGGCAAGGCAGCGTCGGCACCACGCCCTCGCCAGACCGTCGCCAATTTTTCCCCGACCGACGTGTCCGCTTCATTATTACAGGTTGAAGTTCCAACCTTCAATCTGTAAGATACGGCCATGGTTCCCCGCACCGCTCTCGCTACCGTCCTGCGCCTGGCGCGTGGCTTTCCCATTGTTGCGCTGACCGGGCCGCGCCAGTCGGGAAAGACCACGCTGGCGCGCGCCGCCTTTCCGGACAAGCCCTATGTCAGCCTGGAGAACCCGGATCAGCTTGCCTACGCAGCGACGGATGCGCGCCGCTTTCTGGCCAACTATCCCGACGGCGCCATCATCGACGAGGTCCAGCGCTGCCCTGAGCTGTTTTCATATTTGCAGGGCTTGGTCGATGAGCGCCGCCGCATGGGCGATTTTGTGCTCACGGGCTCGCAACAGTTCGGACTGTTGTCGAAGATAACGCAGTCGCTCGCCGGCCGTGTCGGCCTCGTACATCTGCTGCCCTTTTCCCAATCGGAGCTGGCTGACGCCGCACTGGCGGCCGCCAGTGTCGATATCGCGCTATGGCAGGGCGCCTACCCCGCGCTCTACGACCGCAGTCTTTCGCCGGAAGACTGGTTTCCCAACTATGTCGCCACGTATGTCGAGCGCGATGTCCGCCAACTGCTTGCCGTGCGCGAACTGGGACTGTTTCAGCGCTTCCTGAAAATGTGCGCGGCGCGTTGCGGGCAACTGCTCAACCTGTCGTCGCTCGCGGCGGACTGCGGCATCAGCCACGTCACCGCGCGGCAGTGGCTGACGGTGCTGGAAGCGAGCTACATCGTGCGCCTGCTGCAGCCGTATCACCGCAATTTCGGCAAGCGCCTGGTCAAGACGCCCAAGCTGTATTTCCTCGATGTCGGTCTGGCGGCCTGGCTGCTGGGGATTCGGGATGCCCGCAGCATTGCCACGCACGCCATGCGCGGCGCGCTGTTCGAGACTTTCGTCATCGGCGAGTTCATCAAGCAGCGCCACAACGCCGGCCAGGCCGCCGAGCTGTATTTCTGGCGCGATAACATCGGCCACGAGGTCGATCTGCTGTTCGAGACGGATGGCAGGCTGCAGCCCGTCGAAATCAAGTCCGGGATGACTTTCTCCTACGGCTGGCTGGATGCGGCGAAACGCTGGAAGGCATTTGCCGGCGACGCGGCACTCGATCCCTGGATAATCCACGGTGGCGACCAATCCTTCAAGTGCGACGGTGGTCGCGGGTTTTCATGGCGAGCGCTGGCGGAGAATCCGGACTGATGGTGACAACCCACTCCGCCGCAGCGCCCAATAATTGAACGCTGCATACGCCGCATAGGCCAGCGCCCACGCCACCCCGATTGCCGGCAGCGAGAGCGGCGTCGGCAGCAGCAACAGCAGCGCGGCAAACAGCGGCAGGGACAGAAATTCGCCGGCGGTCACCGCCCATCCCGCGCCACGGGCGAACAGGCCGAACAGGAATATCCACGACAGCATGCGCAAGGCATCGCCGGCGAAGAAGGGCAAGGCATCGAGCCGCGCCACCGGCAGGCCCTCGCGGTAGAGCAGTGCCAGCGCCTGCGGCAACAGCAGCCACAGCAGGCAAAGCGCCAGCAGCGCCGGCCCCGCCACGTGTCTGGCTGCGGCTCGCAGTTCCGCCGCAAAGGCAGGCGCCGCCTTCGCCGCCGCCAGCCGGGGCAGGAAATAGGCATTGAGCAGGCCGGCGGCGACGGCCGTGATCCATTCGCTGGTGCGCCACAGCGCCTGCACCGCACCCACCGTTTCCCACGATGCCGAGGCCGCGATCTCCAGCCGCGCAATGGCCAGCGCGGCCGGACTCAGGATGCCGATGGCGATGCCTGCGGCGACGAAAGGCCGCAGGCCGTGCCCCGCCGGAAGCGGCGCCTTCGCCGCTGCTGCGTCGATCACCAGCAACAACGTCGCCACGGTGCCGAACAGCGCCTGGCCGCCGAGCAGGGCCGACAGTTCTGCGCCCGGTGGCGCCAGCCACAAGGCCAGCAGCGGCACGCTCAACTGCACGGCGACGACCGCGATGGCGCCGCCGGGCCGTGCGCAGCCGAGCAGCCAGGCGACGAGCAGTCCGGGTGCGACGCCGATCCAGCCGACGGCGAGCGCCGGCAGCACCAGCGACGCCAGGTGCGGCGGCAACAGCAGCGGGAGCAGGCCGGACGCGGCCAGCAGCGCGAGTACGGCGAGGCACGCGGCAGAGAGCATCAGGCCGAGACGCAGGGCGTCACCCAGAAGTCGGCGCTGGTGGTACGGCGCGACGCCGGCAACGCGGCCGGTGAGCCCGATGCCGACGCCCAGCAGCGTGACGCCGGCGACCATCTCGGCCAGGCTGTTCAGTTGCGCCCAGTGGGCGACGAGTTCGGCACCGCCGCGCAGCGCCAGCAGCTTGTCGATCAGCGCGCGGCCGGCCAGCCCGGTGAAGACGAAGCCGAGCGCGGGCAGCAGTCGCGCTGCGCGCCAAGCCTCAGAAGTTCTCAGACCAGTCTGTCCAGCGCGTGCCTCAACGTCGCTACCGTGCGCTCGACATTGGCCAGCTTGTCGAGGCCGAAGAGGCCGATGCGGAAAGTGCGGAAATCGGCCGGCTCGTCGCATTGCAGGGGAACGCCGGCCGCCGTCTGCAGGCCCAGGCCGAGGAATTTTTTCGCCGACTGGATTTCGGGATCCGTCGTATGGCTGACCACCACGCCGGGCGCCTCGAAGCCCGCCGCCGCAACGCTGGCAAAGCCGCGTTCGACCAGCAGCGCGCGCACCCGCCGACCGAGCTCCCATTGCTGAGTGCGGGCGAGTTCGAGGCCGTGAGATTCGGTCTCGCGCATCGCGTTGCGCACCTGCCGCAGGGCATCGGTGGGCAAGGTGGCGTGATAGGCGTGGCCGCCTTTTTCGTAGGCTTCCATGATTTGCAGCCACTTCTTCAGGTCGCAGGCAAAGCTGCTGCTGGCGGTGTCGGCAATGCGCGCCAGCGCCCGCTCGCCGAGCATCACCAGGCCGGCGCAGGAGGGGCCGCTCCAGCCTTTCTGCGGCGCACTGATCAGGACGTCGATGCCCATCGTGCGCATGTCGACCCAGAGTGCGCCGGAGGCGATGCAGTCGAGGACGAAAAGCCCATCCACCTGGCGCACCGCAGCCGCGACCGCCCGCAGGTAGTCGTCGGGCAGCCAGATGCCCGAAGCGGTCTCGACATGCGGTGCGAATACCACCTCGGGACGCTGGGCGAGGATCGCGGCGACCACCTCGTCGATCGGCGCCGGCGCAAACGGGGCCGCTTTGCCTTCCCCCACGCCCGCTTCGCTGCGACGCGCCTTGAGCACATCGGTGCCTGCCGCAATCCCGCCCATGTCGAGAATCTGCGACCAACGGAAGCTGAACCAGCCATTGCGCAATACCAGGCAGCGCCGGCCACCGGCGAACTGACGCGCCACGGCTTCCATGGCAAAGGTGCCGCCGCCCGGCACCACGGCCACTGCGCTGGCGCCGTAGGCCTGCCTGAGGCTTTGCGAAATGTCGCGCATCACGCCCTGAAAGGCCTGCGACATGTGATTGAGTGCACGGTCGGTATAGACCACCGAATATTCCAGCAGTCCGTCGGGATCTACCGTGTTGAGCAAGGCAGGCATGGCTAACTCCGTTTAATGAATTTGATCAAGGTAAGAAGCGCTTAAAAAGTTCCGGGATAGGCGCCGCCATCGAGCAGCCAGTTCTGCCCGGTAATGAAGCCGGCCTGCGCCGAGCACAGCCAGGCACAAGCCGCGCCGAACTCTTCGGGATTGCCGATGCGGCCCGCCGGAATCGTCGCCACGCGTTCGGCCAGCACCTGCTCGTAAGGCACGCCGCGCGTCCTGGCCTGGCCGCCGATCACGGTGGCGATGCGGTCGGTGTCGAAGAAGCCGGGCAGCAGGTTGTTGATCGTGACGTTGTGCGCCACGGTCTTGCGCGCCAGCCCGGCAACAAAACCGGTGAGGCCCGAGCGAGCGCCGTTGGACAAGCCGAGCATGTCGATCGGCGCCTTGACCGCCCCCGAGGTGATGTTCACGATGCGACCGAACTTGCGCGCGATCATGCCATCCACGGTGGCCTTGACCAGTTCGATCGGCGTCAGCATGTTGGCATCGAGCGCCGCCAGCCAGTCCTCGCGCGACCAGTTGCGGAAATCGCCGGGCGGCGGGCCGCCGGCATTGTTGACCAGGATGTCCGGCGCGGGACACGCCGCCAGCGCCGCGGCGCGGCCGCCCGGCGTCACGATGTCGGCGGCCACGGTTTGCACCACGACGCCGGTTGCCGCGCGAATTTCCGTCGCAGTCTTTTCCAGCGTCTCGGCGCCGCGCGCCACCAGCGTCACGCTCACCCCCTCGCGTGCCAGCGCAAATGCGCAGCCGCGGCCCAGCCCCTTGCTCGACGCGCACACCAGCGCGCTGCGTCCGCGAATGCCCAGATCCATGACTCTTTCTCCCCTGAATTGAACGCGTATCATAGCGGCTTAATTTGCCGACCAAGAGCATGTCCAGAATTCATCGCACCATTTTCAATCGACTGCTCGCGGCCTGGGTGGTGGTCTCCCTGCTGACGGGCGCGGCAGTGTCCTTGCTGGGCTTCAGCAGAATCGACAACCAGTTGGTCGAGCTGGCAACCGGAGAGTTGCGCAAGGTCTCGGCCGCAAGCCTGCCGCTGCTCAACCGCGAGGAATCGCAACGCAGAGACCTGAACCGGCTGGCTGCCGACTTCGTCCGGCAACATGCCATTGCCGTCGAGTTCCGCGACAGGAATCGGGCCACAGTGGCGGCGGCGGTCAATCCCCTTCACGTTGCGCTCGAACAGGAACTCCGGCGCCAGACCTCCGCCTTTCCGGCCGACGACGAAAATCACGTCGGCAAGCTCAGCGCCGACGGCCAAGCCGTCCTGCGCGTTCTTGTGCCGCTCAGGGAGACGACGGGCGGCATCGCCGGCTATGTCGAGGGCGCCTTCCTGATCGATCGGGAAACGCTCGGGCGGCTGCGCCACGAAATGATCGTCACCCTGCTGGTGGTCCTGGTTGCCGTCACCCTGACGACCGTCTGCCTCTATCCGGTCATCCTGTCCTTGAACCGGGACGTGATGCGCTACTCGAACGACTTGCTCAAGGGCAACGTCGAACTCATGGAAGTGCTGGGCTCGGCCATCGCCAAGCGGGATGCCGCCACCAACATCCACAACTACCGCGTCGTCAGTTACGCCGTCAGGCTGGCCGAAACGGTCGGCCTCAGGCACGGCGAAATTCGCGACCTGATCGCCGGCGCCTTTCTTCATGACGTTGGCAAGATCGGCATCAGCGACAACATTCTGCTCAAACCCGCCGCTCTTGACGAGCGCGAATTCGAGATCATGAGAACCCACGTCACGATGGGCGTCGAGATTCTGAGGAAGTCGGACTGGCTGCAAAGGGCGCGCGACGTGGTCGAGTACCACCACGAGAAGTTCGATGGCAGCGGCTACCTCAAGGGCCTCGGCGGCGAGGCGATTCCGGTTACCGCGCGCATTTTCGCCATCGTCGACGTGTTCGACGCCCTGACATCGAAGCGTGCCTACAAGGAAGCTTTTCCATTTGCCGAAGCCATGACGATTCTGCAACAAGGCAGCGGCAGCCATTTCGACCCGCGCCTGACGACAGCCTTTGCCGGCATCGCCGAAGCGCTTTACCGCGAGGTCAGCAACACTCCGGAGGGTGTTGTCGAGTCCAGGCTGCAGGTGCTGATCGCCAAGTATTTCTTTCCTAGCCGCTGAGAAAGCCGGCCAGCAGCCGCCGGAATGCTTCCGGCTGCTCGAGACAGGAAAGATGCGACGCTGACGCTATGGTTTCCAGTCGCGCACCGGGAATTGCCGCCGCGATGACGGCCGACATTGCCGGCGGCGTACCGGGATCATCCTCTCCGGCGACGACCAGGGTCGGCGTGCGGATGGCGGCAAGTTGCGGCGTGATGTCGAGATGGCGGATCGCCTCGGCGCAACCGACGTAGCCGGCCACCGGCGTGGCCGCGATCAGGCTGCCGATGCGCTGCATCAGCTCCGGTCGCGCGGCGCGGAAGCCCGGCGTAAACCAGCGTCCCAGAGTGCCCTCGACCATCGCCGCACACCCCTGCGCGCGCACCAGGCGGATGCGCTCGTCCCACAGGGGCGACGCCTGCGGCGGAATCCGGCTGGTGGAACTGGCGATCACCAGCTTGTTCAAGCGCTGCGGTGCGCTCAGCGCCAGATGCTGGCCGATCATGCCGCCCAGCGACAGGCCGACGAAGTGCGTGCGCTCGATGTTCAGCGCATCGAGCAGGCCGGTGATGTCGGCGGTGAGTTGCGCGAAACTGTAGGCGCCGTCGGGTGCCGAGCTTGCCAAACCCGTGCCGCCGTGGCCGCGCGTGTCATAGCGCAGCACCGTGAAAGTCGGCGCCAGCGCCACGGCGAGTTCATCCCACATCGTCAGGTCGCAACTCAGCGAATGCGAAAGCGCTATCCAGGGACCGCGGCCTTCAACCTGGTAGCGAACGTCGATGTCATTGACGCGAACGGTGTTCATGCAGCCTCCAGTTTGGCAACGGCCAGCGCCAGCCATTTCATGCCGGCGGCGCCGAAATTGACCTGCACGCGGGCATCGGTACCGCGACCTTCGGCATTGACGATAACGCCGAGGCCGAACTTGGGATGCAACACCGTCTGGCCGATGTGAAAGCCGCTGTCGCTGCGGGATGACTCGCTGCGACGTGATACGCAGCTGAAAGTCGGTGCCGACGGGACGGCGAAGCCACCCGTGCCGGCACGCGGCGTCAGCCACTTCACCAGTTCATCAGGAACCTCGTCGACAAATCGCGAAGGCAGGTTGTAGCGCGTCTGCCCGTGCAGCATGCGGGTCTGCGCGAAGCTCAGGTAAAGCCGCTGCCGGGCGCGGGTGACGGCGACATACATCAGGCGCCGCTCTTCTTCGAGACCTTTGTCCTCGGTCAGCGAGTTCTCGTGGGGAAACAGGCCGTCCTCCAGACCGCTGATGAAAACCACGTTGAACTCCAGGCCCTTGGCCGAATGCACGGTCATCAGTTGCAGCGCGTCGTCGCCTTCGCCGGCCTGATGTTCGCCGGCCTCCAGCGAAGCGTGGGCAAGGAACGATGACAAATCGTTGCCGAATTCGCCGGTGATTTCGCCATCCTGATTCGGCTCGCCTTCCTCGGCGACAAAGCTGGCGGCGGCATTGATCAGCTCGTCGAGGTTGGCGAGCCGGTCCTGGCCTTCCTTCTCGTTCAGGTAATGAGCGCGCAGGCCGGACAGTTCGACGACGTGTTCGACCAGTTCCGGCAGCGGCAGCTGTACGGCCTCGCGCAGCATGACGATCAGTTGGGCGAAAGCGGCCAGCTTGGCGCCGCCGGCACCGGCCACTTGCGGGATCGCCGCATGGAGGCTGCTGTTGGCCGCCTTCGCCGCATCCTGCAAGCTTTCGAGGCTGCGCGCGCCGATACCGCGCGTCGGGAAATTCACCACGCGGGCGAAGGCGGTGTCGTCATCAGCGTTGGCGATCAGGCGCAGATAGGCCAGCGCATGCTTGATCTCGGCGCGCTCGAAGAAGCGCAGGCCGCCATACACACGGTAGGGCAGGCCGGCGTTGAACAGCGCATGCTCCAGCGCGCGCGACTGGGCGTTGCTGCGATACAGCAAGGCGATCTCGGCGCGCACATGGCCCTCGCGCGTCAATGCCCGGACCTCCTCGACGATCCAGCGCGCTTCGTCGCCGTCGGAATAGGACTCGTAGATACGGATCGGCTCACCGCTGCCGGCCTCGGTCCACAGGTTCTTGCCGAGGCGCGTCGGGTTGTTCTTGATGATGGCGTTGGCCGCATCGAGGATGTTGCCGTGGGAACGGTAGTTCTGTTCGAGGCGGATCAGGTTTTCGACTTTGAACTCGCGCTCGAAGTCGCTCATGTTGCCAACGTCCGCGCCGCGAAAGGCGTAGATGCTCTGGTCATCATCGCCGACGCAGAACAGATGGGCACCGCCGCCGGCCAAGAGCTTCAACCAGCGATATTGAAGTTTGTTCGTGTCCTGGAATTCATCGACGAGGATGTGGCGGAAACGCTCCTGATAATGCCGGCGCAGCGGTTCGTTGCGTTCCAGCAGTTCATACGAGCGCAACAGGAGTTCGGCGAAATCGACCACGCCTTCGCGCTGGCACTGGGCTTCGTAGGCTTCGTAGAGCCCGATGCGTTTGCGTGCCCAGTCGTCCCAGGCTTCCACCGCTGCGGCGCGCAATCCCTGTTCCTTCTGCGCGTTGATGAAATGGCACAGCTCGCGCGGCGGGAACTTCTCGTCATCGACATTCAGCGATTTCAGCAGGCGCTTGACCGAGGCCTGCTGATCGGCCGAGTCGAGAATCTGGAACAGTTGCGGCAGGCCGGCATCGCGATAGTGGGCGCGCAGCAGGCGGTTGCACAAACCGTGAAAGGTGCCGATCCACATGCCCCTGACGTTGATCGGCAGCATGCCGGCCAGCCGCGTCTGCATTTCCTTGGCCGCCTTGTTGGTGAAGGTCACGGCGAGCACTCCCGGCGGCGACACCTGTCCGGTGGAAATCAGCCAGGCGATGCGCGTCGTCAGCACCCGAGTCTTGCCCGAACCGGCGCCGGCGAGGATCAGGGCATGCGCCGGCGGCAGCGTGACCGCCGCCAGTTGCGGCGCGTTGAGGGGGGCGAGCAGGGGATTCATGACAGCGATGTGCAGGTGAGATGGCGATTATATCGACCTGAGCGGAAGCAAACAGGCGACAGTAAGCGCTAACAAAGGACGATCTCCGTGGCAATTGCTCGTCAGACAGGCGTGTGTCGCATTGCAACAACTTACTTCCATTTAGAGTGTTTCACCCATATAAACTCTATACAATCTTGATTGCTGCAATGCAACACATTGCGTGCAAGACGGGCGGCCCCGGCCCACAAGGCCGGAAAAGCCCGACCGAACAGGAGAAACTCATGAGAACCAAGCTCAGGACACCCAAACTGCTGCCGTGGCTGGCAAAAAAAGCCGGCATCAGCGAGCGTCGAGCCGAGACCCTCTGGCACGAGTCGGAACGCTGGGCCGCACGCCGCGCTGCATCCGGATCGTCGGCCTATTACAAGCTGGCCGTGGATCGCCTGCTGGAACTGGTGGCGGCCGAATCCCTGCGTGAAGACGCGGCATCCTTCGGCTGGCGCCCTTGGGCGCGCGCCCAGGCTCGCTTGTGGGCTGTCTCGATGCAAGTGGCCCAACAAGGGGCGGCCCTGACGGCTCGCGGCTGGCGGCTGATCGGATCAGCCGCAGGGCAGCACCAGCCAGGTTAGCGGCCGACGCTTGCCTTGAGGCCTGTGGCGGCTTTCAGCCGAGCCGCCGCAATTTCGGCTTCGGCGACGCTCGAAAAGCCTCCGAGCAGCACTTCGTAACGCCAGCCGTCGGGTGCTGTCGCACGTGGCCGGATGCGCGCGGCAAATCCTGCTTCGCGTATCTGGTCATATAGTTCCAGCGCGGCTTCTTCGCTGGCCGCATCGCCAGCCAGGACTCGCCACTTGCCCTTGGCGCGCACCGCGCCATCGCCCGGCAGGATTTCGGTCTGGCGCGCCAGCGAACTGAATACTCCCGGATCGAGTGCTTTGACGGCGGCAGCCTGGCCGCGCGGCGCGTCGAAATAGGTCATCGGCTGCGCCAGTACGGTGGCCTGGCCGGCGCGGATGATTTCGATGCGGCCCTCGAGCAAGGCGACCAGATCGCCGTCGCTGTTGGTCCGTCCCCACAGGTCGGTGCCGCGAATGCCGATGGTGGCTGTGCCGACACGAATGGCTACCTCACGCGCACGGGTTTTCCACAACTTGCCGGTGGTAAAGCGGAAGGCTCCCGCCAGGACATCGAGCGCACCGCTAAAGCTTCTTTGCGGCTGCAGGCTGCGTGTATGAAAAGTGAATTGCGCCGCCTCGCCCAGCTTGACCCGGCTGCCCTCGGCCAGCAGCACGTACGCGCGCGCGCCCTGACCGGTGCGCAGCACATCGCCGCTCTTCAACTCCATGCCCGCCGCCAGGGGCGCCGTGACGCCGTCTCGATCACGCCAGGCCGGCGCTTGCACGGCTTCCACGGTTGCCGGCGCGGCGGCAAACGCCGCCGCCGACGGCAACAGTACGACGGCGGCAACTACTGCGAGAATCAGGTTAAACGGCCGCATGCGAATCCTTTCGATCAGTGTCGGCAGGTATAATTCCCGCCTTTGTCAGTACTCAAAACACGCGCCCGGCCATGCAGGAAAAATACCTACCGAACGAAATCGAGCGGGCCGCACAGACCCACTGGAATACCCAGCAGACTTTCCGTGCCGTTGGGGACAAGAACCGGCCGAAATACTACTGCCTGTCGATGTTCCCCTATCCGTCGGGCAAACTGCACATGGGACATGTGCGGAACTATACCATCGGCGATGTGCTCGCCCGCACCCACCGCATGAAGGGCTGCAATGTCCTGCAACCGATGGGTTGGGACGCCTTCGGCCTGCCCGCCGAGAACGCCGCGATGCAGAACAAGGTGCCGCCGGCGAAGTGGACCTGGGACAACATCGCCGCCATGAAGAAGCAGCTCCAGTCGCTGGGCTTTGCCCTCGACTGGGAGCGCGAACTGGCGACCTGCGCACCCGAGTATTACAAGTGGAACCAGTGGCTGTTCCTGCGCATGCTGGAGAAAGGCATTGCCTACAAGAAGACCCAGGTCGTGAACTGGGATCCGGTGGACCAGACCGTGCTCGCCTCCGAACAGGTGATCGCAGGCCGCGGCTGGCGCACCGGCGCGGTAGTCGAGAAGCGCGAGATTCCCGGCTACTACCTGGCCATCACGAAATATGCCGACGAGCTGCTGTCGGCGCTCGACACGCTGCCGGGCTGGCCGGAGCGGGTCAAGACCATGCAGGCCAACTGGATCGGCAAGAGCATCGGCGTGCGCTTCGCCTTTCCCTACGAGCTGGACGGCAAGCAGGAAAAGCTGTGGGTGTTCACCACCCGCGCCGACACCATCATGGGCGTGACCTTCTGCGCCGTCGCCGCCGAGCATCCGCTGGCGAGCCATGCCGCAAAAAACAATCCCGCACTCGCCACCTTCATCGATGAGTGCAAGCACGGCTCGGTCATGGAAGCCGACATGGCGACCATGGAAAAGAAGGGTATGCCGACCGGTATTTTCGTCGAGCATCCGCTGACCGGCGACAAAGTCGAAGTCTGGGTCGGCAACTACGTGCTGATGAGCTACGGTGAAGGCGCCGTGATGGCCGTGCCGGCCCATGACGAACGCGACTTCGAGTTCGCCAAGAAATACGGCCTGGAAATCAAACAGGTGATCGCCGTCGAAGGCGAGACATTCTCGCTGGCCGGCTGGCAGGAATGGTATGCCGACAAGCAGCGCGGCCGTTGCGTGAATTCCGGCAAGTACGACGGCCTCGGCCTCGAAGCCGCCACCACCGCCATCGCCGCCGACCTCAGCGCCAAGGATCTCGGCGCCACCCAGGTGCAGTACCGCCTGCGCGACTGGGGCGTGTCGCGCCAGCGCTACTGGGGCTGTCCGATTCCGCTGATCCATTGCGACGCTTGCGGCACGGTGCCGGTGCCCGAAGCCGAGTTGCCGGTGAAATTGCCCGAGGATTGCGTGCCCGACGGCTCCGGCAATCCGCTGGCCAAGCGCGCCGATTTCGTCGACTGCGCCTGCCCGCAATGCGGCAAGCCGGCCAGGCGCGAAACCGACACCATGGACACCTTCGTCGATTCGTCCTGGTACTACGCGCGCTACGGCGTCGATGCCGCCACGCGCGCGACGAATTCGGCAATGGTCGATACCGGCACCAACTACTGGATGCCGGTGGACCAGAACATCGGCGGCATCGAGCATGCCATCCTGCACCTGCTCTATTCGCGTTTCTGGACCAAGGTGAGGCGCGATCTGGGACTCGTCAAGTACGACGAGCCCTTCGCCAACCAGCTGACGCAAGGCATGGTGCTCAACCACATTTTCTCGCGCCGCACCGACAAGGGCGGCATCGAGTATTTCGCCCCGGAAGAGGTCGATCTCAAGCGCGACGAGGGCGGCCACGTCGTCGGCGCCACATCGAAGGCCGACGGCCAGACGGTCGATTACGGCGGCGTCGGCACCATGTCCAAGTCCAAGCGCAACGGCGTCGATCCGCAAGCGATCATCGATGAGTTCGGCGCCGACACCGCGCGCTTCTTCATGATGTTCGCCTCGCCGCCGGAACAGACGCTGGAATGGTCGGACTCGGGCGTCGAGGGCGCCTACCGGTTTTTGCGCCGGGTCTGGAACTATTGCGCGAGGTTCGACAATCCGGGCCCGGCAATGGGCGATACGCTGGCCAAGGCGACGCGGTTTGAAATCCATACCGTGCTCAAGCAAGCCAATTACGACATGGGCAAGCTGCAGTTCAACACCGTCGCTTCTGCGACGATGAAGATCCTGAACGCACTGGACAGGTTCGCGGGCGGCAGGAACGAGGTTACCGAGGAAGGCCTTTCAATCCTGCTTCGCCTGCTCTCCCCGATCGCACCTCACATCTGCCACCAACTCTGGCGGGAACTGGGTTTTGGCGAGGACATCCTCCACGCACCGTGGCCCGAGCCGCTGCCTGCCGCCCTGGTGCAGGACGAGGAGGAGCTGGTGCTGCAGGTCAATGGCAAGCATCGCGGCAGCATCCGGGTCAAAGTCGGCGCCGACAGGACGGCGATCGAGGCCATTGCGGTGGGGTCGGATGCCGCACAGAAATTCATGGAAGGCAAGCCGGCAAGAAAAGTCATCGTCGTTCCCGGTCGTCTGGTCAACATCGTGGTTTGAGAGGGTCGCTATGCGCGCAACGAAACTATTTGTCATCCTGTTGCTGATCAGCCTCGTGACGGCCTGCGGCTTCAAGTTGCGTGGCGGCGCGGAGCTGCCCGGCTACAAATTGCCGTTCGCCACGATCGCCCTTTCACTGCCGCCGACTTCCGAGTTCTACGCCCTGCTCAAGCGCAACATCGAGGCCTCGTCGCCGGGAACGCGGGTGGTCGATATCAAGGAAGCGGAAGCCGTGCTGACGGTGCTGGCCGACACGCCGCAGAAGAACATCCTTTCCCTCAACGCCGCCGGCCGTGCGCGTGAGTTCCAGCTGGTGAGGGTCTTTACCTTCAAGGTGCATGCCAATGTCGCCGGAGCCATCTCCGCCCCGCCGGTCAAATACACGGACGTACCCGCCGCCGTGCCAACCGAGTACATACCGCCCAGCACCATCACGCTGCGTCGCGAGATCACCTTCAGCGACGACCTGGTGCTGTCCAAGGAATCGGAAGAAGCACTGCTCTGGCGCGACATGCAGGGCGATCTGGTGCAGCAGTTGATGCGGCGGCTGGCGGCGGCGAAGCTGCGGCCGGCGAAAGTCGACGGGGAGTAAGTTTCGTGCAGTTGCGGCCCGAACAACTCGCGGCGCACCTGGACAAGCCGCTGGCACCGCTCTACCTGCTGCACGGCGACGAGCCGCTGCTGGTGATCGAAGCCGGCGACGCGATACGCGCCGCCGCCCGCAAACAGGGCTTCGAGGAACGCGAAGTCATCATCGTCGGCACCAGTTTCAAATGGGACGAGCTGTTTCTTGCCACCGGCAACATGTCGCTGTTCGGCGGCAGCAAGCTCGTCGATCTGCGCATTCCCTCCGGCAAACCGGGGCGCGAAGGCAGCGAAGCGCTGCAACGCTACATCTCCACGCTGGGCCCCGGCATCGTCACGCTGATCACGCTGCCCGAGCTCGACTGGCAGGCGAAGAAGGCCGCCTGGGTCACTGCCCTGTCGAACGCCGGGATCGCCATCGAATGCAACGCGCCGCCACCAGCGCGCCTGCCGCAATGGATCGCCGAACGCCTGGCGCGTCAGCGGCAGAGTGCGCCTAGGCCTGCGCTGGAATTCATCGCCGCGCACGTCGAAGGCAACCTGCTGGCGGCCCATCAGGAAATCCAGAAGCTCGGCCTGCTCCATCCGCCCGGCGAAATTTCGCTGGCGCAGATCGAAGCCGCGGTGATGAACGTCGCCCGCTACGACGTGTCGGATCTGCGCGACGCCCTCAAGGCCCGCGACACCGTGCGCGCCGCACGCACGCTGGAAGGCCTCAAGGGCGAGGAAGCGGCGCCGCCGCTGGTACTCTGGGCACTGGCCACGGAGGCACGCAGCGCTTCGGCGCCCTCGACCAAAATGCGCGCGCTCTTGCATGCGGCAAAGATTGACCGCATCATCAAGGGTCTGGCGCGCGGCGATATCTGGGATGAGTTTCTTCAGTTGGTACTGCGCTTGACCAGAAGCAGAAGCATTTAGCCACAGAGGACACAGAGGGCACAGAGAAAAGCCCTTGTTCTGTTTCTCTCTGTGTCTCTCTGTGTCCTCTGTGATCTCTGTGGCTGAAAGGTTTTTATGGATGTAAAGAACTACATGCAGCAAGTCGGCCGCAATGCCCGCGAGGCATCGCGCGCCACGGCGCGGGCCTCGACGGCGGCCAAGAACACGGCGCTGCTGGCCATGGCGGCCGCGATCCGCGAGCACCGCGGCGAACTTCTTGCGGCTAACGCAGCAGACGTCGCCGAAGCGCGCAAGAACGGCCTCGACGCGGCGATGATCGACCGCCTGACGCTGACCGACAAGAGCGTCGAAGCCATGGCGCTGGGCCTGGAACAGGTCGCCGCCCTGCCCGATCCGATCGGCGAGATCAGCGATATGAAGCGCCGCCCGTCCGGCATCCAGGTCGGCAAGATGCGCGTCCCGCTCGGCGTGGTCGGCATCATCTACGAAGCGCGGCCGAACGTCACCGCCGACGCCGCCGCCCTGTGTCTCAAGTCCGGCAATGCCGCCATCCTGCGCGGCGGCAGGGAAGCACTGCGCTGCAACCAGGCCATCGCCGCCTGCGTCCGCGCCGGCCTGGTGGCGGCAGGCCTGCCGGAGAAGGCGGTACAGGTGATCGAGACCACCGATCGCGCGGCGGTCGGCCATCTGGTCGCCATGCCCGAGTATGTCGACGTGATCGTGCCGCGCGGCGGCAAGGGCCTGATCGAGCGCGTTTCGAAAGAGGCGAAGGTGCCGGTGATCAAGCATCTCGACGGCAACTGCCACGTCTATGTCGATGACACCGCCGATGCGACAAAGGCGCTGAACATCGTCGAGAACGCCAAGACCCAGCGCCTGGGAACCTGCAACACCGCCGAGTCGCTGCTGATCGCACGCGCCGTCGCCGTATCGCTGGCGCCGACTCTTGGCAACATGCTCAGCGCCCGCGGCGTCGAAATCCGCGGCTGCGAGGAAACTCGAAAGCTGGTGCCGCAGGCCATTGCCGCGACGGAACAGGACTGGTACGCCGAATATCTCGCCGCCATAATTTCGGTGAAGATCGTCGCCGATGTCGGCGAAGCCATCGCCCACATCAACAAGTATTCGTCAGCCCATACCGACGCCATCGTCACCGAGAACTACAGCAACGCCATGCGCTTCCTGCGCGAGGTGGATTCGGCCTCGGTGATGGTCAACGCCTCGCCCCGCTTCGCCGATGGCTTCGAATACGGCCTCGGCGCCGAGATCGGCATTTCCACCGACAAGTTCCACGCCCGCGGCCCGGTCGGCCTGGAAGGCCTCACCTCGCAGAAGTGGATCGTGCTGGGAAATGGAGAGGTTCGCGGGTAATAAGTGGCTGGGCCGAAAGATCGCGCGGGTTCGTGTTGCCTGCTATCGGCCCAGACTGTGTAAAAACCAGCGAATGATGGCGGGTTCATCGTGGGCGACGCCAGCATGGTCGACGAATCGATTTGGAAGCGTGCGGTGCGAAATGTCGGTGATAGGGCCGAACGGTAGTGAGGTGCTACCCCCAGTTGCCAGCGCTGAGTGTGTGAGATGGCAAGAAAGGGCTCAGGCCCTCATCACCCGCATCAGTTCGAGAGGCCCCATTATTCGCATGACGCGTTTGAGGTTGTAGGCCAGAACATGCAGGCTCATTTCGGTGCTGACGCGCTTCAGGGTCCTGGTCAGGAAATGCGCACTCCCCATCCATGACTTGAGAGTGCCGAACGGGTGCTCAACGGTTTGGCGTCGGATCCGCATGCTATCGGCGGCTCGATCAAGGCGCGCTTGCATGTCATCGAGCACCGCCTGGTGCTCCCATCGACTGACACGGCGGTAGTCGCCAGGCGTGCATTTCTCCTTGATGGCGCAGCGAGGGCAATGCGAACTCCAGTAGCGATCCAACTTCATGCCCCGCTCGATGTTTGAATAGCGCCAGATCAATCGCTCCCCGGCCGGACACCGAAATTCATTGGTGGCGGCATCGTAGATGAAGTCCGCCTTGTCGAATCGCCCGTCTGCTTTTGCAGACGAGGTCATGATCTTCGGAACAATCGCGGTAATCCCGGCTTCGTGGCAGGCCAGTATTTCCTCCCCCTTGAAATACCCTCGATCAGCAATGGCCGTGAGGGTTTCGGTACCAATGGCGGTCCGCGCCTGCACGGCCATCGAAGACAGTTGGTTCCGGTCGATTCCGTCGTTGGTGACCTCGTGGGCCACAATCAGATGGTTTTTGGTATCCACCGCGGTCTGTACGTTGTAGCCCACGACGCCAGTACCGCGTGTCTTCATGGAACGGGCATCGGGATCGGTCAGGGAAATCTGCTTGTCCGGCGTCTGCTCCAACTGAACTTCGATCTCCTTGAGGGACTTCATCTGTTCTTTCAATGCGGCAATCTTGTCGTTTAGCCGCTCTGTCTTAAGCTGTGCCACGACCGGTTCCTGCCGATCGGCGCTGTCGAGTTCGACCAGGTAGCGGTTGATGCTCGATTCGATTTCCTCCATCCGCCGCTGCAGCTTGGCGCTGGTGAAATTGCGGTCACGGTTATTGACGGCCTTGAACTTGCTGCCGTCGATGGCAACTACGGCTTCCGAGAACAGGCCCAATTGTTGGCACAGCACAACGAACTGTTTGCAAACACCCCGGATTGCCTTGCCATTGTCTTTGCGGAAGTTGGCGATGGTCTTGAAGTCAGGCGTCAGGCGACCGGTTAGCCACATGAGTTCGACGTTGCGCTGTGCTTCGCGCTCAAGCCGGCGGCTGGATTGAATCCGGTTCAGATAGCCGTAGATGTAAATCTTCAGCAGCACGGCTGGGTGATAGGCCGGCCGACCGGTGGCTGCAGGATCGACGCCTTCAAATCCCAGCTTGCCCAGATCAAGTTCATCGACATACACATCAACGACGCGCACCGGATTGGCTTCGGCGATGTACTCGTCGAGGAGTTCAGGCAGTAAGGTGCTTTGCGTCCTGTCTTCTCCCTGTATGAATCGCTTCATTCCGCCGCCCCCGATCAATAATGTCCAATGCATAGACCGAGGGGAAACCTATAAGTTCCCGTTTTTACACAGTCTGGGCCACAAGCGGCCCCACAGTAACATCACCAAAAGCTGACGTTGGCACCGCAAACGCATGTCATTGAGCTATATTCGAACTGTGCCGCTTTTTACGGAGATTTAGTATGGTTGAAAATAGTCTCGATTTAATGGAAAGCCATACTGGCAGGGACTTTCGGAGGACTGAACTCCGCCGAGTTATGCAGCACGTGCCGGAGTTGGGGAGCAAAACTGTCTCCCTATATCAAAATTCGGTTTCGCTATGTGCAT
Organism: Sulfuritalea sp.; assembly: GCA_030651305.1. GTDB lineage: Bacteria > Pseudomonadota > Gammaproteobacteria > Burkholderiales > Rhodocyclaceae > Sulfuritalea. The sequence goes on along the minus strand of JAUSCI010000022.1, from coordinate 34,878 downwards.
TGAGCAAGTGATCGAAGTTTCAAAAGGGCTACTCACTCCCCTGATCGCCATCGTGGCCACGTATGTTGCGTGGCAGCAGTGGCAGACAAATCGACTGAAGTTCATTCTTGATAGATATGACCGGCGCCTTCGCGTCTATGAAGAAGTGCGAAAAATCCTCAGCATTATTCTTCGAGATGCTAAGGCGAGTTATGAGGACTTACTGAAATTTCGCACGGCCGTTTCAGAGGCGGATTTTTTGTTCGGCCCGGAGGTACCAGAATACATTGATGAAATTTACAAGCGTGGTGTAAAGCTTCAATATTGGTGTGGCGAATATCGTGACTACGCGCAGGAAAAGCCAGAAGGGTACGACCACAAGAAGGTCGTCGATGGCATGCATAGCGAGCTGACATGGCTTACTGAGCAATTTGAGCCAGCCAAGTCGAAATTCAAGAAATACCTTGATGTCAGCCGCTAAACCTAACACAACGTTCGATGCGACCTGCGCGAAAAGCCGCGCAGGCGCCTCAACTCCACGTTGTGGGAGTAGAAAAACCCCTTCGGGCATTTGCGGAATGTCCTGCGCACAATTCGACCGTTTAAAGCGCTCTCTGCGGGCCGATCTCCAGATGGGGAATGGTCAAGGGACCCCCACAAACAGGTTCAATTGACCCCTTAGGGGGTTTTTCTACAGCGTCGTTAGTGCCAAAAAAAATGGAGGCCAGCGCATGGCAATCGAAAAGGTAGTTATCGTTGGGACATTCTTGACTTGTGCTCTTGCACTCATGTTCCCACCGTGGGGATGGAATGGCGCCAGTCAAAACTTTCAGACTTTCGCGTTCCTTCTGTCAAAAGTCCCTGTGGCGTGGTCTGAAGACTTTAATGCGTCCATCATTTGGCCGACCTTAGGCCTTGAAGTAGGTGCCATTTTGTCTATCGGGCTTGCACTGTATTTTTCGGTACGAAAATAATCGAAACCGCGACGATGTGACTCTCACTCACGTTCTTGCACTCGCCGGAGAGGAATCAGAATGGTAGATGATCGATACAACAGGTGGCAGGGCCTTGGTATCGCGCAGCTTTCTGTTGCGGTCGCTCTTATCTCCGGGCTCTCTGTTGCTGGCCTCTCCAAAGGAAACAGCCTTATGACACTCTATATCCCGTTTGGTTCACGGCAGGATGCGGTCATGAAAAGACTTTTTCTAAAGCTTCGTTAGGTTGCACATGGCCGACGACTATCGTTACGTGATTGTGGAGACATATCTGCACAGCGGCGGCAGCTCTAAACACTCAATTCGAGCGCGCCCAATGGCTGGGCAAGGACTCTCCACTTCGATGCGAGTCGAGTGCTCGTCGGAAATGCGAGAAAGCCATCCAGTTGGAACAAAGCTAAAGGTGAAAGCGAAAATCAAGTCTACAGATCAAACGCCACATCTTTACACGTCATGGCAATGGGCCTATGAGGTCGTCAGCGCTGAGCAAGCAAGAATTTTCATCGAGAAGAAAGATTGGGGGAAAAAATGAAACAAGCCAAGATCGTTCCAGGCACTCCCGAAAACAATTCCTTCGACACCACAACTAAAAATACCTCGCTGTCGCAGCGGGAAACCCTTGAAGAAGTCATGATGAACCTTGCCACGTACTTGCACGTTCTCGAAATTAAGACGCTAACAAGTTCGCGCGGAGCCATCTTCTATAGCCTCCGTATGCCACAGCAGTCGTTCGATATGTCATATCAAAGTGCATCGAACACAATTCTTGAGCTATCGCGCGCTCTGGTGAAACGTGCAACCTAACCCGGCGCTTGACCTCGCTCCCTTCGGTCGCTGGACGCTGCGCGATAAAACCGCGCAGCGCCGGTCAGATCTACGCTCTCAGCAGCAGCTTGGGGCAGAGGCGTATTCTGCCGTTTTGGATCACCTGATCCTTGATCAACTCCAAGAGCCGTGCCCATGGCGGGTTGTGCCGCTAGCCACTTGACGCCCAACTCAAACGTTCGACCTAAGAAACACTTCCGAGGCAAACCGCAACATTGTATGGAGGCACCCACCAAATGCAGAATCGCTTTTACGTCATTGCAACCTTCGCGGCACTGGCTTTGTTGCAAGGCTGTTCATACACTCGTCAGCCCGGAGCGCTTGAACAAGGGTCCGAGGTTGGCGGAACTGGCGACGTTGGCTATACGCATGAAAAGCTAGGGGCCAACAAGCACCTCGTCACAGTCACAGCAGCCCCTGGAGTTATGGAGACTGAGGGTTCAATCGTCCAGCGAATCCATATCTTTGCAAACCGATTTGCGGCAAAAACGTGTCCGACCGCCTTCGAATTTGTCCACGACCCCAATTTCGACCAATCTATCGCAGGTGGCTTTATGAAACGCACGAAGACCTATATCTTCATATGCAAGGTCTAATCACTTCAACAGATCTCAGCAAGAATTTTCAAACATTAAACCTCATAGTGACCGAACGATGCGCCCACTAGATCGTTCTTGTAGCAGGCGTCGAACCACCCAAACGGCTGCGGGATGCCCCTTCTCGTCCTTCGGGCAAGCCCTTGAGGACCTCGTCAACGAAGCGCAAAATAGTCAAGGACACTCGTGATTCCACGCGAAAGATTGCGGCCTAGGTTTTCGGTCAATCGGACCGCATGCAAGTTACGCTTTCAGGTTACTTATGCACTTCGCTCTCTGTCGGCCAGTCGCCTCAGACGTTACGCTCTTCTGTCGTAACTCTATGTGCTCACGTCTCCTCAAGTCAGCAGTCCTCTGGGTGGCAAGCAGCATCATGCCTTGCAGCACTCTCGCGGCACCAGAAAACAATTCAGGCGCTGGACGTATTGCTGCCATCAGTTCCGTTATGTCGGTGCGATATATCCCTGCCACACCCTCTGTCGTTCCCGATGCAGGTAAATCATGGGAGGCATCCGCCGACGAGATCATCAAGGCTACAGCGGCCACGAGCAAGTTAAGGGCCAGTGCATCGGACATCTACTATGAATCTAGGCGCGCGGGGCTTGATGCGAATACATTGCTCATCCTTGTCGAGTTGCTGAGTCGTTTCGATGAAATGGCGGTTTCCCGTTCTGGCAACGTTGGGTTACTTCAACTTTCTCCAAGCTTGCACGCGCAACTTGGTAACCCGGCAAACACGTTGTACCAGGGGAAGTACAACCTTCGACTTGGTTGCACGGTTCTCCGTCTATATCTTGACCAAAATGCTGGCAACATGGAACGTGCGATTGCGCGGTTTTTTCTTGAAGCGTCACCGCAGCCTGATCCAAAGGAACGAACGAGGGATTTCATAAAACTTCTTGGCGCGCGGCGGTCGACGTTGGTTGAGTCACGCTAAAACGTATCCCGAGTAGCCTTTTCGAAAACAACGTATACCTTCCATTCAATCTAGTCTGAGAAAATAGCAGCGCAGGCAGATGATTTCAAATGCTGAACGTCCGCTTTCCAAATATGCTACTTCCGCAATGGGCACTAAGCTGCCGCAACCCGACGCCGTACCGCCAGCGCCGACTTTCACCATTTCACCCGAACAGCATACTCCAGCAGCGTCGTGCCGCCTGCCGGCACGGCCACGTTCCATGACGCCACGCGCGCCGACTCCTTGGTGTGCTTCTGCGATTCCTGGACCATTTCCCAGTCGCCGGGCATGGGTTCCTGCACCTTCACGCTGACCACCTCGTCCTTGGCGTTGCGCAGCTCGATGCGCCACGCGCTCTCGCTGACGTTGTCGGCGATTTTCCGGTAGCTGGTCTGCTTGCGCTCGGCGGTAATGTCGAAAGCCTCGCCCAGCCTGAGCCGCAATTTCTCGTTCTTCGCCGTGTGGGCGATGCGATCCTCGCCGACGAACTGCGCCGCGCCTTTGCTGTCCCTCGCGTAGACGCGCACGATGCCGGCCGGCAGCGGTTTGCCGAGTTGGCCGCCTTTGTTCTCAAACTCCAGGAACACGGCAGGCTTCAGCTTCTGGCCGATCTGGCCGTAGCGGTCCCTGTAGTACCAGTCGTTGCCGGCCAGCAGGTATTCGCGGCGCACCGGCACAGCGCTGGCCGAAAGCAGGGCGAGTTGCTTGGTCTGGTTGTCGGCGATGCTGGTCGGCCGCTCGAAACTGTAGAGGTGGTAATCCAGCAGGGCCTCCTGCGTCGCCTCCATCGCTTTCGCGCGCGCCGGCGCTGGTGCGGCCATGGCGTACATTCTCGAGTCCTGCTGGCGCACGCGATTGACCGTGCCGGCAACGAGTTGCAGGGTGCTGTTGTCGAAGCCGGCGCCACTGCGATTGGTCAGCGTCACCCAGCCATTGAGGTCAAGGCTCTTGCCGTCGGTCGACAGGTTGGCGACGTAGTCCGCCTTCCACGACAGGCCGCCGGTGAGATAGGAGAGTTCCACCGCCTGCTTGCCGCCGGCCGCTTCGAGCAGAACCGACAGCGTCGGCCGGTCGCGCAGGTTGGGCGGCACGCTGTCGAAAGCCAGCCGCCCCGGCACCCCCGTTTCGATGCGATCGGCAAAGCGCAGCACCGTGCCTTGTCCGACGGCGAGCACCGTGGCACGCTCGCGTCGCTCGCTGTCGTTGGTGGGATGCGGCCGAATCACCGTCACTTCGCGACCGACGTATTTTTCCAGCAGTTTCTGCGGCGTCAGCAGGTCGAAATCGAAGTTCTGCTCGATCAGGCTCAGCGGCTGCCCGCTCACCGCACGCAGCAACGCTGTCTCGGGTCGCATCTGCGCCGTTACGTCGCGCAGCGAAAGGCGTGTCAGGCCGGATGGCAGGTCCACCCGGCGGCGTTCCTTGACCAGCGCCAGATCGTCGTTATACACGGTGACCGCAACGGCTTCACGATCGGTGGCAGAGGAAGTTACGTCGCGCACCGGTTCGGCCGCCTGACCCAATCCCGCCGCAAGAAAAACTCCAACACCCAACACACTTTTGCGCATGGCATTCTCCCGTTCAATCGATGACACCACGATAGCATGCTTGCGGCGGCGGTATCATTGTCGCCGCATCCCGCCCTCTTCAATTCGGAACAGCCGCACATGACATCAGCCACCGGACCATTGCACCACGTCAAGGTACTCGACCTTTCTCGCGTACTGGCCGGGCCGTGGGCCTCGCAGTTGCTGGGCGATCTTGGCGCGGATGTGATCAAGGTTGAGCGTCCCGGCGAGAACGGCCGCGGCGGCGACGACACGCGCGGCTGGGGTCCGCCGTGGCTGGCCGACGGCGAAGGCCAGGCGACCACCGATGCCGCCTATTTTCTGTGCACCAATCGCAACAAGCGCTCGCTGACCGTCGACATCACGCGGCCGGAGGGCCAGGCGATCATCCGCGAACTCGCCGCGCAATCCGACGTGGTGCTGGAAAACTTCAAGGTCGGCGGCCTGGCGGCCTACGGCCTCGACTACCCGAGCCTGTCAGCGCTCAACCCGAAGCTGGTGTATTGCTCGATCACCGGCTTCGGTCAGGACGGCCCTTACGCCGCGCGGGCCGGCTACGATTTCCTGATCCAGGGCATGGGCGGCCTGATGAGCGTCACCGGTCGCGCCGATGACGAGGAAGGCGCCGGTCCGCAGAAGGTCGGCGTCGCGCTGACCGACATCCTCACCGGCCTGTATGCCGGCAATGCCATCATGGCAGCGCTGCTGCATCGCGAGAAGACCGGCCAGGGCCAGCACATCGACCTCGCCCTGCTCGACGTGCAGGTGGCCAGCCTGGCCAACCAGGCGATGAACTACCTCGTCTCCGGCAAGGCGCCGCAGCGCATGGGCAACGGCCATCCCAACATCGTGCCCTACCAGGACTTTCCCACGGCGGACGGCGACATGATCCTGGCCATCGGCAACGACGGCCAGTTCGCGCGCTTCTGCGAGATTTCCGGCCATGCCGAATGGATCGGCGACGAGCGCTTCGCCACCAATGCGGCACGGGTCCGGAATCGCGCCGCGCTGATACCGCTGCTGCGCCAGACCACGGTGATGAGGACCACCGCGGCCTGGATCGCCCTACTGGAAAATGCCGCCGTACCTTGCGGCCCGATCAACGATCTGGCCGGCGTGTTCGCCGATCCCCAGGTGGTGCATCGCGGCCTGCGTGTCGAGATGCCCCATGCCGCGGGTGGCAGCGCACCGCAGGTGGCCAACCCGATGCGTTTCTCCGCCACGCCGGTCGACTATCGCCTCGCGCCGCCGCTGCTGGGCCAGGATACCGAGGAAGTGTTGCGCGAACTCGGACGCAGCGCCGAGGACATCGCCGCGCTTCGCAGCGCAGGCCTGATCTGAGTCCAGGGTTGCGCTGCGCGGCAACGGCACGCAAACCGTCAGGGGCTCAGCGCCGAAAGGCCGCCCTCTGCCGCGGCCTTCTCGGCCGTGGCAAAGCGATCGTCGCGCTCGAACTCGGTTGCAATCTGCTGCAGAATCGGCCGCACGGCATCCTCATCCATGCCTGCCTTGACGCGCGGGTCGTAGAGCATTTTCAGCAGCAGGGAGTCCAGGCCGGACAGGAACACGTCAGTCGATAGATCATTGAACACCGACGGAAAGACCTTGACCGAATCGTTGGCCAAACCCATGACCTGCGTCAGTTCCTCTACCACGCACGCCACCAGTTTTCTCCTCGCCCGTGCCCGGTCGACGGGAATGATCACCACCGCACGGAAAATCGGGCCTTTCGGTTTGATCGAGAACGTTGACAGGCAAACGCTCTCGCGGAAAAACTTTTCGCGCCGCGCGGTGGAACGCCAGCCCAAGTAGGTCTGCATATCTTCCTTGAGCAGGTCTTCGCTGGTCATTACGATCAGGTAGTTCGCCGCTGCCTGACTTTCCGCCGGCCGAATGGTCAAACCGGTAATCTCGGCCAGTTGTTCGAAATGCGTACGGATCAGCCGCTGATGCAAATCCTCGTCCGCCACCTGATGAACAATGAAGTAGTTCACCGGCGTGATCCACTTGCGTACCGTGCTCGGCTTTGGCGAGTACTCGCTTCTCAGCGCGATTTCGACAAAGGCATCGACCAGGTAGTCGACTGATTGCCAGTGCGCCCGGTCAGCCGCCGAGGCGAATGCCGAACCACCGACGAGCAAGCCGAACAGCAGGTAGCGCCAGGCTGCGTGCAAGCTCACGAGCTCCCCGAGTCCGGGCCGCTCAGCCCTCCAGCACACGCAACTCGGCGTTGGTGTAGCGCAAGCGGCTGGCAAGCACGCTGGCGATGCCTTCCATCAGCTTGAGCCCAAGTTTCTTGTGCTCTTCGGCGAACTTGTCGAAGGCGTGGCGCGACAAGACATAGAGGTCGGTGTCTACGAAAGCCAGTGCATTCGCCGAGCGCACCTCACCGTCGAGGAAGGCCATTTCGCCGAAGAATGCACCGCGGCCGAAGGTGCCGAGGTGGTGCGACTGGCGGTCGGACAGCGGCAACATGATGCGCACCGCGCCGCGCCGGATCAGGAACAGCTCATCCCCCGTATCGCCGCGCGAGAAGATGGTCTCGCCCTTCGCCACGCTGCGCTTTTCCATGCACTGCTCGAGTGCCGCAAGGGTCTGCTCCTTGCGTCCGGCGAAGAGCTCGACTTCATGCAGTTCCAGCGCACTCTCCTCGTCGCGCAAACATATGGTCTCGTGAATGATGCGGTCCTCGACCCACTCCAGGGCATCGTCCAGGGCCGAAAACACGCGCACCGGGCTGTCCGGCCGGATCAGGCCGACCTGGTCGAAGTATTGCTGCATGTCGCGCCCCGACGGCAAGGTCTGCGGGATGGCGCTGAAGATCAGGAAGCCCTTGCGCTCGGCCAGCATGTCCTTCACCTGTTCCAGCAGGTGTGCGGCGGTGACGTCCACGGTCTGGATGCGGCGCATGTCGAGAATCAGGAAATCGCGTGTTTTGAGTTCCGGCTCCAGGCTCGTGTAAAGCTGATCCGTCGTGCCGAAGAACAGGCTGCCCTGTAGTTCGAGGATCGCGGCGCGATCGCCGTGGGCGGTGAGGATTTCCATTTCCTCATGGGTACGCACCCGCTTGGAAAAGGTCTCGTTGCCGAGCAGTTTGCGGCGGACGACGGAGCCGCCGATCTGCTCGCGCACGAACAGCACCACGGCGAGCAGGATGCCAACGCCGGATGCGGCGATCAGGCTGACCGTCAGGGCGGTAACCACCACCGCCGCGATTACGCCGAAGTCAAGGATGGTCGAACGCTGCTTGAGAAAAGCAAAGCTGTGACGGTCGATCATGCGCACGCCGACGACGATCAGGATTCCCGCCAACGCCGCCACCGGCACCCAGGAGATCAGTGTTCCAAGCAACAGGAAGGCCAGCAGCGACAGCACGCCTTCGATGAATCCGGAATAGCGGGTTTGGGCGCCGCTCGACATATTCACCAGCGTCGCGCCCATGGTGCCGGCGCCGGGCATGCCACCGATGACTGCCGAAGTGATGTTTCCCAGACCCTGGCCGATGAGTTCGCGGTTCGAGTTATGACGGCTGCGAGTCAGTGCGTCGAGCACGACGCAGGTCTTCAGCGTGTCGATCGACAGCAGCACGGCAAGGGTCAGCGCCGGCATGACCAGCACGCTGAAGTCGCTCAGGCCGAGCTGCCCCACGCCTTCCCAGCGGCCGCGCATGGCATCGACAAAGCCGCCGCCCGCGCCGCCTGAACCGCCAAGAGGGCCGATCACCAGCGGGTTGCGCGGATCGAGCAGCGCGGCGTCGAAGAGGGACAGGCCGAAATACGCCGCCACGCCGGCCAGCAGCGCCAGGATCGCCGCCGGCACGCGCTGGGTAACGCGAGGTGCAAAGACCATGGCGAAGATGGTCACCGCACCGACCACCATACCCTGCCAGACCCAGAGCGCCGGGCTGGTCAGGGCGTGGCCCAAATGGGTGCCGCTGGGCGCGCCGAGAAATTTCGGCACCTGGCCGACAATGATGTAAAGCCCGACGCCGGAAAGATAGCCGCTGACCACCGGATAGGGCATGTACTTGATCAGACGTCCCAGACCGACGCTGCCGAACAGCACCTGAAGCGCGCCTGCCGCCAGCCCGAGGGCGGCAAGAAGCACGGCCACCGCCGCGGGATCCATGCCGTGCTGAATGCGTTCGATGGCGAAGGCCGTCAACACCGCAGCCGCCGGCGCGCAGGGCGCTGAAATTAGCCGGTTGGTGCCGCCCATCGAGGAGGCCACCAGCCCCATCGCCGTGGCGCCGAGAATGCCGGCCAGCGCCCCATATGCCGCATAGGAGCCGCCGAGGGACGCATAGATCGTGACGCCGAAGGCGATTGCGGAAGGCAGCGCCACCAGCATGGCGGCGAACCCACCCCAAAAATCGCCGGCAGGGTTTTCCAGCTTTGGCAGTCTCATTAGCAATCCTGTGTAAGGTCGCTTGGTGCCGATTCTGTCACGAAGCACCCCCTCTTGTCAGTTCTTCGCGCCCTGCTTCAAAGCCCTTCCGCAAATTCCAGGCTGACTGACTACGCCGGAGTGTTGTAAGCTTCATCCTTCAAGCACCCAATATCCCGGAGGAATTACCCATGAAGAAGATCCGTATCCTGCTGGCGGCCGCTGCCGCCCTGACCATTGCCGGCGCTGTGCACGCTGAGGAATTCGTCACCGTCCTCACCGGCGGCACCTCGGGCGTGTATTACCCACTGGGCGTCGCCATGTCGCAAATCTTCGGCAAGGCCATGCCCGGCGCCAAGACCTCGGCCCAGGTGACCAAGGCCAGCGCGGAAAACCTCAATCTGCTGCAAGCGGGCCGCGGCGAGCTCGCCCTGACCTTGGGTGATGCGCTCAACGAGGCCTGGAAAGGCAACCCGGAAGCCGGCTTCAAGACTCCGCTGAACAAGCTGCGCACCATCGCCGCGATCTATCCCAACTACATCCAGATCGTCGCCGCCGCCGATTCCGGCATCAAGACCCTGGCCGATCTCAAGGGCAAGCGCGTTGCCGTCGGCGCGCCGAAGTCCGGCACCGAGCTCAATGCGCGCGACATCTTCAAAGGTGCCGGCATGAGCTACAAGGATTTTGCCAAGGTCGAATACCTGCCCTTCGGCGAGTCGGTGGAACTGATGAAGAACCGCCAGCTCGATGCCACGCTGATCTCGGCCGGCCTCGGCGTCGCGGCGATCCGCGACCTCGCCACGGCGGTCAAGATCGTCATCGTGCCGATCCCCGCCGATGTGGTGACGAAAATCGGCGAAGCCGCCTATCTGTCCGGCACCATCCCCGCCAATACCTATAACGGCCAGGCCGAGGCCGTCGCCACCGTGACGATCCAGAACTTCCTGGTCAGCCACGAAGGCGTGTCGACCGATACCGCCTACAAGATGACCAAGGCGATCTTCGAGCATCTGCCCGAGCTGCAGGCCGCCCACGCCGCGGCCAAGGCCATCACCAGGGAAAATGCGGCAAAGAGTCCGCCGGCCCCGCTGCACGCGGGTGCGGAGAAGTACTACAAGGAAGTCGGGCTGATCAAGTAAGCGGGACCTGACGTGCAGGTCCAGGCGGTCGCTCCAGACCACGGCCAGGAAGAGTTCTCCGAGCACGGCGTGCAACGCCGGCTCGGCGGCGGCTGGCTGAAAGTTCTCACCGGACTGGCCTTGGCCTTTTCCACCTACCAACTGATCGTCGCGGCCTTCCATCCGCTGTCCAGCCTGGTGATACGCAGCCTGCATGTCGGCTTTCTGCTGTGCATCACCTTCATCCTCTACCCCGCCTTCAAGAGCGGCGGCAAGCTCTCGAAAGTCGGCGTTGGCGACACGGCGCTGGCTTTCGGCGCGCTGGCGCTGTCGACCTACCACTGGGTGTTCGAGGGCGACCTGATCCAGCGCTCGGGCGACCCGAGCAATCTCGACCTGTTCGTCGGCACCGCGCTGGTGATCCTCACCTTCGAGGCGACGCGGCGCATGCTCGGCCTGGCGCTGCCCATCGTCTGCGGCGCCTTCCTGCTCTATGGCGTGTTCGGCCACCTGCTGCCGGGCAGCCTCGGTCATCGCGAGTACGGCTTCGACCAGATCATCAACCAGCTTGCGCTGGGCAGCGAGGGCATCTTCGGCATCCCGACCCTGGTCTCGGCCACCTATATCTTCCTCTTCATCCTGTTCGGCTCCTTCCTCGAACATGCCGGCATGATCAACCTGTTCAACTCGATCGCGCTGGGTTTCGTCGGCCACAGCAAGGGCGGCCCGGCCAAGGTCGCGGTAATTTCCTCGGGCCTGATGGGTACCATTTCCGGCTCGGGCGTGGCCAACGTGCTGACCACCGGACAATTCACGATTCCGCTGATGAAGAAATTCGGCTACTCGGGCGTCTTTGCCGGCGCGGTCGAGGCGACTTCGTCGATGGGCGGCCAGATCATGCCGCCGGTGATGGGCGCCGTAGCCTTCATCATGGCCGAAAACATCAACGTGCCCTATGCGGACATCGTCCAGGCGGCGGCCATCCCGGCCATCCTCTACTACGTCACGGCCTTCTGGATGGTGCATCTGGAAGCCGGGCGCAAGAACCTGGTCGGCCTGCCCAAGGAGGAATGCCCCAACCCCTGGCATGCCATGCGCGACAACTGGTATCTGCTGCTGCCGCTGGTAGTGCTGGTGATCACGCTGTTCAACGGCTTCACGCCGATGTTCGCCGGCATGGTCGGCCTGGTGCTGACCGCCGTGCTGATCCTCGGCGCCGCCATCGCCGCGCGGATTTCCGGTACCGCCTTCCGTTACGTGTTCTGGCTGGCACTCGGACTCGCCGCCGCGGTCTTCGTCAAGCACATGGAAACCTGGGGCATCGTCCCGCTGCTGGCGCTGATCGCCGCACTGGTGGCGCAAACCTTCGCCCTCAAGGGTGGCATGAAGACCCTGCACCTGCTCAAGATGAGCCTGGTCGAAGGCGCCCAGCAGGCGCTGCCGGTGGGTGTGGCCTGCGCCATCGTCGGCGTCATCATCGGCGTGCTGACGCTGACCGGCGCGGCGTCCTCCTTCGCCGGCTTCATCCTCAGCGTCGGCGAGAAGAGCCTGTTCCTCTCGCTGGTATTGACGATGCTGGTCTGCCTGGTGCTCGGCATGGGCATCCCGACCATCCCCAACTACATCATCACCAGTTCCATCGCCGCGCCAGCGCTGTTGAAACTCGGCGTGCCGCTGATCGTCAGCCACATGTTCGTCTTCTACTTCGGCATCATGGCCGACCTGACGCCGCCGGTGGCGCTGGCCGCCTTCGCCGCCGCCTCGATCGCCAAGGAGTCGGCGATGAAGATCGGCTTCAAGGCGGTGCAGATCGCCATCGCCGGTTTCGTCATTCCCTACATGGCGGTCTATGAACCGGCGCTGATGCTGCAGGGCGACTGGACCTTTGCCGCCGTCGCCTACATCGTGTTCAAGGCGGTGCTGTCGATCGGCCTGTGGGGTGCGGCAGCGATCGGTTTCCTGCAAAGCCCGCTCAACATGGGCGAACGCGCCTTCGCCGCCACCGCCGCCTTCATGCTGGTCGCAGCGATTCCGCTGACCGACGAAATCGGCTTCGCCATGAGCGCGGTGTTCGTCGTCTGGCACCTGCTGCGCACCCGGCAAGCCGCCGCGCGCCGTCCCGCCAGCGCCGACTCCTAGGCCCCAAGCCGGATGCTCTGCCTCGCCGCGGGCGCGGTCAGCGCCGTGCTCGCCGTCGAGAGCTTTACGCTGAGCTGGATTCACTCCATTGAAAAAATCCGCTGGGAGGAGGACTGGCGCATCGTCGGCAAAGAACTCGTCATCGACGAAGCCCGCATCCGCGGCAGCGGTGCCGGCATGGAGCCGCCGGCTGGCAGCGTGTTGAAAAACGATGTCTGGCATTACCGCCCGCAATTGCCGCCGCAGGCCGTGCTGCGCCTGACCCATTCGCCCTACGCCGCCGGCTACACGCTGTGCACTCCGACCGTTTGCCGCCCGCTTGCGGATCACCTGCCGGGAATCGAAGATCATGCCCTGATCGAGATCAGGCCCTGCTGAGCGACGCGAGCGGATTCGCACCGGCTTGCCATTGGAATGAGTTGCGGCTAATCTGCCCGACACTTATTTCATCCGGCATTGGCGCCGGCGGGCGTTGCGCGGGCAGGCGGCGCCAACAAACCCAGGGGCGACGATGAACGCGACAAGCTGCTACGAAACGCTGGGCGTGGTCCGCGATGCCACACCGGAAGCCATCACCGCCGCCTACCAGCGTTGCCTCGGCGAACTGCGGGCGAGCCTGAACGGCCCGAATCCGCCACCGCCCGAGCGCCTCGACGCGCTGCGTGCCGCCTACCAGACACTCGGCAATCCCGCTGCGCGGCAGGCCCACGATGCCGCACTGAGCCCGCCGACCCCGGCAGTCAGCGCCGACGAAGGGGAGCGCAGGCCCTACCCCTTCGCCTTTACCGGCGAGGGCGGCGAATATTTCCGCATCTGGATCGTCAATCTGTTTCTTTCCCTGATCACCTTCGGCATCTATTCGGCATGGGCCAAGGTGCGCCGCGAGACATTCTTTCACCGTAACCTGACGCTCGACAATTCCGCCTTCAGCTACCACGGCAATCCGATCGCCATCCTCAAGGGCCGCGCCATCGCCGTCGTCCTGCTGATTGCGCTGTCGGCGGCGCAGAATGCCGGCCCGTTCGCCTACGGCATCGCCGTGCTGGCGCTGCTGCCCGTGGTGCCGTGGCTGATCGTGCGGGCGTTTCGCTTCCGCGCCCACAACACCAGCTACCGCGGCCTGCGCTTTTCGTTTCACGGCACCTACCGGCAAGCGCTGACGGCATTTGTCGGCTATGGCTTGCTCGCGGCGATAAGCTTCGGCCTGCTGTTTCCGCTGTTCTACCGCCAGCAGCGGACGTTTGTACTCGACAACTTGCGTTACGGCAGCGCGCAATTTCACTGCACGGCCAGCAACGGACAGTTCTACGGCATTTTCCTGAAGCCGATCGGGCTGGCGCTGGCCGGAATGTTTGCGATCGGTTTTCTGACGGCGGCCGGCGGCGCCCCGAAGCTGCTGCTGCCGCTGGCCTTCGGTGTCGGCACGATGGCTCTGATGCTATTCCTGCTGCCCTATATTCGCGTGCGGACCACCAACCTGGTGTGGAACCATGTCAGTCTGGAACGGATGGGCTTTTCCAGCAAGCTGGCAGTGCTGCCGTACTTTGGGTTGCTCGCCGGCAACATGGTGCTGCTGCTGCTCACGCTCGGGCTGTACTGGCCCTGGGCGCGAGTCCGCCTGGCGCGCTACCGGGCAAGCTGCATGAGCCTGCTGAGCGCCGAGGCGCTCGACAGTTTTGTCGCCGGGGAAAGCGCCAATGCCGCCGCGGTCGGCGACGAAGTATCCGAGCTGATGGACATCGACATCGCCCTGTAGATGATCGCAGCGGACTATTTCGACGGACGCAGCTCGCGGCGTCACCCCGCCACCCTTGGCTTGCGCGACGGCACGGTGGTGGTCGAGGGCGACTTCGGCCGCCGCAGTACCGCGCTGGGTGCCGTCGAAATCTGCACCGGCGCGGACCAAACCTTGAGCACGATCCGCTTCGCCGATGGCGCCATGTGCGAAATCCGCGACAGCGCCGCCTGGGCCGCCGAACTCGCCGGCGCGGGGATAGGCGCCGACGCAGTGGCGCACGCCGAGCGGCGCTGGCATTGGGCGCTGGCAGCCCTGGCCGGTGCCGTGCTGATCATCGCCGCAAGCTATGCCTACGCCTTGCCCTGGATTGCCGGGCTGCTGGCACCGGCGATCCCGCAAGCGGTCACGCAATCGATTTCCGACACCGTCCTCAAGGGGCTCGACGGCGGGTTGCTGGCGCCGAGCAAGACCAGTCCGCAACGCCAGCAGGAGATTGCAGCCAAGGTGGCGGCACTCGCCGGTCCCGGCCAGTTGCCGCCGCATCGCCTGTTGTTCCGCGCCGGTCCCACGCTTGGCCCCAACGCCTTTGCCCTGCCCGGCGGCGACGTGGTGGTGCTCGACGAGCTGCTGGCCCTGGCCACGCGCGACGAAGAAGTGGTCGCCGTGGTGGCGCATGAACTCGGCCACCTGCGCCACCACCATGGCATGCGCCAGTTGCTGCAGAGCGCCGTGGTTTCCTTCGTGGTCGGCGTCTATCTCGGCGACGTGTCCACGGTCGTCGCCGGCCTCACCGCACTGCTGCTCGAATCCCGCTATTCGCGCGAGTTCGAACTCGAAGCGGACGCCTATGCCGGCCGCCTGTTGCTGGCGACGCCGGCTTCGATCGAGCCGCTGATCGACACGTTGCTGCGCCTGGAGCAGGCGCACGCCAAACGCCGCGCAGCCGATCGCGGAGGGCTTTTCGGCGCCACCGACCTGCTCAGCTCTCATCCCGATACCGCAGGCAGGGTCAATGCGCTGCGGGCGATGAAGCGGTAGCGCCGGTCGCCGTACTTGCAGATCACCTGACGGGGATCGACAATAGCACCGTGATCGATATCCGAGAGTGCCCGCCATGAAGCCCTACGCCGCCGTCCTGTCCGCGCCAGGTTTCAGCATCGGCATCTGCTGCAACGATGACGAGGTCACCGCAATCGCCTATCTGGAACCACAGACCGAAGTCGTGCCGAAGACTCCGCTGGGCAAGGAAGCGGTGCGTCAACTGCGCGCCTGGCTGCGCGATCCGCGCTTCGAGTTCGGCCTGCCGCTGGCGCCCGCCGGCACGCATTTCCAGCGTCGCGTCTGGCAGCAGATCGCCGCGATTCCGGCCGGCCAGACGCGGAGCTACGGCGAAGTCGCAACGGCCATTCACAGCGGATCGCGCGCGGTGGGCAATGCCTGCGGCGCCAACCCCTATCCGATCGTGGTGCCCTGTCATCGCGTGGTCGCGGCGAATCGGGGACTGGGCGGTTTCGCCCGGCAGCGCGGCGGCTTTCTGCTCGACATCAAGAAGTGGCTCCTGCAGCACGAAAATGCAGCCATCTGACGCCGCGCTGATCGACGAATTCATCGACGCGTTGTGGCTCGCTGACGGGCTCTCGAAGAACACGCTGGCGAGCTACCGCAGTGATCTGGCATTGTTCTCGCAGTGGCTGGACGGGGCTCCCGTTCGTGGTGAGCTTGTCGAACCAAGCGTGCTCCACGACGACGGGCCTTCGACAAGCTCAGGCCGAACGGGTTCGAGGTCAATAGTCGGCGCTGACGAGACGGCGATCAACGGCTATCTGGCGCATCTGAATGCCCGTCCCGGCGGCATCAAGTCGACCAGCCAGCGACGCCTGATGGCGACGCTGCGACGCTGCTACCGCTGGCTGCTCGACCAAGGCCGGCTGCAGGCCGATCCGCTGCTCAACATCGACAAGCCGCCGACCATCTCGCGCTTTCCCAAGACGCTTTCGGAAAAGCAGGTGGAAGACCTCCTTGGCGCGCCAAATGTGGACACGCCACTCGGCTTGCGCGACCGCGCCATGTTCGAACTGCTCTACGCCACCGGACTGCGCGTCTCGGAACTGGTCGGCGTGCGCCTGTTCGAGGTGAGCCTCAACGACAACGTGGTACGCGTGATGGGCAAGGGCTCGAAGGAACGCCTGGTGCCGCTGGGACAAATCGCCGCCGACTGGCTGCAGCGCTACATTGCCGGTGCTCGCAATGAGTTGCTCAAGCAGCATGTATCGGACGCGGTTTTCGTCACCGCGCGCGGCAGCGGCATGACGCGGCAAATGTTCTGGACCCTGGTCAAGAAATATGCGATGAGGGCAGGCATTCCGGGCGAGCGCATTTCGCCGCATGTGCTGCGCCATGCCTTCGCCACGCACCTGCTGAACCACGGCGCCGACTTGCGCGTGGTGCAACTGCTGCTCGGTCACGCCGACATTTCAACGACGCAGGTATATACCCATGTCGCCCGCGAGCGACTGAAGCAATTGCATCGCCAGCATCATCCGCGCGCTTAGGACGAACAGAAGGGACGCTGCAGGGCCTGCAGGATTTCGCCGCTGGCCTTGTCCTGGACAAGGACCACCACGCCAAGGTCGGCCCGCTTCCAGCCCGCGTCGAGTGCGATCTGCCGGCGCAAGGGCAGGCGACCCGTCGGGTCCGGCAGCAGCGGCCCGATCAGGCGACGTACCACGTAATCGTGCCGCAAGGTTTTGCCGGCATTCTCGCCGGCGCGCACCTGCGACTCGAGATTGTTTTCGTACAGCGCGAGCCAGGCTTCGGCCGCCACCGCCGCCGCAAGAAGTCTGACCTCCCCGCCAATTGCCAGATTGCGCCCGGTCGGCGCGCCGAGTTCGAGAACTATCCTTGCACCCGGCCGCGCGTCGCCCACACCGTCGAGCGGATTTTCCGCACCACGCCAGTCGCGGCCGTTGCGCAGAAACTGCGGCGTGTAGACCAGCCGTGACCTGGCGAGGCCGGCCATCGCAACCTGCCGCCCGGTATGCAGCGGACTGGCGTAGCGATCCACCCAACCCAGACGATCCCAGTAGTCGACATGAAAAGCCAGCGGCACGACGCGCCCGGCATGCTCGGGCTGGCTCTTTAGCCGCGACAGCCTGCGGTCCGCGGGCGGACAACTGTCGCAACCTTCCGAGGTATACAGTTCCAGCAGCACTGCGCGCTGTGCTCCGCTCTCGGCCACACAAGCCGGCGCCGCGGAAACCTCGGCAGCCGCAACGACAAGGCAGGCAAGCATCAGGCTGACGGACCGGCAATCGTTCATGGCGTGGCTCCTGCAGGGGGCGCCCGCTGGCGCCTGTTGATTGGACGCGGCAAATCCGGATTCCTTACACGCGGCTGCGCGGCCCGACGGGAGAAGGGTAGAATAAATTTCATGAAACAAGCTTCCCACGCGCCCGAAACTCCGGCGACCCGGTTCCTCAACCAGCAAGGGGTCGCCCATTCCAACCATCTCTACGAGTACGAGGAGCATGGTGGCACCCAGGTGTCCGCCCGCGAACTCAACGTCGCCGAGCACGCGGTGGTGAAGACGCTGGTGATGGAGGATGAGAATGCCAAGCCCCTGATCGTTCTGATGCACGGCGACCGCAAGGTATCCACCAAACAACTGGCGCGCCAGATCGGGGTCAAGAAGATCAGTCCCTGCAAGCCGGAGGACGCGCTGCGCCATACCGGCTACATGGTCGGCGGCTGTTCTCCGTTCGGCACCAAAAAGCCGCTGCCGGTGCATCTGGAAAAGACCATCCTCGACCTGCCGCTGGTCTACATCAACGGCGGTCAGCGCGGCTATCTGGTCGGTGTCCATCCGCACGACATCCTGCGCGTATTGCGGCCCAGGATAGTCGAGTGCGCCCTGGCCGACTGAGGCAGGCGGAAAGGATCTTCGCCCGGCGGCAGTTCAGGCTCGATCGGCGCGGGATCGCTCGATCTGCACACCGACCCGCCGCACACCCTTCATTATTCCCATCTTGGCTATGCTGATCTTTACCCAGGGTGCGCCGAACTCATTCAGCAACATGCTGATCACGTACTCGCCGAGAGTCTCCAGCAAGTTGAAGTGACGCATCGCCAGCTCGGCGCGAATGCGATCGATCACCGCGTCATAGCGGATGGTCTTGTCGATGTCGTCGTCCTGCGCCGCCTCGTCGGGCACGCCGAAGGTCAGGCTGATCTCCAGCGTCTGTGGCGCCGCTTTCTCGCGCTCGAAAATGCCGACGTGCGCGTCGACCCGCATGTCGTCGATGAAAATGAAGTCCACGTGCTATCCCCGGTTTAGAATCGCGCCCATTCTATGGAATCCGCGACTAACCTGCTCGTTTCTGCCGTCCTCGGCTATCTGCTCGGCTCCGTGCCCTTCGCCGTGATCGTCTCGCGCGCCTTTCGCCTGGCCGATCCGCGCAGCTTCGGCTCGGGCAATCCGGGCGCGACCAACGTGTTGCGCAGCGGCCACAAGGCAGCGGCATTGCTGACGCTGATCGGCGACGCGGCCAAGGGCTGGCTCGCAATGTTCATCGCCGCAAGAGTCGGCGCTGGCGAGACGGCGATGGCGGCGGCCGGCCTGGGGGCTTTTCTCGGCCATGTATTTCCCTTCACCCTTGGTTTTCGCGGCGGCAAGGGAGTGGCGACGGCGCTGGGCGTTCTGCTGGGTTTTTCCGGCGCATTGGCCGCTATCACGGCCGGCGTTTGGCTGGCTGTCGTCGCCGTTACGCGCTATTCGTCACTGGCGGCCCTGACGGCAGCGGCAGGGGCGCCCGTATTGACCTGGTGGCTGCTCGGGAACACCGAAATCACCGTGACGGTAGCGCTCATGTGCGCGGTACTGATCTACCGCCACAAGAACAATATCCGCAAGCTGCTCACCGGCCGCGAAAGCCGCCTCGGCAGCAAGAAATAAAGCCGCAACCGAAACCCGCGTTGCAGCACCTCAACCGAGCGGAGTACTCACAATCGCCGCGGTTCGCAGATGAGGAACGTAGGCGTGATCGGCAATACCAATATGATTGACCAGCCAGTGGTTCAGCCATTTCGTCATTTCGGCGCTGACGTCTTCGCGAATCGAGTGCTTCTTGATTTCAGCCAGAACGGTTGAGAACATTTTGTGGTCCGCGATGTGGGCCTCCAGGCCGGGGTAGCAATGGAGGCGCATCAGGGCCTCTTCGACGGCGAAGTGGACGTTGACAAAATTGGTCAGCTCGACAAGCGCGAAATGCACGGCAGACCATTTGTCATCCAGGGTAACGGCCTGCTCAAGACGCGCCACGATATCAAACAGAACCTGATGCTGCAGGTCGATCTCGTGAATTCCGGTAAATAGATTGTCGGTCCAGCCCATCGAGGGCTCCAAAATAGGTGTTTGCCACAAACGAATGAAACTATTGTAGTCTGGATTCCTCCCTGCATGGATGGGGCACAGGCTAGCAACCTGATTGCCCGGGGCTTTTATAATCCTCTTCGCGGCGAACCGCACACCACCTATCTCGCTCCAGGAATTGTTGCCATGGATGATTTGGACTTTTCAGGAACCCCCCCCGCCCCCGCCCCCGCCGCTCCGCCAGCTCCGGCACCTGCGGACACGAGCCGAAAAAGCGAACCGGTGTCCCTCTACGACCCCAAACTGGCCCTTGAGTTTTTCCGGATCGCCGGGACGCAGGAGCAGTTCCCGGCCGGCAAACAGATTTTTGTCGAAGAAGAAAAAGCCGGTGGATTTTTTTCCAAGGGCGCCCGCATCTATTTATTGCTCGAAGGCGACGTCGCCCTGACGCTCAAGGGCAAGCCGCTCGAACTGGTCCTGGCCGGCGAGACATTCGGCGAAATGGCGGCCATCGCCGACATTCCCAGAAGCGCGACGGCGACGGCGCGAAAGAACTGCAGGGTGCTGGCGCTAGATGAAAAGCAGTTCCTGCAATCACTGCAACAAATGCCCGAGTTCGCCCTGATGCTGATGAGCGTCATGGCCCAGCGCTTGCGGCGCAGCGTTGCAAGGCTGGCCGCGGCAAAAAAGACTTCGGTCGCGGTGCTGGATCACAAGAATACGCTGGACAGGAAGATGCTGGCCGAGTTGCAGCATGAACTCGGCAATCCGTCGCCGACCGTTGCCCAGGCCGGCGCAAATGTTGTCACCAAGGGCGCGGTCGGTGCCTGCATGTTTGTCGTGACTCAGGGTCGCATCGCAATATCCATCGATGGTCTGGTCATCGAGCATGTCGGACCGGGCGGAGTTTTCGGGGAAATGGCCCTGGTCGATCGCTCCGGTCGTTCCGCCAGCGCCACGGCGGAGACCGAGAGCGCATGGTTCCTGATCGCCCGCCAGGACTTTCTGTCGATGATCAAGTCGAAACCGGCATTCGGCATTGCTCTCCTGCGCTCGATGGGCGCTCGCGTTCAGCATATCGGCAATCTGCTGCGCAGCAGCGCCTAGCAATGCCTGGCGCGGTACGCGCTCAGACGATCTGATCCAGCGGCCAGCGCGGACGGACGACAAAAGCGCCTTGGGTCGAAGGCGGCACTTCGCCCTGCAGCAGGCGCTGGCTACCTGCGAAGGCGATCATCGCGCCGTTGTCGGTGCATAGTTCCAGTTCGGGATAGAACACCCGGCCGCCAATCTTCGCCATGGCCGAATCCAGCCGCTGGCGCAGACGCCGGTTGGCACCGACACCGCCCGCCACCACCAGTGACGAGAGTCGGCGCTGGCGACACGCCGTCACCGCCTTGGCCGCCAGCACTTCGGTCACCGCCTCCTGAAACTCGGCGGCGAGGTCGGCCTTGTCGGCCTCCGTCAGTTCCTTCGCACGGGCGGCGGTCAGCACCGCCGTCTTCAGGCCGGAAAAACTGAACGACAAATCGCCGCTGTTGATCATTGGCCGCGGCAGCTTGTAACGGCCCGGCTTGCCGCTCTCCGCCAGCTTCGCCAGAGCCGGTCCGCCGGGATAGCCCAGGCCAAGCAGCTTGGCGGTCTTGTCGAAAGCTTCGCCCGCCGCGTCGTCGAGCGACTCGCCGAGGAGCCGGTAATCGCCGACCCGCGTCACGTACATCAACTGCGTATGCCCGCCGGATACCAGCAGAGCGATGAAGGGGTACATCGGCGCATCAGCCGCCAGCAGCGGCGAAAGCACGTGGCCTTCGAGGTGATGCACCGGCAGCGCAGGAATCCCCAGCGCCAGCGCCAGCGATTCGGCAAAGCTGGCGCCGACCAGCAAGGCGCCCGCCAGTCCCGGCCCCGCCGTATAGGCGACGGCATCGATGTCGTGGCGCGTACATTCGGCCTCTGCCAGCACGCGCTCCAGCAACGGAATAAGGCGGCGGATGTGGTCGCGCGAGGCGAGCTCCGGCACGACGCCGCCATAGGCTTCATGCATCGCCACCTGGGTATGCACGGCATGGCCGAGCAGGCCGCGCTCAGTGTCGAAGAGCGCGACGCCGGTTTCGTCGCAGGAGGATTCGATGCCGAGGACTTTCATGGGCGGCATTCTACCGGCTGCCTATAATCGGTCGTTCCGTGCCGAATCGATGCCGCCGGCAAGTATCAAGACATCGCGGTGAAGCCGCAGCGAAGGAAGAAATGAACGCCAGGATACTGCTTCTCTGTCACGACCTGACAACCCTGCTGCGACTGGACTCGACTTGGAGGGGAGCGGGCGCGACCGATTTTGCGGCGCGCAGCTTCGTCGACCAGCGCGTGGCGCGCCGCCTCAAGCTTACTGGCTGAGACCGCATGCATCTGCTGGTGGATATTTCGGCCCACGGCCTGGGCCATCTGGCGCAGACTGCACCGGTGGTGGAGGCCCTCGCCGCGCGGGCGCCCAAGCTGCGCCTGACGGTCCGCAGCGCCTTGCCCCGCGAGCGGCTGGCGCGGCGCATCGCCGCCGATTTTGCGCATGTGCCCGAAGCGCGCGACTTCGGCTTCGTCATGCACAACGCCGTGGATATCGATCTTGCGGCCAGCGCGCGCCGCTATCGCGAGTTCCATGCCGACTGGCCGCAACGGGTCGCTGCCGAAGCCGGCTGGCTGCGGCAGCACGAGATCGATGCGGTGCTGTGCAATGTCGCCTACCTGCCGCTGGCCGCCGCCGCAAAAGCCGGCATTCCCGCCGCCGGCCTGAGTTCGCTGAACTGGGCGGACCTGTTTGCGCATTACTTCGGCCATGAGCGGTGGGCTGCGAAAACCCACGGCCAGATGCTTGACGCCTACAACGCCGCCACCGGCTTCCTGCGCGTCACGCCGGGACTGCCGATGGCGGACTTGCTGCAGCGGCAAGACATTGCCCCGATTGCGCGGATCGGGCACCCTGATCGCACGCGCCTGTCACGACTGCTCGACCTCAACGAAAGCGGGCGCTGGGTTCTGCTCGCCATGGGCGGCATGGCGTTTCGGCTGCCGGTGGAAAGCTGGCCGACGCTACCCGGAATGAACTGGCTGGTGCCGGACGACTGGCAAATCAAACGCAGCGACGTGCGCGCCTTCGATGGCAGCGCCATTGACTTCAGCGACCTGCTCTCCAGTGTCGATGCGGTGATCACCAAGCCCGGTTACGGCACCTTCGTCGAGGCCGCCTGCAGCGGCATCCCTATCCTGTACCTGCAGCGAGACGACTGGCCGGAGACCCGCCACTTCGCGGCATGGCTGGACGCGCATGCCCGCGCCGATATGCTGACGCGCGAGCGGCTGATGGCCGGCGACCTCACCGAGGCGCTGCAGAGGCTCTGGCGAAAGCCGGCGCCTGCCATTCCGTCGGCCAACGGCGCCGGTCAGGCGGCACGTTGGCTGGTGAAGGCGTTGGGGCTGCGCTGAAACAATTGACATCAATGGCAAAGCGTTTAGAATGCGCGCCTCTCCCGCCTCTCCAGGATAATTGCAATGCCGGGTATTCGCCTCAAGGAAAACGAGCCGTTTGAAGTCGCGATCCGCCGCTTCAAGCGCGCTATCGAAAAGACTGGTCTGCTCACCGAACTGCGCGCACGCGAGTTTTACGAAAAGCCCACTACCGAGCGCAAGCGCAAGGCGGCAGCGGCAGTCAAGCGCCATCACAAGCGCATTCGCAGCCAGCTTCTGCCGCCCAAGATGTATTGAGCCAAGCCGTGGTTCGACTGTTTCAGGCGAACCGTGCTTGTACCGCTTGATAAAGAAAACCGCCTCCCGGCGGTTTTTGTTTTTCTCCGAAGGATGACATCATGAGCCTCGAAACGCGTATCGACGACGACTGGAAAACGGCCATGAAGGCCGGCGAGCGACCCAAGAAAGACGCACTGAGCCTGCTGCGCGCCGCGATCAAGCAGAAGCGGGTCGACGAGAAGATCGAGATCACCGACGCGGCGGTGATTGCGGTGATCGAAAAAATGCTCAAACAGCGCAAGGATTCGATCACCCAGTACGAAGCCGCCAGACGCCAGGATCTGGCCGATGCGGAGAAGTTCGAGGTTTCCGTGCTGGCGACCTACATGCCGCAAGGCCTCAGCGCCGCCGAGATCGAGGCGATCGTGACGGCTGCCGTGGCCCAATCCGGCGCCAAAGTCCCGTCCGATATGGGCAAGGTGATCGCGCTGGTCAAGCCCCAGGTAGCCGGCCGCGCCGACATGGGCGAAGTCTCCAGGCTCGTCAAGGCAAAGCTCGCAGGGGCATAACACTGAGCCCATCCCCCAACCCCTTCCCCGAGGGAAGGGGTGACTCCGGTTCCGCCGCTGCGCGGCTTCCAGGCACATAATCGCCCTGTGATCCCAGAGAGCTTCGTCCAGGAACTGCTTGCCCGCATCGACATCGTCGATGTGGTCGAGCGCTACGTCCCGCTGCGCAAGTCCGGCGCCAACTACAGCGCCTGCTGCCCGTTCCATTCCGAGAAAACCCCCTCCTTCACGGTCAGCCCGTCGAAGCAGTTCTATCACTGCTTCGGCTGCGGCGCGCATGGCAGCGCCATCGGCTTTCTGATGCAGCATGCCGGCATCGGCTTCATCGAGGCGGTCGAGGATCTGGCCTCGTCTGCCGGCCTGCAGGTCCCGCACGAGGAACGCAACCGCGCCGAGCGGGCAAAGAAGGCACCGCTGACCGAGTTGATGGCGCGTGCCATGATGTTCTACCGCGAGCAGTTGAAGACTTCGCCGAAGGCCGTCGATTACCTCAAGCATCGCGGCCTGACGGGTGAAATCGCCGCCAGGTTCGCTCTCGGCTACGCCCCCGACGGCTGGCAAGGTCTGCAGCAGGTCTTCTCCGATTACAACGACCCGGCGCTGGTCGAATGCGGCCTGGTCATCGTCAATGAACAGGGCCGCCGCTACGACCGCTTCCGCGACCGCGTGATGTTCCCCATCCTCGACCAGCGCGGCAATGTGATTGGTTTCGGCGGCCGGGTGATCGGCGAAGGCGAGCCCAAGTACCTGAATTCGCCGGAAACACCGCTGTTCGAGAAGGGACGCGAACTCTACGGACTCCCGCAGGCGCGCAAGGCCATCCAGGAAGAGGACACGGTATTGGTGGTCGAAGGCTACATGGACGTCGTCGGCCTCGTTCAGAGCGGGGTCGAAAACGTGGTGGCGACCCTCGGCACGGCAGCGACCGACGCCAACGTGCAGAAACTCCTGAAACAGGCCAGCCGCGTGGTCTTCTGCTTCGACCGCGACAGTGCAGGCGATCGCGCCGCGTGGCGCGCGATGGAAGTGAGCCTGGGCCACCTGGCCGACAACAAGACCGTCGAAATCCTCCAGATGCCGGGCAACCAGGACCCGGACGAGTACATCCGCGAGCATGGCAAGGAAGCCTTTGTCCTGCAGACCCGCAGCGCAACCCGGCTGAGCGAATTTCTGCTGCGCGAACTGGTCAAGCAGACCAATCCCAATACGGCCGAAGGTCGCGCCAAGCTGGTGCATGAGGCGAAGCCCCTGTTGCAGAAAATGACCGCGCCGATACTGCGAGTCCAGCTGACCAAGGAAATTGCCCATCGCGCACAAGTCTCGCAGGCGGAAGTCGAGGCGGAATGCGGTCTCAAGCCGCTGGCGCGCAACCGCTACGCGCCGGCGCAGATGAAACAGCGCCCAGTGCCCTCTTCGGTCGAATACAAGCTGCTGCAAATCGTGCTGCACAAGCCGGAGTGGGCAGCACGCCTGCCGTTGGAGCTGATCGATCGTGAACGGGTGGAGGGCGAGGTGCTCAGCGCCATCGCCGACGCCATCGAACACGGGGAGCTTCCCACTAGCGGTTTCGGCATGCTCCTGGAGTTCTTCCGCGATACGCCGCACGAGTCACTGATCGCCGCCATCGCGGCAAACATGGTGGAAGAAGTCGATTTCGCCGCCCTCGAAGCCATGTTCAACGATTCCGTGGTGCGCTTGCGGCAGACGGCCCTTACCGCCGAGATCGAGAAACTGACCGCGCGCGCCAGGCAGGGCTTGAGCCCGGAAGAGCGACGACGACTGGCAGAACTGCTGGCAAGAAAGCGCCCCGGTGCGTCCTCGACGACCGGCAGCCCTGTGTGATATACTTAGTGGTTCCCCAGCGCTTTCACGGCGCGCTGAGTTGGCCTGTCCGCGCGCGTCGCGGCGTTCCCATGACAGACAGCGCCGCAATCGCGTTCTAGCCGAGGATAGTCATGCCGAAGGAAATCGCGAAGCATAGCAAGTCAAAGGCAGCCGCCAAACCGGTCGCGAAGAAACCCGCGCCGGCGAAAAAGCCTGCCGCCGCCAAGAAGGCCGCGCCGGCCCATATCGCGTCCAAAGCTCCTGCCGCCAAGATTGCCGCCAAAGCTCCCACCAAGACTGCCATCAAAACCCCGGCCAAGGTCGCCCCTGGCAAGGCAGCGAAACCTGCGGCACCGGCTCCAGCTCCCGCAGTTGTACCGCCCAAGCCTGTAGCGCAGCCGGTCGCTGCCAAGTCGGCTGCCAAGGCCATCGCCGAATCACGCGGTCGCAAGGGCAGGGAAAAGCTGATCGCTCCCGAAGCGAAGCTTATCGACCTGGACACCAAGCGCACGCGGCTGAAGAACCTGATCGCGCTGGGCAAGGAACGCGGCTACCTGACCTACGCCGAAATCAACGACCATCTGCCCGACGATCTGGTGGATGCGGAGCAGATCGAATCGATCATCTCCACCTTCAACGACATGAGCATCCAGGTGTTCGACGAAGCGCCTGCCGTCGATGACCTGCTGCTGAACGAGACAGCCCCGGCGCCGGTGGATGTCGCCGAAGTCGAGGAAGAGGCCGAACAGGCGCTATCCACCGTCGATTCGGAATTTGGCCGCACCACCGACCCGGTGCGCATGTACATGCGCGAGATGGGCTCGGTAGAACTCCTCACCCGCGAGGGCGAAATCGAAATCGCCAAGCGCATCGAGGACGGCCTCAAGCACATGATCATGGCGATTTCCGCCTGCCCCACTACCATCGCCGAAATGCTGGAAACGGCCGGCAAGGTGGCACGCGATGAAATGCGCATCGACGAACTGGTCGACGGCCTGATCGACCCGAACGCCTCCGACGATGATATCGAAGCACTGGCCGAAGACGAAGAACTGGAAGTCGAAGAGGATACCGAGGACGAGGACGACGACGGCAGCGCACGGATTTCCGCTTCGCTGCTGCAACTCAAGCAGGATGCCCTCGAACGATTCTCGGTGATCCATGCCCTGTTCGCCAAGCTGCAGCCAGCGCTGGCGAAGAAGGGATCGCAGGACAAGAGCTATCTGCGCCTGCAAAGACAGATTTCCGAAGAACTGATGAATATCCGCTTTACTGCCAAGTCGATCGAACGCCTGTGCGACTCGGTGCGTGGCATCGTCGAAGCGGTACGCAGCCACGAGCGCAAGATCCTGCATCTCTGCGTGGACAAGGCGCACATGCCGCGCGCGCAGTTCATCAAGACCTTCCCCGGCCATGAAACCGACATGGAATGGCTGAAGCATGAAGTGCAGGCGAACAAGCCGTATTGCGCACAATTGATGCGTGCCGCGCCGAACATCCTCGAAGAACAGCAGAGGTTGATCGACCTGCAGCACCGCATCGGCATTCCGCTCAAGGAACTCAAGGACATCAACAAGCAGATGTCCACCGGCGAGGCCAAGGCCCGCCGCGCCAAGCGCGAAATGACCGAGGCCAACCTGCGCCTGGTGATATCGATCGCCAAGAAATACACCAACCGCGGCCTGCAGTTCCTCGACCTGATCCAGGAAGGCAACATCGGCCTGATGAAGGCGGTGGACAAGTTCGAATACCGTCGCGGCTACAAGTTCTCGACCTATGCCACGTGGTGGATCCGCCAGGCCATCACGCGTTCGATCGCCGACCAGGCGCGCACCATCCGCATCCCGGTGCACATGATCGAGACCATCAACAAGATGAACCGCATCAGCCGCCAGATCCTGCAGGAAACCGGACTGGAGCCCGATCCGGCGACGCTGGCGATCAAGATGGAAATGCCCGAGGAAAAGATCCGCAAGATCCTCAAGATTTCCAAGGAACCGATTTCCATGGAAACGCCGATCGGCGACGACGACGATTCCCACCTTGGCGATTTCATCGAGGACCAGGCCACGCTGTCGCCGGGCGACGCAGCGCTGTTTGCCAGCTTGCGCGAAGTCACCAAGGAGGTGCTGGACAGCCTGACGCCGCGCGAAGCCAAGGTGCTGCGGATGCGCTTCGGCATCGAAATGAACACCGATCACACGCTGGAAGAAGTCGGCAAGCAGTTCGACGTGACCCGCGAGCGCATCCGCCAGATAGAAGCCAAGGCATTGCGCAAGCTGCGCCACCCGACCCGCTCGGAAAAACTTCGCAGCTTCCTCGATTCCGAAACCTGATCGCGCAGTACCAACGGCCCAGAGCAACGGGATCCGTTGCAGATTCACAAAGGGCCTGTAGCTCAATGGTTAGAGCAGAGGACTCATAATCCTTTGGTTGCGAGTTCGAGTCTCGCTGGGCCCACCAGCACGTTGATGGCGGGGTAAGAAAGTGACCGCCGATCGCCTGCCGTCGTTTTCGATGGCAGGCACTTGGTAGGCTGTTTTGATGAATGAAGGGGTGGATTCCATGTTTTCACCTTCAAGCGGAGCATCTGATATGCAAGAGATCATGCAATACCTGAAAGACAACGGTCAGCGTTTCGACTCGGAAATCGCCGCCGCGACGGGGCTTTCTCTGGCAAAAGTGCGCCGCTCCATTACCGACCTGTCGGCGCGCGGTGAGATCTCCAAGTGCAGCGTGACCCGATTCAACAACGGTGAGAAAATCGAAGCCGTGCTCTGCCGGGTGGCCGGATTCATTCCGCCCAAGAGCCCCGGCAGGAAACCAGGCGCGTCGAGCTAGGCGTCACTGACTCCGGGCGCCCATAGCTTGCGGGCCGTCATGTTTGCCGATTCCCGCCTCCTGCTCGCCATCCTGGTCGTCGCGTTCCTGCCCGGTTGCACGCTGCTGGGCGAAAAGCCGGCGCCACCGCCGACGCCAGTGCCCATAAAGATCGGCCTTGCCCTGGGCGGCGGCGCGGCGCGCGGCTTCGCCCACATAGGCGTAATCAAGGCGCTCGAAGCGCAGGGCATCGTACCGGACCTCGTGGTCGGCACCAGTGCCGGCGCCGTGGTCGGCGCCCTTTATGCTTCCGGGCTTTCCGGCTTCGAATTGCAGAAGATAGCACTGGACATGGACGCCGGCCAGATCGGCGACTGGTCCCTGCCGGATCGCGGCGTATTCAAGGGCGAAGCGCTGCAGAACTTCGTCAATCGCGCCGTCGGCAACCGGCCCCTGGAAAAACTTCCGCGCACTTTTGCCGTCGTCGCCACGGACTTGAAGAGCGGCGAATCCGTCCTGTTTCGCACCGGCAACACCGGCATGGCGGTACGCGCCTCGTCCGCCGTACCCGGCGTGTTCCAGCCGGTGAGCATCAACGGCCACGAATATGTCGATGGCGGCCTGGTCAGCCCGATACCGGTACGCGCCGCACGCAGCCTCGGCGCCAACTTCGTGATTGCGGTGGACATCTCGGTCAATCCGCGCGACGCCCGCACCTCGAGCACGCTCGACGTGCTGCTACAAACTTTCGCCATCATGGGTCAGTCAATCGGTCGCTATGAAAAAGCGGAGGCGGACATCGTGATTCGCCCGATCACCGCCGAGTTGCCCGCCACGGATTTCGCCGGTCGCCACCGCGCCGTGCTCGAAGGCGAAAAAGCCGCCGCTGCCGCCATGGCAGACATCAAGGATCGTTTGGCGCGTCTGCGCGCCAAGTCTGTCGCCGAAGCGCGCTAAGGCCGTCTCGCCGCCAGCTGCATCATCCGCTGCTGCGCCTTGACCAGGATCCGATAGCTGTCGCGGTCGAAAACGGGCGGTTGCGTGTCCAGCAGTGCATGAAGGTCCGCTTCGCTGCGCACCGTGCCGAGATGACGCCAGTGGTCGATCAGGTGCACCTCGTCGCCCTCCCTGATCCATGCCGGCCCCGCAAAGGGCCAGGGCTCCAGTCGCTGGCGGCCCAGCGCCGCCATCAGGCGCGCACTGTGGAAGGACACCGGCTCCCTGCCGACGCAGGCGCCCCGGCATTGCTGCAGCTGGTGCGCAAAGCACGGCTTGCCCGGTTTGACTTTCTCCAGTTCGAGCAGCGCATGGCAGAGCCCGTGCTCCTTCGCCAGTTCGGTCAGGCTTTTCCTGGCGTCCCGGGCGGTCTTGAACGGACCGTACAGGTGCTCCTGCTGCCGGTAATCGAGATCGCTCGCCAGCACCAGTTGGGGCCGCCACTCGCCGCTACGCGCTTCGACGAGTTGCCAGAAGCAGACTTCCTCGTTGCGTCGCAGGTGGCGGTTGTGGATCGGCTGCAATTGCTTGATCAGCGCCGCCTCCTTGAGCAGCGCGCCGATCTCGCCGCCGGTTTCGATGCACTCGATGCGCCGCACCTGCTGCGCCAGATCCATTTCCCTGGCCGCCACGTGATCTGCGGCGAAGTGGGCCAGCACGCGCTTCTTCAATTCCTTGCTCTTGCCGATATACAGCGGCAGATCGTTCTCGCCGTAAAAGAGATAGACGCCAGCGCCCTCCGGCAGATCATCGACCACCCCGGCATCAAGGTTCGTGGGCAGGCTCGGGCGCGCCGTCAGCGCCTTCACGGTTTGCGCCAGCAGTTCGGGTTCCACTTCGGCCTGCAAGCGACCCCAGAACTGGTGGATCAACCGGGCGTCGCCGAGGGCCCGGTGCCGACTGCTGACGGTGAGGCCGTGACGCGCTATCAGGCTATCAAGATTGTGCCGCACATGCTGCGGAAACAGCTTGCGCGACAGCTTCACGGTGCACAACACCGTGGCGCGAAAATCATGGCCGGCGCGCTTGAACTCGTTCTTCAGGAAGCCATAGTCGAAGCGCGCGTTGTGGGCGATGAACAGCCGCCCTTCGAGACGCGCCTTGACTTCCGCGGCGACCTCCTCGAACGGGGGCGCGTCAGCCACCATCGCATTCGAAATCCCGGTCAGGCGCTCGATGAAGCCGGAAATCGGCGTGCCCGGGTTGACCAGACAGGACCACTCGCGCACGCCCTCCTCATCGACCTCGACGATGCCGATTTCGGTGATGCGGTCGGCCGTAGCCGTTGCACCGGTGGTTTCAAGGTCGACAAAGACCAGGGCGGGAAAGGGCATGGGGCAGACGTGGGGGATTTGGAGCGCGACGCATCATACCGCGCGCGGGGCGCGATATCCCACAAGGG
This sequence comes from Sulfuritalea sp., assembly GCA_030651305.1. GTDB lineage: Bacteria > Pseudomonadota > Gammaproteobacteria > Burkholderiales > Rhodocyclaceae > Sulfuritalea. The sequence continues at coordinate 3,859 of JAUSCI010000022.1, read as the reverse complement.
GATACCGTCCCGGGCGAAACGCCCGTGACATAATCGACAACATGAACACTGGCTTCCCCATCCGCTATGTCGATCCCGTGTTCCGCCCGCCCAGCGAGGCGGACTCGCTGATCCTGCCCGTGACCGATGGCTGCTCGTGGAACCAATGCAGCTTCTGCGAGATGTACACCGCCCCGCAGAAAAAATTTCGCGCCCGCGATGCGGCGGAAACTCTGGAGACCCTGCGCCGCTGCGGCGAGCGTTTCGGCAACGACGTCCGCCGCGTGTTTCTCGCCGACGGCGACGCCTTGGTGCTGCCGACCCGGCGCCTGCTCGAAATCCTCGGCGCAATCCGCGAGCATTTGCCGGCGGTGCGCCGCATCTCCAGCTACTGCCTGCCGCGCAACCTGCGCAAGAAGTCCGTTGACGAATTGAAAGAGCTGGCGGCCGCAGGCCTGACCATGGCCTACGTCGGCGCCGAATCCGGCGACGACGAGGTGCTGGCGAAGGTGAACAAGGGCGAGACCTTTGCCAGCACCTGCGAAGCGCTGGACAAGCTGCAACAGGCAGGCATCCGGCGCTCGGTGATGATCCTCAACGGACTCGGCGGCAAGACACTTTCATTGCAGCACGCCGAGAATTCCGCGCGCCTGGCCAATACCGCGCAGCCGGAATACCTGGCCACGCTGGTGGTGAGTTTTCCGCAGGGAGAAGAGCGCTTTCGCGCCGGATTTCCCGAATGGCAGCCTTGCGATCAGCGCGAACTGTTCGTCGAAATGGAGGCCTTCATCTCTGCACTGGAACTCCGGCGCACGGTATTCCGCAGCGACCACGTCTCCAATCGTCTGGTGCTGAAAGGCAGCCTGGGCGCCGAAAAGCCGCGCCTGCTCGGCGAAATACGGGCCGCCATCGCAATGCCGGAGGAAGCCGGGCTGCGTCCGGTGTGGAGGCAGGGCTTGTAGCGATCCGCCGGGCTCCCGGGATCGGGAACGGAACACCCGATGCATGGCTGCTATGATCGCTGAAAAAGCGGCGCGGGTTCGACCCGGGATCGGTCGTCGAACCGGCAAGGCGGAGGAGACACACGATGACCGCAACCGTGGCGGTGCCGCTCTGGGCATTTGTCATACTGGCCGGATTTACCGGCTGGGCAGTGCTGGTGCTGCTGCTGGTACCCGGCATGCGCTGGTTTTTCCGGCGCCGGATCAAGATGGTCATTCGCCAGATCGGCGGGCGACTCAACATCGAGCTGCCTTCGTTCAAGCTGACCCGCCGCCAAGTGCTGATCGACCGGCTGTTCCATGACCACAAGGTGCAGGCCGCGGCGGCGGCGCATGCGGTGGTCAGCAACGAGGCGCTGGGCGACGTCTGGCGCCGCATCGACCGCTATGCGCGGGAGATCGTGCCGTCGTTCAATGCCTACGTCTATTACCGCATCGGCTATGCCCTGGCGCGCGCTGCGGCGCGGGCGCTCTACCGGGTGCGCATCGGCTTCGTGGACGAGGCGGCCCTGTCCCGGATCGATCCGAAATCGACCATCGTCTTCGTCATCAATCATCGCAGCAACATGGATTACGTGCTGGTGGCCTTCCTCGCCGCCGAGCGCGCCACGCTTTCCTTCGCGGTCGGCGAGTGGGCGCGCATCTGGCCGCTGCAACAGTTGATCCGGGCCATGGGCGCCTATTTCGTGCGGCGCAATTCCGGCGATCCCCTGTACCGCACCGTGCTTTCCCGCTATGTGCAGATGGCCTCCGAGGCCGGCGTCACCCAGGCGGTGTTTCCCGAGGGCGGGCTGACCGTCGATGGCCGCCTGCGGCCGCCGAAATTCGGCCTGCTCGACTACATGCTCAAGACCTTTGACGAACGCGATGAGGAAGGCCGTCGCGACCTGGTCTTCATCCCGGTCGGTCTCAATTACGACCGCGTGCTGGAAGACCGCAGCCAGTTGCTCAAGCTGCACCCGCAGGCGCCGCGCCCGGGCCGCCTGCGCGGACTGGCGATTACTGCCGGATTCTTTCTGCACAACCTGTGGCAAGTACTCAGGGGCGGCTGGCATCGCTTCGGCTATGCCTGCGTCAATTTCGGCACGCCGTTTTCGGTGCGCGCCTATGCCCGCGAACGCGGCCTGCATTTCCCCGCGCTGAACGACGTGCAACGCCGTGAGCAGGTGGGAATCATCGCCGCGCGACTGATGGATGCCATCGGCAGCGTCATTCCGGTGCTGCCCGTTTCGTTGGTGGCCGGCATCCTGGCGCGGGATCCGTCGCGCGCCCTGAGCGAACTCGAACTGAAGGCCGCGGCCCATGCCTGGATGGGCGAACTGGAGGCCCGCGGCGCGCACCTCTACATCCCGCGCCACGACCATGACTATGCCTTCGGCGTCGGCCTGCGCATGCTCACCCTGCGCCACATCGTGCTGGAAGAGGACGGCCTGTTCCGCCCGGTGCCGGAGCAAATCGAAACGCTCAACTACTATGCCAACGCTATTTCACATCTGGGCGACACTACCTGATCGCTCGCACGGGTCAGCAACGTCCCGATCATTGCAACAATAAACCTGAAAGCAAAGGAGCCCGACATGAGCCGCAACGTGCTGGACGAAGCCCATATTCATCCCGCCATCCGCCAGACCATAACGGACAGCAATGCCGACATCGTGCAAGAAGTGCAGGCTGCCATTGCCGCCAACAAGGTCGTGGTAGTCGGCATGGCGCAAAACCCCTTCCCGAAACAGGCGCGCAAGGCGCTGGATGCGCTCGGCACGCCCTACCAGTACCTCGGGTATGGAAGCTACCTGCGCCAGTGGCGGCGCCGCAATGCCCTCAAGATGTGGACCGGCTGGCCGACCTTCCCCATGGTGTTTGTCAAAGGCAGCCTGGTCGGTGGCGCCGGCGACCTGAAGCGCCTGATCAGCAGCGGGGAGTTCGCCCGGATGATTGCCGATTAGGCAGGCACGCGCGGCTCGCTGCGCTCACAAGGCCAATGCGCCTTGCGCCGCAACGATTCCGTCCTCGGACGACTTGACGCCGGAAACACCTATCGCACCGACAAAGACGCCGTCGCGGATCAGGGGCAAGCCGCCTTCGAGACAGATCGCGTCAGGCATCGTCATCATCACCGGACGCCCCTGCAATACCATGTCCTCGAAGGCTTTCGTCGGCCGCTTGAACAGTATGGCGGTCTTGGCCTTCTGCTCGGCGACGCGCACCGAGCCCTTCTGTGTGCCGTCCATCCGCTCCAGTGAAATCAGGTGGCCGCCATCATCGACGACGGCAATGACCACGTTCCAGTTGTTTTCCGTCGCCGCGCGGCGGGCCGCCACGGTAATGCGGAGTGCGTCTTCGAGTGTGAGCATATGTGGCTCCAGGTTTTTCAGGAATGGCCTGTCTAGTTAGTGGATCGGCAGGACGCGCCCGAGCCAATCTGCTGCACTCAGCTCAAGCCACAACGCCGGAATCGTTCCGCTTGTGGAAGAAAGCCGCCGCAAGCGCAAAGCCAATCGCAAGCGTCCCCGTAACAACCCTCAGGTCGTCCGTGGTGTCGAGGGAGATCAGCAGCGCCCAGGCAGCAAAACATGAAGCGGCCAAAGCAAGAAGAATTCTGGATAGAGTTTCCATTGAGTAACCTCTGATTGCATGGAGTCGGGGTGACAAGCACGGCGCAATTAGATCACGCATCCTGTTGCGTCGCAGCAAATATTGCACCGCAATAATTATCCTGTCAACTTCCATCGAATGACATGTTGCGAGTTAATGAGTTGTCCGGTTCTGTAGCACGACATCTGTCCGGTTGTCATAGTGCCCCGAAGGGGGTACGAGATGAGACGGTCGGAACTGCTACAGGAGGTTCGGAAGATGAGATTCGAAGAAGCGTACGAAGG
>JAUSCI010000021.1 GCA_030651305.1 Sulfuritalea sp. | reverse complement strand
CGCGCTCTCCGAGACGTGCTTCGCCTTCTGGCTCGACACGCCGGCGGCCTGCTTCACCTCCTCCACCGTCGCTGTGGTCTCGCTCACCGCGCTGGCCGTCTCCGCCGCACCGGATGCCACCTGCGTCGTGGTGGCGAGAATTTCGCTGGATGAGGAGGCGAGTACGCCGACGCCTTCGTTTAGTTCCCAGGTTGTGCGCCGCAGACTCTCGACCATGGCGCCGAACGCGCGCATCAAGCTGCCGACCTCGTCGGCGCGATTGTCCTTGGGCACCTCGACCGTGAGATCGCTCGCAGCAACCCGTTCCGCGGCGCGCGACAGCTCGCGCAACGGTCCCGCGATCACCCGTTCCATCAACAGCGCCAGCGCCAGGCCGATCACCACGGCCGCGATGCCAACCAACAGAAAGACGCGAAACGACTGATTGGCTTGCAAATCGGCCTTGACCACTGCGAGGCGCGCGCTTTCTTCCGCTGTGTTGCCGAGTTCCTGGGCGATGCTGCGAATTTTTTCCTGCCGCCCCTGCTGCACGCCGACTGCGAGCTGCCGCGATTCCGCGATCTTGCCGGCGAGGATCAGTGGAATGATTTCGGCGTCCTTCGTTTGCGCATACGCCTGCCACACGGATTTCAGCTCCTCCAGCCGCGCCAGTTGTTTGGGCTCGTTCTTCGCCCGCGCCAGGAGGCTGAGGATGAGGCGGTCGATCAGTTGCGAGCGGTCCGCGGCTTGCGCCAGCAGCGGATCCTGTTCCACGCGCTTGCTCAAGAGCTGCGCTTCGAGCATCAGAGCCCGCATCTGGTTTTGATGCACGCGCAGGGCCTGCAGATCGCGCACGTTGGCGAAGTCTTCGTTGTACAGGCGATCCTGCGATTCGCGCATGGTGTTGATCCCGGTGTACGCGGTTGCGATCACCCATGCCATCAGCGCGAAGATCAGCCCGAAGCAAACAAGCAGCTTGTTGCGGGTCGTAAGATCCAGAAACCATGTCATGCCTGCTTCTCCTTGTATCCTTTTCCTGCCATTCTCGACCCCGGCCTGAGGCTGCTAACCGCCCATCTGTTCCTGCACCACGATGTCCTCGTCGGCGAGCAGCTTCCCGGCATCGAGAACCACCGTGCGATCCGGGGTGATCCCCTTCAGGTATTTTTCCCGGATGCCGGTGAGCGTGGGCAACGAGGGCTGGATTTCGGCCAGCGCAATGCGGCGCACGCCGAGGATGACGTCCGCGAGGATGCCGAACACCATGTTCCCGGACTCGAGAACGATGACTTTGTTCAGGTCGGGCAAACCGGTTTGCGGGAGGTCGAAGAACTTGCGCAGGTCGATGACCGAAAGGATCTCGCCGCGCAGGTTGACGATGCCGAGCACGAATGCCGGCGTGCACGGTAGCGGGGTGAGGTTTTCCAGAGGATAAACCTCGCGCACATGTAAGGACTCGACGGCGTAGCGTTCGTGGGCGAGCAGAAATTCAACCACCTCGATGCTTTGATCGAGGGTTTGCGTCTCACCGGGTTCGGCGGCAAGTGCAAGCGCCCTCTCGCGCAGAATTCGCTTGGTCTGATCGGCCCCGGGCGCCCAGGCCTGTTCGCCGGCGGCTTGTGTGGCGTTCAGGCGCACGTGAATTTCGGCCCAGTCGATGGCTGCTCGCTGGGTCTTGTTTGAAGCAGGCTTGCGCGCACTCATACGGCCAGCTCCTTATGCGCGCGCGGCAGACTCGCCTGCGCCGAGGCGATGATTTCGACGAGCCGGCCGGCGCTAAGGCCGTCCGCCTCCGGCAGCAGAGCATCGGCAGGGCATGCCCGCAGCAAGTTCAGCGCGTTGCCGAAATGCCGTCGCGCTTCCCCTCGGCGCCCACCGGACAGGCAAAGGTTGCCCAAGGCGAAATGAGCCAGCGCGAAATCCGGTTCCAGGTAAAGTGCGCGTCCGAGCGAGCGTTCGGCGGTCTCGCTTTGTCCTTGTTCCTGACAAATGACGGCAAGCAGATAGTAGTGCGCCGGGTTCAACTTGTCGGCGGCAATCGCCATCTCGCACCACCCGATTGCTTCGGCCAGTCTGCCCTCATCGGCGCAGGCGCGGGCTTTGCGCCGCGGCATTTCGCGCTCATCGTGCTCGCGCGAGTCCGCGTCTTTGGCTTCGGTCGCCAGCTCGTCGCCTGCCTCGTGCAAGACTTCCGGTGCGAAGGCGGATCGGGCGACGCCGAAGGCCGCAGCCGCCGACGGCTCAGCAGGTGCCGGAGTTGCTGCCGCGGCCTCCCCGTCGTACCACGGGACTGGATGCCTGTTGGCGACAGTCCGCGGCGCGGTAGCCGCCATCTTGCGATACAGGAACGCGCCGGGAAACTCGACCGCGGTGAATGCGGAAAACAGGACGATCGAAGTCTCTACAGGGCTGGTGATCAGCCAACCCCCATCGACAAGCGAACGGTGCAGCTTGTCGACGACCTTTCTCGCCCTTTCCTGGGCGAAATACATCAGCACGTTGCGGCACAAGATCACATCCATCGCGTTGGTGCTGTTCACGAGCGATGGGTAAGCATCTTCGGCGAGATTGAGATAGGAAAAGGTCACCATCCGCTGTATCCGCGGCTGGATCTCGAAGCGTCCGTCCTGTCGTCTCGTGAAATAGCGCTCCCTGAGCCAGCCGGGCGTGTCGCGAAACGACCAGGCACCGTAGACCCCGTGTGCCGCCTTGCGCAGGAACTGTGGGTTGATGTCCGTCGCCAGGATAGTCACGTTCCATTTCTCGAGATCGGGGATCAGCCGGTCGAGCAGCATGGCGATCGAATAGGGCTCCTCGCCGGTGCAGCAGCCCGCGCTCCAGATGCGAAGATGCTTTTCGGTTTGGGCGCGAGTGCGAAGCAGTTCCGGCAGGATCTGCTGCTCGAGAATGTCCAGACTTCTTTTCTCGCGAAAAAAATATGTCTCTCCCACCGTCAGATGGCTCGCAAGCCCCTCAATTTGAGTTCGCGTCAGCGGCGCGGTAAGCAGCCAACGGATGTAGGCCTCCGCTTCCGCATATCCCGCCTCGCGCGATGCGGCGGCGATGCCGCGCTCCAGGTCGCGCCAGCGCTCTTTCGGGAAGTGGAGTCCCACCTGCGATTCGAGGAAATCGCTCAGCCGCGACAGCAGCGAATCGGGCAAGGCGGTCGGTATTTCGATGGCCATGCGTCAGCCCCTTTCCAGCGCCAGATCCAGGGACTGCTCTTCCTCTGGAGAAAAGAAGCGATCCAGGTCGTGGATAAGAACGAGACCATCGCTAGTCTTTAGCACGCCCTCGATATGTTCGATACCACGGGCGATGTCGCCGCTGCTCACGACGACGTCAGCCGGGCACTCGACCACTCCCAGTACCGATTCCGCGATGATGGCGAGGCGCCTGGTGCGCGCGTGCGCCAGCACCAGGCTGTCGGATACCCCCACGGCACGATGGGTAAGCCCGAGGCGCCTGCGGATGCTCACGATAGTGGCCACCTCGCCCTGAATGTTGATGACGCCTTCGACGGCATCAGGGGCCCCCGGCAGCGGCGTGACTTCGACCATGCGCAGGACGCGATCGACTGCCGCCAGATGCAGCGCGTAGGTCTGACCGTCAACTCTCAGCAGGACCAGGCGAATCGGGGGAGCAAGGCTTTCCACTACGATATACCCGTGTCCGTCGCCGGCGCAATGCCGATGGCCGCGGCCACCGCAGGAAAGAGTTCGACGCCCAGGCTGTCCTTGACCAGGTAGGCGCACGCGCCGGCCGCCAGGGCGCGCTGTACATAGATTTCACCGCTGCGCTGGGAAATGACGATGACCTGGATGCCGGGATACATCGTTGTTAACCGGGCAGTCAGTTCGATGCCGTCGGCGTCGGGCAAACACTTGTCCATCAGCACCAGATCCGGCCGGAGGGCCGTGCAGGCATCGAGCGCGCTCGCGCCGTCTTCCGCTTCGTGGAAGCTGCAGCCGGGAAACGCATGCTGCAGGAAGCCTCGCAAGGTCTCGCGCATCAGCGTTTGATCCTCGACAATCAGCACCGTCGCGTGCCCCCGCGCACTGTTCTCATCCACCATTGGCCATGTCCCAAAACGGTCATCGCCTCGACACGGCAAATGACTACGGGATCAATTTAGGCTTGAACAATGTCACCGTCTGTAGGGAAACCATGACAAATGTATCCCTCTGCGGCACAGGGTTAATGCTCGACGGCTTCGCAGCGGTCGGGCCGCCGCGCCCGCTAACGGGGTGGCGTCAGGCCGTGTTCGAGCGCGAACTTGACCAGCGCGGGCAGGTCGCTGACGCCCAGTTTCGCCATCAGGCGGCTGCGGTAGGTATCGACCGATTTCGGCGACAGGTGGATCATGTGCGCGATCTCGCTGCTGGTGCGGCCTTCGACCACCAGCTGCAGCACCTGCCGCTCCCGGGCGCTGAGGCTGTCGACGGGGCCGCGGCCCCGTCCCGCGCCGGGATCGGGAATGGATTTGGCAAGCGCCGGGCTCAGGTACTGCTTCCCCGCATGGACCGTGCGCACCGCGGTGATGACCTCGTCGACCGCCATCTCCTTGAGCAGATAGCCGCATGCGCCGGCTTCGAAGGCACGGTAGACGTATTCTGCGGACATGTGCATCGAAAGCATCACGATCCGCGTCGCCGGAGATTTGAGGTGAATCATCCGCGCCGCTTCGATGCCATTCAGGTCGGGCATGGCGATGTCCATCAGCACGACGTCGGGATTCAGCTCCAGTACCAGCCGTTCCGCCTCGCGCCCGGTGCCCACCTCACCCACCACCTCGATCTCGCCGGTGGTGGCGAGCAGCGCGCGCAAGCCCTGGCGCATCAGGGCGTGGTCATCGGCCAGCAGCACGCGGATGCTCATGTCGTCGCGCGCTCCACTTCGAGAACGACCCGGGTGCCGGCCCCGGGCGTCGATTCGAGCACGAATGCGATGCCTGCCTCCTCCGCGCGCTCGCGCATAGTGCACAAACCCCAATGCCGTTGATCCGGCGGCGTCTGGCTGGCATCGAAGCCGATGCCGTCATCGGCGATTTCCAGCACGATCCGGTTGGCAGCGGCATGAAGGCTGATGACAACCTGCTTCGCCTGGGCGTGCTTGGCGACATTGTTGAGTGCCTCCTGGCTGATGCGAAACATCGTCGTCTCAATCACCGACGGCAGGCGCGGCCGCAGCTCGACTCCGCCCAGCTCCGCCGTAATCCCGGTGCGCTGGGCAAATACGGTCGCGAGCTGCTGCAGCGCGGCGAGCAGTCCATAATCGTCCAGCACCAGCGGCCGAAGTTCAGCCATGACGTCGCGCACGTTCGCAACCATGGATTTCAGCAGGCCCTGGATGTCCTGCAGCGGCCTTTTGGTCGCGTCCCGCGACGCGTGCGGTAGCCTGGCGCCCAGCGAAGCCAGTAGCAGTCCGAGCGTGGACAGGTCCTGCCCGATGCGGTCGTGTAGTTCGCGCGCGATCGCACGACGCTCGGCCTCTTCCACACTTCGCAGTCGATGCGACAGCTGGCGTAGCGCCTCCTCCTTGTGCTTGAGCTCGCTCATGTCGCGCACCGTGTAGGAATGCGCAATCACCCTGCCCACGGCATCCTTGACGGGCGAAAAGGTCACTTGTGTCGGAATGCGCGCGCCGTCTTTGCGCATGTGAGTGGTTTCGACCGGACCCGGCGCCTCGTCGCGTGCCGCGCTCTCGATGAAACGACGCAGGGTTCCGGCACGTTCGGACGGCACGATCAGGTCGATCGACTGTCCAATCGCCTCCTGCGCCGACCAGCCGAACAGACGCTCGGCGGCGGCATTCCATGCCAGGATGCTGCGGTCGAGTCCGCGCATCAGAATCGCGTCGTTGCTCGATTCGACGATGGCCGCCAATTGCGCGCGTTCGTGCTCGGCGCGCTTGCGCTCGGTGATGTCCAGCAATGCTCCGGTCACCCCAACAATCTTCTCCTTCCGATCCATCAGGGGCTCCACGATGAGATCGAAAAAGCGCGTTTGGTTTGGTTCGGCAATTTGAACTTCAGCACGAACACTGACTCCGGTTTCCAGAACCCGGCGCTTTAACTCGATGATCTGTGACGCACTCTCAGGCGGCAAGAGATCGGAATCTGCCTTTCCAATTACCTCATTCGACGTATACCCCAGCTGCGGGGAGTACGTCCATGTATAGCGAAGATCCTGATCTTGACGAAACAAAGCCATGTCCACGCCCTTGAGTGCTACCCGCAGACTGGCCTCATTTGTACGCAACTTCTCCTCTGCACGCATGTGCTGCGTGACATCCAATAGCACGAACAGCAGCCCTTCGACGTGGCCCAGTTCATTCTTCAGGGGATGCAAGGTCCAGTCCCAGTAGGTGATGCCCCATTCGGGGTGGTCGGGGAACTGAAACGGCTTGGCGTAGATTGTGAACGGCTGGCCACTTCCCACTGTCTGGCGAAAAATGGCTTCATTTTCTTCATTGGGATATAGCGCGAAATGGTTCTTGCCCGGGAAAAAATCGGTCATACGGCCGCATGCGTCTGCATAAGCCTTGTTAACCCGCAGAAAATTAAAATTTCGGTCCAGATAAGCGAGGCTGAAATGCGTCGTCGCGAAAATGCGATCGAGCAGTTCGTAGTTTCTTCGCAACGTGGTTTCCGCTTCCGTCTGCTGCGTAATGTCACGCGCCGCAGCGTAGGTCAAACCGTCGCGCTTATCGAAATAGGCGTTCCATGAGAGCCGCACTATCTCTCCGTTGTTGCAACGGTAGCGGTTCACGAAGTGCAAGGAGGGCCGCGCTGCTACCTGCTGCTTCATTTCCCCGGCGGTGCGTTCGCGATCCTCGGGTATCACGAAATCGAGAAACGGCTTCGACAGAAGCTCCGTCTCGCTGTAGCCGGTCAGGTGGGTCATGGCGGGATTCACACGCACGAAGCAGCCGAAGGGATCGGCAATGCACAGCGCGTCGCCAGACAGCATGAAGAAGCGGAAATACTGCTCGCGCTCGGTTTCCAGCGCTCTGCGCAGGGTGATATCGCGCATGAACATCGAGGTGCGCGAATTGCCTTGCCCGTCGATGAAAACTGCGGAAGTCACTTCTGCGGGGAAGCGGGTGCCGTCTCCCCGAACAAAAACGAGTTCTGCAGTCGAATATCCCTGCGCCGCGCGCTCACTCAGGGCCGCGGCGAGTCTGGGATCGCTGGCGTCAATTACTCCCGATCGCCCGGCGAGTCGAATTTCTTCCACACTGCGGCCCAGCATGCGGCAGGCAGCCGGATTAGCCTCAAAAATCTGGCCGTCCGGTGCTGTAAGAAGTATTCCATCGCTACTATGCTCGAAAAGTGCACGATGGAATTCTGTATCGGCTTGATGAGCCATCAAATTGGCTATTGCATTGATTTGGTGGGAAAATACGTTACCATATTTTCCCCTGCCAATCGCTGGATCGACCAAGAGTTTATCCGTAAATAATCAGTAGTGTCCGGTTAAAACGTACCCAATGAACTGGAAAGCCAGCACTGGAGCGGGATTTCAAGCGATGAAGGGTTGTGTCGATTTGAACGTCGAACAGCAATTCGTGCAGTCTTGCGGGTTTTATTCCGGAGGCAGCCGCCATAAACACCGGCAAGACCCTGTTCGCCCAGGTCATGGACTTCCTGCCTTGGACGACCTTCACTCGCCTCGTTCAACGCTACGGCGGCGATTACTACGTCAAGTCGCTCACCTTCGCCGAGCAATTTCGTATCATGGCCTTCGCTCAATTGACCTATCGCGAAAGCTTGCGCGACATAGAGGTCTGTCTTGCGGCTCAGTCGGCGAAGCTCTACCACATGGGGTTTCGGCAAGAAATCAAGCGCTCGACACTCGTAGTTAAAAGTAAATCTGGTACTTTTGCGTAAGTAAATTTGGTACTGAGCGGCGCCCGTAATAGGCTGAATCGATAAAAACCAAGATGTATCAGCGGGTTGCCGAAAATGCTTGGTAATTATTCGCTGGAACACTTAAACATCGCTGGGCATGAACCATTTGTGAATGATTTCTCACAAGAGGATCAGAAGCGACAGCGTGTTGCGCGCGCCATCGATTGATCAGCGTGCGCATCTTTCATTGATCAGGGCCAACCTTGTGTAAACGCCCGTCCAGACCGGAAGATGTCGGATCACACGGTGGTTATTTTAAGTCGCGCACGATGATCAATTTGGCGTGCGCACGAACAGTCGATCAACCAACGGGCGTTTGACGCCAACAATTGCTTGATTGACTAAGATCCCTTAGTCCTTGACACTTCAAGTTACCTTAGCGAAGCAGACATCTGATTTGGGAGACCTGATGAAACGATTTGCCACCCTTCTTCTCATGACATGCGGCACGTTGTCTGGTGCATTGGCTGCCCAACCGGCCGACAACCTTGCGGATGGACGAAGCGGTGACATCGAGTTCGCGAGTTTTGCGCCGTCTGGCCACACTGCGCTTGCTCAAGGTACATTCGACCACAAGCCGGTTTCGATCAACGGCAAACTCATGCTTCCACCGGGCGATGGCAAAGTGCCGGCCGTTGTCATTGGCCACACGGTGGGCGGACTAAAACCGGTTTTGTATCAGCGGTGGGCGAAATCCCTGAATGAAGCCGGCTATGCAGTGTTTGTGGTTGATTCTTTTGGCCCTCGCGGCATGGCTAACATGTGGACCAAGGGCGCCGCGGAGATCAATGGCGCATTCCTGATTGCCGATGCGTTTAAGGCACTGGCGCTGCTGGCCACCCATCCTCGCATTGATTCCGGCCGAATCGCCTTTGTTGGCTTTTCCATGGGTGCGACTACTGCACATTTCGTCCTTCATGAGCGATTCCGTCGGGCGGTGCTGGGCGACGTGCCGTTGCGATTTGCGACAGCGATAAGTCATTACCCCAGTTGCCACTACGACTTCGTTGAAAACAAGCCGAGCCCGGTTCCGCTGTTTCTGTTCCTGGCAGAAAAGGATGACTGGACCCCGGCCCTTGCATGTCAGGAGTACGGTGCTTATTTGTCGGCACGAGGCTACAACGTGACCACAAAAGTGTACGAAGGTGCCGGACACGGCTATGACGAAGACCTGTCGGCCAGATACCAGGCGGACAGCGCCAGCATGAGCGGCTGCAGTCCTCTCGTCGTCAACCTCGACGAATCTGTACTTGCGCCGCAATTTTTGCGAGGCGGCGCATTTCTGGCACCAGGAGCTGATACGCGGACGGCAGCGATGGCCGTATACAAATGGGCGGCCGCCTGCGCATCAAAAGGAGCGACGCTGGGTGTCTCGGCAGGCGATGGGGACCGCCGCGAAGAGGCAGTGCGCGATACCATCAAGGTGCTGCAAAGTGTCTTCCTAATAAGGCCGTCGTGAAGTCATGCACTTAACTCCTCCAGTAAATTTGATGCAATTGGCAGCAAGAAGGATGCTCCCGGCGTCTTCCCTCCTCTTTTCAGCTAGGCAGCGCAGGCGGAGCCGGAAGAAGCCCTGAGCTGCCAAACTTTCGCGCCAACATGGACGCATTCAGTCTTGGTTCGAGTTGGATGACGGCTCACAAGATAGATGCAGATTCTGAATTTCTGAGCCTTGCACGGCGTCACATGGTTTGAATCGATAGCTCCCTTTGTCCAGCTCACTGACGGCAATCGCTGCACTGGGGCCAGTCAGGCGAGGAGATAGGACGGCGCAGATTGAATGACCGGTTCCGAGAAAACACGGCAAACGAATCTGAGAATTGGAGGAGCGATGCGACTGGCCGGTCCTGGCCTATTGTGTTGAAAAAGTCGCTTTTCTGAATTTTCGGCAAATTTCAGGGGGCCTCTTTGCATTGCCAGGGAAGCGATCGTCGATTGTAGAGCGATCTGAGAGGTCGTCATACGCCAATGTCATTGCTAAAATTTCGGAGGCGACTTTTTCAACACAATAGGCCGGGTGCCGCGGTAGGTCAACGACAGCTATCGCCACCAACGGCCCGAGGCGTTAGATCAGTGGCGGGAGCAGTTCCGAAATTCCCTTCGACTGGAATTCAAGACGATTCATTCCTCCAAGGGCCTGCAGGCTGACTATGTCCTTCTGCTTGGCATGCAGTCCGGCAAACTTGGCTTTCCTTCCTTAATTGCGGACGACCCCCTACTTCAATTGGTGATGCCGGTACCGGAGACATTTCCGCATGCGGAAGAGCGGCGCCTGTTCTACGTTGCCCTGACCCGGGCTCGATACGGTGTCTACTTGTTGGGCAGTAAATCCACGCCGTCGTGCTTCATGGATGAACTGGAACGAGCGATCGAAATCGCACCAATGCTGCGCTACCCGGAAACGGAGGGAACTACAGACGCCGGCGAGCCTGAGGAGAAGTGTCCGCGGTGCGGGCGAGGACGGCTTCAGAGAAGGAGAAGCAAGCACGGACCATTCTTTGGCTGCTCGGAGTACCCGGCATGTGATTACACAAGAGATGCCAACCGCCCAATTGCAGAACGCCACTGAATTGCACTATCACGATGTATATCGTTCAAGCGCTATTCAATTGTGGTCCATCGGCGACTCCAATCAAACTCGCCAAGCACAATGGCGGCTCATTGAACGGAAACCTGCTCTTCGAGACTCTGAGATGGCGGTCTGGACCTCGGCCATTGCTGCCCTTGGCCTCCGGTCAGGTGAATGGCTGTTGTCCAGCAGGTTGCCTCCTTTGAGTCGGTAAGCCAACTGAACAGCCGTTTCCTTTCCAGGCAAATGAGTGCTCCGTGCCCTGAAGCGACATTCAACTTGCTCAACAGCGGACGGTCAATTGAGACCGCAGACCATTTTTAGACTTGTCTCGACCGCGCTCTCCTTGGAAACGCTGGACCAAGCAGGACTCGGGTTCTGCCCAGAACCTAAAACCCTCCCACCAGCCATGGGCCCTGAGTGGCCAGCGATCCAAACGATGAGGTACTGTTTCTTCTGACAATCGAACTCCAAGAGCCGGCGGAATGACAATTCCCCTTGCCCGCCACGTTGCTTGAGGTCCTGAACAGTCCATACGCGCCGGTGGTCGCCTTGCTTCTCGATTGTCTCCAAGTCTACGTACTCTACCGTACCATCCGTTTCGACCACCTTAGTCCAATGCGCCAAAGTTACCGTGGAGAATAAAAGCATTAGTAATGCAGCAATCAGGCGCATTACGAATCCTCTCTGCCAACAATTAATGCGGACCTAACATCGGTCGCGTACGGGATAGTGACGCAAGGTATTGGGAAGTCTGGGAAGAGGTTTTAGTGCAGCAAGATGGATTCCGTATGACTCTTCTTCTGGGCGAGAAAGGGGACCGCGAAGAGGACGAGGAACTTGAAGAGCGCTGGAAGCCTCGCTTTCGCTAATGCTCGCCCCCGAAAACTGAACGACAGGTAACCGGCACTTTGCCGACCGACTCAGTAGCGCAGGCCAGTGGCAGCAATGGCCGATGACCTGCCCGATATCATCAGGCTGGAGTTCGGCCTTATGTGGAGCGCTACATAAGGCCGAACAACTGCCCCCCGCGGAGTACTTGGCGGCGAACAACAACGGCTCGGCATGAGCGATCTAGCGCTTCGATCGTCGCATCGATCCACAGGCATTACCGTGCGAATGCTCGCGTCAGAGCAGCTTCTGGTTGGAGAGGTGGGTTAGATCAAGCGGACCGGCAAGCAGCACAGCCGCCACCCGTTCCTGATAGCTGACATAGTGGGCCAAACCGTTTCTCGTCACGATCCCCTGCTTCCGCTTCGAACCCCAGGAGATCATCAGATGCGGCATCGGAGGCAGCGAGCAGTCGCAGGGAGTAACGCGTGCGCCGCTGCCCCACTCGACCAGGGTGCCGTCCGTCAGTAGGCGAAACTGCGGTAGCTGGCTCAGCCGATCCAACGCGTCTTGCTGCTCGGCCACGGTGACATAGTCGACCGGGTCGATGCCGGGATAGACGGCAACCGTCGCCGCCGACTTGATGACAATCTCCCCAAACACGGGCGACTTCCTGGCCCACAGCCGTCCGCGCAGCAGGAGCGCCATGACCGGGACAACGAACAGGATGAGCAGCAGTTCGCCCCAGGCATTCCAGAAGTCGGTGCTGACATGGAACGAGCTCATTCGCCGGACTCCCGCGTCATGTAGTCTCGCGACCGAACCACCTGCAGGTGCCGCCGCGGTTTCGCCGCGGCCTGCCTCTGTACGCGGATCATCGCCACCGCAATTGCCAGCGGAACCAGGTCCTTGACCCCGGCGCATCCGACTCCCATGACCTGCCGCAACCAGTCTCCTTCCGTCGGCCTCGTTTGCTCCAGACTCGCCAGTGCCGGCTCACACCGCTTCAGTGTCAGAGCCGCCCTCGGCTTCGCCAGAGCTTGCTCTTCCCTCACGTAGTACTCATCGCAAAGACTCAACTCACCCATCGGATGAAGAAGGCAGGCCAGGATCGCAGTCTCTTTTTCCAACCAATCGAAGTTGTACATTTCCTCCTCGATGAGGTTGGCCGCATCAACCGTGCGTTCGAACAGGACGTCCGGCCGACTGATCAGGTTCAGCATCAGCCGATCATCGACCAGGACGCGGTCGAGCGCTTGCCGCAGCGCGTCATGGCGAATGCCGTGAACCAATTCTGCCAGCCGGTCCAGCACCTCTGGGGACTGCGCCAATGGGCGCGGAAGTCGATCCAGTGCGCAAGCGGGGTCGGCCACGACGTCCATGAAATCGAACTCGATCAGATCGGCCACCAGCCTGTCCTTGAAGCGGCGCGTCCGGAACGCGACATGGACCAAGGTGTCAATGTCC
Source organism: Sulfuritalea sp. (assembly GCA_030651305.1). Lineage (GTDB taxonomy): Bacteria > Pseudomonadota > Gammaproteobacteria > Burkholderiales > Rhodocyclaceae > Sulfuritalea. Next base: position 9,295 of record JAUSCI010000021.1, on the reverse strand, counting down.
GGCCGATAGACGATATCACCCCCGGCGCAAGGCCGGTAGGTATCAATCACGCCGCTGCGATCGGCTAGGCGCACGTGCCACACCTCGAAGCCGTCGGCACTGCAACGACGCGCGAGGGATTGGAAGCGGTAGCATCCTTCGACTCTCTCGTCGGGACCGAGGCGGGCAATCAGGGAATGGCTGGATTTCTCAGGTAGTTTCATGCTGGTTCCTTTGCATAGTCGATGGAGGTGGCCGCTGGAGAAGGGGCGGTTGGCGTCGGGGCTGGGGTCGCGGCTGGATCCGGATCTGGAGCGGGCGCGACGACCGGCGGCACGGTGCCGCTTTGCAGCAGCAGGCGCTCAAAGGCGGAACCGTCCTGACGGGTGAGGTTGGGCACGAAGCGCGCATAGACCTTGAACAGCATCTCGGTCGAGGCATGGCCCATCTGGCGCGCAATCCACTGCGGGTTCTCGCCGGAACCGAGCCACAGGGTGGCCGCCGTGTGGCGCGTCTGATATGGGCGCCGCAGGGTCAGACCCAGATGGCGCAGCAGTGGATACCAGACGCGTTTGGTGACATTGACGTGATCCATCGGCTTGCCCTCGCGGTTGCAGAAGACGAAGGGGCTGAGCTTGCGGGTGGCCTCTGCCTGACGGCACAGCGCCTGGTACACCGCCTCGTTCATCTGGATGTCGCGGCGCGACTCGTCGGTCTTGGTGGTGTCTTCTTCACCATCGACGATGGTTTCCCGCACCAGGATTAGGCGATTTTCCAGATCGACGTACTTCCACTTCAGACCGTCGATCTCGCCGGTGCGCATGCCGGTGAAGAAGCGCACGGTGTAGTAGTCGTGAAAGTCGGCACGAACGGCGGCGAGGATCTGCTGCACTTCGGCGAGGCTGAACGGGGTGATGTCGGAACGCGGCACCTTGAGCGGTTTGATGTTGCGAAAGGCCGTGTTAAATTCGTAGCGGTCGGCGGCTTCGTTAAGGATTTGGCGCAGCGGCGCCAGTACGGCGTTGATGCGTTTGGCAGACAGGGTTTCAGCCTTTCGCCCGGGTACTTTGGCGAGTTGAGAGCGAAAGGCCAGGATGTCAGCTTTAGTGATTTCGCCGACCCCCTTATTTCCGAACACCGGACGCAGGTGCCCGTTCAGGATGTCCATCACCGTGCGGCGGTGACTGCGCCGCCAGGCGACTTCGTTCTCGGCGACCCAGATGTCGGCGAAGTCGGTGAAGGTGGGCAACATCGCCACTTCAACCGTAATGCCAACCGACGCCGCAGGTACGGACGGACGAATGATCCCGCCGTTCATGGCCGCAGCGATGGGTCCGACTGTGGGGGTCGCGAAACGGGCAGCCAGCTTGCTGGTGGGGAAGGTCTTGGCGTAGTCGAACGTGTTGGACTTTATTTCGGCCTCGATCAGGGTCGCCATCTGCCGGAGCTTTTTGACGTTTGCCACGTTGTCCGTCAAGGCCGTGTATTCGCGACAGCGCTGGCCCTTGTAGCGGAAGTCGAGGAACAAATTCCCGGTCGCCGCGAGTTTGCGTACCTTAGCCATGGCAGACACCTCCATTGGCCATTGGGATGCCGTAGGCCCCACCCGACGCCATGCCCATGTCGGCCTCGATCTGTTCCCATATGAACAAAATCTTCCGTCCGCCAAATGGGCGGATGTAATGCTTACCTTCAAGAAGCACGCTGTCTTTCAGGCGCTCCCGAATGGTGCGTACGTCGTACTTCAAACGCTGCGACAACTCTTCAGTCGTCAGGTACTCTTTTGTTGCCATCGAAGTTCTCCTTGGTTAATGTCTATCTGCTAGACAAATACAGGCTAACCTAGATTTTCAAACGCGCAAGTACCTTTTTAGACATTTATTTTGCATCTTTGCTAGACGCGTGCTTATACTGCTGGAAGTGCTCTCCGAACAAGGAATACATATATGGATCGCCTACAAGTAAATGTCCGGCTGACCGTCGAACTGATCGAGGCGATCGATCAGAGAAGAATCGCCATGCAGCCGTCTCTCGGACGCATCCCAAACCGATCCGAGATTATCCGTGAGGTACTTGAGGCCAGCTTGCGACCCACTATCTCGGGACCGGAAGCAACGAAGCCGCCAAGAAAGAAATAAAACAGCTCCCCGAACCAAGGCCCTTTGACCGGAAAACACTGACCAGAGCGGCTGTTGGTCGAAAATACCACCCCACCAGGGGTAATTTGAATGTAGTTGGCCCATGGGCCAATGCCCGAAGGTCAAAAGGGCATGCCGTCGAAAATCAAGCGGTGGGATGTGGGCCAACGATGGGCCATGGATGGGCCAACAGTGGGCCAACGACTGCCCGAGACCCAATAATGAAAAAGCCAATCACCGCTAAGTGATTGGCTTCATTCATTTTTGTTGGTTGCGGGGGCTCGCTGTGACCGATATATGCTCAAGACTATCCGTTTCCCGGGAATGCGGTAGATCGCAGGCCTGATGCCGTCAGTCGAATCTAAGCTGTTCGTCGTATCGCTATCACCAGCTTAAACAAACTTTCGACGCCGAAGAAATTTAACCGCCTTTCCGTATAGGCCATCAGCAACAGCGTCTGGAGTTACGTGCATAACGTCAACTGATTGGCCCAACTTGCTGGTCCAAGTTCCATCTTCCAATTGACGGGCCATATGAGTAGGTTCTCCCGATTGAATGCTCGTATAGAGAACCACCTTTTGATATTCCAACTCCAGATTGCCATCCTCGCATTGCTCGTACCCAAGCGTTGCGAATGCATCAACAAAACATTGAACCGAAACCGACCGTTGGATACCGGGAGGCCAATAAGCAATTGTCGCCGGTACGGGCCACCAAACCCTATCATCTTCCTCTGCCGCCCAACCGATACAATTGTAGTCGGGTGTTTCGGGGCTTGTTAGGCGGTGATTCTGAGGATTCAGATTTGGAAACGCAGTCTTCATGTGTTCCGTCGCGGTTGTTTGCTACCGCCCCGATCCTAAATATAGATATGCTGCATCCAATGCTAGATGTAACGCTTTTCGCGTCCCCAAGCTAGCCAACGCTCTGCCATTCGCTTGGTCCGTCCTACGTCTTCCGGGGATACGGGATTCTCCCCAGTAATTGATTGAAGAGCCCAAAACCAGTGACCACCGTTTTCCTCAAGCTCTCTGAGTATTAGAGGTATTACTCTCGGCCCTAGGCCAATAATTCGCTGGTATGACATATGCAGAACAATGTCTTGCAAGGATGACATAAACTTTGTTTCGTATTTCCACTGTTCTAACTGCGCAAAAAACGTCGAGGACAGTTCCTCTGCTTCTTTAATTACCGCCTCAACCAGTACAGTCGGAAATGCTGCAGGAATTGTGGTCGTAGAGCGATACGCACGGTTAGCAACCTCTTGGGCCTGGGTATCGAAAAACTTAGCAATGTCAAAGACTGGTTCGCCCGACTGCTGCTTGGCTTTCGAATCGGCCGATAGGTTGGTGTTGGTCTTGCCACCTCCAACAAGCTTGAGATTGTTCGATCTACCTACTCGATGGGTGTTAGCTTGTAACATTTAGTCTCTCTTTAGAAAATGCATCTACCATTTCAAAAACTGCGCAGCATCTGAAAATATCAACGCTTCTAACTCCTCGATGATCTCACCACCATGGCCTTCTGTTAGAGGGATACCCTCGACCGCCCTAGGTCTGGAGTTAACGTCCATCTTGATTTCATACCCGGTTTCCTCGATATCCATTTCACTGAAATTTATGACTTGTTGCATTTCAGTGACAGCAGGATTGGAATTTATTAGGCCTTTCCGAATCTCATATGACCCAAGGGAAATATTGCGAAATAGTTTCTTTTCTGTCGCCAAGAAACCCATTTGAATCGAACAACTGGCGACATCACCAAAAGTCGGAGCGTTCAAGAATTTGCCAAAAATAGCTTGTGCCACATCTTGGCTGCGCTGATCAACAGGAAAATTGATCGCAACAATGACGCCATAATCTTTACGATCGTTGTGAGGGACTAATTTACAAATCCCTTTCCAAAATAAATCCGAGTTCTTCTTGAGAGTTTGAAACGATTCTTTTAGAGACCTGGACTTATCGTCAAAAGACATATCCAACTGCGCGGTTACTTGCGAGATAGATATTTTCTTCGGGCCACCTTGCATAGCAAACCGAGGAATAGGCGGCGCCATTGAATCTGGGACATTCGTCGAATTTGCCTGCCCGCCGACCACGGCACTGAATGCGTGCTCAATCTCACGCGAGCGATGGCGGATATCCTTATCAATTGCAAAGGTGGCCACACAATTAGCTTGCGAGAGATACGGCTGAGGAGATTTCACAGCAGTCATTACAATATCGCCACCGAAAAATGAATACTATTCCCAATTTAGCGCGTTGACAACGACATCGCCGCGGCATCGAAACGGTTCTCAAGCAAAAATCCACAGGCCGCCGCTGACGGCCCCCACATGGCCAAGGCGGCGGCGGCCTGTGGGGTTTTGCGGTTTGGGCAAGGGTTGCTGATTACCCGTTAATGGGCTATCGTTACCCCTACAACCAAAAGGAGGAAGCACCCAATGGCCCTACCAGACCCTCTACCCCCTGCGCAAGTGCGCAAAAACCTCCACAGAATGGCTAACCTGACTCCAGATCAAGTCTGGGAGATGTATCAGATCGAGCGCAAAGCCTTCTCTAACTTCTACGGCCAAATCGACGAGTACGAGGCAGCAGTCGGCATGATGCACCTGGGCTATCACGTCGGCTGGAAGCCCCTTGTGCTGATCCACAACAAGCGCACCCTTCGCAAGTACCAGGACATTCTCGACATTGACATTCGCGAAATGTTCCCGGAGGAAGGACCGAGCTGGGAACGGTCATTGGGCTATATGATCGCCAAGAAGCTCGGCAACTTCTGGAAGGCGGTCAGCGGCGAACTAAAGGACGAACAGTTGCGTGAGCAGAGGCGCGAACTGGCGTAATCGTGTAAGGGGTACACAAACCCCTTGACAAGGGGTACTGGCGCGCCCTACAGTCAGGGGTAATGAAGCTCCCTGACCGTCCGCAACTAACATCTGAGCCGGAACAGCCTGCCGCTGGGTCGGATGTCGCCCTGCCTGCGCAGCAGGCTGCCGGCATCGAACCGGCGGCGGACTCCCCCCGTCTGGTAATACGGGGGGAAAGTATAGAGACCCCCCATACCCGATCAGGCGGGGAAAGCGCCGAAATCGTTGCAGGGTACGACGGCAAAGCCCGCATTCTGATAACCCCTCTGCCTCGCGGTGGTGTTCCACCGTTTGCCGCATTGACCGACTGGCTGAACGTCACCTTCCCATTTGATAGCACGTCACCAAGCATCGCTATCGCTAAGCTCTTGGGACAGACTGAGCAATACCTGACGCCCAAGTTTGGCGGAATGGTTGATCGCGGTCGTGGTCTGCATGGCTATCAGCGTTCCTTCGCGTTCGATAACGGCGGCGTGATGTTCAGCTACGGTGGGCAGCACGGAACCGGGTTCCTGAGTATTCCGGGCGAAGGCTGTGCGCTAGTCAGTGATTGGCAAATCACCGCGCCATTCCTGCGCGATGTTCTCAAGGCCCGGATTACTCGATGGGATGGCGCAGTCGATGATTTTGCCGGGGAGTACTCGGTCGACACCGCAATGGGTTGGTACATGGATGGCGGCTTCGGGACCGGTGGGCATCTGCCGTCAATGAAGCAGATGGGAAATTGGGCCAAGCCTGATGGCTCCGGGCGAACGATCTACGTCGGCAAGCGCGAACACGGAAAGATGCTGCGCGTCTATGAAAAGGGCCGGCAGCTTGGCGACCGGGACAGCCCGTGGAATCGTTGGGAAGTTCAGTTCAGCAACCGCGACCGTGTAATCCCCTTTGATGTGCTGCTGAATCCTGGCCCTTACGTTGCCGGGGCGTATGCCTGCCTCGGCTGGATCAACAAGGAGGCCAGCCGCATACGCACCATTACCAAGACCGCAGAGATCGGCTATGGCGCGTTGGTCAATCACTGCCGCAATGCCTATGGCCGGCTGTTGTTCGTCATGGAGGAGGTCGAGGGTAGTTCTGACGCCGTACTCGACAAACTCCGCATAGAGGGCATTCCGAGACGTTTGCAGATGCCTGATATCGATATGTCAACGTCAGGCCCACAGCAATGACGACGACGGCACTAAACCCTGCATATCTTGCAATCGTTCGGCTACTAGCTCGCCAAGCTGTGCGCGGTCATTTGACGCCGCGACCCCAGCAACCACGGGCCATTGAGGCCAAGCGTTCAAATCGTGCTGTTCAAAGCGCATCGGCAAAGCGCTAACCTACAGCCATGCGCACTGCTGCCTATTGTCGGTTTTCATCCGATGCCCAACGTGAAACCTCGATCCGCGACCAGTTGCGGAACGTTGAGAATTATTGCGAGCGGATCGGCTGGCCGATGCCTGCGCTCTATCAAGATCAAGCTATATCCGGCTCACGCAATGACCGGCCCGGCTATCAGGCCATGCTCGCTGCTGCCGACTTGGGAGCGTTCGACGTGCTGCTGGTCGATGACCTTTCGCGACTCTCGCGAGATCACATCGAATGCGCACAGACCATCCGCCGCTTGAAATTCGGCGGCATCCGCGTTGTCGGCGCGAGCGATGGAACCGATACCGCGCGCGATGGGTACAAGCTGGAAACTGGCCTTCGCGGTCTTATGAGCGAGTTCTATCTCGACGATCTGGCTAAAAAAACTTATCGGGGCCTTATGGGGCAAGCGCTCGATGGGTACAGCGCAGGAGGCCTGCCCTATGGCTACAGCAGCAGCTTTGACGGCCAAGGGCATCGCCGCGCGATTGACGAGGACGAGGCACGCTGGGTGCGGTATATCTTCGAGCGATATGTCAGCGGAGCAAGCTCCCGGCAGATCGCCGACGAGTTGAACAGACAAAAGGTGGCAAGCCCCAGAGGCGGCACCTGGGCACACTCGGCACTCTACCCTGATGCAAAAGGCGTCGGGATGCTGGGAAACCCGATCTACAACGGGCGGCAAGTATGGAACCGTACCGCGTGGGTCAAGGATCCCGCTACAGGGCGTCGGCGACGTACTATGCGCCCGCTGGCTGAATGGGTCATTGTTGAATCGCCTGAGTTGAAGATTATCGACGATGCAACATGGAAAGCCTGCGAAAGTCGGGCACGCTCCGTCAAGCGCGATACTGCGGCCAAGCATTCGATCGGCAAGGGTTCCGGCGGACGTGGACCAAAGTTCTTGTTTTCGGGCCTGCTCAAGTGTGGCGTGTGTGGCGGGGCTTATGTTATCCAAGGGCGTAAGGACTACGGCTGCGCGACGCATCAGAATCGAGGCGCCAGCGTGTGCAACAATGGCCTCAAGGTCAAGCGCAGTACCATCGAGCGGGTACTACTGGCCGGCGTAAAGGACTCTCTGCTATCGGATGATGCTTATCGCGCATTTGAGGCCGAAGCCCGCGCCCTGCTCAAGCAGGCCAAACCCGACCCCGCAGCAGCTCGCCATCGCCTTAGCCAAGCCCGCAAGGAACTAGACAACCTGATGGCCGCGATCCGCGCCGGCATCATCACGCCAACCACAAAGGCTGCGCTGCAACTCGCGGAACAGCAGGGAGCCGACGCCCAGGAGGAGCTACTCGCTATCGAGCGCTTCGAGCCGACCCAAATCCTGCCACGTGCCCGAGAGATATACCGCGACATGGTTGCCCGTCTTGAGGCTGTGGAAGATGTAACTGCCGCAAGGGAAGCGCTGAAAAGCTTGATTGGCGACGTTCGACTAGTGCCTGAGAACGGCACCCTGACCGCAGAAATGCAAAACGCCGGACTAGCCGGCGTTCTGCAAATAACGTTGGTTGCGGGGGCAGGATTTGAACCTGCGACCTTCGGGTTATGAGCCCGACGAGCTGCCAGACTGCTCCACCCCGCGTCAGAGAGGCGCGATTATGCTTGGAATGCGGCGGTGCGTCAACGCAATTGACCAAAAAAGATATAATGCGCGGCTTCCGAGGAGCGCTGCAAGGGTAGTTCCTTACCCCCCAGGCTCGGACCATCTTCAAACTGCGCTCACCTAACCCGTACCGGGCAGGGTGAGTTCGCCTCCCTCCCGGTCACTGTTCAAGGAGCTTTCATGAACGCCGTGACTGACAAGAAAGATTACGTAATCGCCGACCTCGGCCTCGCTGCCTGGGGCCGCAAGGAAATTCGCATCGCCGAGACGGAGATGCCCGGCCTCATGGCCATCCGCGAAGAGTTCGCCAAAGCACAGCCGCTCAAGGGCGCGCGCATCACCGGCAGCCTGCACATGACGATCCAGACCGCGGTGCTGATCGAAACGCTGACGGCGCTGGGCGCCGAAGTGCGCTGGGCCTCTTGCAACATCTTCTCGACCCAGGATCATGCAGCGGCCGCCATCGCCGCCGATGGCGTGGCCGTGTTCGCGGTCAAGGGCGAGACGCTGGTCGACTACTGGGACTACACCCACCGCATCTTCGAGTGGCCGGATGGCGGCTATTCCAACATGATCCTCGACGATGGCGGCGACGCGACCTTGCTGCTGCATCTGGGCAGCCGCGCCGAGAAGGACATTTCGGTGCTGGACAAGCCGGACAGCGAGGAAGCGACCGTGCTGTTCGCCAGCATCCGCGCCAAGCTCGCCAAGGACAAGACCTGGTACTCGACACGCCTGGCCAAGATCAAGGGCGTGACGGAGGAAACCACCACCGGCGTGCACCGCCTGTACCAGATGCACGAGCGCGGCGAGTTGAAGATCCCAGCGATCAATGTCAATGACTCGGTCACCAAGTCGAAGTTCGACAACCTCTACGGCTGCCGCGAGTCGCTGGTCGACGGCATCAAGCGCGCCACCGACGTCATGATCGCCGGCAAGGTCGCGCTGATCGCCGGTTACGGCGACGTCGGCAAGGGCTCGGCGCAGGCCATGCGCGCGCTGTCGGCGCAGGTGTGGGTGACCGAGATCGACCCGATCTGCGCGCTGCAGGCGGCGATGGAAGGCTACCGCGTCGTGACCATGGACTACGCCGCCGACAAGGCCGACATTTTCGTCACCGCCACCGTCAAATACCATGTGATCACACACGCGCACATGAAGAAAATGAAAGACCAGGCCATCGTCTGCAACATCGGCCACTTCGATTCCGAGATCAACGTCGCCTCGCTCGAGAAATACCAGTGGGAGGATATCAAGCCGCAGGTCGACCACGTGTTTTTCCCCGATGGCAAGCGCATCATCCTGCTGGCCAAGGGCCGCCTGGTGAATCTGGGCTGCGGTACGGGA
>JAUSCI010000019.1 GCA_030651305.1 Sulfuritalea sp. | reverse complement strand
GCTCCAGCCGCCGATCGATCAGACCTTCCAGCCCTTCGGCCTCGTACCTGGCCAGATACCGCCGGAAGCTGCGCTCGCACATCCCCAGAATCTGCGCTGCCTCGGCCTGCGTCAGCCGTCCTTTGTTCCATCCTTCGTACGCTTCTTCGAATCTCATCTTCCGAACCTCCTGTAGCAGTTCCGACCGTCTCATCTCGTACCCCCTTCGGGGCACTATGACAACCGGACAGATGTCGTGCTACAGAACCGGACAACTCATTAACTCGCAACACGGCCAAGAGCAGCGCTTGATATCCCGCCGTGCTTTCGGCACTATGCGGAGTCGATAGCCGCCGCGTTCCGCGCCCGGCCGACCCCCGAACGCGGCAAGCCTGTACCCCAATGAAAAACCTGGATGCCCTCAAGCAACAGGGCGATGTCATCTGGAACATCGCCAACCTCCTGCGCGGCCCTTACCGGCCGCCGCAGTATCGCCGGGTGATGATTCCGCTGACCGTGCTGCGCCGCCTCGATTGCATGCTGGAGGGCAGCAAGGACAAGGTGCTTGCCCACTACAAGAAGCTCAAGGCCGAGGGCAAGGACGAAGAAACCATCGAGAAGGTCATCGCCCACAAGTTCAAGCTGCCGATCTTCAACATCAGCGAATTCACCTTCCAGAAACTGCTGGGCGACCCGGAAAAGCTCGCCGCCAACCTGCGCAACTTCATGGCCGGATTCTCCGGGCGCGCCCGCCGCATCATCGAAAAGTTCAAGTTCGACGAGGAAATCGAGAAGCTCGAAGAAGCCAACCGCTTGTTCGAGGTGGTTAAGGAAATCGCCGCCGTCGATCTCCACCCCGAGAAGATTCCCAACATCGCCATGGGCTACGTCTTCGAAGACCTGGTGCGACGCTTCAACGAACAGGCCAATGAAGAAGCCGGCGACCACTTCACGCCGCGCGAAGTCATCAAGCTCATGGTCAAGCTGCTGTTCACCCATGACGATCTCGTCTACAAGCCGGCCAAGGTCATCAAGATCTACGACCCCACCTGCGGCACCGGCGGCATGCTATCGGAATCCGAAAAGCTGATCGCCGATCCCGACAGCGGCCTCAATCCCGGCGCCAACGTCCAGCTCTTCGGCCAGGAATACAACCCCGAGTCCTACGCCATCTGCGGCTCCGACCTCATGATCAAGGGCGAGGGCGTGGAGAACATCGTTTTCGGCGACACCCTCGGCACCGGCAAGGCCAAGGAGGGCTTCGCGGACGGCGACGGTCACCCGAACGAACGCTTCCACTACATGCTGGCCAATCCGCCCTTCGGCGTCGAATGGAAGCCCGAGAAGGACAACGTCACCCGCGAGCACAACGAGTTCGGCTTCAAGGGCCGCTTCGGTCCCGGCCTGCCGCGCATCAACGACGGCGCCCTGCTGTTCCTGCTGCACATGATGTCCAAGATGCAACCGGCGCCGCAGGACGGCGGCGAAGGCTCGCGCATCGCCATCGGCTTCAACGGCTCGCCGCTGTTCACCGGCGACGCCGGCAGCGGCGAGAGCAACATCCGCCGCTGGATCATCGAGCACGACATGCTGGAGGCCGTGATCGGCCTGCCAGACCAGCTCTTCTACAACACTGGCATCTATACCTACGTCTGGATTGTCACCAACCGCAAGCCGGCCGACCGCGCGGGCAAAGTCCAACTCATCAACGGCACCGAGTTCGCGCGGAAGATGAAGAAGAGCCTCGGCGATAAGCGCAAGCGCCTGGGCGACGGCACCGACGGCAACAGCATCGCGGCGGACGGTTCGCCCAACCACATCGCCGTCCTAACCCGCCTGTACGGCGAGTTCGGCCACGACGTGCGCATGACCCTCGGCGACATCCAGACCAACATCGACGCCAAGCGCGACCAGGCCAAGTCGGTCTGCGTCAGCAAGGTCTTCGACAACCGCGATTTCGGCTACCTCAAGATCACCGTCGAGCGTCCGCTGCGGCTCAACTTCGCCGTCACCGACGAGCGCATCGCTCGCGTCAAGGCCAGCGGCACCTTTTCCGGCCTCACCATTTCGAAAAAGCGCAAGGACAAGGCCAAGATCAAGGAAGAAATCCTGATCGGCGAGGCCGCCCAAGCCGCCATCCTGGCGGTACTCGCGGCCATGAAACCGGCATTCGCCAAAGGGCAACTCGTCAAGGATCGCGCGGCGTTCGAAAAGCAGCTCGACGCCGCCTTCAAGCAGGCCGGTATCGACCTGGACGCCAAGCTCAAGGATGCCTTGCTGGCACCCGGCAGCCTCGGCGAGAAAGACCCGAGCGCCGAAATCTGCCAGGACAAGAAAGGACATCCCGAACCCGATGCCGACCTGCGCGACACCGAGAACGTGCCTTTGCCGGCGGGCATCGCCCTGCCGCTGCCGCTCGACTACGAAGGCAAGAAGAACAAGGGCAAGGTGGATGTCGCGCCGCTGCTGAAACTGGTCGAGAATCACTGCGAAGCCTATCTGGCCGCCGAAGTGCTGCCTTATCGGGCGGACGCATGGATCGCCCACGACAAGATCAAGGTCGGCTACGAAATCCCGTTCAACCGCCATTTCTACGAATACGAAGCGCCGCGCCCGCTCGAAGCCATCGAAGCCGACATCCTCGCCCTGGAACGGGACATCATGGCCATGCTGAAGGACGTAACGGCATGAGCGAATTGATCCTTTACCAGACCGAAGACGGCCAGGCCGAAGTCAGGCTGCGCGCCGAAGATGGAAGCGTCTGGCTTTCGCAGGCCCAGATCGCGGAACTCTTTGCCGTCACTGTACCCAATGCGAACATCCACGTTCGCAACATCCTGAAAGAAGGGGAGCTGGCTACCGATTCAGTTGTTAAGGAATCCTTAATAACTGCCGCGGACAACAAGCGCTACCGCACCAAGCTCTACCGCCTGGAAATGATCCTGGCCGTCGGTTACCGGGTCAAAGGCCCGCGCGGCACCCAGTTCCGCCAATGGGCCACCGCCCATCTCGGCGAATACCTGGTCAAGGGCTTCGTCATGGACGACGAGCGCCTGAAGAATCCCAAGGGCTGGGACTACTTCGACGAGCTGCTGGCGCGCATCCGCGAGATCCGCGCCTCCGAGCAGCGCTTCTACCAAAAGGTGCGCGAGCTGTTCGCCCTGTCCAGCGACTACCGCGCCGACGACGCGGCAGCCCAGCTCTTTTTTGCCGAGGTGCAGAACAAGCTGCTCTACGCCGTCACGCAAGAGACCGCCGCCGAAATCGTCGTCGCCCGCGCCGATCCGGGCCAGCCCAACATGGCGCTTACCGCCTGGAGCGGCTCGCGCGTGCGCAAGCACGACGTCATCGTCGCCAAGAATTATCTCAGCGTTGATGAAGTGGACACGCTCAACCGGCTGGTCGTCGTCTTCCTCGAAACCGCCGAACTGCGCGCCAAGGACAGACAGCAGCTCACGCTGGATTACTGGCGCCAGAACGTCGACCGTCTGCTCGCCTTCAGCGAGCGACCCGTGTTGCAGAACGCCGGCAGCGTCAGCGCCGAGCAGGCGAAGGCCGTTGCCCACGAACGCTACGAGAGCTTCGATACCCGCCGCCGCGAGAGCGAGGCGCTGGCAGCGGATGCAGAGGATTTGCAGGCGCTGGAGGAGATCGCGAAGCGGGCGAAAGAGAAGGGGAGCGGGAAGTGAAGTATCCGGCCTACGACAGCTACAAGACGGCCAAGGCGGAATGGGTCGGAGACCGTGCACGACCATGCCGCGATGAACGGCATCCTCGATCAGGCGGTAGAGCGCTTCAAGGAAAGGGGCGAGGAGGAGCGCGAGGAGGTCAAGGCACTACTGGTGAATTTCCGCAACTTGTACGGCTTCCTTTCCCAGGTGATTCCGTACCAGGACAGCGACCTGGAACAGCTCTATACCTATCTGCGCTTCCTGCTCACCAAGCTGCCCAAACGCGAGGACGGCGGGCCGGTGCATCTGGAAGACGAAGTGGAATTGCAGTACTACCGGCTGCAAAAGATCAGCGAAGGCCGCATCGATCTCGCCGCCGGCGAGGGCAAGCCGCTGAAAGGCCCGAACGACCTGGGAACCGGGCAGGACGATCAGACGATTCGCCTTTCGGAACTCATCGACATTCTCAACGAACGTTTCGGCACCGACTTCACCCAGGCCGACCAGCTTTTCTTCGACCAGATCCAGGAGGAGGCCATCGAAAGCGAAGCTCTGCGGAAGGCGGCGGCGACGAACTCGAAGGACGACTTCCGCTATGTGTTCGAGAAGGCCTTCGAAGGTCTGGTGATCGACCGGATGGACGGCAACGAAGAGATTTTCGGCAAGCTCATGAGCGACGGCGAGTTTCGCAAGCTGGCGGTGGAGCACCTGCTGCACAGGGTCTATGGCACGCTGAAGAATCCGCCTCGGCCGGATGCCGCCTGAACTGCGCCGCTCTGAAGAGTCGGCGCTGGCGGTACGGCGATTTCGGAACCAATCGCAGTCCACTGCTGTCTGCAACAATGTCAGCCGCAACCGTTCTGTAACCCAGGAGACCCCGATGAGACGCCTGCTTTTCCTGTTCGCCTTTGTCCTTGCCGGCGCGTTCAGCCTGCCGGCCGCCGCCGACCATCTCGATGACGTGGTGCCGCTGGCCAGGGACGACATCGCCGCCGTCGCGCAAATCAAGTCCACGCCCGAGCGCCACGTCCTGCTGTACTTCGGCGATCACCTGAACTGAGGGGCCTGCCGCTACACCGTGAGTGTGCTGCGCAGGCCCGAAGTCAGTGCGAAATTCATCAGGAATTACGTTGGCGCCCATGCCGATTTCGGCGAACTGGAACTGGATGACCGGGATCCACGGCATGCCATGGTCCAGCGTCACAATCCGCGCAAGCTTCGGCCGGTGCTGGTTTTCCTCGACGGACAGGGCAAGGAAGTGGCGCGCCTCTCCGGCGGCCTCAAGAGCACGGCGGACGCTTTGCTGCTCGACCGATTCGTCTCTGAAAAACACTATCTGAAAACTGACTTTTCCGGCTTCAAGGCGGCGCAACGGGGTTGATGGTCCGGGCGGCTTTTACCGCCCGCGCCGCCACTTCTCCGTGGCGTCCGGTGGCAAGGCCGTAAATGCGCAGCAGATCCTCCTCGGAGACGTCGATGAAGGAATCCAGTTGCGACAAGGCGAACACGAAGTCCTCGTGCGCGATCGGTTCCACAGCAGGGCGTGGCGGCCGGCGGGCGAGGATGACCGGATAGCGGCGCCAGGGAAACGGGAAATTGAAGGCCACAGCGACAGCCAGCATGATCAGGACGTTGAACATCAGCGGCGCCACGACGAAGCCGAAGCCCATCGCGCGCACTGATTCGCCGCCCAGTGCGGCGGCCAACGCCGTCGCGCCGGCGGGTGGATGAACGCAGCGCAGGTAGTGCATGGCGCCCACCGCCAGGCCCACGGCGAGGCTGGCCGCCAGCAACGCGTCCGGAACATACAGCAGGCACGCGATGCCGATCAGTCCCGATGCCAGGTGGCCGCCGAATATCGGCCAGGGCTGTGAAAGCGCGCCGTGCGGCACGGCGAACAGCATGGCGGCGGTGGAGCCCATCGACAGCACCATGACGGGCGACGGACCAACGCCAAGAACCCCACGGCCGAGCTGAAACACCACCAGAATGCCGACAAAAGCGCCCAGCGCCGATACCAGCCACTCGCGATGTCTGACCGGGCTCAATTCGATGCCCAGCAGCTTCTGCCACAGCGACTGCGTCGCCAGATCCCTTGAATTCATCTCCCCCCCTCGGTCAATCCCGTCATTGCGGACTGTTGCCTGCGCCACGCACCCGCCATGGCTTTGCATGCGCCACAAAATTGAACGATTGACATCAAGCAGTTTCAGTCTAAATTTTCATTGTCGACGGCGCGCCGGATAGCTTAGAATATTTCCATCTCGTTTCTGCCCGGTTCGGGTGAAATCATGAATCCACTCTCCCAGCTTCCTTCCGTCGACCGGCTGTTGTCCACAGCGACGCTCGCTTCGTTGCTTGACGCACACGGCCGCGCCGTAGTCACCGGCATCGTGCGCGACGTCCTGGCCGAAACGCGCGCTGCCGTGATAGCCGGCGCCCCGCTGCCCGACGAAGCGGCGTTGATCGCCGCACTGATCAATGAAGTCGGCTCTGGCGTCACGGCGAAAATGCAGCCGAAGCTGCGCCCGGTATTCAATCTTACGGGCACCGTGCTGCACACCAACCTCGGCCGCGCGACCTTGCCCGAGGAAGCGGTACAGGCCCTCATCGTCGCCGCGCGCAGCCCCTGCGCGCTGGAATACGACATCGAGTCCGGCGGCCGCGGCGACCGCGACAACGTCGTGAATGACCTGCTCTGCGAACTGACCGGCGCCGAAGCCGCGACGGTGGTGAACAACAATGCCGCCGCCGTGTTCCTGCTGCTCAACACCCTGGCACAGAAGAAACAGGTGATCGTCTCGCGCGGCGAACTGATCGAGATCGGCGGCGCCTTTCGCGTGCCCGACATCATGAGCCGCGCCGGAGCGAAGCTGGTCGAAGTCGGCACCACCAACCGCACTCATCTCAAGGATTTCGCCGAGGCGATTGCGACAGGAGGCGCGCGCACCGCGATGCTGATGAAGGTGCATGCCAGCAATTACGCAATCAGCGGCTTCACCCATGCCGCGCCGGAAGCCGAACTCGCCCAGCTTGCGCATGAGCATGGCCTGCCCTTCGTCATCGACCTCGGCAGCGGCACGCTGGCGGATCTGGCCGCCTACGGACTGCCGCACGAGCCGACGCCGACCGAGGCCATTGCCGCCGGCGCCGACCTCGTCTGTTTCTCCGGCGACAAGCTGCTGGGTGGGCCGCAGGCGGGCCTGCTGGTGGGTCGCAAGGATCTGATCGCGAAAATCAAGAAGAATCCGCTGAAGCGTGCGTTGCGCGTCGGCAAGCTCACACTGGCCGCACTGGAAGCGGTGTTGGCGCTTTATCGCGACCCCGACCGCCTGCATCTGCGCGTCACCGCCGTGCGCCAACTGACGCGGCCGGAAGCCGAGATTGCAGCGCAGGCCGCACGCCTGCTGCCCGCGCTGCAATCGGCCTTGGGTGGACTGCCGGTGACGACCGAGATCGTCGCGCTGAAATCGCAGATCGGCTCCGGCTCCTTGCCGGTCGACCGTCTGCCCTCTGCCGGCTTCGCCATCCGCCCGCAGGGCAAACGGAGCGGCGTACTCAACCGCATCGAACAAGGCCTGCGCGCCCTGCCGAAACCGGCGATCGGGCGCATCGAGGATGGCGCGTTGCTGCTCGACCTGCGCTGTCTGGCCGAGCAAGAAGAACCCGAATTCGCTGCCCAGCTTTCCGCCCTGAGCGGATTGGGCACGTAGAACGGGAGCATGAAGATGCAACGACGCTTTTTCACCCATGTCGCCGCGCCGTCCCTGCTCTGGCTGCTGCTGCAGACACCGGTGCTTGCCGCCGGCGCTGGCGCCACGGCCCTAAAGCCGGTGGCGGCGCAGGCCCTGCCGGCATCTGCCGACGCGCGGCTGACGCAGGCGCTGGCGCTGCACAAGGGCAAGCCGGTGCTGCTGAACTTCTGGGCCACCTGGTGCGAACCCTGCCGCGAGGAGATGCCGGCGCTGGCCCGCCTCGCCGAACGCTGGCAGGCCAAGGGCCTCACCGTGCTGACCGGGGCCGTCGCCGACAACGCCAAACGGGTCGAGGACTTCCTCTGGGAAACCCTGCCCGAGAAGCAGACCCTGCCGGTGCTGCACGACCGCGAGCAAACCATCAGCCGCGCCTGGGGCACACGCGTGCTGCCGACCACCGTCGTTTTCGATCGCCGCCATCGGATTGTTCTGCGCGGCCAGGGCGCCATCGACTGGGATGCGCCCGCCATAGACAAGCAACTGACAACACTCATCAACTGATCCCCCGGCGAAAACCATGGACCGTCGCACTTTCATCAAGACCGCTACGCTTTCCGCCGTCAATGGCGCACCGCGACTGTGGCTGCCGCTGCCCTCCGTCGACAATGCCACCTGGATCAAGCCGATGGGCAATCTGTGGCAGGGCAATGCCGCGTCGGTACAAACTTTGCGCGATCCGACCTACGCTGCGCAGATGCTGTCCGCGCAATGGGACGCCGGCGAGCCGGCGCCGGTGCTCGACGTCGTGAGCCGCTTTGCCACGTGCGACCGGGCCGTCGACCTGTCGCAGCCGGGCAAGGTGGCGCCACTCGACAAGGCGACCCGCGCCCTTTACACCCACGCTACCGAACTGCTGCCGACCGACGGCATCGTGAAAAAGATCGCGTTGGAAATCACCAAGGGCGCGAAGACGGATCTCGACAAAGCCAGGGCAATCTACGAATGGGTGGTGGACATCACCCAGCGCAACCCCAAAACGCGCGGCTGCGGCACCGGCGACATCCGCGGCATGCTCGAATCGGGCAATCTCAGCGGCAAATGCGCCGATCTCAACGCGCTGTATGTCGGTCTCGCCCGTTCAGTCGGCCTCCCGGCACGCGACGTGTATGGCGTGCGCGGCCGACTCGAAGGAAATCGCCGCGACATAATGGTCGGCAAATGATTATCGGCACCGCTGGACACATAGACCACGGCAAGACGACGCTGGTGAAGGCCCTCACCGGCGTCGATGCCGACCGCCTGCCGGAGGAGAAGGCGCGCGGCATCACACTCGACCTCGGTTACGCCTACGCGCCGCAGGCCGACGGTTCGGTGCTGGGCTTCATCGATGTTCCTGGACATGAAAAACTGATCCACAACATGCTGGCCGGCGCCACCGGCATCGACTTCGTGCTGCTGGTGATTGCCGCCGACGACGGGCCGATGCCGCAGACTCGAGAACATCTGGAACTGCTCGGACTGCTCGGCCTCGATCATGGTGCGGTGGCATTGAGCAAGTGCGATGCAGTGGACGCGGAACGCGTCGTCGAAGCGCGCGACGAAATAACGGCACTGCTGGCCGGCACACATCTCGAAGGCAGCCCGGTCTTTGCGCTCTCAGCGACGCGAGGGGACGGCGTTGCAGAATTGCGCGCCCATCTCGACGCAGTTGCCGCCGCGCATCAAGAACACCGCGCGGATGGCCGCTTCCGCCTCGCCATCGACCGGTGCTTCACGCTGTCGGGAATCGGCACGGTCATTACCGGTACGGCCTTCTCGGGAAAAGTCGGTGCTGGCGATACGGTGATCATCGCTCCCGCAGGGCATGATGGACTCAAGGCGCGGGTGAAAAGCCTGCATGTCCAGGACCGGCCGGCGCCGGGCGGGCAGGCCGGCGATCGCTGCGCGCTGGCACTGACCGGCGACTTCGAAAAGAAGGACATCGAGCGCGGCATGTGGGTCGTCGATCCGGCCGCTTGTCGACCGCTGACCCGCTTCCAGGCCGAACTCAAGGTGCCGGCGACGCAGCTGGCGCTGAAGCACTGGACGCCGGTGCATCTGCATCTGGGCGCGGCCGACATCACCGGCCGCGTCGCGCTGCTGGAGGGCGACCAGCTTGCCCCCGGCGCCACGGCGCTGGCGGAAATCCTGCTCGACCGCGAAACCATCGCGGTGCGCGGCGACTGCTTCGTGCTGCGCGATGCCTCGGCCCAGCGCACGGTCGCCGGCGGGCGCGTGCTCGACTGCTTTCCGCCCACGCGCCACAAGCGCAGCCCGGCACGGCTGGCCCTGCTCAAGGCCTTGCGCGATGACGATCCGGTGACAAGCCTGCGCCTCATGGCCGAGCAAGCCAATTCCGGCATCGACCTGGTCCGCTTTACCGCCAACTGGAATCTCGCCGACGCGGCCGCTGCCGAGTTATGGCGGGCCGTCGAGCTCCGTGTGATCAACACAGGTGAGGAGCAGATCGGATTTTCGACCGCCGCCTGGCGCTCGCTGGGCGACAAGTTGCTCGCTGCCCTGGCCGCGGAGCACCAGCGCGCGCCCGACATGGTCGGTGTCGAGCGCGAGCGCCTGCGCCGGCTGACGCTACCGACGCTGGCCCGCGCCGCATTCGATGCGCTGGTCGGGGAACTGCTGGCGGACGGCCGCCTTGCTGCCTCCCGCGCATGGCTGCACTTGCCCCAACACCAGGCCACTCTTGCCGCCGGCGACCGCGATTTGTTCGGCATATTAAAACCGCTTCTCGACGCCCAGCCCTTCGCGCCGCCGCGCGTGCGCGATGTCGCGCACGCTTCGGGCACCGCCGAGGACGTGGTGCGCCAGTTGTTCCGCCGCGTGGCGCGGGCCGGTGAACTCTACCCGGTAGCGCATGACCACTACTTCACGGCGGACACCGTCGCCCGGCTTGCCGCGCTCGTCGCCGAACTCAGCACGGAACAGGGTGCGGCGCGAGCCTCCGCCCTGCGCGACCGCATCGGCGGCGGACGCAAGGTGGCAATTCACATCCTCGAATTTTTCGACCGCATCGGCTACACTCGTCGTGTGCGTGACGAACACGTATTGCGCAGCACCGGTTCGACCCACGCATGGATCAACTACTAAAAACGAACAACGGAAGAGAACGTTCCCCGGTGGGACGGCCGGTCTTCAAAACCGGCAGGGGTCGCCATGCGGTCCCTGGTGGGTTCGACTCCCGCTCTTTTCCGCCAAGTGGCATTCGACATCATGTCCCACGATACATTCTGCGGCAACATTCCGGCGGGTCTGCTCTATGATCCGGAGTACGACATGTGGGTGCGGATCGACGGTGATGAAGTGACGATCGGCGCCACGTCGTTTGGCATTTTTCTCGCTGGCGAGATCATCGCCTTCACGGCCAAGCCGAGGGGTGCCGAGGTTGAATGTGGCCGCGGCCTGGGCACGGTTGAATGCGCCAAGACCGTACTCGCCGTGCATGCGCCGATTTCCTTCGTGCTGAGTCAGGCGAACGAGAACCTGGAGGAACACGCGGCGCCGGTTAACAGCGACCCGTACGTGGCAGGATGGATGGTGCGTGGCCGGCCCATGGCGTGGGAAA
The DNA here is from genome assembly GCA_030651305.1 of Sulfuritalea sp. Classification (GTDB taxonomy): domain Bacteria; phylum Pseudomonadota; class Gammaproteobacteria; order Burkholderiales; family Rhodocyclaceae; genus Sulfuritalea. The sequence goes on along the minus strand of JAUSCI010000019.1, from coordinate 171,715 downwards.
CCGAAAACAAGCGACTGATCGATTTCGCAGCGTATCGCAGCCACATTCTCAAACAGGAGCCGGGAGCGGAATTTTCATGAAGACCCGGCTCGCCATCCTGCTCTGGGCAGCCACGGACGAACGACCTGAGCTTTGCGCGGCACCCTTCATCTATGCCATGGCGGCGACTGCCCTCGATTGCCAGGTGGAAATCCATTTCTCCGGACGCGCAACACGCCTGCTCGTGGCCGGAGTGGCCGAGCATCTGTACCCAACCGCCGCCGGCACCAAATCCATCTATGTCTTCATGAAGGAGGCGGCTTATCTGGGCGCGGACTTTATCGCCTGCGGCATGGCCCTGGGGAGTCACACCGAGCCGGGTGAAGTGTTTATCCCCGAATACTCGGGCAACGCCACCGCCACCGAATTCGTACTACGCGCGCTCGATCCCGATTGGGCGACGCTGGTGTTCTGAGAACAATCCTAAAGCCCGATGTCTGCAACTGAAATCACCTGTTGTCCTTCCTGCAGGGCGCCGATGAGCCCGCATCGCTTCCTGCGCAAGATCACCGGAGCGGTCGAGCTTGATCTGTGTTTCGCCTGTCAGGGAATCTGGTTCGACGAATATGAAAGCCTGCAACTCGCGCCGGCCGGCGTGATCGGGCTGTTCAAGCTTATCCACGAACACCGCGACGACCAGCGCCTGCCGCTGGCCGATCCCCTGCATTGTCCGCGCTGCACCGAGCGGCTGATTCATTCACAGGATCGGGTCAAGAGCGGGCTGTTCAACTACCTGCGCGGCGGACTGCAACATGGCCGCTTCATCACTTTTGCCCAGTTCATGATCGAGAAGGGCTTTGTCCGCCAGTTGACCGGAGCCGAGATCAATGCACTCAAGCCGCACATTGGCGTAGTGCGCTGCACCGGTTGCGGCGCACCCGTGGACATCCGCAAGGACAGCGCCTGCCCGCATTGCCGCGCACCCATCGCCATCCTCGATGCGCAGGCCGTCGAAGCGGCATTGGCCGGCTATCAGCAGGCCGCGATGAGGCAGGTGGCGCCGCCGAACCCAGCGCTGCTGGCCGAGGCGATCCTGTTCAGCGAACGCGAACGCGGTCAGCGCCAGCGCGAACGGGGCCACGGACTCAACGCCGACATCGGCGATCTGCTGCAGGATGGCGTGGCCATGGTCTGGGATAGGATGCGATGATGGAAAGCGGCATCACCGGCGTCATTCTGGCGGGCGGCCTGGGGCGGCGCATGGGCGGTGTCGACAAAGGGTTGCAAAGCCTGAATGGCCGGCCCCTGGTGCAGTGGGTTCTGGCCCGCCTGTCGCCGCAGGTGGACACGGTGCTGATCAGCGCCAACCAGAACCTGTTGCGCTACGGTGAGTTCGGCTGCCCCGTGCTGCCCGACCGGATTCCGGATTTTTCCGGCCCGCTCGCCGGACTGCATGCCGCGCTGTCGCAAACAACCAGTCCGCTGTTGGTAACCGTCCCCTGCGATTCGCCGTTTCTGCCGGCCGATCTGGTGCAGAGGCTGCGCAGCGCGCTGGAAACGGAAGGCGCCGAACTTGCCGTCGCGCGCACCGGCGACCAGGTGCAGCGGGCGTTTTGTCTGATGCGACGCGGGATATTGCCGAAGCTCGACACCTTTCTTGCATCCGGCGAACGCAAGGTCTGGCTATGGCACGCCTCACTGAAAGTGGCCGAAGTCGCTTTCGACGACGAGTCCGCTGCCTTCAGCAACATCAACACTCCGGAAGACCTCGCGCACTGCGAAAAACGACTGGCTGCACCGTAGCGGCGGAGTGTTTGCGGAAAACCGTGAAATACTACACAAACCGGATGTCAATATATATGCTTCAATAGCAGTAGGGGTAATTCCTAATTCTTTCAGAAAGTAAAGGTCGCACTATGAACTGGTCATTTATTCGCGCGAGCCGCGGAGCCGTAGCAGGCAGCTTGGGTCTTTTCTGCCTTTTCATGGGCGGTTCATTGCCGAGCTATTCGGCTACTGCAACCGAGTTCAAGTCCATCGCCACAGCCCCGGAAACCGGGAGACGATTTGCAACCGTCTCGCGCATCCGCGGTGAGGTGGTTGCCTCCCCGGCCGGTAGTGCTGCCGGCGGCGAGAGAAAATTGAAAGAGGGCGACCTGGTTTACGTCGGTGATCGCGTTCGTGCCGCCGCCCTGGCCGAAGCGGTCCTTAAAACCGAGGACGCCGGGCTTGTCGCCATTCGCCCGGGCACCGAGTTTGTCGCCGTGAGTTTCGCTGCCGAAGATAAGGCGACCGACAGTTTCACGGTACGCCTGGTCACCGGTTCACTGCGTGTCATCAGCGGCTGGATTGCCCGCACCAATCGCTCCGGGCACAATATTGTCACTGCCTCGGCCACCATCGGCATTCGTGGTACCGACCATGAACCCTACGTTCTGTCGCCGGAACTGGCCAAAGCCACTTCCAATCCGGAGGGAACATACGACAAGGTCAATCGTGGCGGCACGACTCTTAACGTCGGCGAGAACAAGCTCGATATCGACCCGGGGCGCGTCGGCTTTGTCCGGGCACCCGCCAATGTCAAGGAACGCGCCTTGATGACCATTCTGCTGCCGGTATTGCTCGACAAGGTGCCGAATTTCTACGTCCCCGGCGAGTTTGACGCCGATCTCGACAAATACTCGAAGACCGCTGATCAGGAAAGCCTGCGGGAACTGGAACAGTGGCGCAAAACGCCAAGGCCGGCATCCGTGCCGGCGCCAGCGGCAGCAGTCGCAGCGCCGCCGGCGAAGGCTCAGGCCTCAGCGCCTGTCACTGCGCCGGCGCAGGCGGCTGCGGCCACTGCACCCGTCGGCACACCGGTCGGCGAATGCGTACCGACAGCGGTCGCCAAGACCTGGTTGAAACAACTGGATGGTGCGATTGCCAAGCGCAAAGGGACGACGATCATCGCCATGTTCGCACCCGAGGCTGCCGTTCGCGCTACAGTACGCGGCGGCGACGGCAAGATGGCCAGCGTCGATATCAACCGCGAGGAACTTGCGAAGAGCACGCTGGCCGCCATGAAGGGACTCACGGACTACAAACAGCGCCGCATCTGGACCGAGGGCAAGCTGGCGACGGCCGCTGCCAGCACCGCGTGCGATCGTATCAACCTGAGGTCTGTGGTAGTCGAGCAGGGCAAGCAATCCGGAAAACCCTATCGATTTGAATCCCTGGAGGAGTACACGCTTGAATTGCGAGCCGGAAAGTGGCTCTCGACCAAGGCAGAAACAACCCAGCAGTAAGGACGGTGAGGGCTTGGCCTGACGGGAACAGACTGGAGCGGGTGCAGGGAGTCAAATTCTCTTTGTCAGCCGCGGCGGCGCAGAAGTGGCGCCGCCGCGGCTGATTTGCATGGCAATATCGCGTGATCGCCAATTTTGACCGGGCGCGTCTCGCCTTGCTCCTGCTGCTTGCGGTCCTGCTCGGCGTCGGCATGTGGGCCTATCGCGGCGTCGGTGATTCCTTGCGCGAAATCCGCGCCACCGGCATGCAAACTCTCCTTAACACCCAGGTCGGAACACTCGAGCAGTGGATCTCCGAACGGCTTCGCGAGGCGGAACAGCAGGCCGGCGAACCCGAGTTGCGCGCCGACATCGTCAAGCTCGCCGGCGGCGGCGGTGATCGCGCCCGAATCATCGAAGACATACTGCGCAGGACCGAGGCCATCGCCGTCACGGCGGCGCTCGTCATCGATCTGAAAGGCAATGTTCTCGCCGCGAGCGACTTCGAGCGAATCGGCCGCAACGTGACTGCGGACTTCTTCGCTCATCTCTCACCCACACTCGCCGGTCACCCGGCGTTCGTTCGTCCCTATCGAGGCGCTGGCGGCGCAGCAGGCGCGGGGAGAATGGGCCGTTCCTGGGTCGCTGCGCCGATACGCGCCGCAAACGGCAAAATCATTGCGGTCCTCGCTCTGGGGTCAAAGGTCGACGCGGGATTCTCCGATCTTTTCAAGGCGGCTCGTCCCGGTCTTACCGGGGAAGCCCTGGTGTTCGACGCTGAGGGCTGGCTACTGTCGGAGAGCCGGCATGGCGAGGAATTGCAACGGCGCGGCCTGACGCCCCGCCTCGCCTTGCCTGATGGCGAAGGAAATGCCCTGACCCGGTTGTCGGCCGAGGCGGTGGAAAGACGCAGCGAGGGCGGCGAGGGAGTCCTCGTCCAGCCCTACCCGAACTATCTCGGCCGCGAAGTCATCGGTGCATGGCGATGGCTGCGGGACCGCGACGTCGGCGTGGCGATCGAAATGGAAGCCAGCGAGGCCTACGCGCCGCTCACCTACCTGCAGATCGGGTTTTCCATCGTCCTGATGATGATGGCAGCGGTATGGCTGTCCGGTTTTCTGCCACCGAGCGCGTTGGCTGCCTTGCTGCGGCGGAGCGCCAGTACGCGACAGCTCGGTCCCTACCGGCTGCTGCGCCAGATCGGCGAGGGCGCCATCAGCAACGTATACCTGGCCCAGCACCGCATGCTCAAGCGGCCGGCAGCGGTGAAGGTGCTCAAGCAGCAGGCCACCTCCGACGAATGGACCGCCCGCTTCCAGCGCGAAGTCCAGTTGACCAGCCTTTTGCGCCACCCCAACACCATCACCATTTACGACTACGGCACCGGCCCAAACGGTGAGTTCTACTACGCCATGGAGTATCTGGAAGGACTGTCGCTGGGCGATCTCGTCGAGCGCTACGGGCCGGTGCCGCCGGCACGAACCGCGTACATCCTGCGCCAGGCCTGCGCCTCGCTGTGGGAAGCACACTCATGCGATCTGGTGCATCGCGACATCAAGCCGCAGAACATCATGCTGTGCGAGGTGCGCGGCGAGCGCGACGTGGTGAAGGTGCTGGACTTCGGTCTGGTCAAGCAGGTGTCGGGCGAGCGGACGCGGGATCTCACCGGCGCCATGCGCATCCTCGGCACGCCGCTTTACATGTCGCCCGAACGCATCCGGAACCCCAGCGATGCCGACGGCCGCGCCGACATTTACGCACTGGGTGCGGTCGGTTTCTTTCTGCTCACCGGCAAGCGCCTGTTCGAGACCGAAACCGAGCTTGACCTGACTTACCAGGTGTTGCACACCGCGCCCAGGCTCACCTCGGAATGCTCCCCCTTCGCGGTGCCGGCGGAGCTGGATGCCCTGATCGGACGCTGCCTGGAAAAGGATCCGGCGGCGCGACCGCAAAGCATCGCCGAAGTCGCCAGCGCGCTCGACGGGCTGCTGGTGCATATGCCGTGGACGCGCACCCAGATCGATGCCTGGTGGAAAAAATACTGGGTAAGCGAGGACCACCCGGAACGGCGCTTTACGGCGGCCAATCCCTGACCGGCACAGCCCGTACCACCGTCACCGTGCAGGGAGCCTCAGCCACGAGACGGGAAGATACGCTGCCGAGAAACCGGCGCAGGCCGGAACTGCCGCGGGCGCCCATGATGATGTGATCGACATGGCTGGCGCGGGCATATTCGATCAGCTGCGCCGCTGCATCGCCGCCTTCCAGCACATGAAATCGCAGGCGCTCCTGCGGCAGGCCGAGTGCTTGCGCCCAGTGATGCAGTTCCACCAGGCGCTGGGTGTGCAGCGAGCGCATGATTTCGGCACCCTCCTCCTGTTCGGTGAGCGCGGATGGCTCCAGCACGCTGACGCAACTCACGCGCCAGTGCGCTTCGCCGGCAATGATCCGGGCCACGGCGTCGCGTAGCGTCTGCAGCAGTGCCTCGCTGCCATAGGTGGGATCGACGGCGACCAGAACATGTGGCGCCAGCGCGAGATGTGCCGCGGGCGATTTGCGCACCGCTGGCGGCTCGACCAGTGCAGCCAGCCAGCGCCTTCCTGCCGTCATCAAGCCGGGCCGGCTCAGACGGTTGCCACGCTCGGTTACCATGACCTGATCCGGATGCGTCAGGTCATGCGCCACCTGTGCCGCCGTCGCGTAACGGGCCTCGGCGCGCACTTCGAGGCAATGCAGGATGATTTCCTGCAGCCACGGCGGCAGGTCGGAGCGGATGCGGCGCGGCGGCGCGGAGTCGATATAAAGGCGGCGGCACTGGCCGGACAGGCTGGCCGGTTCGCCGAAAGGCAGCCGGCCCGTCGCCAGCAGATAGAGAATCACCCCCAGCGCGAACACGTCGCTGCGGGGATCGCCGCGCACTCCGGCAAGCTGCTCCGGCGAAAGGTAGGCGGGGGTGCCCGCTGGCCGGTCAGATTCTTCTTCGACGAGATCGGGCAGGTGGCCGTGAAAGGCCAGCCCGAAATCGATCAGCGCCGCCCGGCCATCGGGGCGCAGGATTACGTGCGACGGCTTGAGGTCGTGGTGCACCACTTCCTGGCGATGCAGGGCATGAATTGCAGACGCCAGCGCCGCGCCGAGGCGGGCGATTTCGTCAACCGGCAGCGGCGCACGGCCGGCGTAATCCGCAAGCGGCGTACCGACGATGTGCTCGATGACCAGATAAGGCCCGAACTCGCTCTCGCCCTTGGCGAACAGCCGCGGTACGTGAGGCCCGGTGATCCGTCCGAGAATCATCTGCTCGACATCGAAGCCGGCATAGCATGCCGGGTGACTGCCGAACCCCAGCTTCGGTATCTTCAGCAAGCAAGTCTCGGCACCGGACGGCGACGCTACACGATAGAGCACGGCCATGCCACCCTCGCGAAGTTTCTCCAGCACGCGGTAGCCGCCAATCTCCACGCCCGACTTGAGATGCTCCAAGGCTTCCATTCATTTCCCTCTTTGCAGGCGCCACGCCAGCCGCGCGGGCAGGCCGGCGACGATGATCTTGCGCGCCGCCGTCATGTGGTCGTAGGGCACGCGAAAATACGTCAGCATGCGCTCTTCTTCATCGTACAGCGCATACGCTGCGGCATTGTTGCCGTCGCGCGGCTGGCCGACGGAGCCGGCGATCGCCAGCCAGCGCTGGCGGGGGCTCAAGGGGATCGGCACACCCGGCACCGGCTGGAACACACGCACGCTGCCGGCTGAAAAGTAGAGTGACTGGTGGTGCACGTGACCGGCAAATGTCACCGCCGTCGGCGACGCGTCCATGCAGCGTCCGGCCTGCACCTTGCTGGTGATGTAGTTCCATTTTTCGGGCGCGTCGGCGCCGGCATGAACGAAGAAAAGCCTGTCGCGACGCACGGTGAGTGGCAGGGCCGCCAGAAAATCGCGCTCGGCGGTGCTCAACCGGCTGCGCGTCCAGTACGCCGCTTCGCGGGCGTCGTCATTCATGTTCTCGCACAAGCCACCCAGCGCCGCTTCGTCGTGATTGCCCCTGACCAGCAGCGCGCCCCTGCCGGCATGGTCCGCCAGCAGCCCGAGACAAGCGACGGGATCAGCGCCATAGCCGACCAGATCGCCGAGAAAGACATGCAGGTCCGCACCCTCCCGCGCCGCATGGGCAAGACAGGCCCGCAAGGCTTCGAGGTTACCGTGGATGTCTGAAAGAACAGCAATCTTCATGGAAGAGGAGCCGTCTGGTTTGCCGCAGCGGAACTCTCGGAAGAGTCTGGCCGGGCGCCTGAAATCGATGGAGCGGGTGAAGGGAGTCGAACCCTCTTCATGAGCTTGGGAAGCTCAGGTAATGCCGTTATACGACACCCGCTTCGGGCAGAATTTTAGCGTTATTCCGACTCGCATTGGAAACGAGACGCGAAGACAAGCCGCAGACAGTGCTTTAGCACGGCAAGGCGCAGTCGACAAAGTATCGGTTCCAATGCGAGTCGGAATTACATCAGAACGATGTCGAACTGCTCTTGCGTATAGCCGCTCTCCGCATGCAGCGAAATCGGCAGGCCGACAAATTCCGAAAGCATGGCCAGCGCCTGCGATTCCTCGTCGAGAAACAGGTCGATCACGGCCGGCGAGGCCAGCACGCGCATCTCGCGCGCGGTGAATTGGCGCGCCTCGCGCAGCAGTTCACGCAAAACCTCGTAGCACACGGTCTTCGCCGTCTTCACCTCGCCGCGACCGCCGCAGGTGGGACAGGGCTCGCACAGTACGTGGGCAAGGCTTTCGCGGGTGCGTTTGCGGGTCAGCTCGATCAGCCCGAGCTGGGTAAAGCCGGAGACGGTAATGCGCGTGTGATCGCGCGACAGCGCCTTGTTGAATTCCGCAAGCACGGCCGCCTTGTGTTCTTCATCCTCCATGTCGATGAAGTCGGCGATGATAATGCCGCCAAGATTGCGCAGCCTGAGTTGGCGGGCGATGGTCTGCGCCGCTTCCAGGTTGGTCTTGAAGATGGTGTCGTCGAAATTGCGCGAGCCCACATAGCCGCCGGTATTGACGTCCACGGTGGTCATCGCCTCGGTCTGGTCGAAGATCAGGTAACCGCCGGACTTGAGATCGACGCGACGCGCCAGCGCGTTCTGGATTTCCTCCTCGACGCCGTGCAGGTCAAACAGCGGCCGCTCGCCGGTGTAGTGCTGCAGCCGCCCGGTCACCTGCGGCACATACTCTTGGGCAAAAGTTTGCAGCTTCTGAAAATTTTCGCGCGAGTCAATGACGACGGCGCTGGTTTCGCTGCTCACCAGGTCGCGCAGCACGCGTTGCGCCAGCGTCAGATCGTGATGCAGCACGGTCGGCGGCAAGGCGCCGACGCTGCGGCTCTTGATCTCGCGCCAGATGCGGCGCAGATAGGCAATGTCGGCCGCCAGCTCTTCGTCGCTGGCATCGGCGGCGACCGTGCGCAGAATGTAGCCGCCGGGCTGATCGGCCGGCAGCAAAACCTGGACGCGGGCGCGCAGTTTCTCGCGCTCGGCTTCCTCGCCGATGCGTTGCGAGATGCCGATGTGCGTGTCCTGCGGCAGGTGCACCAGCAGGCGTCCGGCGATGGAAATCTGGGTGGTCAGGCGCGCGCCCTTGGTGCCGATAGGATCCTTTTGAACCTGCACCGTCAGCGCTTGCCCCTCGCTGAGAACGCGTTCGATGGGCCGCGTTTCGTGGCTGCCGTAACCGTTGCCGCCCGGACGCTCGGTCCAGATATCGGCCACATGCAAAAAAGCGGTGCGCTCCAGTCCGATTTCTATGAAGGCCGACTGCATGCCGGGCAACACCCGCACGACGCGGCCGAGATAGACGTTGCCGACAATGCCGCGGCCGTTGGTGCGCTCGATGTGCAGTTCCTGCACCACGCCCTGCTGCAACAGGGCGACACGGGTTTCCTGCGGCGTGAAATTGATGAGGAATTGTTCAGTCATAGCGGATAACCGAAGTCGCGCAACAGCAGCAGCGTTTCGCACAGGGGCAGGCCGACGATGCCGGAGTGCGAGCCGCGAATCTCTTCGATGAAGACGGCGGCGCGACCCTGGATGCCATAGGCGCCGGCCTTGTCCATCGGCTCGCCGCTTTGCACGTAGCGGCTGATTTCGTCCGCGCCCAGTCGGCGAAAGCGCACTTCGCTGATCGACAGGCGGTGTTCGAGGCGCTCGCCGCGCGCCACGGCAATGGCGGTCAGCACGCGATGGCTGCGGCCGGAGAGACGCCGCAGAATCGCCGCCGCATCGGCCTCGTCGCGCGGCTTGCCGATAATCTCGCCATCGAGATCGAGCGTCGTGTCGGCTGCCAGCACCGGACGCGCGACAACGTGCCGCGGCCCCAGCAGACCCGCCGCAAAAACCGCCTTGGCCCGCGCCACGCGTTCAACATAAGCGTCCGGCGCTTCGCCGGGCAGCCAGGCCTCGCTCACCGCCGCGTCTTCGCGCGGCGCGGCGCGAAACATCAGCAAGTCGAAGCGCACGCCAATCTGCGTCAGCAACTCACGGCGGCGCGGGCTTCTGGAGGCCAGATAGATGCGTGGATCGATCAATGGTTCCATTTCAGACACGATGGTAGGGATGGCCCTTGAACACGCTCACGGCGCGATACAGCGCCTCGGCGAGGATCACCCGGACCAGGGCATGAGGCAGGGTCAGACTGGAAAGGCGCATGGTTTCGTGGGCATTGTGCTTGATGCGGGGATCCAGCCCGTCCGGACCGCCAATGATGAATGCGACGTCATCGCCGCTGGCCATCCATTTTGCCAGACGGTCGGCCAGTTGCCGCGTCGTCGGTGCCTCGCCGCGCTCATCGAGCACAATGCGGCGGGCGCCGACAGGCAGTTGCGCCTCGATGCGGTTCGCCTCCAGCGCCATCATGGCTTCCGCGGTCTTTCCCGTAGTGCGCGGTTCGGGCCTGACCTCCAGCAGTTCCAGCGGCAGTTGATGCGGCATCCGTTTCGCATATTCGGTCCAGCCGGCGGCGACCCATTGCGGCGGCCGCTTCGACACCGCCACGACAATCAGTTTCACCTGAACGACGAACCGCAAGGATTGTGTTGCGTCATTCTTCGACAGCCTTCCTGGCACGTCTGGGCACGACTTTCCACAACTCTTCGAGGTTGTAGTAGGCACGCACCGCGGGTTGCATGACATGCACCACGATGTCGCCCAGATCAACCAGCACCCATTCGCCGCTTTCCTCGCCTTCGATGCCGATCACCTGGCCGCCGGCCTCCTTGACCTTGTCATGGACGTTGCGCGCCAGACTCTTGACGTGGCGATTGGAGTCGCCGGTGGCAATGATGATCCGGTCAAACAGCGCGGAAAGCTTGCTGGTGTTGAGTACCTCGATATCCTTGGCCTTGATGTCTTCGAGGGCGGTGACGGCGAGTTTCTGAAGTTTTCTAATGTCCATGCGGAGTCCGGTAGAGCTGATGTGAATCAATATAGTCGAGAACGGCGTCGGGAACCAGATAGCGCACGCCGAGGCCCTGCGCCAATCGCCGGCGGATCGCCGAGGCCGAGATCTCCAGCGCGGTGATGGCGAAAGGAATGATGCGGCCGGCTGGAGCGTTGGCCAAATCGGCGGCCTCACCGCGGCGGGCGGCAAATTCGCGGTCGAGCGCCGTTACCTGCCCGCGAAGCGGCGTCCCAGGTACGCAGAGCGAGCCAGGGCCGACTCTTACCTCGTGCCCCGGCCGCGTCGCCACGGCAATGTGCGCGAGATCAAACAGTTCGCGCCAACGGTGCCAGGCCTCCAGCCGGGCGAAGGCATCGGCGCCCAGTAACAGCACCAGAGGGCGCTGCGGGCCGTGCAATCGGCGTTGACGCTCGAGGGTTTCCACGGTGTAGCTCTGCCGGCCGGACGCGTCCAGCACTTCCGCGTCATCGACGCTGAAGCCGGGGGCAGCGGCGAGCGCCCGCTCCACCATCGCCAGGCGATGCGCGGCCCCGCACTGCGGCGCATCGCGCAAGGCCGGGTTGCCTGCGGGAATGAAACACACCCCGGCCAGACCCAGCGCCTCGCGTGCTTCGATCGCCAGGCGCAGATGCGCGACATGCAGCGGATCGAAGGTGCCGCCGAAGAGCCCGAGCACTCCTGCGCCGACATCATTCATCGGGCGTGGCCGGCGTCTCGAACACGTCACGATACGACAGATAGACGCTGGCCACCATGGTCGGCGCCAGGACGAAGATCAGCAGCATGCGCAGTGCAATCGAGAGGATGGTGAGCAAGGCCTCTGAAACCAGTCCGGCGATGACCAGGATCAAACCGGGCAGTACCGCACCCACCAGAATCAGCGCCAGCCCATACATCGTAAAGGCGCGCCAGTTGCGCCAGCTGGCGATGAAGCTGAAGAACAGCGATTTGCCCGCGCCGACGCCATCCCAGGCGGTCAGCAGCGGCGCGAACCAGAAGGCCATCAGCAGCGGCGAGGCCAACAGCAGGATCACCGCCAGATCATTGACGAGTTCCATGGCTTCGGCCGGATCGATGCCGTCGCCGATGTTGATCGGCTCGCCCAGCGCAAAGCCTCCCAGCACCAGCAGGCTCGATCCGACCAGATGCAGGCCGCCGAGACGCAGCAAGCCGACACGCTGGGCGCTGATGCCGGCGATCAGGGTTTCGCTGGTGAAGCGCTGTCCGCGCTCGATCGAGCGGCAACCGTTGGCCAGCATGACGGTCAAGGTTGGCAGCAGCACGGGCAGGAGAAATGGTCCGATCTTCGGTATCAGATTCACCACGATTACGGTCAGCAGGTAGCCGAAGGTAATCGCGGTCACCAGGGGTGGATGGCGGCGAAACAGCGCAAAGCCGGCCAGCAGCCAGAGGATGCCGTGGCGGGCAGGGAGGCGGCGTGCGTCCATCAGTCTTCCCGGACCTGAAAGGCGACTGCCTGCGACAAGGCTGCGGCCACCTCCGGCGCATCGAAGGCGATGTCGCCTTCCGCATCGGGGATCCCGGTCGCCTTCAAGCCGGCGAAGTCGAACAGGCCTGCGTCAAGCAGATGCGAAGGCACCACGTCGCTCAGGCTGCGGAACATGCTCTCGATGCGCCCCGGAAAGCGCTTGTCCCAGTCCTGCAACATCTGCTTCACCTGCTGGCGTTGCAGGTTTGGCTGCGAACCGCACAGATTGCAGGGAATGATGGGAAAGGCGCGAACCGCGGCCCAGGCGTCGAGATCGCTCTCGCGGCAATAGGCGAGCGGACGGATGACGATGTTGCGGCCGTCGTCCGACACCAGCTTGGGCGCCATGGCTTTCATCTTGCCGCCGAAGAACATGTTGAGAAACAGCGTTTGCAGAATGTCGTCACGATGATGGCCGAGCGCGATCTTGGTTGCCCCCAGTTCGCCGGCGACGCGATACAAGACGCCGCGCCGTAATCGCGAGCAGAGCGAACACGTCGTCTTGCCTGCCGGTATCACGCGCTTGACAATGGAATAAGTGTCCTCGTCCTCGATGTGGAAAGGCACACCGATCTCGCGCAGATACTTCGGCAGCACGTCGGCCGGAAAACCGGGCTGCTTCTGATCCAGATTGACCGCGACGATGTCGAAATCTATCGGCGCATGCTCGCGCAGGAACAGCAGGATATCCAGCAGCGCAAAAGAATCTTTGCCGCCGGACAGGCACACCATGACCTTGTCGCCCGATTCGATCATGCTGAAGTCGGCAATCGCCTGGCCGACAGCGCGGCGCAAATGCTTGGCCAGCTTGTTGGCTTCGAAGGCTGATTTTTGAGCCTGGCGGGCGGTCGGACCCGAGTTCAAAGGGGCGTTCATAAGTAAGCGCTGCGTCCGCCGTCAACATTGATCACCTGCCCGGTGACATAGGGCGCGTCGAAGACAAGAAATTTTACGGTGCGCGCGATGTCGGCGGGCGAACCGACGCGCTTCAGAAGTGTGTGGTCAATGATCGCCGCGCGCTCGGCGGGCGAAAAGTCGTTCTTGCCTTGCGGCCATTCGATGGCGCCGGGCGCCACCGCATTGACCCGCACCTGCGGCCCGAGTTCCAGCGCCAGGGCGCGGGTCAGCCCAAGCAGGCCGGCCTTCGCTGCGCAGTAAAGCGGGTAACCCTTGAGCGGGCGTTCGGCATGAATGTCGGTGATGTTGACGATGCAGCCGCCGCTGCGGGCAAGGTGGGGGGCCGCAGCCTGGGCCAGGAACAGCGGCGCCTTGAGATTGGTGCCGACCAGGTCATCCCATGCCGCCGTGTCGACAGCGCCGAGTTTCGTGGCAAAGAACGAGGAGGCATTGTTAACCAGCGCATCGAGCCGGCCGAAGCGTGCCACGACCGATTCCACCAGTTTCGGCAGCGCGTCCATATCCAGCAGATCGGCGGCAAAAGCCACGGCGGACTCGCCGGCCGGATCGGGCCGCGCCGCATTCAGCTCCGCAGCCAGCGCAGCTGCAGCTACCGCCGACGAACGATAGTGAATCGCCACGCGAGCGCCCGCGCCGTGCAGTGCACGCGCGATCTCGGCGCCGACGCGACGGGCGGCGCCGGTGATCAGGACAACCGGGGAGTTCAGGGCGTTCGTCATGCCGTAAGTATACCGGCGAGAACCCGCGCCGCCGCAGCGAAACCAAAACTTGCCGTGACCGCTACCGAGGAGCCGTAACCCGCGCAGTTGAGGCCCGCAGCGGGGTCGATGGCCTCGTCAGCGGTGTCGCCCGGCACGGCGCAGGAGTCGGCGCTGATGGGACGGCGAATCTGCTCCGGCGAAAACACGCATTCAACGCCGAACTTCTGCTTCGGGTCGCGCGGGAAACCATAGTCCTTGCGCAGCCGCGCCCGGACTTTCGAAGCCAGCGCATCCTGCGTCGTGCGCGATAAATCGACGACGTCGATCTGCGTCGGGTCGGTGCGGCCGCCGGCGGCGCCAGTGGTCACGACACGGATGCCGGCACGCCGGCAGCAGGCGATCAATGCCGCCTTGGCGCGCACCTGGTCGATGGCATCGATCACCGCGGCGCAGGGCGGAATCAGAGTCGCCACATTGGCTTCATCAACGAATTCCTCGACGACGTCGACCACGCAGGACGGGTTGATCGCCGCGATGCGCTCCCTCATCGCCACCACCTTGGCCGCGCCCAGGGTCGACTCCAGCGCGTGGATCTGACGGTTAACGTTGGATTCGGCGACATGATCGAGATCGATCAGCGTCAGCCGCCCGACGCCAGAGCGCGCCAAAGCCTCGGCCGCCCAAGAACCGACGCCGCCGATACCCACCACCACCACATGCGCCGCCACCAGGCGCAGCAGCGCACCGGCGCCATACAGGCGCTCGATGCCGCCGAAGCGGCGTTCGTAATCAGGAGGTGGATTCATGCAGCGATTCCAATCGTCGGCCGGCAACCGGATCTGCAAACAGATGCACAAAAAATCGCGGGGGTTCCGCAGAACCCCCGCTTTGAAACTGGTGGCCAGGGGCAGAATCGAACTGCCGACACACGGATTTTCAGTCCGTTGCTCTACCAACTGAGCTACCTAGCCGGAAAGGTTGCGGATTATAGGTCCTTGGGGTTGCAACGTCAAAGGGCTTGGCCGTGCTGTCCACTCCGTCATGTCCCTGACGGCTTCCTTACGGGCAGCGTAAGAACAATGTAAGAGCGTCAGCCTAGCATGCCGGGCTGTAGAGAACTCCACCTTTCAACCACTAACTACAACTCGCTTCCACCTCCGGAGGAACCATGAAAGACGAAGACATTGTCGAACGGATTCAGAAGAATCCAAAATTCTTTGAGTTTGTGCGTATGCGCAACAACTACTCGTACGTCCTTTCGGCCATGATGCTGATCGCGTATTTTGGCTACATCCTGCTCATCGCATTCGACAAGCAGCTGCTGGCCACCAAGATGGCTGCGGGCGCCACGATGTCGGTCGGGATTCCGATGGGTGTCGGCGTGCTGGTCTTCACCATCGTCATCACCGCCATCTACGTCCGTCGCGCGAACAGCGAGTTCGACGCCATCAAGGACGAAATCGTCAAGGAGGCTTCCAAGTGATCAAGGCCAAACATATTCTGGGCGGCATCGCCGCCCTGCTGGTGGCCGGGGCTGCCCTGGCAGCCGGCGCCGATCTCGGCCAGGCGCAGAAGCAGGACACCAACTGGACCGCCATCGTGATGTTCGCCATTTTCGTCGGCATCACGCTCTGGATCACCAAGTGGGCGGCCACCAAGACCAAGACTGCGGCAGACTTCTACACCGCCGGCGGCGGCATCACCGGCTTCCAGAACGGCCTGGCGATCGCCGGCGACTACATGTCGGCGGCTTCCTTCCTCGGCATTTCCGGCCTGGTGTTCGGTTCCGGCTTCGACGGCCTGATCTTCTCGATCGGCTGGCTGGTCGGCTGGCCTGTGATCACCTTCCTGATGGCGGAACGCCTGCGCAACCTGGGCAAGTTCACCTTCGCCGACGTCGCCGGTTATCGCTTCGACCCGGGTCCGATCCGCTCCTTCGCCGCCTGCGGTTCGCTGGTCGTGGTGGCCTTCTACCTGATCGCGCAGATGGTCGGCGCCGGCCAGTTGATCAAGCTGCTGTTCGGCCTCGACTACCTCTACGCGGTAATGCTGGTCGGCATCATCATGATGACCTACGTGCTGTTCGGCGGCATGACCGCAACGACATGGGTGCAGATCATCAAGGCCTGCATGCTGCTTGCCGGCGCCACCTTCATGGCCCTGGCGGTGATGTTCCAGTTCGGTTTCAGTCCCGAGGCGATGTTCACCAAGGCCGTCGAGGTGCATTCGAAGCATGATGCGATCATGAGCCCGGGGGCCTTGATCAACGATCCCATCTCGGCGATATCGGTCGGCATGGCGCTGATGTTCGGCACCGCCGGCCTGCCGCACATCCTGATGCGCTTCTTCACCGTGCCCAGCGCCAAGGAAGCCCGCAAGTCGGTGGCCTGGGCGACAACCTGGATCGGCTACTTCTACATCCTGACCTTCATCATCGGCTTCGGTGCCATCACCAACCTGATTCCCAATCCGGCGGACTACTTCGTCGGCGGCGATCTCGCCAAGGGCCTCAAGGGCGGCGGCAACATGGCCGCAGTGCATCTGGCCAAGGCCGTTGGCGGCGACATGTTCATGGGCTTCATCTCCGCCGTGGCCTTCGCCACGATTCTTGCGGTGGTGGCGGGCCTGACGCTGTCCGGCGCATCGGCGGTGTCGCATGACCTGTACGCCTCGGTGTGGCGTCACGGCAACGTCGATTCCGCAACCGAACTGCGCGTGTCGCGGATCACCACGGTCTGCCTCGGCATCTTCGCCGTGGCGCTGGGCGTGGTATTCGAGAAGCAGAACGTCGCCTTCATGGTGATGCTGGCCTTCGCCGTAGCCTGCTCGGCCAACTTCCCGGTACTGTTCATGTCCGTGCTGTGGAAGGACTGCACCACCAAGGGCGCGGTAGCGGGCGGCACCGTCGGCCTGATCAGCTCGGTGGCGCTGACGGTCCTGTCGCCGGCGGTGTGGGAAGCCTCGTTCGGCAATCCCAAGGGATCGGCGCTGTTCCCCTACGCCTCGTCGGCGATCTTCTCGATGACGGCGGCGTTCCTGGTGATCTACATCGTCTCCAAGCTGGACAACAGCGCCCAGGCGAAGAAGGAACGCGCCCTGTTCCCGGCACAGCTGATCCGCTCAGAAACGGGCGTCGGCAGTTCCAGCGCCTCCGGCCACTGACGACGGCGCGCAAAGCACAGCGCTTCAACAAAAAGCCAGCCCCGGATATCCGGGGCTGGCTTTTTTATGTCCCCGTCCGGAAGGCCGGGGACGGTATCCCGGGATACGTCGGAAACAATCTCAGAAACACTGCAAAAGATTGGTTTCGCAATATAGTCTTTTCAGCCATGCCAGCGCTATCCACATCCAGAACAGCACGGCAAAGGCAATGTAGGGCAAATGCTTGTCGATGATCTGCGGCGGCAAAATCCTGCGCGCCGTCTTCAGCACCGGCCCGGTGATGATCAGGAACAGCTTGTACATGGTGTTGCTATCGCGGCCGCGGCCCGCCAGCAGGCCCAGCAAGCCCTGACCGAGGAGAAACAACATCGCGACCTCGACCAGCGCGCGCAGCGCGCCGATAAACAACAGTTCAGGGTGGTTCATGGTATGTTTCCGTCTCCATTATCAGTTGGGCAAATCTCATGAATTACGAGCATTGGCGACATTATGCCCGCGGCTGGGTGCTTCACTTCCTCGGCCGCGAAGATAGCGCCTTCGAGGCCTACCTTACGGCGTTCAGCATCAACCCGCAGGACGTGCAATCGGCACGGCATCTGGCCGCGATTGCGGCGAAGCGGAAGAATTACGACGTGGCCATCAAGTGGTTCGAAGCTGCCCTGGCGCTGACCCCCAACGACGGACCCAACTGGTTCAACCTCGGCTACGTATGCGAACACGCCTGCAAACCGAGAGAGGCGATTGCCGCCTTCACCGAGGCGGTGCGCCTGGTACCGTCGCAGGACATGGCGTGGTACGGCATGGGGCTGGCCCATGCGCGTCTGGGGCAGCATGACGAGGCCGTGAAGGCGCTGGAAAAGGTGGTCGAGCTGCAACCGATGAGCGGCGAGGGCTTCTATCAACTGGGCATGGCCTATCACCATGCCAACCGCCCTGACGACGTGACAATAATCCTCAAGCGCCTGGTCGGCTTCGAACCGAAGCGGGCCAAGAAACTGGCGCATGACACAGAGCGCGCCGACTTGATGAAATTCATTCCGGATCTTCCCTTCTGATGATGCCCCTGCGGAGTGGGCTAAGCCCGCAGACAACGCGGGCAAAGCCACTCCGGATGATGATTGTCTGACCCCGGCCGATCACTCAATAGTCGGCGCTGGCAACACGGCGACCTCACTCCGATTCAAGGCAACAGGCGAAAAAAACCGGCCCGAGGTTGCCCAGGGACCGGTTCAACGAGGGCGGGTATTGCTCCCTAGCCCTCCTCCTCCTCCAAAAGTCTAATCAGACGCCCTTGGTGTCGATGTCGCTTTCCAGGTTCGGATAGCGCACATGGTCGACCAGGTCCTGAATCTCCTTGCCCGGTGCCGGGGAAATCAGGCTGCCGATGATGATGCCGATGAAACCGGCGGGAATGCCGAAGGTGCCGGCGGAGATCGGGTTGATGTCCCACCACAACGGGGCATTGACGCCGAAGAACGGATAGGTGATGTACATGTAGTAGGCGCAGATGCCCAGACCGGCCGCCATACCGATAACGGCCCCGAGCCAGTTGGCACGTTTCCAGAACACCCCGCACACCAGCGCCGGAAAGAAGCCCGAGGCGGCCAGCGAGAAGGCCGCGCCAACCAGGAACAGGATGTCGCCCGGCTTCAGGCTGGTGACGTAGGCGGCAATCACCGCCACCACCAGCAGCAGGCCTTTGGATACCGCCAGACGGCGCACCGTCGAGGCGTTCGGGTCGATCATCTTGTAGTACAGGTCGTGCGACATGGCGTTGGCGATGGTCAGCAGCAGGCCATCAGCGGTTGACAGCGCCGCAGCCAGACCACCGGCCGCCACCAGGCCCGAGATGACATAGGGCAGACCGGCGATTTCCGGCGTTGCCAATACGATCAGGTCGCCGCCGATGACGACTTCCGCCAGTTGCACGATGCCGTCGCTGTTGATGTCGGAAATGTTCATCAGCGTCTTGTCGACCACCGACCAGTTGCTTACCCAGGCCGGCAGAGACGCGAAGCTGGACCCCACCAGGTTGCTGTACACCTCGTACTTGGCCAGGATGCCCAGCGCCGGCGCCGTGAAGTAGAGCAGGAAGATAAAGAACAGCCCCCAGAACACCGAGACGCGCGCCTCATGCACCGAAGGCGTGGTGTAGTAGCGCATCAGGATGTGCGGCAATGCCGCCGTGCCTACCATCAGGCACATGATCAAGGCGAGGAAGTTCTTCTTCGCCTTGCCGCGGTTCTTGTCCACCTCCTCCGGCGTCTTGCCGGCTGAGGCGAAAGCCTCGGCGTGATGCTTGAGCGGTGCCGCGCGGGCGCCGACGGCCTTCTCCGCGGTCCACGCTTTCTTCGCCGCAGCCGCATCGGCCGGGAAGGCCTTGACGGCCTTCTCTGCCGCGTCGATCGCCTTGGGATCAGCCGCAGGATCGGTAGCCGCCTTCAGTGCAGCCGCCTTGTCCACCAGCTTCTGCTTTTCCGCGGCGAGGAAGGCCGGACCGTCCTTCTCCAGACCCGCCAGCTTGGCGGTGCCAGCCGCCGCACGCTCACGGAATATGGCGCGCACCGACTCTTCCTTGGCGCCCTTGGGTGAGGCCTTGTCGTTGAACTCGTTCTCCAGCGCCGTGATCTTGGGCAAGGAATGCGTGTAGGCGACGATCTGCGGAATCGGAATGCCGGTTTGCTTCACCGACAGCCACACCACCGGGATCATGTAGGCCACGATCAGGATGATGTACTGCGCCACCTGCGTCCACGTCACCGCCTTCATGCCGCCGAGGAAGGAACAGACCAGAATGCCCGTCAGACCGACGAAGACGCCGACCTGGAACTCGAGGCCGGTAAAGCGCGAGGTGATGATGCCGACGCCGTAGATCTGCGCGATCACGTAGGTGAAGGAACAGGTGATGGCGGCAACCACGCCGATGAAGCGCGGCAGATGGCCGCCGAAGCGCGCACCGAGAAAGTCCGGAATCGTGAACTGACCGAACTTGCGCAGGTAGGGCGCCAGCAGGATCGCCACCAGACAGTAGCCGCCGGTCCAGCCGAGGACGAAGGCAAGGCCGTCGTAGCCGGTCAGGTACAGCGTGCCGGCCATGCCGATGAAGCTGGCCGCCGACATCCAGTCGGCGCCGGTCGCCATGCCGTTGAAGAAGGCAGGCACTCGTCGCCCGGCGACGTAGTACTCGCCGACGTCTGCCGTCTTGGCCATGAAGCCGATGCCGGCATAGAGCAGGATGGTGGCAAACAGGAAGATGTAGCCGAGGATCTTGTTCGGCACGCCCATCTGTTCGAGGATACCGACGATGATGACGAAGGTAATAAAGCCGCCAGTATAGAAAGTGTAGTACTTCTTCAGGTTCTTGGCGAACTGCGATTGGGTTACGATTTGTTCGGCCATGTCAGTCGAGCTCCCCTTCGTGGACGCCGTATTCCAGGTCCAGGTTGTTCATGTAATGGGCGTAATACCAGATGATCGCGACGTAAATGATCAGGGAGCCTTGCGCCGACATGTAGAAGCCCAGAGGGCCGATGAAATTTATTTCGTTGAGTTCGCGGGCAAACCAGCCCATGACGAACGTGACCACGAACCAGAGGACAAGCAAAACCGTGCTTATCTTCAGGTTGATGTTCCAGTACTGTTTATGCTTCTCAGTGAGCTGCATCTGGCACTCCTCCTTTTTTGGCTGTGCGGCGAACCGGAACAGTCCGCCGTTCCTGAGACGCGCCCCGGGTTCCCGTGTAGCGCGCCTAGCGTATTCCCGGAGCAGTAACATAGGCGAGATTCAGCGCCAATTGCCCCAAGATGGCGGCCATTGTCGGCCAGCAATACTGACAGGAAGCTTACAGGCCTGTTTACAGCCCGATCGGAAAACTGCCCGAAGGCGGCCAGACCCGGCTCGGCGGACTATCTTCGGCCGCCCAGTAGCGCGGAAAGCTGACCCGGAACAGGCTGCCCTTGCCATCCTTGCCCGCCAGCAGGTCTATCTTGGCCTGATGCAGATCGGCAATCTCGGCGGCGATCGGCAGGCCCAGTCCGCTGCCTTCGGCGTCGGTGCCCAGCACGCGGTAAAAGCGCTCGAAAATGCTGGCGCGCTCCTCGACCGGGATGCCGATGCCGTCGTCATCGACCTCGATTACCGCCAGCAGGCCGGCACGGGTGCGCACCGTGACGTGACCACCCGGCGCGGTGTACTTGATGGCGTTGTCCACCAGGTTATTGAGCAGTTCGCGCAGCAGCAGCGACACACCATTGATCATGAGGGGGCGGCCACAATCCTCGAAACCGAGGTCGATCTGTTTCGCCAGTGCGCGCACCACCCATTCTCCGGTTACCCCGCGGGCCAGTGCGTCGAGGTCGAGGGGGACGACGCTGTGCAGTTTCTCGTGGCTGGCCTCGGCACGTGCCAGCATCAGCAACTGGTTGATCATGTGCGCGGCGCGGTCGGTGCTTTCGGCAATCAGTTGCAGCGCATGGCGCATCCGCTCCGGATCGGTTTCCGAGAGGGCAATTTCGGTCTGCGTCTTGAGCCCGGTCAGCGGTGTGCGCATCTGGTGCGCAGCCTGGGAGATGAAGCGCTGCTGCCCCTGCAGGTTCTCTTCCAGCCGCCCCATCATTTCGTTGAAGGCGACGACCAGCGGCCGCACCTCGTCCGGTACCCGATGGATCGGAATCGGTGACAGATCGGCGGGACGACGGCGACGAATGCGGTTGCGCAAGTGGTGCAGGGGAGCAATGCCACGTTTCAGGCCAAGATATACCAGGATTACCGCCAGGGGGATGATGGCGAATTGCGGCAGCAGCACGCCGGAAATGATGCTGGATGCCAGCGCCTCGCGTTTCTTCAGGGTTTCCGCGACCTGCACCATGGCCGGCGGCAGGCCGCTGCGAACGGGAATGAAAGTATAGGCGATGCGTACGTTATCGGATTCGATGCGGCCGTCACGGAACAACACCTTGCCGGCTTCCGGCTTTTCCGGCAGCGTCGGCGAGGGGATTTCCCGGTCGCCATGAATCAGCTTGCTGTTGGGACCGATCACCTGATAGAAAAGCGCATCGGTCTCGTCGGCATGCAAAAGCGTGCGCGCTGCTGTCGGCAGGTTAACCACCACCCGGCCGCCCTCGATCTTGACCAGGCGCGCAATGGCATTGACATTGTCGGCCAGGGCCTGATCGTAGGGCTGGTTGGCAATGTAGCTGGCGACGTGATTGGTGGCGGCAATCGAAATCGGCCACAGCAGCAACAGCGGCGCCAGCATCCAGTCGAGAATCTCGCCGAACAGCGAATTCGGATATTCGTAGCTGACGAAGGGGTTGTTGCCGGTCGTGCCGGTCGTGCCCGCGGACTTGGCTGGGGCGGGGTCAGGCTTTGCCATCTACCAAATCTGCCGGTTCGGCCGGTTTCTCCAGGCAATAGCCCAAACCGCGCACCGTCACGATGCGGGCGCCGCCGGGTTCCAGTTTTTTGCGCAGGCGATGAATATAGACCTCGATGGCATTGTTGCTGACTTCCTCGCCCCAACTACACAACTGGTCGACCAATTGCTCCTTGGCCACCAGGCGTCCGGCGCGCAGCAGCAGGATTTCAAGCAGCGCCAGTTCACGCGCCGACAGCTCGACGATTTCGCCATGGAGACGCGCAATGCGCTCGGACTGGTCGTACGACAGGGGGCCTACTTCGATCCGCGTCGGATTGCCGGTGCCGCGTCGCGTCAGCGCCCGTACCCGGGCAAACAGTTCCGGCAACGCGAAAGGCTTGGTCAGGTAATCGTCGGCGCCGGCATCCAGGCCGCGCACCCGGTCGTCGACGCCGTCCTGTGCCGTCAACACCAGCACCGGCATGGTCAGTTTGCGCGCCCGCAGGCGCTTCAGCACGTCGATTCCCGACAGGCGCGGCAGGCCGAGATCGAGGATCAGCAGGTCGTACGGCTGCGACAGCAGGGCCGTGTCGGCATCCGCGCCGTTATTGACATGGTCTACCGCGTAACCGGTCTTGCGCAGGGCGGCAATCAGCCCCTGAGAAATGATGCGGTCGTCTTCCGCAAGCAACAGTCTCATGGCTACGTCATGGCCCGGCGCAGCTCGCGACGAATCACCCCAGCGGCAAGCGGGCGCTGACACCCGCCCAGAATTCGTCAGCCTTTTTCTTGCCGGCCAGGCTCTGGATAGCCATGCGGCATTTTTCGAGTCTGTCCGTGAGTTCTTCCTGGCCTTTACATTTTTCGATCAGGGCGGTCAGATCGTCTGCTCCCGGCCCCAGATACGTCAGCAGCGCGCGACAGGCAAAGCGCGAAGCCGATGTCAGCGAGACCTCGACTGGCGGCTGACCGGGCACCGCAGTGGCCGGCGCCGGCTCGGCCCCGACAGCTGCTTCGACAGGGCCGGCAGGCGCTGTTCCGGGATCAATCTCGATATAGCCATCCGCCAGCAGGTTGTTGAGAATGCCTTCGCTGGTCGGGTGTGAGTTTTTCGACAACAGCTCGCGACGGGTGCTCTTGTCGTCCACCATGATGAGCATGGTCCGCTCCCGCATACCAAGCCTGTTGACCCGAGTCGCGATCTCGGTCCGCCCCTTTTCGGTCTTGCGATAGATGCCAGCGCCGGCCATGACTATCCTCCTCATGAAGACTTATGGCGAAATGATAGCGTGTCCTATGCCAAGTCGGGTATTACTTTTTCACCGAAACGCCGCAATGCCGCTGAGCAATCGGTTGGCGCGGCGCAGCAAGGTCACGCCGTGCGGCAATATGACTCGCCGCTCTCGCGACCAAAAAAAAGCCCGGCCATGACGGCCGGGCTTTTCGGAGCGATTCCAGAAGGAAGGCGGGTAACGGGAGGAAACCTGGGTTTCCTCCTGTTCCAAACCTGCGCTCTTGGGCGCAGCCCAAGAGGAAACCTGGGTTTCCTCCTGTTCTTTCCACTGGATATGTAATCGGCTGCGCCGAATTACATATCCATGCCACCCATGCCACCCATGCCGCCCATGCCGCCCATGCCGCCCATGCCCATGCCGCCGGCCGGCTTGTCTTCGACCTGTTCGGCCACCATGCAATCGGTGGTCAGCATCAGGCCGGCCACGGAAGCGGCGTTCTGCAATGCATAACGTGTGACCTTGGTCGGATCCAGCACGCCCATGGCCACCATGTCACCGTACTCGCCGGTGGCGGCGTTGTAGCCGAAGTTACCCTTGCCTTCCAGCACCTTGTTGACCACCACGCTCGGCTCGTCGCCGGCATTCGCGGCGATTTCGCGCAGCGGCTGTTCCAGGGCACGCAGAACGATCTTGATACCGGCTTCCTGTTCGTGATTGTCGCCCTTGATCGAAAGCGCAGCGCGGGCGCGTAGCAGAGCCACACCGCCGCCGGCGACGATGCCTTCTTCCACGGCAGCGCGGGTCGCGTGCAGCGCATCTTCAACGCGGGCCTTCTTTTCCTTCATTTCCATTTCGGTGGCAGCACCGACCTTGATCAGCGCCACGCCGCCGGCCAGCTTGGCCACGCGCTCCTGGAGCTTTTCCTTGTCGTAGTCGCTGGTGGCTTCTTCAATCTGGGCGCGGATTTGCGTCACACGGCCCTTGATCGCATCTTCGGCGCCGGCGCCATCGATCAGCGTGGTGTTTTCCTTGGCGACTTCAACACGCTTGGCCTGGCCCAGATCCTTCAGGGTAGCTTTTTCAAGCGTCAGGCCAACTTCTTCGGCAATCACCGTACCGCCGGTCAGGATGGCGATGTCTTCCAGCATGGCCTTGCGCCGATCGCCAAAGCCCGGGGCCTTGACGGCGACGGTCTTGAGGATGCCGCGGATGTTGTTAACCACGAGGGTCGCCAGCGCTTCGCCATCGACGTCTTCGGCAACGATCAGCAGCGGACGGCCGGCCTTGGCCACCTGTTCCAGGACGGGCAGCAGGTCGCGGATGTTGGAGATCTTCTTGTCGTGCAGCAGAACGTAGGGGTTGTCCAGAATCGCGATCTGCTTGTCCGGATTGTTGATGAAGTAGGGCGATAGGTAGCCGCGGTCGAACTGCATGCCTTCGACCACTTCCAGTTCGCTGTCCAGCGACTTGCCGTCTTCGACGGTGATTACGCCTTCCTTGCCGACCTTGTCCATCGCGTCGGCGATGATCTTGCCAATTGCGGCGTCGGCGTTGGCCGAAATCGAACCGACCTGGGCAATTTCCTGGGTGGTGGTGCAGGGCTTGGAGTTCTTCTTCAGTTCTTCGACAACAGCGGTGACCGCCTTGTCGATGCCGCGCTTCAGATCCATCGGGTTCATGCCGGCGGCGACATACTTCATGCCTTCGCGAACAATCGACTGGGCCAGCACGGTGGCGGTAGTGGTGCCGTCACCGGCGACGTCGGAGGTCTAAGAAGCGACTTCCTTGACCATCTGCGCGCCCATGTTTTCGAACTTGTCCTTCAGTTCGATCTCCTTGGCGACGGAAACGCCGTCCTTGGTAATGGTCGGGGCGCCGAAGGAACGCTCCAGAATCACAATGCGGCCCTTGGGGCCGAGGGTTACCTTGACCGCGTCGGCGAGGATGTTGACACCACGAACCATGCGCTGACGGGCGGAATCGCCAAATTGAACTTCTTTAGCTGCCATTGTATGTATCTCCTAGAATTCTGTATCGATTAGAGCTCAACTACGCCCATGATGTCTTCTTCGCGCATGACCAGCAGTTCGTCGCCGTCGACCTTGACGGTCTGACCCGAGTACTTGCCGAACAGTACGCGGTCGCCAACCTTCAGCGACATGGGGCGGACCTTGCCGTCGTCCTGGATCTTGCCGTTGCCGACAGCCTTGACTTCGCCCTGGTCGGGCTTTTCGGCGGCGTTGTCGGGGATGACGATTCCGGAAGCGGTTCTCTTCTCTTCTTCGAGACGCTTAACGATAACGCGATCATGCAAAGGACGGATTTTCATGGGGTTGATCTCCTCTTAAACTGGGTGGTTGCTGAAAAAAGCCGATGCGGGCGGGCCGCAGGTCTGAGTCGGGCGGAAGGCAAACTATTAGCACTCATCGCCAACGAGTGCTAATAATAGGGCCTAAAGGTCGATTCTTCAAGGGGTAACTGAAAAAATGGTTCGCGAAAATGCAGTGGAATGCAAAAACAGGGCGGACGGCAATAAAACGC
Source organism: Sulfuritalea sp. (assembly GCA_030651305.1). Lineage (GTDB taxonomy): Bacteria > Pseudomonadota > Gammaproteobacteria > Burkholderiales > Rhodocyclaceae > Sulfuritalea. Next base: position 145,624 of record JAUSCI010000019.1, on the reverse strand, counting down.
TCAGGCAGGTTCAGGATGTCCACCGGAAGACACGGGCGGACAGCCGCGAAATGACTGTTCAGACCAAGTTAGGTCCAGGCGCGGGAGGCACTTCTCTCATGGCGTGGGGCCTGCGGTATCGAGTCCGTCCAAGTCGGACTCACTTGTGGCGCAATGCTTTTTGCTTCTCCTGCCATTTCAGGATGATCGCCCCGGGCTTGGCGTGGCCGTTTTCCAGAGCCAAAGATGCGGCGGTAAGTCCGCCCCGGTCGCGAGCCACGGCATTGGCCCCCCGTTCCAGAAGCAATTCAAGCATCGACGTCTGATCGGTCGCTGCAGCCACGTGCAACGGCGTACGACCAGTAGCGTCCCGAATATTGATATCCGCGCCTTTTCCGACCAACACTTTTGCAGTATCTGCTCCACCCATGATAACGGCAGCATGAAGGGACGACATTCCGTTGGCGTCCTTCAAATTGACCTGACTCCCTTTGTCGATCAGAAGCGTTGCCACCGCCGGACGATCGCAGAATGCCGCGGCAAATAATGGCGTACGCTTGAGCGCACCGATTGCATCAACATTCGCCCCGTCAGCAATGGACTGCTCCACCCGACGAACATCACCAGCTGCCGCTGCCGAAAACAACTCTTCATCGTTCTTGCTCGACTCTCCGGCGACATAGGAGTGCGCGACGAGGCACGGGTTGCTGCTTTGTTGCACTACCAGCGCCTGTACTTTGTCTGAATCAGGCTTTTCGCAGGCCACCAACAGGCCGATGGCAAACAGACTGGCGAGGCCTGGAAGCTTGATCCGACGAGAGGAATTGGGTATTGCGATCATGAGGGTTCCTGGGCAATCGGGAGGTCAGTCGCACCGCGACCAGGGACAATGTTAAGCCAATGCTGCGCCGTCCGATCCATTTTTGGTTGCGACAAATGGATCAAACCAGCCGGCTGTCGCGGTAGTCGGCAATCGCCTGTTCGATTTCCTCGCGGCTGTTCATGACGAAAGGCCCATGCTGGACTACCGGTTCGCCCAGTGGCCGGGCGGCCAACAACAGGAAGCGGGCAGGGCCGCCGACGGCGCTGATTTCGACCCGTTCGCCGGCGGAAAGTACGCCCGCGTCCTGTGCCGACAATCGGCGCGCATCGTCTGCCGGGCCGATGAACAAATCTCCGTCATAGGCATAGACGAAAGCACTGTGGCCTGCTGTCACGCCTTGCGCGAAGTGGCCGCCCGCCGGCAGGCGAACGTCTATGTAGAGCGCCTCGGTGGCCAGGCCCTGCACCGGGCCAGCGACCTCGCGACCGTCGACCACGATGCTGCCGGAAATCACCCTGACCTCGCCGCCTCCGGGCAAGACAGTCTGCGGAATCTCGTCGGGCCGAATGTCGCGGTAATGCGCCGGCTTCATCTTCTCGGCCGCCGGCAGGTTGATCCAGAGCTGGAAGCCGCGCATGCGCCCACTTTCCTGCTGCGGCATTTCGGAGTGGATAATGCCGCGCCCGGCGGTCATCCATTGCGCGCCGCCGGGCAGCAGGTCGCCGCGATTGCCCAGATGGTCCTCGTGCAGCATGTGGCCGTCGAGCATGTAGGTGACGGTCTCGAAGCCGCGATGCGGATGTGACGGGAAGCCGGCAATGTAGTCGTCCGGATCGTCGGAGGAAAACTCGTCGAGCATCAGAAAGGGATCGACGCGTGTCGATGGCGACTGGCCCAGGCTGCGGCGCAGGCTGACGCCGGCGCCATCTGACGTGGCAACGGAAGGGATGATTTGCTGCAGGCGGCGGGTAGACATGTGGATTCTCCGGGCGGCGATGCTGCCAAGATGGACCCGTCCCGCCGGGTTCGCAAGTAAGATTGCGGCACTTCACTGTTGCAGAAGGAGTTGCAATGAGTTTATTGATCCTCGGCTTGATTGTTTTCCTCGGCGCCCATTCGGTGCGCATCTTTGCCGGCGACTGGCGCGACGCCCAGATCGTCCGCTTGGGCGAAATGCGCTGGAAGGGTGTGTACTCACTCATCTCTGCCGTTGGTTTGGGGCTGATCATCTGGGCTTACGGCATAGCCCGCGCGGAGTCTTCGATGCTGTGGGTCGCGCCGGTCTGGACGCGACATCTGGCCGCCTTGCTGACCCTGCCGGCTTTCATCCTGCTGGTGGCGGCCTACCTGCCCGGCAGCCACATCAAGGCCGCTGTCGGCCATCCGATGGTGGCCGGCATCAAGCTCTGGGCGCTGGCCCACCTGCTGGCCAACGGCAAGTCCGCTGCGGTCATGCTGTTCGGCGCCTTCCTGATCTGGGCGGTACTGGACTTTATCTCGGCGCGACGGCGCGACCGGCTGGCGGGCCGCACCTATCCGGTACTTGGCTGGTCACGCGATGCGCTGGTGATCGTGATCGGTCTGGTTGCCTGGGCGCTGTTCGCCCTCTACGGCCACGGCTGGCTGATCGGGGTTCGCCCCTTCGGCTAAACCTCGAAGGCGTCGCCGGTAGTGAAGAAACTGCCGCCCGAGAGGTAGTGGATGCTGCGTCGCTGCTCATCCGGGAAGTGCCAGCGGCCATTGGAAAACACGGACGGATCGGCCCAGGCCGCCACTACTTCGCCAAGAAACAAGTCGTAGGTCTGCTGGATGTGCGGCTCGACAATGACGCGGCATTCGAGCCAGGCCAAGCAGCCTTCGATCAGCGGCGCGCCGACGACGCTGGCCGCCGTATCACCAACGCCGACTATTGAAAACTTGTCGATCTCGCGGCCTGACTGCGTGCCGACCGCCAAGGTCACTGCGGCCTGCTGTCGTGACGGCACATTGAGCACGAACTCGCCCGAGGCGTCGACCAGTTCGCGGGTCAGGGTGGACTTGTCGATCACCACCGCCACCTTGGGCGGATCGAAATCGAGCGGCATCGACCAGGCCGCAGCCATCACGTTGCGCCGCCCGGCATGAGCGCTGGAGACCAGTACCGTGGGACCGTGATTGAGCAGCCGGCAGGCCTTGGGCAATGGCACGGCGATACGCGCACTCATGCCGCGTGCCCCGCGGCAGCGCGTTTCGCGGCCAACTCGACGAACCATTGCAGGCTGGCCGGATTGGCCATCGCGTCGGGGTTGGCGATCTTGTCCAGGGCATGGCCGAGCAGGAGTTTCTTGACCGGCAGTTCCATCTTCTTGCCCGACAGCGTGCGCGGAATCTCGGCCACCGGAAAAACTTCGTCGGGCACATGGCGCGGCGACAGGGCAAGCTTGATGCGCTCGCGCAGCGTGGCTTTGAGCTGTGGCGTCAGTTCGTGGCCGGGACGCATGACGACGAACAGCGCCATCCAGGATTCGCGGCCGAGGAACTCCAGGTCGACCACCAGGCTGTCGAGCACTTCCGGCAATTCCTCGACGGCGCGATACAGTTCGCTGGTGCCCATGCGAATGCCATAGCGGTTGATGGTGGCGTCCGAGCGGCCGTAGATGATGGCGCCGCCGCGCGGCGTTATGCGCAGCCAGTCGCCGTGGCGCCAGATGCCGGGGTACATGTCGAAGTAGCTCTCGCGATAGCGGCGATCTTCCGGGTCGTTCCAGAACCTGAGCGGCATCGAAGGCATGGGCGCGCTGCAGACCAGTTCGCCGACTTCGTCGATCAGCGCCCGGCCGGCTTCGTCGAAGGCCTCGACCTTGGCACCCAGGCAGCGGCACTGCATCTCCCCCAGATACACCGGCAGCGTCGGCACGCCGCCGACAAAACAGCCGGCGAAATCGGTGCCGCCGGAAATCGGATTGAGCCAGATGTCGCGCCGCACGTGCTCGTAGATCCACTGATAGCCTTCCGGCGGCAGCGGCGAGCCGGTGGAGCCGACGGCGCGCAGGCGCGACAGATCGGCGACCTGGTTCGGCTCGACATGGGCCTTGAGGCAGGACAGGAAGAAGGCGGCCCCGGCGCCGAAAAACGTCACGCCGGTCTCGCCAACGAAACGCCACAGGGCATTCCAGTCGGGCCAGCCGGGACTGCCGTCGTAAATGCAGATCGTGCTGCCCATCAGCAGGCCCATCATCTGGCAATTCCACATGATCCAGCCGCTGCTTGAATACCAGTGGAAGCGATCTTCCGGGCCGAGGTCGAGATGGAAGGCGCCGAGCTTGACCTGCTCGACGACGATGCCGCCGTGAGAATGCACGATGGGTTTCGGCAGCCCCGTGGTGCCCGAGGAATAGACAACCCACAGCGGATGATCGAAGGCTACATGCTCGACCTGCAGCGGCGCATCGCCTGCGGTCGCGGCTGCCCAGGTCACGCAGCGGGCGAATTCGGCTGCATCGACCGGCGCATCGAGGCAAGGCAGCAGCACCATGTGGTCGATGCTGGGCAGTTCCGCGAGCAGTTCATGGATCAGCGCGCGGCGGTCGTGCGCCTTGCCGCCGAAATGGTAGCCGTCGACTGCGATCAGCACCTTCGGCGCGATCTGGCGGAAACGGTCGAGTACCGCAATCCGCCCCATGTCGGGCGAGCAGGCCGACCAGATGGCGCCCAGGCTGGCAACCGCAAGGAAGGCCACGGCGGTTTCCGGGATGTTCGGCAGATAGGCCACCACGCGATCGCCGCGCGTGACGCCCATACCGCGCAGGCTGGCGGCCAGCGCGCCAACCTGGCGCTGCAGTTCGGACCAGCTCAGTTCGCGGTCGACGCCGGCCTCATTGCGCGAAATGATCGCCGGTCGATCTGTCGTGGCATGGCGGAAGACCTGGTCGACGTAGTTCATCGTCACGCCGGGAAACCATTGCGCGCCGGGCATGCGCGCATCGGCCAGGACGCGCGTGCGCGGCGTCGTGGCAGGGATCGCAAAATAATCCCAGACGGCGCCCCAGAAACCTTCGAGATCATCCACCGACCAGCGCCAGAGGGCATCGTAGTCGGCGAATTTGCGCCCACGCTCGACCGCCAGCCATTCCATGAACGCGGTGATTTTGGCCGCACGTATCGTCGCCGCCGATGGCTGCCACGCCGGTTGCAGCGCGCTTGCGGGATTTTCCATGCCTGATCTCCCCTCGTTTTTGAGCCTGATTCTATAAGATGTACCCATGCGAAACGTATTCCTGATGGTGTTTGCACTGTGGTCACTCCAGGCCGCAGCCAACGACTTGCCGGCCCCGGTGGCGCAGGCGCTGAAGGGCGCCGGCATTCCCGTCGCGGCAACCGCCGCCTGGGTCATCGAAGTGGACGCCGCCAGGCCGCGTCTGGCGGTCAATGCCCGTGCCGCGCTGAACCCGGCGTCGACCATGAAGCTGGTCACCACCTTTGCTGCGCTCGATCTGTTGGGACCGGCCTATGTCTGGAAGACAGAAGCCTTTGCCAGCGGTGCGCTGAACGACGGCGTGCTGACCGGCGACCTGCATCTGCGCGGTGGCGGCGACCCCAAGCTCACCTACGACCAGTTCGAACGCCTGCTGCGCCAGATACGCGCTCGCGGCATCAGGGAGATTCGCGGCGACCTGGTGCTGGATCGCAGCGCCTTCGCCGTCAGCGCGGCCGAACCCGGACGCTTCGACGCCCAGCCGCTGCGTCCCTACAACGTCGCCCCCGATGCCTTGCTGGTCAACTTCAAGGCCGTCACGCTGCAGTTGATTCCCGATCCAGAGAAGAAAACCCTGATTGTCGCCATGGAGCCGGCGCCGGCCAATCTCGACCTGGTCAACAAAATCACACTGGACAACAGCAACGGCTGCGGCGACTGGAAGGAGCGTTTGCGCGCCGACGTCTTCAGCCACGGCCTAACGACAAGGCTGGTGCTGACCGGCGCTTTTCCCGAAAGCTGCGGCGAACAGCGCTGGAACATCGCGGTGCAGGAACATCCCGCTTTCGTGCTCGGCGTTTTCCTCCAGTTGTGGGCGAAACTCGGCGGCTCGCTGACGGGCGGCGTCCGCGAAGGCCTGGTTCCGGCAGACGCACGCGCAATCGGCGTGCTGCCATCGCCGACTCTTGCCGAAGTGATTCGCGACATCAACAAGTTCTCCAACAACGTCATGGCGCGCCAGCTGTTTCTGACGCTGGGCATGGAAGCCGGACGGCGCCCGGCCAGCGCCGAAGACGCCGATGCGGCGATCCGCTCCTGGCTTGACGCGCGGGCCTTGAGCGTACCGGAACTGGTGCTGGAAAACGGCTCCGGCCTGTCGCGCCGCGAGCGGATTTCCGCCGAAGGCCTGGGCCGCCTGCTGCAGGCCGCATGGCGCAGTTCGGTGATGCCGGAGTTGATGGCGTCGCTGCCGGTGTCCGCCACCGACGGCACTATGAAGAAGCGCCTCAAGCAGAACGGCGTGGCTGGCCAGGCGCATATCAAGACCGGTTCGCTGGAGGGCGTGCGCAGCATCGCCGGCTATGTGCTGGACAAGACCGGGCGGCGCTGGATCGTGGTGTTCTTTGTCAATCACGCCAATGCCGGGAGCGCACAAGCGGCGCAGGATGCCCTGCTGCAATGGGTGTACGAGCGGGGCGCGGGGTGAAGCGCTTGGTGAAGCGCATCGCGCTCCTGACGGCCGGCTTCGCTTACATGGTGCTGCTGATAGAAGCCCTGCGCGCCGCCGTCGCCTGGTGGCACGGCGAGTTGCTGCAACCGGACTGGATCGACATTGCGCTGATCGCCGTGCTGCCGGTGCTGATCTGGATCTGGTGGCGCTACCTTTCGCCCTTCGGCCGTGATTGTCAGAAATGCGCCCTGCCGCCGGAACCCGGAACGCGCCCCTGATCACGGCGTCCTGTCCCTGCGGGCGTCCACTCGCCTATACGGCGTGCTGCGGCGTACTCCACACTGGAACGCCCGCTCCCGATGCCGAGTCGCTGATGCGTTCGCGCTACAGCGCCTTTGTCCTGCACCTGGAGGACTATCTGCTGGCCACCTGGCACCCGTCGACGCGCCCCTCAGCGCTGAATCTCGGCACCGACCCGCAGCCGAAGTGGCTGGGGCTCGAGGTCAAGACACACATTGAAGGCAATGACACCGCGACGGTGGAATTCATCGCCCGCTGCCGGATCGGCGGGCGCGCACAACGGCTGTGTGAGGTCAGCCGCTTCGTGCGCGAAGGTGGCCGCTGGTATTACGCGAGCGGAGTGGTCGACGCCTGAAACAAGTTGTTGCACTTGGCCGTTGAACCAATGGGCACCATCCCCATCTATAAGGACATACGAGCCATCAGAGCCACAACGGAGATGAACATGCAGTCAGACAGCATCCTGAAATTTCTTGCCGATTCACGCCGCTACCTCGCCCGCTAGGGCCAGTTTCCCCCGGCGGCTGGTTTTCTCCCCTTCCAGCCGCCTGAAGGCCCCGCGTCTGCGGGGCCTTCACCTTTATGTCGCCGGCAAAAGCCGGCGGTGACAGCAACAGTGAATGCAGGAGTTGCAAATGACCCAGAGAACCGCGAACCTCATGGATGTTCTGGCGCCCCCCGAAAACCACTGGCTGAAGCAGCTATTCCGCCGCAAGGCCGATCTGCCGGTCGGCGTCAGCATCGTTCGTTTCGGCGAAACCGAGGATGACCCGGCCGAGGACGGCGAGGACTCGCGCAGCCGGCAGCAGAAGATGGCTGCCTGATGCCGAAGACCGGTTAGAGCAGCCGTTCGATGTCGCCTGCCATGTCCTCGGGTTTGTGCGCCGAGGCATACCGATCGACTACCTTGCCGTCGCGATCGACCAGGAATTTGGTGAAATTCCATTTGATGCCTTCGGTGCCGAGCAGGCCGGAGGCACCCGCCTTGAGGAAGGCGAATACCGGATGGGTATCCTCGCCATTGACATCCACCTTGGCGAACATGGGGAAAGTCACGTCATAGGTCAGGCTGCAGAATTCGCCGATGGCCGCTTCATCGCCAGGTTCTTGCCCGCCGAACTGGTTGCAGGGAAAACCCAGCACCACCAGGCCGCGCTTGCCGTATTTCTGCCAAAGCGCTTCGAGTCCGGCGTACTGCGGCGTGAAGCCGCAGCCGCTGGCGACATTGACGATCAGCAAGACCTTGCCCTTGTAGTCCTTCATCGACTGCTTGCTGCCATCGAGGCGTTTGGCAGACAGTTTGTACAACGTGCTCATCATTTCTCCTGGTCGAGTTTGACGGCATAGCGTTTGAGGTCGCCAAGGCGAACGACTTCCAGCGCGGCCAGGGATGTCGCTTCAAGCACCACCTGCGGCGCCATGCCGGCCTGCAAGGCTTCCTGCCAGCGCGCGGAACACAGGCACCAGCGATTCCCCGGCTTGACGCCGGGAAACCCGAATTCCGGATGCGGGGTGGACAAATCGTTGCCGCGCGCCTTGGAGAAGGCCAGAAACTCGGCGCTGGCAACGATGCAAACGCCGTGATTGCCGATGTCTTCTTCGCTTACCTGACAGTCACCGGTGCGGAAAAATCCGGTCATCGGATCGGTGCTGCAGGGCTGCAGGACGCCGCCCAGAACATTCTTTGCCAGATCATGCATGTTGTTGCTCGCTTTCGCTTTGCGTTACCGGGATGCCCCTTTATTTCCCGACGGGACGGGGCCGTCAATCCGCATTATGTGCCGAAGAAGCGGTACCCTGCACGCTTGAAACTTCGCTTCGCGGGCAGGCGGCATCGTTTACGTCGGGAGGACACAAAGTGGCCAACACGATTTTGATGATTCATGGAATGTGGGGCGGACCCTGGTATTGGGAGAATTACCGGCGCGTGTTCGAGGCCGAGGGCTACCGCTGCGTGGCGACGACACTGCCTTACCACGACATGAACCCGCGCGGCGCCCCGGACCCGCGGCTCGGCTCGACCAGCCTGCTGGACTATGCCGCAGCACTGGAACGGGAAATCGCGCAACTCGACGAAAAGCCGATCCTGATGGGCCATTCGATGGGCGGCCTGCTGGCGCAGATGCTGGCGACGCGCGGACTGGCTCATTCACTGGTGTTGCTGACTCCCGCCTCGCCTTACGGCATCGTGGCGCTCACGCCCTCGGTGATCAGGAGTTTCTGGAGCATGCAGACAACCTGGGGTTTCTGGCGCAAGCCAATGCGCCAGACCTTTGGCGAAGCCGCCTACTCGATGTTGCACCTGCTGCCGGAAAGCGAACAGAAGCAAACCTACGAGAAATTTGTTTACGAGTCGGGACGGGCGGCGTTTGAAATCGGCTACTGGCCCTTCGATTCGCGCGGTGCATCGAGGGTCGATGCGTCCAGAGTGACCTGCCCCGTCCTGGTAATCGCCGGAGCCCGCGATCGCATTACGCCGGCATCGGTAGTGCGCAAAGTGGCAAGAAAGTACGCTACCGTCTCGACCTACAAGGAGTTCGAGAATCATTCCCACTGGGTCGTCGCCGAGCCAGGCTGGCAAGAGGTTGCGGAGTATGCGGACAGCTGGCTCAAGTCACTGCGAACGGAATCGTGAAGCCCATGAACACCCTCCTTGCCGGCAACGAAAGAACAACTTGAGCAATGCATACCTTATCGGCCACCTGACGGTCAAGGACGCTGCAAAGTGGGCCGAGTACCGCAGTCGGGTTCCGGCGACACTTGAGCCGTGGGGTGCCGAACTGGTTTTTCGCGGCAACCGGCTGGTGGTCCTGGCCGGCGAGCATCCGCACGCGGATGTGGTCGTGATCCGTTTTCCCAATCAGGCAGCCATCGATGGCTGGCATTCGTCGGCGGCCTATCAGGCGCTGATTCCGCTGCGGCAGCAGGCGGCGGACGTCGTCCTGCTCGCCTATGAGGCATAGCGACCCACCCCGGAAACGGGGTGAGGTGCTTCCTGCTGGAGGCGGCGGCGGTGGAGAATTGCACGAGGACTGCCGTACAATTGCGCCATTGCACCCTTTACCCGTTTCCTGACAGAGGTACCCGATGGCAAAACCCAATTATTCGTTCGAAAAGCGCCAGAGAGATCTGGCCAAGAAGGCCAAGAAAGAGGAAAAGCGCCTGCGCAAGGCCGGCGCCCCGGCAAGTCCGGAAACTGCGGAGCCGGTTGCGGTACAGCCGGCAGCGGAAGTAAAGACTGTTCCCTGAGTCTGGCGCCTAGCGCCCGAGCCGGTAAACGGCCAGGCTGCCGAGGAAATTCGGCTCTTCCGTGACCAGGCGGCCGGCCTCGTCGAGCACTTGGCGCTCGCGAATGACAAGGTTCATTTTCGCGCACAGCGCCTCGAAATCCAGCAAGGTGAAGAAACGCAGATTGGGCGTGTCGAACCATTCGTAGGGCAGATCTTCGGATACCGGCATGCGGCCGCCCATGACCGCCAGGCGGTTCTGCCAGTAGGCAAAATTGGGGAAGCTGACCACCGCCTCACGACCGACCCGCAACATCTCGCTGAGGATGCGTTCGGTATGGCGCACGGTTTGCAGGGTGCGCGACAGCACGACATGATTGAAGGTCTGGTCGTCGATGCCGGCCAGGCCCTGTTCCAGGTTGCCCTGAATCACGTTGATGCCTTTGCCGATGGCGGCGAGCACTTCGGCATCTCCCAGCTCTACGCCGTAGCCTTTGGCGCCGCGTTCCTCGATCAGACGCTTGAGCAGCGAGCCATCGCCGCAGCCCAGATCGAGCACGCGTTCGCCCGGCTGCACCCAACTGGCAATCAGGTCGAAATCAGCGCGCATCTGGACGGCTTGTCCCCCGGCGGTGGCGCTCATAACTTGACCCGTTTCAGGTAGGTATCGACCACGGCGTGGTAGTGCGGCTCGTCCATCAGGAACGAGTCGTGGCCATGGGCGCTGTTGATTTCGGCATAGGCCACCGCCTGCCCGTTATGCACCAGGGCATGCACGATTTCGCGCGAACGATCGGGCGAGAAGCGCCAGTCGGTGCTGAAGGCGATGATCAGGAATTTCGCTCGGGCGCGCGCCAGCGCACGCGCCAGATTGTCTTCGTAATCCTGCGCCGGATCGAAATAGTCGAGCGCCTTGGTCATGCGCAGATAGGTATTGGCGTCGAACACGCCGGCAAACTTGTCGCCCTGATAGCGCAGGTAGGACTCGATCTCGAATTCGACATCGAAGCCGTAGCTGCCGGCGCCGACGCGCAGGCGACGACCGAATTTCTCCGCCATCTGATCGTCCGACAGATAGGTGATGTGGCCCAGCATTCGCGCCAGGCGCAGGCCGCTCACGGGACGCACGCCATGCTCGTAAAAATGTCCGCCGTGAAAATCCGGGTCGGTCAGAATCGCCTGACGGGCAACGTCGTTGAAGGCGATGTTCTCGGCCGAAAGCTTCGGTGCGGCGGCAATGACGAGGGCATGGCGAATGCGCTCAGGGAAACTCAGCGTCCATTGCAGCGCCTGCATGCCGCCCAGGGAGCCGCCCATCACCGCCGCCCAGGCGTCGATGCCGAGGTGATCGGCGAGCCGGGCCTGCGAGGCAACCCAGTCTTCGACGGTGACCACGGGAAAATCCGCGCCCCAGGGCTTGCCGGTCGCCGGGTTGGGACTGGCCGGACCGGTGGAGCCGTGACAACCGCCGAGGTTATTCACACCGACGATGAAGAAGCGGTCGGTGTCCAGCGGCCGACCGGGGCCGACGATGTTGTCCCACCAGCCGATGTTGGCCGTGGGTTTGCCAAATTCATCGGCAGTGCGGCCAGCGACATGGTGATTTCCGGACAGCGCGTGACAGACCAGGATGGCGTTCGACCGGGCGGCATTGAGCGTGCCGTAGGTTTCATACACCAGGTCGAAGGCCGGCAGCACGCTGCCCCCCTGCAAGGCAAGAGGCTGGTTGAAGCTGGCGCGCTGCGCGGCGACGATGCCGACCCCGGGCGTGGTCATAGCTTTTCCACCTGTTCGCTGATCTTGTCAGGTTCGTCGAGCTTGAGGATTCGCGCGACGCGAATGGCAAGCTGCGTGGCATCGGCCATCATGACCTGCTGCTTGACTTCCAGAAGCTGCGACGGATGCATGGAAAACTGGCGCAGGCCCATGCCCAGCAGCAGCTTGGTCAGCTTCGGGTCGCCGGCCATTTCGCCGCATACCGCAACCGGCATGCCGACCCGCTGTGCGCTCTGGATGGTCTGCGAAATCAGCTTGAGCACGGCCGGATGCAGCGGATCGTAGAGATGGGCCACCGAGCCGTCGGTACGGTCGATCGCCAGCGTGTATTGGATCAGGTCGTTGGTGCCGATCGACAGGAAATCCAGCCGGCGCAGGAAAGGCCCGAGCGAGAGGGCCGCAGCCGGGATTTCGATCATGCCACCGACTTCGACCGTGCTGAACTTGTGCCGCGACTCACGCAGTTGCAGCTTGGCCAGTTCGATCAGGGCCAGGGTCTGCTCGATCTCCTGGGCATGCGCCAGCATCGGCACCAGCAGGCGAATCCGGCCATAGTGGGAAGCGCGCAGGATCGCCCGCAACTGCACCAGGAACAGCTGCGGCTCTGCCAGGCAAAAACGGATCGCGCGCAGGCCCAGCGCGGGATTGGGCGCGCTGCGGTTGCCGGCACGGTTGCGCAGGGCGCGGGCCTCCTTTTCGGCGCCGATGTCCAGCGTACGGATGGTGACCAGCTTGTCGCCAAGGGTCTTGACGACGCTGCGATAGGCCTCGAACTGCTCATCTTCGTCGGGCAGTTCATCGCGATTCATGAACAGGAATTCGGTGCGGAACAGGCCGACGCCGTCGGCGCCGACTTCCTTCGCGCGTTCGGCGTCCTGCGGCAATTCGATGTTGGCGTGAAGCTCGACATCCTCGCCATCCAGCGTCCGCGAACGACCCGTTACCAGGCGCTTGAGTTTGGAGCGATCGAGTTGCAGCTCGGTCCTCCTGAGCCGGTACTCGTCCAGTACCCCGGTAGCGGGATCGACGATCAGGACGCCGCGCGTGCCATCGACAATCAGCAGGTCGTCATCCTGGATCAGCGAGCGGGCATGCTGCATGCCTACCACCGCCGGAATGGCCAGACTGCGCGCAACAATGGCGGTATGCGAGGTGGCGCCGCCCAGGTCAGTGACGAAGCCGCCGATCTTGAGGCTCTTGAACTGAATGGTGTCGGCCGGCGAGAGATCGTTGGCGACCACGATCAAATCGTCGTCGACCGCGGCCACCTTGCGCCGCGCCAGCTTGCGCGCCTTGCCCTGCAAGACCCGGAGCACGCGTTCGACCACCTGCACGATGTCCTGCTTGCGCTCGCGCAGGTAGGCGTCCTCGAATTCGTCGAACTGGTCGACCACTTGCTGCATCTGCTGCACCATGGCCCACTCGGCATTGCAGCGGCGCTCGCGAATCAATTCGCGCACGCCATCGGTGAGAACCGGATCGGCGAGAATCATGGCGTGCAGATCGACAAAGGCGGAAAGCTCGGCCGGCGCACCGGGTACGCTGGCCTCGCTACGCAGTGAACCGAGTTCCGCGCTGGCAGTGGCCACGGCCCTGTCGAATCGCATCAGTTCGCCCGCTACGTCGCGTTCACGCAACTGGTACTGGGCGACTTCGAGCATGGCGTGCGAGACGAGATGCGCACGCCCGATCGCGATGCCGCCAGAGACGGCCTGGCCGTGGAGGCTGAAGGTCATGAAATGCTCACCCCCCGGTGCCAGTCGCGGCTCACTCCGACTCTCCGAACTTGTTGGCGATCAGCTTCAGCATGGCCTGCGCGGCCTCGTCGGCGCGCTCGCCTTCGGTATCGATGGTCACTGTCGCACCCATGCCGGCAGCCAGCATCATCACGCCCATGATGCTCTTGGCGTTGATGCGGCGACTGCCCCGCTCCATCCATATCTCGCAGGGAAAGGTCCCGGCGAGCTGGGTCAGCTTGGCCGAGGCGCGCGCATGCAGGCCCAGCTTGTTGGTGATTTCAGCTTCGATGCGCGGCATGTCACGCCTCCGCCGGGCCGCCCCAAGGGGGCGTGGAGCCAACAAACCGGAAGCCACGCAGTGGCTGAACCGTGATCGCCCCTTTCCTTGGGAAAGGGGTTGGGGGATAGGTCATCATCAATGTTTGAGCATGTTGATCACGCCATCGCGACCGCCGGCGAGCGCACGGGTCACCAATGTTTCCATGTCCTTGTCGCGGTAGGCAATGGCGCGCAACAGCATGGGCAGATTGACGCCGGCAATGCCTTCGATGCGCCCCGGCTCCAGCAGCTTGGTAGCGAGGTTGGACGGCGTGGCGCCGTAAATGTCGGTCAGGATCAGCACGCCGCGGCCGCTATCGACCAGCTTCAGCATGTCGTGCGCCAGCGGCAGGGCATCCAGCGGATCGTCCTGCGCGGCCGCGCCAAGCTGGACGATCTGCACCGGACGCTTGTTGAGCACGTGGCAGGCGCACTGGATCAGGGCTTCGCCATAGGCGCCGTGGGTGAGAAGAAATATGCCGATCATGCTTTCATTCTAGCGGATCACGATCCAGGCCAGAACAAGGGCGACGGCAAGGACGAGGAAGATCGACAGTCGCCTTGCCCAGCGCTGCTTGCTGGTTTCAAGCGCGTTATCGGCGTCGACGATGCGACGTATTCGACGCAGTGCCGCAACGCCTACGGTGCGCCGCACGGCGCGCTCGATCTTCTCATCCTCGCTCACGGCACCACCTCCAGTTTCAGGTCGGGAATGTCAATTTTCAGGCGCGCCCGCATTGCCGGGGTCGCGCTCACCGTACCATCAGCGCCGACTCTCACAACGGCGTCAATGCCCAGTTTCGTGGCCATGCCCCGCCATTCCTTGCCGGCAATGAATATGGGCTTGGACAAGGCATCGGAACGCATACCGGCACCCGGCCCCGGCGCGATCAGCAGCGTCACTGCCTGCGTGGCATCGGCGGGAAAGCCGCTGCGCGGGTCGAGCAGGTGGCAGTAGCGACGACCGGCCAGCTCGAAATAGCGGTGGTAATCACCCGAGGTGCCGATGGCTTCGCCGTCCTTCAACTCAAGCGTGGCCAGCGGCGCGCCGCCCACATCCTGCGGCCGCGGATGCTGGATGCCGACGCGCCAAGGCGTGCCGAGGCCGTCGCGCGACCCCAGCGCCATGACGTTGCCACCGATGTTGATCAGGGCGTTGGCGACGCCCTCCTGTTTCAGCAAAGCAGCGGCTCTATCCAGCGCCACGCCTTTCAGATAGCCGCCGAAGTCGAGCGCCACGCTCGCGTTGCTACTGCTGACCCGATTGCCGTCGAGGCGCAGATCGGCGATCGAGGGATGATGCGCCACCAACGCCTTGACGGCAGCGGCATCGGGCAGGCGCGGTTGAATGTCGTCAGACTGAAACCCCCACAGGGAAACCAGCCGGCCGATGCCGGGATCGAACAGATGGTCGCCCGCCGCCGCGACGCTTTGCGCTTCGCGGATGTAGGCGGCGAACTCGGCCGTAACCTCCTGCGTACGGCCGGCGGCGATCGCTTCGTTCAGGGTCGACAACTCGGAAGGCTGCCAGGCGTGGTAGGTGCGATGCAGCCGGTCGAATTCCTGCAACACGCGATTGCCGGCGGCGCGCGCCTGCACTTCCGGTACTCCGGAAATCAGCAGATCGACGCGGGTGCCGAAAACATAGGATTCCTGCCGCCATGGCGCCGGCTGCCCGCACCCCGCGAGCAGCCAGCCGACGGCGAGCAGGCTCAGGAACCGGTTTACGCTCGGCACTCCCGTTCCAGAGCGTCGATCAAGGTGGCGGCGACGTCGAAGCGCGTCTGCTGGGCGATCTCGACGAAACAGGTGGGGCTGGTGACGTTGATCTCGGTCAGGCAGTCGCCGATCACGTCGAGGCCGACGATCAGCAAACCGCGCGCCCAGAGAACCGGCGCCAGCGCCTCGGCGATTTCACGGTCGCGACCGAGCAGCGGGCGCGCCACGCCCTTGCCGCCGGCGGCGAGGTTGCCGCGCGATTCGCCAGGCTTGGGAATGCGCGCCAGGCAATACGGCACCGGCTCGCCGGCGATCAGCAGGATGCGCTTATCGCCCTGCGTGATGGCCGGCAGGTAGCGCTGCGCCATGATGCTGCGGCGGCCGAAGTCGGTCAGGGTTTCGACGATGACATTGCGATTGGAATCGTCGCGCAGCACGCGGAAAATGCTGCTGCCGCCCATGCCGTCGAGCGGCTTGAGGATCACGTCGCCGAGTTCGTCGATGAAGGCATGGATGTCATCGGGATCGCGCGCGATCAGCGTGGTCGGGGTGTACTGCGGGAACTCGGCTATCGCGACTTTTTCGGAATGGTCGCGAATCGAGCGCGGCTTGTTCCAGATGCGGGCGCCGTCGGCTTCGGCGCGTTCCAGCAGCCAGGTGGCGGCCACATATTCGAAATCGAAGGGCGGATCCTGCCGCATCAGTACTGCGTCGTAGGCGGTCAGCGGCTGCACCGCCTCTTCGACGATGGCGAACCACACCGTGTCGTCCGGGCTGACTTTCAGGCGCTGCGCACGGGCCGCAACGCTGCCGTCGCGCCAGGTCAGGACCGCGCGCTGGATGGCCCACACCTCGTGGCCGCGCTTTGCCGCGACACGCATCATCGCCACGCTCGAATCCTTGTAGGCCTTGAGTCCTTGCAGCGGGTCGAGAATGAAGGCGAGCTTCATGTTGCCCCTGTGGGGCGACATGAAGCTCGCCCAGCGAATGCGCACCCCCTCCCAGCCGCCCACGGCTTGCTTTGCACAGCAAGCCGGCTTCGGCGGCGCGCAGCAGTGCTGCGCGAATTCCCGCCTGCGCCCCCCGCCGAGCGGGTGAGGTGACCAGTCACCCCCGCCCTTTGGGCGGGGAAATGAAGAACGGTTGTCATGGTTCCGTTGGTGCGCCGCACTCAAGTTCGAGCGAAGCGGCCAGCATCGCCAGGCGCGCGATCACGCCATAGGCATAAAAGCGGTTGGGCGGCGCATCGGGGTCGAGCTGCGCATCGGGCAGGGTGCAGCCGGTCTGGAAGGCCAGCGGTTTGAAGGTCATGCCCGGCGCATTGAGGTTCTCGTTGATGGCGCGCCCCGTATTGACACGGTAGAAGCCGCCGACCACGTAGCGGTCGATCATATACACGACGGGCTCGGCGGTGCCTTCATCGACCTGCTCGAAGGTCGGGACGCCTTCCTGGATGATGACCTCGGTCACCGGCATGCCCTCCTTTATCACCGCCATCTTGTTGCGCTGCTTGCGGTTGAGGCCCCTGACCTCGCTGGCGTCCTTCACCGTCATTATGCCCATGCCGTAAGTTCCGGCGTCGGCCTTGACGATGACGAAGGGTTCCGACTCGATGCCGTATTCCTTGTACTTGGCACGCATGCGATAGAGCAGCGTGTCGATGTTGGCGGCGAGGCATTCTTCGCCGGAACGCTCATGAAAATTGACCCTGCCGCAGACCTCGAACTCCGGATTGATCAGCCAGGGATCGATACCGATCTCGGCGGCGAAGCTGAGGGCCACTTCCTGATAGGCGGCAAAATGCACCGACTTGCGGCGCACGTGCCAGCCGGCCCACAGCGGCGGCAGGAGGAACTGCTCATTGATGTTCAGCAGCATTTCCGGAACGCCACCGGAAAGATCGTTGTTGAGCAGCACGGCACAGGGATCGAAGCCCTCCAGCCCGAGCCGGCGGCCTTCGGGTCCGACGCGTTTCAGCGGCTCCAGCACCAGCTTCTGCCCATCGGGCAGGTCGAGCGTGGTCGGTGCGGTAATCTCCGGCAGCAGGCTGCCGATGCGCACGTTGAGCCCGGTGTGATGAAGGATGTTGGCCAGGCGCGCCACGTTCATCAGGTAGAACTGGTTGCGCGTGTGGTTCTCCGGAATCAGCAGGAGATTCCTCGCCTCCGGGCAGATTTTCTCGATGGCCGACATCGCCGCCTGCACACACAGCGGCAGAAAGGCGGGGTTCAGGTTGTTGAAGCCGCCAGGGAAGAGATTGGTATCGACCGGCGCCAGCTTGAAGCCGGCATTGCGCAGGTCGACCGAGCTGTAAAAGGGCGGCGTGTGCTCCAGCCACTGGGTGCGCAGCCAGCGCTCGACCATGGCGTCGTTGTCGAGGATGCGCCGCTCGAGTTCGAGCAATGGTCCGGTCAGAGCGGTCGTAAGGTGTGGAACCATGGGTCAGGGAATGAAAATCAGAAAACAGTCGCGATGGCAAAGTGTAGCAGCCCGAGTCAGCGGGAGGAGGTGATCCGCCGCAAGCAGTCGCGTAGCGGGCCGGCGTCGTTCCTGAAAAATCTGTGGCGGCCGGCCTCCAGCAGCGCTGTCCTGTCGATCGCGGCAAAATCCAGTTTGTAGCCGGCAGCAGCAGCAAGCCCATCGAAGAAGTGCCTCATCGCCCTGCTGTTGCCGTCGCGGAAAGCGTGTACCGAGTAGATGCTGTACCAATAATGGGCGAGGCGTCCGGCAAATTCCTCCGGATCCAGTTCGCGCAGAAAATTCTCGGTTGTCAGCTCGTCGTGCATGGCCTGAAACCTGCCCGGAATATCCGCCGACAGGACAAAATCCTGCCGCTGTTTTTCGATGTCCACCGTGCGTACCTGTCCGGCCCACGCAAAAACGTCCTGAAACAGCGCACGGTGGACTGCGCAAAGATGCTTGAGGTCGTATTCGCCCGGAACCGGATCGGTCCTCAGCTGTTCACCGCGAAGTCCTGCCACCGTATCGACCACCCGCTGCAGTACGTCCATGCTTCTGATCTGGAAGTGATTGATTAAAATCTGCGTGCCCGGATAGACGTAGGGTCTTTCCGGATCAGGCGCAGGGTAGTCGATGCGGGAAATTTGTTGCGGGTCGATGTCCATTTGACTGAAGAACCTCCGCTGGCAGAGCTGTTTGCGCTTACACCAGACCCTTGACGGCAAATTCGGCAAACGCCTCAGGCAGCAGAGCCTGCTCCAAGCTGCGCTGCGAGAACAGATAGCGACCATCGCAGACAAATCCCAGCTCATTCCAGTCCACGTCGTTGAGCATCGCTGTCAGGCGCTTGAGATCGGCCGCCTTGAGTTTGGTGCGATAGGGGAACAGTGCCAGCACCGCGCCGTCGTAGTCGTTGCAGGGATGGAGAAAGAAGGGCGCCGGATTGCGCGTGCGGCCATTGACGTAAATCCGCGGCGCATCCGACACATGATGGCGACGGCCCCATTTCCACCAGTTGGATTCGTCGAAGCGGGTGACGCGCCGCGCCAGCAGACGCTCCTTGAACTGTTCGAGATATGGCAGGGGCCCCTCGCGATCGAGGTAGACCATGCGCTTCGTGGCGCCGGTCTGCGCCGTTTTGGACCAGACGAATTCCGTGTTGGCGAATTCCTGATTCCTGAAAATTTCATCCGCACCGGAAACCGCGCCGACCTTGACGGCGAACACGCTGGCCAGCGGCAGGCTGTAGATGCCACGGGTGAACATCAACTGACCACCCGACAGCGCCATGCGCCGTCCGTCGTGCAGGCGGTGACTGGCATTGCCTTTTTCGAAACGCCAGATGGCGCAGTTGGGTTTCGCTCCGGTGAAAACCAGAGCGTCGCCAAGCTCCTCGAACTCGGTAATCGTGCCCTGGTCGAACAGCCAGGTATTCAGCCGTCCGGCGCCGGTGGCCTTGAGGAAGTCGCGCGGTGTGATGAGGATCAGTTCGCCACCGGGGGCGAGATGGCGCACGCACTTCTCGATGAAATGCAGATAGAGATTGGCGTGGCCGTCGAGCAGGCTGGAACCCAGATGCACTGCGGTTTTCGGTGGAATGTCGCGGGCTTTTACATAGGGCGGATTGCCGATGACGGTGGCGAACTGTTCGCGTTCCGGATAGACGAAGAAGTCGATATTGAGCGCGCCTTCAGGACAATGGGCGGCGTCGATTTCGATCGCCACGCAGCCGGGCAGGCGCAACGAGAACGCACCGTCGCCGCAGGCCGGATCGAGCACCCGGCCCTGATTGCGACCAATGTTGCGCGATAAGGCCAGCATGCGGCTGACAATTCCCGGCGGGGTGAATACCTGCCCGTAACGGGCAACATCGAGCGTCGGCTTCAGAACGTTCCCAGGACCCACATCGGCACGCGCAACCCTGAATCGCGCGAATCCTGACGCACCCAGCTGCCATCGCCGGTGTTGT
This sequence comes from Sulfuritalea sp., assembly GCA_030651305.1. Classification (GTDB taxonomy): domain Bacteria; phylum Pseudomonadota; class Gammaproteobacteria; order Burkholderiales; family Rhodocyclaceae; genus Sulfuritalea. Next base: position 125,690 of record JAUSCI010000019.1, on the reverse strand, counting down.
CGATCAGGTAGTAGGACACGCCGTGCGGCGGCGTCACCTTGAGCATGTAGAGCTTGCCGCTCATGCGGAATTCCTCGACCTTGTCTTCGCCGCGTTTGGTGATGGTGACTTGCGGCCCCAGCGCATCGTTCAAGGCGCTGGCTGGCGCCGGTGGCGGCTCGGGGATGGGCTCCAGCTTCGGCATCGAGGTTTGCGCGGCGACGTTCAGTGCCACGGTGGAAAGCAGAACAACAATCAGGCGGCGCATGGAATGTCCTTCTAGAATTCCTGCCAGTTTATCAAAGGTTAAGCAGCAATTCGTGTTCTTCCGGCAGCGGACCGAAGCCGCGCGCCTCGTAGTGATCGAAAATCGCCACCACCACCTGCTCCGGATCGTCGATCACCTGGATCAGATCGATGTCTTCGGGATTGATCATGTTCTCGGCCACCAGCCGCTGGCGGAACCAGTCGAGCATCCCCGCCCAGAACTCCGTGCCGACCAGAATCAGCGGAATGCGCGGGGTCTTGCCGGTCTGGATCAGCGTCAGGGCTTCGAGCAATTCATCCAGTGTGCCGAAACCGCCGGGCATCACGACATAGGCGGCGGCCACCTTGACGAACATGTACTTGCGGGCAAAGAAGTGGCGAAAGCTCTGCGAGATGTCCTGGTAGCGATTCGACGTCTGCTCGTGGGGCAGCTGGATGTTGAGCCCGATGGACATGCTCTTGCCTTCGAAGGCGCCCTTGTTGGCGGCCTCCATGACGCCGGGACCGCCGCCGGAGACCACCGAAAACCCGGCATCCGACAGCAGGCGGGCGATCTTTTCGGTCTGCTGGTAATAGCTGGAATCCGGGCCGATGCGTGCGCTGCCGAAGATCGATACCGCCGGGCGCACCGCCGCCAGGCGTTCGGTCGCCTCGACGAACTCTGACATAATGCCGAACACCCGCCAGGCTTCGCGGGCGCTGGTTGCGGTCTGCCGGGCGGCGGCGGAATCAAGGCCTTTCGCTCCCTTCCACCGGCTCTTTGACAGCTTTTCCTGCTCGCTCATTTCGCCCTGATCCTCCATGCCCACGCTGCTACTCGTCGACGGCTCGTCTTACCTGTATCGGGCCTTCCATGCCCTGCCCGACCTGCGCACTGCCGCCGGCGAGCCCACCGGCGCCATCCGCGGCGTACTGTCCATGCTGCGCGTGCTCGAAGCCGACTATAAGGCAGATTTTCGCGCCGTGGTGTTCGACGCCAAGGGCAAGACCTTCCGCGACGACTGGTATCCGCAGTACAAGGCGCACCGCCCGTCGATGCCGGAGGATCTGGTGGCGCAGATCGACCCCCTGCACCAGTGCATTCGAGCCTCCGGCTGGCCGCTGTTGATGATCGACGGCGTCGAGGCCGACGACGTCATCGGCACGCTGTCGCGACAGGCCGCCGAAGCCGGCATAGCCTGCGTGATTTCGACCGGCGACAAGGATCTGGCGCAGTTGGTGAATCCGCACGTCACGCTGATCAACACCATGAACAACGAGAAGCTGGATGCGGCCGGCGTCAAGGCGAAGTTCGGCGTGCCGCCCGAGCGCATCGTCGATTATCTGGCGCTGGTCGGCGACACCTCGGACGGTGTGCCGGGTGTGGCCAAGGTCGGGCCGAAGACCGCCGTCAAATGGCTGGACGCCTACGGCTCGCTCGATGCCATCGTCGCCCATGCCAGCGAGATCGGCGGCGCGGTGGGCGAGAACCTGAGGCAGCATCTCGATTTCCTGCCGCTCGGGGTCAAGCTGGTCACCGTGGTGTGCGATGTGCCGCTGCCGCTAGCGGTCACCGAATTGACGCCGCAGGCGCCGGACAAGGACAAGCTGGCCGAACTGTACGCGCGGCTGGAATTCAAGGGCTGGCTGCGCGAATTGAGCAGCAAAACCGTGAGCAGCAAAACCGGGGACAGACCACGGTTTTCTGGAAAAGTCGGCGCTGGCGGGACGGCGGCGAGCGACGAAAACCGTGGTCTGTCCCCGGTTTTGCCCACCGTCGAGCCCGACCGCAGTGGCTACGAGTGCATCCTGGACGGAACCCAACTCGACGTTTGGCTGGCCCGCCTCGATGCCGCCGCGCTGGTTTCGCTCGACACCGAGACCACCGGCCTCGACCCGATGCAGGCGCGACTGGTGGGCATTTCCTTCGCCATCGCCGACGGTGATGTTGTGCACGCAGCGTACTTGCCGCTCGGCCATAGCTATGCCGGCGCGCCGGCGCAACTGCCCTTCGCCGAAACCCTGGCCAAACTAAAGCCCTGGCTGGAGTCGCCGCGCCACGCCAAGCTTGGCCAGCACCTCAAGTACGACAGGCACATCTTCGCCAATCACGACGTGCGCCTGGCCGGCATCGTCGAGGACACGCTGCTGCAATCCTACGTGCTGGAATCCGACAAGCCGCACGATCTGGGCTCGCTTGCGGCGCGGCATTGCGGACTGTCGACCATCAGCTATGACGCCGTCACCGGCAAGGGCGCCAACCGCATTTCCTTCGCCCAGGTCGAGCTCGCGCGCGCCGCCGAGTATGCCGCCGAAGATGCCGATGTCACGCTGCGGGTGCATCAGGTGCTGCGCCCGCAACTCGCCGCTGAGCCGCAACTGGAAAGCCTCTACCGCGACCTCGAACTGCCGGTCGCCGAAGTGCTGTTCCGCATCGAGCGCAACGGCGTGCTGATCGACGCCGCGACCCTGGCCCAACAGAGCGACGAGCTCGGGCGCAAGATCATGGCCCTCGAAGCCGAGGCGCAACTGCTGGCCGGGCAGCCGTTCAACCTGAATTCGCCGAAGCAGCTTGCTGAAATCCTGTTCACCCAGCAGGGCCTGCCGGTGGTGAAGAAGACGCCTTCGGGCGGGCCATCGACCGACGAAGAGGTGCTGGAAAAGCTGGCCGAGGACTATCCGCTGCCGAAGAAGATCCTCGAGCACCGCAGCCTGGCCAAACTCAAGAACACCTACACCGACAAGCTGCCGAAAATGATCAACCCGGCCACCGGCCGAGTGCACACCAGCTTCGGCCAGGCCACCGCCGTCACCGGCCGGCTGGCCTCGACCGACCCCAACCTGCAGAACATCCCGATCCGCACACCGGAAGGCCGCCGCATCCGCTCCGCCTTCGTCGCCCCGGCGAATCACCGTATCGTCAGCGCCGACTATTCGCAGATCGAGCTGCGCATCATGGCCCATCTTTCGGACGATCCGCGCCTGCTCGAAGCCTTCGCGCAAGGAGAGGACGTGCATCGCGCCACCGCCGCCGAGATCTTCGGCCTGACGCCGATCGAGATCAGCAGCGACCAGCGCCGCGCTGCCAAGGTGATCAACTTCGGCCTGATCTACGGCATGAGCGCCTTCGGCCTTGCCAAGCAGATCGGCGTCGATCGCAGCGCCGCCGCGGCCTACATGGACCGCTACTTCGCGCGCTATCCCGGTGTCGCCCGCTACATGGAAGACACCCGCGCCATCGCCCGCGACAAGGGTTATGTCGAAACTGTCTTCGGTCGCCGCCTGTGGCTGCCGGAAATCAAGTCGTCCAACGCCGGCCGCCGCCAGGGAGCCGAGCGCGCGGCAATCAACGCGCCGATGCAGGGCACCGCCGCCGACCTGATCAAGCGCGCCATGCTGGCGGTGCAGGACTGGCTCAACACGGAAAAGCTGCAAACCCTGCTGGTGCTGCAGGTGCATGACGAACTGGTGCTGGAAGTGCCGGATACTGAGCTTGAAGCCGTGCGCAAAGAACTGCCGAAGCTGATGGGCGGCGTGGCAAAACTCAAGGTGCCCCTGCTCGTGGAAGTCGGCGTCGGCGCCAACTGGGACGCGGCGCACTGAGCGTCTTGCGTTAACGGCAGTGTTTCCGTCCTGATCCGACACGGCATCGAATTCAGCGCCCCCGGGGAGCGGGCATGGGGTCACCGCAAACAAGCCGGGGGTGAATGAAGCTCCCCGTCCTCAGAAAGCTGGCAATTTGCCTCACGCACGCACGGGACACCAGCATGCCTGAGTGACTGACGTTCAACTCGATGCTGTCCCTGGCCGAGTCGAGGCGTGTTTCGGCGACGGCAATGACGCCATCGTTGGGGAGTGCCAGTCCGGGAATCAGGCATCCAAGACCGATACGACGCGTACCGGCAATCACGCCAACCTCCGTCGCAGGCAGCAGGGCGGGATGCCGTAGCCTGAAGCAGTCCGCGAACGTACGGCCGACCAGCGCCGCCAGCACTGGTATGGCGGCGAGGGTAAAGCCGCAATGGCAAGCCGCATACGGGCTTCCCAGCAGCACCACGCGGCGTATGCGCGGATCGGCTTCCTGCGCCAGCATGCTTAAGGCGACCAGGCCGCCAAGGCTGTGTCCGACCAGGTGAATGACCGGGCCGGGAGTTTCCTTGACGAAGCTGGACAGCAAGCGCAGGTTGTCGGGCAAGCCCATTCGCCAGGAAGGGTAGGAAAATCTGCGTACCGCAAAGCCCTCGGCGCGCAACCAGCGCTGCCAAGGCAACAGGACGATGCCTCGCACCCAGAGTCCGTGAATCAGGATGACGGTTTCTGCTTGGTCGCTCATGGCCTTGACTTGTCTGTTGCCGTTTCTTTCGGCCGACACCAGTCAAGTGTCACCGCTTGTGGCAAGGGAGAACTGTGCGCTACCGCGCAGAAGATCGCCATGTCTTGGCGCTGAATACCCATGGTCGATCCTGAAAGAATCCTGGTCAGGGTGTTTGGCATTGATAGCTGCTTCAGCAGTAACAGCAGTACGGGTCTATTCGATTTTGTTTGCCTGGAGCAATCAGCGCACCTCTGAGACTTACTGTCGTAGTCCGTACCTGCGGGACGTACTTGAAAGGCACCTGCCCATGCGAAGCCCACTGCCATCACCCGAAATTGTCGCCGCGTCCGACGCGATCAAAGCCTTGCGGGTTTCAGAAAGCCGCTATCGACGACTATTTGAAACCGCCCAGGACGGAATCCTGCTGCTTAACGCGGATACGGCCCAGATCGAAGACGTCAACCCCTACCTGATTGACATGCTGGGTTACTCGCACGCGGAGTTCCTCGGCAAAAAGATCTGGGAGGTGGGTCCATTCAAGGATATTGCGCTGAGCAAGGAGATGTTCGCCAGGCTGCAATCAACGGGTTACGTCAGCTATGAAGATCTTCCGCTCAGAACCAAGACAGGAGCACTTATCGCAGTCGAATTCGTCAGCAATACCTACGACTGTGAAGGTATCAGGGTAATCCAGTGCAACATCCGGGACATAACCTTGCGCAAGCGGGCTGAACGGCAACTGACCGAAAGCGAGGCACACCTTCACCAGCTTTCGATTTTTCTGCAAACGGCGCGCGAGGAGGATAGGGCGCATTTTGCCCGTGAGCTGCATGACGAACTGGGCCAGAACCTGGCGGCGCTGCGCATTGACTTCAACGCACTGTCGAGTAGCCTGACAACAATGGATCCGGCAATTACCGCGAGGCTGGCCGCTATCGATCAGGTGATCAACAGTACGGTCGACGCGATGCGTCTCATGTGCGAGGAATTGCGTCCCGGAATGCTTGACGATCTGGGTTTTGAAGCGGCCATCTCCAGCTATGCGAAGAACTTCACCAGGCAATTCGGCGTTCCCTGCGATCTGTTGCTGGACAGCGAGGACTATGGACTGGACAAGCTGCTGGCGACGTCGATCTTCCGCATCGTCCAGGAATCGCTGACCAACGTCGCTCGCCACGCACGTGCATCCCACGCCATGGTCGCCTTGCAGGATCGTGGCGGCGACCTGCTGCTGTCCATTGCCGATGACGGTTGCGGCATGTCGGCCGAACTGACCGGGGAAAGGAAGACCTATGGCATGCTCGGCATGCGCGAGCGCGTACGCATGCTCGGTGGGCGAATTTCAATCGACAGCGCACCCGGACGGGGCACGCACATTGAGGTGAGCATTCCCCGAAGCGAACTGGCCATCCCATGATTCGCATCCTGATCGCCGACGACCATACCCTGATGCGTGAAGGCTTGAAGCAGATTCTTGCCACCGCGGGCGACATGATCGTGGCCGGAGAGGCCTGCGACGGCTTTCAGACGCTGGAACGAGTACGCAGCGGCGAGTGGGACCTGCTGCTGCTCGATATGTCGATGCCCGGCCGGAGCGGTGTCGAACTTATCAGGCAAATCAGGACAGAAAAGCCGCGATTGCCGATTCTGGTGCTCAGCATGCACAAGGAAGGCGAGTATGCCATCCGCAGCATCCGCGCCGGCGCGGCCGGGTATCTGTGCAAGGACAGCGCTTCCCAGCAATTGTTGAGCGCAATCCGCGAGGTGGCGGCTGGCGGACGCTTCATTGGTCCCGAGCTTGCCGCCGATCTTGCATTTGCCATGATTCAACGGGACGACCGGCCGCCCCATGCCTCACTGTCGGACAGGGAGTTTCTGATTTTTCGCAAGCTTGCGGCCGGCGAGGGAATCAGCGAAATAGCGCAGCGGCTCAACCTGAGTGCAAAGACAGTCAGCACTTACAAGGCACGCCTCATGCAAAAAATGCAGATGTCCAGCGTCGCCGACCTGATTCGCTATGGCCTGAAGCACGGCCTGCTCGACGACCCGGCGAGTACCTGAGCAGATAGCACGCTGCCAGCCCTGCACCGCCGCCATTTCTGTCTGGCGGCTTGGCCGGGCCGACTGAACCGCCCGGCTGTAGGGCGATTCCTACGCGTCTTTTCGCCCCCCCTCACAGAAAGCGGCGTTCCCCGCTGATATCGCCGAAAACCTGATCGGCGGAGCATCACGATCACTGTGATCAGAGATCTGTGCGTGCTGATGAAAATTCTGCTGGTGGAAGATTCGGGGATTCTTCGAGACCGGTTGCGCGACATCATCAGCGCGATTCCGCAGGCGGTCCTGGTGGCGGAGACCGACAATGAGGACGACGCCAGATACCAGCTGGACAAGCATAGCCCCGACGTCGCCGTGATTGATCTGCGACTGAGAAGCGGCAGCGGCTTTTCAGTGATCGAGCATATCAAGGCCCTGCATTCGGCAACGACAACGATCGTGCTGACGAATCTGGCGCAGCCCGAATACCGCGCCAGGTGCATACAGCTTGGCGCGCATTACTTCTTCGACAAGTCCAAGGGCATCCCTGCGTTCACTCACCTGCTGGCTGAATTGGGCGAGCCATGAGCAAGCTTTGTTCTGCTTTGCTGTTCGGTCTTGTCGGCATTCCGGTGCTTGCCGCATCGGCGCAAGAATCCATTGCAGAGCAAGGCCTTCAGGACCGGCTTGCACAGGTCAGGCATTGCGTCGTTGCGGTCGCCAGGATTGATGCCGGCGGCGGCGTCGCGAGGATTTTGTCTACGCATGGCACCGCATTCCTTATCGGCAATCGCGGATTTGCGCTTACCGCGAATCATGTGATCGCGGGCAAGTCGAAACCGCTTGCGGCATTGACCTTGGCAAAAGCCAGCGGCTGGACCTGGAGCAACATCCTGGCCAGCGAATCGCATCCAGCCGAGGACGTGGCGATTCTCAAGCTGGATCCCGGTTCGTGCAAGTCCGGCTTCCAGCTTGGCAACTCGGTCCAGATGGCCTCGTCCAGATACCGGATTTTCGGCTACCCAAGTGATGCCACACGGTTTGAGGCTGCCAGTGGCGAGTTCCCCGACCTGGTGTACACCGAAGGCTATATCCGCAGGCGGTACTCCGCATCCCTGAGCCCATTGCTCGGCTCTTCGTCCCCTGGCGGAGGCTCGCGAGTTGCCGGGACTTCGTTTTTTGAACTCAGCCAGATCGCCGGAACCGGCACCTCGGGCGGGCCGGTCTTCGACCTTGCCGAGCCAATGGCCGTCATCGGCATTTACTCCGCGGAAAAGCATACGCCCCGCCTTATTGCAACGGGCGACACGTCGATTACACAGCTGACCTCCGTTTCCTACGCCGTACGTGGCGACGCATTCCGGGACTGGAAGCCGGCAATGTTGGGCGGCAAGACTGTTCTCGAAGAATCACGAAATACCCGTTAAGCGCGCCGACCCGGAAATAGACCATGCCAACGCGCTGGCTTCCGGTTGCAAGGAACGGGGTTTGTCGGAGACTGACAATGTCAAAGAAACTGTGGTGGATAATCCTCGCCTTGACCATGGCAGGGCAAGCCGCGTCGTTCGACGCGGCAAAGCTGCCTGGAGCGGAACTTAAGCCCGAGCAGCAACAGGCGCAGGTGGCTCATCTGGCGGCAAGTCTGATCGCCCGGCACCACTACCAGGCGCTGCTGCTAGACGATGCCATGTCGGAAAAGATATTCGACCGCTATCTCAAGGCGCTTGATTCCGAAAAGCTCTTCTTCGTCCAGACCGACATTGATCAATTGGCCGGTATCCGCACCAGGCTCGACGACGCCATCATCGATGAAGACCTCGACGTATTCTTCTTCATTTTCAACTTCTACGCGCAGCGTGTCGCCGAGCGCATTGCATACGCTCGCGGCTTGCTCGGCGAAGGATTTGATTTCAGCCAGAAGGAAAGCTATCAATACGAACGGGAAAGGGAAGCCTGGCCGAAATCCGACGAGGCAGTGCGCGACCTGTGGCGCAAGCGGGTCAAGAATGACTGGCTGCGCCTGAAACTCGCCGGCATGGACGACAAGAGCATCGCCACTACTCTGGACAAGCGCTACGACAATTTTCTGAAGCGCATCAGTCGCCTGCGGAGCGAAGATGTCTTTCAGACGCTCATGAACGCCTACACCATGGGCATCGAGCCCCACACCACCTACAAGGGACCACGCGCCGCCGAGGAGTCCGGCATATTGATGAAACTCTCGATGGTCGGAATCGGCACCGTGCTGACGGAAAAGGATGGCTACATCACCGTTCGCGAACTTGTGCCGGGCGGTCCATCCGCGCTTTCGGGCCGGCTGAAAATCGGGGACCGCATCATCGGCGTGGCACAGCGTGAAAGTGACGCGATCACTGACGTTCAGGGCTGGCGCATGGACGATATCGTTGCCCTGATCAGAGGTGCCGCCGACACGGCCGTGCTGCTCAACGTACTTCCCGCCGATGCCGGTGCGGATGGCAAGCACCAGTTGATTTCACTCACCCGGAAGAAGATTGCCCTGGAAGAGCAGTACGCCAGGAAAACCATTGTTCCGGTTGCCGACGGCAAGGCCACTCGCCGCATCGGTGTCATATCCTTGCCCAGCTTCTACCATGATTTCGAGGGTCGACAAAGTGGCGACCGGAATTTCCGCAGCGCGGCCCAGGACGTGGCGCGCCTGCTGGGTGAGTTGAAAACGGAAAAGGTCGATAGCGTGCTGATCGACTTGCGCAACAACGGTGGCGGCTCACTGACGGAAGCGATTGAGCTCACCGGACTGTTTGTCGGTAGGGGGCCGGTGGTTCAGCAGCGCGATGCCACGGGTGAAGTTACCGTGGAGCGCGGCTCCCGAAGCGGTCTTGCCTGGGGCGGTCCTCTTGGCGTTCTGATCAATCGGGGCTCGGCATCGGCGTCAGAGATTTTTGCCGCGGCGATTCAGGACTATGGCCGTGGCCTCGTGATCGGTGAAACCAGCTATGGCAAAGGCACCGTACAGGCCGTGTTCAATCTTGATCAGGTTGGCAAAACGGGGCAGCCGAAACTGGGCCAGCTAGTATTGACCATTGCCCAGTTCTTCCGTATCGATGGCGGTAGCACGCAACTGCGTGGCGTGAAGCCGGACATTCTCCTTCCCGGCGCGTTCGACAATGAAAGTTTTGGCGAATCGAGCCTTGACAGCCCGCTGCCATGGAGTCAGATCAAGGCCGCCAATTATTCATCGACGGGCAAGCTGAAGTCGCTGCTGCCCAGCCTTGTGATGCGACATGAGGCACGCGTGACGATCGATAAGGACTTTGGCTATCTGCAAGAGGACATCGCCGAATTCAGGTTGCAGCGTGCGAAGAACCGGGTTTCGCTGAACGAAGCGGAACGACGCATGGAGCGGGCTGCCCTTGAGGCAAGACTGATCGCCCGTAAAGCGTCGCGGCAGGCCGGCAACGGAGCCAATGACGCAGATGTCAACGCGAAGCCGGCGACAAAATTGCTGGACGACGGCCTGCAGGCTGATGAACGCAAACTCGCCAATGAGCTTGCTGCTGAAAATGCAAACAAGACTGCCAAAGATATTTGGCTGACCGAAGCCGTCCATATACTCAGCGACGAAGCGGGTCTGTTGAAGCTGTCGTCGGCCTGGCTCCCCCTGTCGAGCCGGACCAGGCACTGATTTCCTGCCTTCGCTCCACCTGCGGGCGAACCAGCATGCCGGGGGCCGTTCGGATATGCGCGCTGGCGAACAGAGTTCGTGGCGGAGTGCGCCTAGCCTGATCCAGAGGGGTGACTCGCCCGAACCAGGTATCCGCTGACGCAGGCCTGCAGACCGGCTGCTGATCCTCTTCAGAAATGGCGATGGCCCGATCCGCCGACGCAGACAATTTTTGTCAGATCCCGATCAGATCTGGAGGACTGCTCGCAATGACGTGGGTGGTTCTCGTAAGCCAACCAGGAGAAATCACCATGAAATATTCAAATCTTGCCGTCGCAACGTTAACGATTCTCGCATTGAGTGCTTGTAGAGGGCCAGCCGGCCCGCAAGGTGAACCAGGTAACCAGGGCAACACCGGTAACACCGGCTACACGGGAGCCACAGGGGCAACCGGAGACCAAGGCGCAACCGGATACACCGGCCGCGCAGGTGGTCAGGGCGCCACCGGAGACACCGGTGCAACGGGATATACCGGCGCAACGGGATATACCGGCGCAACGGGCGATACCGGCGCGACCGGTAGCACCGGTGCCAAGGGAAGCACCGGCGCAAAAGGAAGTACCGGAAGTACCGGCGGCGGCACCACAGTAATTGTTCCAGCCCGCTGAGGGCGCTTGAGGCTGAAGTCTGGTCTGGCAGCCAGACCTAACCCGGCCGGAACTGCCTGCGATATTGGAAGGCGGCGTCGAACAGATTGGCGCCGTCGCCAATATCGGGATTTGCCTTGATCAGCCGATCGAGCCATGCCGAGGTGTCGTGCTGCGGCCACTTGTGGGCAAGTTCATGGCGCATGGCGCTGATGCAACGGGCCAGGCCTTGCCATCGGTCGGGCATGGCCTGCTTCAGGTAAAGCAGTGAGCTGATGTCTCCCAGGGCTTCGCCCCAGGTTTCCACCGCACCGCTTCTGATCACCGAGACATAGCCCTCGACGGTCATGTCGTCTTGCTGGTAATCATCCGGCAGAACCTTGTCGAAGCGCTGACGGACATAGGCTTCACGCTGCTCGACGCAATGCGTCACCTCGTGTACGGACAGTGCGCGCAGCAGTTGCGGCATATCGCCTTCGCCAAAGCCGGCGAAAAATTGTGTCAGGCCGTCTTCCGGCCGCGTGTTGAAAAACACCACGCAGGTGTTGGTGCCGATGTTGAGACCCGCCGCGAGCAATGGACTGGCCAGCCCTTCCTCCTGGGCATCCAGCACCTTCAACTCCATGCCTTCTGCCCGAACCAGGCCGGCGATGTCGTTCAGCGCCCGGCGAAACTGGCTTTCCGTCGGGTAGCCGGCCGCCTGCGCGCCCGCGCCCCAGAAGCAGGCCAAAGCCAAGATGCCGAAAGCCGCAATCCATTTCACAGCCATCGACTCACCTTCCTTGCCAGCTCACGGCCAGTTCGACCGTGGCGCCGCTGCGCGCCTGCCTGGTGTCGCCGAATGCAGGAAGCAGTTGGGTCAGTACGCCGCGTCGGGCTTCCTTGCCGAGCGCCGCCAAAGCAACGACGCGTTGGTAGAACCCCTGCAGGTCGTGACTCTCCTCGTCGAGCAGTGCCTCGAACGCAGGCACCAGCTCACTGTACAGCGAGAGCGACACGAGTTTGGCGTTGTTGAGATCCTCGCCAAAAAATCTGTCGTAGCCGGCGTAGCCACCCCAGCCGGCCTTCAGATCGGCGTAGTCGCGGCGCAGGGCGTCGACCAGTTCGACCTTGGCGCTTCGCTGCTGATCGGCGGCACGCCCGCTTGCATAGAGTGCACCAAGCTTCTTGCGGTAATCGCGCATCAGCCCGGCAAAGGCCGCCTTGCGCTCCCGTTGCGCCTCAAAGACCGCGCGCTCCCCGGGCGCGGCGCGACTTTCCAGCCAGCGCCGCATGCCTTCGTTTTCCACCGCCGTGGCGAAAGACTCGTTGAAGAGCGAGTCGTCTTCTACAAAGATGAGTTGGTGCGCCAGTTCATGAAACACAGTCCGCGCCACTTCCGGCGTACCCAGGCGCAAGAAACTGCTCAGCACCGGGTCGTCGAAATAACCCAGGGTGGAATAGGCGGACACGCCACCGACAAAGGTGTCGTAACCCTCCTGGCGCAAGTCAGCGGCGAGGCGTTCGGCGTCCTGCCTGTCGTAGTAGCCGCGGTAATTCACACAGCCAACCATCAACATGCACCATCGCTTGGCCTCCAGTGAAAACTCGGGCGCCGCGAACACGTTCCACACCACATAGGGGCGCCCGACATCCGCGTAAGAGCGATAGCTATTGTTGTCGGGCAGGCCCAATTCGCGGCTGGCGAACTCGCGTATGGCGTGAACGTCCTCAAGGTTCTTCCTGAGTTCCGGGTTGCTCGCCGGATCGCGCACCACGTCGCGAATCGGCTGGGTGGCGCGCATCACGTCGAGGTGCCCGCCCATTGCCTGCGCGTAGTAGCCGAGGTTGCTGCAACCCGCCAGAGACCCTGCCAGCAAAACGGCCAGCATGAGCAGCAAGACGGAATTCCCGGATTTGTTCATCGCGTAGAAAATAACCTGTCTCCAAAAATACCGCGATCTGCGTTCATTGCGCGTACCGACCGGCACGCCAGCCCGTGATTGTGATATTGCTGCACTGAGGTTTCCGGCGATATCAGCAGGAAGCGCGACATTCTGTGAGTGACCGGGAAACATGGCGTAGGAATCGCCCTACAGGGCAGCCGGCCCCATTGAGTTGGGGCGCCCATGCGCATATACCCCCGTCAAGCGCAAGGGTCGCATCAAGGCTCGAGCGGCCACTTCCCATGCGTATCGCGCCGAACTACGCGGATTGCGGCGACGTTCGTGCGATTGCCCTGTGGATGCAGCGCGCTGATTCCGGAACAGAACGGCAATCGGATAAAATCCGTGGCTTGGATCGAGCTGAAAGGCCTCCGTGAAGAAATTTCTGAAATATGCGCTGCGATCCCGCAGCGTTGGCTTCGCCAAGGCCGCGTTGAGCGGAAACCCAACCGGGGCCATCATCGAAGTGGATTATCGCGGCAAGCCGGTGCACTACCGTGAAGGCAGCAGCGACGCCCTGGTGATTTACGAGATACTGCTCAAGGGCCGCAAATCGGAGTACTGGCATGCGCGACTGCCGCCGCCGGATGAGGTCAAAGTCGTGCTCGACATCGGTGCCAACGTAGGTGCTGCAACCGTGTTTTTTAGTGAGCTGTATCCGATGGCTAAAATTCATGCTTTCGAGCCGATCCCCGGCAATCTGGAAATTCTGAAGATGAACGCCGCATCACGCGACCGCCCAGGCAGCATAGAGTGCCATTTGCTGGCGCTATCGGACAGGGACGGCGAGTTGCAGATGATCCATTCGCCTGGTGCGCACAACCACGGTGGCTGGTCCTTCTACCAGCGCGGCGCGGCAGGTGACGAAGAGAAGGTTTCAGTACCGGTGCGCAAGAGCGGTGACTTTGTACGCGAACTGGGCCTTGAGCGTATCGACGTAATCAAGATCGACACCGAAGGCGCCGAGAAGGAAATCCTCCACGGGTTGACACCCGAACAACTCGCCAGCGTCCAGTACATCGTCGGCGAACTTCACGGCGAGCGAGATTTCGAGCTGCTCGACTGGCTCGAACAGCGTGAATTCGACATCGAATGCAAAAAGAGCTTCGGCAAACCGTGTTTTATCTTCAAGGCATTACGCCCCAACACTGCCGCCTGATGCCCTCATGCCGCTCGGGGCGGTCGCCATGACCGACAGCCGCGACCTCTATCTGCGCCTTCTCGGCCATGTGCGCCCGCACTGGAAGGGCTTCGTCCTGACGCTGGCCGCCACGGTGTTGGCGGCGGCCACCGAGCCGCTCTTTCCGGCGCTGATGAAGCCGCTGCTGGACAAAGGCTTCGGCCAGGGCGGCAACGACTGGCTGGCGTGGCTGCCGCTGGCCATCATCGGCATCTTCGTGTTGCGCGGCGTGGCGGGCTTTTTTGCCTCCTACGGCATGTCTTGGGTCTCAAACCGCGTCATCACCGATCTGCGCCAGCTGATGTTCGAGCGCCTGATGCGCCTGCCGACCAGTTACTTCGATGCCCACGCCTCCTCGGTGCCGGCCACGCGCATCGCCTATGACGTCAATGGCGTTGCCGCCGCCGCGACCTCGACGCTGACCGTGCTGATTCGCGACAGCCTCTCGGTGATGGGTCTGGTGGCCTGGCTGCTCTACCTCAACTGGAAGCTGACCGTGATCAGCCTGGCGGTGATTCCGCTGACCGCGCTCGTAGTGCGCGCCTTCTCGAAACGCCTGCGGCGATTGTCGCTCTCGGCGCAGGAAGGCATGGCGCAGATGAACGAGGTGCTGCAGGAATCGATTCGCGGGCAGAAGGTGGTCAAGATTTTCGGCGGCGAGGCGCACGCCACGTCGCGTTTTTCCAAAGTCAATAACGCGCTGCGCGGCTATGGTATGCGCCAGGCAATCGCCGCCGCAGCCGTGGCGCCGATCACCCAGATCTTCGCCTCGGTCGGACTGGCGATTGTCGTCTTCGTCGCCCTGCAGCAGTCCGCCGGCAACGAAACCACGGTCGGCGGCTTCGTTTCCTTCATCACCGCCATGCTGCTGCTGCTCGCCCCACTCAAGCATCTGGCGGACATCAACGCACCCCTGCAGCGCGGACTGGCCGCCGCCGAAAGCGTGTTCCGCATGCTCGACGAGGCACCCGAGGTCGATACCGGAACCATCGATCTCGGCCGCGCCCGTGGCGAGATCGAATTTGCCGCCGTCAGCCTGCGCTATGCCGGTGCCGAGCGCAACGCCCTGACCGGCATCGATCTCGTCGTGCGCCCCGGCGAGACCGTGGCGCGGGTCGGCCCTTCCGGCGGCGGCAAGTCCTCTTTCGTCAACCTCGTGCCGCGCTTCTATCACGCCGGCAGCGGCCAGATTCGCATCGACGGTCATGACACCGAAACCCTGACGCTGGGCAGCTTGCGCGCCAACATCGCGCATGTCGGGCAGGAGGTTTTTCTCTTCGACGACACGGTCGCCGCCAATATCGCCTACGGTGGCAAGCGCGACGCGACCCGCCCCGAGATCGAGGCCGCCGCGCGAGCCGCCCATGCGCTGGAGTTCATCGAAGCCATGCCGCAGGGATTCGATACCCTGATCGGCGAAAACGGCGCGCGGCTTTCGGGCGGCCAGCGCCAGCGCATCGCGATCGCCCGCGCCATCCTCAAGGATGCACCGATCCTGATCCTCGACGAAGCCACCTCGGCACTCGACAGCGAATCGGAACGTGCCGTGCAGGACGCGCTGGAAACACTGATGCACGGCCGCACCACGCTGGTCATCGCCCATCGCCTGTCCACCGTCGAACATGCCGATCGCATCGTCGCGCTGTCGCATGGGCGCATTGCCGAGATCGGCAGCCATGCCGAATTGCTGGCGGCCGGCGGCCTGTACGCCAGCCTTTACCGCCTGCAATTTGCGGAGAATTCATGACGACATTTCCCCCGCCCCCATTTCCAGGAAAGGGGGTGACTACGGTTCAGTCGCGTTCGCGACTTCCTGTTGATGGCTTGCTGCCCCCTTGGGGCGGCCCGGCGGAGGCAGCGTGAAAATCCTTCACACCGAAGCCTCCTGTGGCTGGGGCGGTCAGGAAATCCGCATCCTGGAAGAATCGCGCGGACTGATCGGACGAGGCCACGAAGTCACGGTGACCTGTCCGGCTCATGCCCGCATGGCGGCCGAGGCAGTCCGTTTCGGCGTGCCGGTGATTTCGCTGCCCATCGAGTTCAAAACGCTTGCCGGATTCAGCGCACTACGCAGCCATCTGGCCAGTCATCCGGTGGACTTGGTGAACACCCACAGCTCGGCCGATTCCTGGCTGACGGGTCTGGCCTGCGCCACCCTCGGCAATCCGCCGGCCATCGTGCGCACCCGCCACATTTCGGCGCCGGTGTCGGGCAACCTTTTCAACCGCTGGCTCTACCGCCGCGCCAAAGCCGTAGTCACCACCGGCGAAAGCCTGCGCCAACGTCTGCTGGCGGCGCTTGGCCTCGACCCCGCTCGCGTGCTGTCGGTGCCGACCGGCATCGATACGGAACGCTTCGCGCCGGCCGACAAGACAGCCGCAAAAATCGCACTGGGACTCGACCCGGCGCAGCGCCACCTCGGCATCGTCGCCACCCTGCGCAGCTGGAAGGGCCATTTGTTCCTGCTCGATGGCTTCGCCCAACTCAAGCGGCCTGAGCTGCATCTGCTGATCGTCGGCGAAGGCCCGATGCGCGGCCCGATAGAAGAGAAAATCGCGGCGCTCGGGATTGGCGAGCGCGTCACGCTCGCCGGCCAGCGCAGCGACCCGGAACACTGGCTGCAGGCCATGGACGTCTTCTGCCTGCCGTCCTATGCCAACGAAGGCGTGCCGCAGGCTATCCTGCAGGCCATGCTCTGCGGCCTGCCTATCGTCACCACCCCGGTCGGTGCCATACTGGACGCCGTCAGCGACAAAAACACGGCGCTGATCGTGCCGCCCAGGGACGCCGTAGCGCTGGCCGCCGCCATCGCCCGCCTGCTCGACGACAGCGCACTCGCCGCGCGCCTCAGCGAGGCCGCGCGCCGTGTCGCCAGCGCCGACTTTTCGCGCGAGACCATGCTGGACAGCATGGAAGGCATTTTTCGCCAGGCGATGCCCCCATGAGCAAGCCGCTGGATTGGACCACGGTGTCCGACGACCCCAACAATCGCGATGCGAAGGCCGCCGTGCGCGCCTGGCTGAAAACCGCGCAGCGCGTTCATACCGACAACGATCTGCTCGGCCATATCGAAAGCCTGGTGCGGGGCAAGCGCGTGCTCGACATCGGCGTGGTCTCCCACAGCGCGCGCTACTTCGACCTGCCTGACTGGCGGCACGGCCGCATCCACCAGGTGGCCGCGTACTGCGTCGGCATCGACATCCTCGAACCCCTGGTGAATGAACTCAACAGCCGCGGCTTCAACGTGCGCTGCGTCGACGCCACTTCCGAAGCCGACATGGGCGAGCGCTTCGACGTGGTATTCATCGGCGACGTGGTCGAACACGTCGACGACGCCGTGCTGCTACTGAAGTTCGCCGCGCGCCATCTCGCCCCCGGCGGCCGGCTTTACGTCACCACGCCGAACCCCTTCTCGCGCAAATTTTTCCGCCAGTTCAAGCGCGACGGCGTGATGGTGGTGAATCTCGACCACGTGGCCTGGATCACGCCGACGCTGGCCATGGAACTGGGCCGCCGCGCCGGCATCGCACTGGCCGCCTACCACTTGGTCAAGCGCTTCTCGCCCATGGCGCTGGCAGTCAAGCGACTGATCGGCTGGCGCCTGGAGCCGGTGGAATTTTCCTTTCCCGACTACCTGTATGAGTTCGTCCGCCGCGACTGAAGCAGAGCTGACGGCACCGCGCGACATCCTCTACATCAATGTCTCGCGCATCGGCGACACGCTGCTGGTGACACCGGCGGTGCGCGCCGTCGCGGCGCGCTGGCCGCAGGCGCGCATCCACCTGCTGGCGCATCCGAAGCGCGAGGAAGTGCTGCGCTTTTTGCCCTTCGCCCAACGCACCGGAACGATAGAAAAGCAGCGCGCGCGTTTCATGGGCTGGTTGAGGAATCCATTCGCGGGCAAGCCCTACGACCTCGCCTTCGTCTGCAATTTCGACGCGCCGCTGGTCGAGTACGCACTGCGCGTCGCGCGTCGCGTGGTCGCGTTCCGCCAGCCCGACGCGGCGCTGAATGCACGGTTGTACAAGGCGGTCGAGCACCCGGCGCTGCAGACCACCCATGCGGTGGACATCCAGCTCATGCTGCCGGCCGCGGTCGACGCGGCGCCGGCCGGCAAGGCGCTGAGCTACCGCGTCACTGCCCACGAGGCGCAGTGGGCGGCGGGCTTTCTGGCCAAGCACGGCGCCGAACAAAAACATCCGCTGATCGGCCTGCAGGTAGCGAGCTTTCCGACCAAGGCCTACCGCGACTGGCCACCCGGCCACTTCAGCGAACTCTGTCGACGCATCCGCGCGCATTGGCCGCAGGCGCACTTCCTGATCTTCGGCGGCGAACTGGAAAAGAGTCGCACCGAGGCGCTGGCGAGCGACCTCGGCAGCGCCGCGACGCTCTGCGCCGGCAAGCTCAGCTTGCGCGAAACGGCGGCGCTGATGAACCGTGTCGACCTCTATGTCGGCGTCGACACCGGACCCACCCACCTGATGGGCGCCATGCAGCGGCCGATGGTGGCGCTCTATCACGGCTATTCGCCGAGCCGCGTGCTGGCGCCGCTCGATCATCCCTGCCTGTATGCGATCGACCATCCGCAGGCCGACCGCTGCACACCCGAAGCCAACATGGCCGAGATCACGGTGGACCGCGTCTGGGTCGCGGTACAGCGCGCGCTGACGGAACACGCTACGAAAACTCGCGCACCATGAAATTCGCCCTGTTCACCACCAACCTCGCCGGCGGCGGCGCCGAGAAGGCGCTGGCCAAGATAGCCAGCGGCCTCGCGGCTCGCGGCCACGCAGTGGATTTCATCGTCTGCGAGTATGCCGGTAACTACCCTGCACCCGTCGGCTGCCGCTTTCACGTCCTCGCCGCGCGCGCCGGCCACGGCTGGCTGGGCAAGCGGCGTCTGGCCTGGCGCCTGAATCGTTGGCTGGCAGCGAATCCGCACGACCTGCTGGTGTCGACCCTGCCCTTCGCCGACGAAGTCGCGGCGCTGGCGCGCATGCCGCGCCATGTCTGCCGCATCGCCAATACGCTGTCGGCCGAGATCGCGCGCCTGCCCGCGGCCAAGGCCCAGCGCCGCGCCGCGCGCTATCGCGGGCTCTACGGCGCGCTGCCGCTGGTCGCCGTGTCGCAGGGCGTCGCGAACGATCTGCAGACCGAATTCGGCATCGATGCCGATCGAGTGAGCGTCATCGCCAATCCCTTCGACTTCGCCGCGATCCGCGCCCTGGCCGCCGAGCCCTGCCCGCAACGGCCGCGCGAACCCTACATCCTTCACGTCGGCCGCTATGCCGCGCAGAAACGCCACGATCTGCTGCTGGCGGCCTTTGCGCAAGCCGACCTGCCGCAGCAACTGGTGCTGCTGACGCCGCCCGACGCCGGACTGACGGCATTGATCGCGCGGCATGGCCTGCAACGCCGTGTCGTCATCGCCGACTTTCAGGCCAACCCTTACCCGTGGATGGCGGGCGCTGACTTGCTGGTGTTGTGCTCCGACCACGAAGGTCTGCCCAATGTGCTGATCGAGGCGCTGGCCTGCGGCACGCGCGTGGTCAGCACCGACTGTCCTTCCGGCCCGCGCGAAATCCTCGGCGGCGAACTGGCGCAAGGACTGGTTCCCTGCAACGATGCCAATGCGCTGGCCCAGGCGATGCGGGCCGCACTTGCTGCGCCGAAACCGGCCGCCGACCTCGTCGTCTCCGCGCTGGCACCCTACGGCGCCGAACCGGCACTGGATGCCTGGGAAGCTATTGCTGCCGCCAAATAACGATCCATATGTGATCCCTTAAACACGTATATCGGCTACAATCGCTCTCATGGGAACCATAGATATCCTGACGCCCCACGAGATTTGCGCCACCCTGGGCCAGCGTTGTCGCACCCTGCGCCTGGCGCGCAACCTGAGTCAGGCGGAGCTGGCCGCCATGACGGGCAGCAGTTTGTCATCGATTCGCCGTCTCGAAACGCTTGGCCAGGGCACGCTGCTGCTGCTGGCGCGGGTGGCCGAAGCCTTGCGCGTCAGCCATCAGTTCGAGCGCTTCCTGGTGCTGCCGGTGGTGCACATCGCCGACGCCGAGCGCGAGGCTTCCCTCGCCGCTCGGCAACGGGCGGGCCGGCCGCGGACGCCGCCCGGATGAAGCGATCATGAGGCAACTGAGCGTCATCTATGCCGGCTGGGGCGAGCGCTGGCCCTTGGGCACGCTAGCCGATGCCGGTCGCCCCGGCCAGCCGCTGTTGTTCGAGTACAGCCCGGAAGCGCGTCGCCAGAGACTGGAGCTTTCCCCGCTGCGGCTGCCGCTGGCCCTGCCCGGCGCCTTCTCCGGCGAGCCCTGTTTTCTCGGCCTGCCCGGGCTGATCGCCGATGCCCTGCCCGATGGCTGGGGCATGCTGCTGATGGATCACGCGTTTTCCCGCGCCGGCCTTCGGCCGGGCGAGGTTTCGCCGCTGGACCGGCTGGCTTTCATCGGCGAACGCGCCATGGGCGCACTGGCCTTCGCGCCGGCCGAGCCGTTGGACCTCAACGACGAAGACCTCACGCTGCTGCAACTGGCGAAGGAAGTCGAGCGGGTCGTCAGCGACGCACCGACCAATATGCCAGCCGAAACAGCCTTGCGCCACCTGTTGCTGCTGGGCGGCTCGCCACAGGGCGCGCGACCCAAGGTGCTGCTTGATTTCGACGCAGCCAGCGGCAAAGTCGGTGCTGGCGGCACGGTGCCGGAGTCAGATAGCGAGCCTTGGCTGGTCAAATTCCCCGCCCGCGAGGAACACCGCGACGCCTGCGCCGTGGAAGAGCTTTACGCCCGGCTGGCGCGACAGAGCGGACTCGACATGCCGGCATCGCGCTTTTTCGATTTGTCCTCCAGCCACGCCGCCTTCGGCGTGCGGCGCTTCGACCGCGAACGCGGCATGCGCGTGCCTTTGCTTTCGCTCTCGGCGCTGCTGCACATCGATTACCGCCTGCCGGCTCTGGATTACGAAATGCTGTTGCGGGCCACCCGTCGCCTGACCGGCGATGAGCGCGAAGTCCACAAGGCTTTCGAGCGCTGCGTGCTCAACGTGCTACTGCATAACCGCGACGATCACAGCCGCAATTTCGCCTTCCGCCTCGGTGCCGATCGCCGCTGGCGCCTGGCCCCCGTATTCGATCTGACTTTCAACGAGGGCCCCGGCGGCGAACACCAGACCACCGTGGCGGGGGAGGGCCGCGCCCCCGGTCGCACCCACCTGATCGAGGTCGCGCGCCGGGGCGGCATCGATCCCGCGACCGCGCAAACTGTGGTCGACCGCCTGCTTGAGGCCGTGACCGCTCTGCCAGCGCTGGCCGCCGAGCTGCCGATTCGCAAACGCCGGCTCGCGGAACTGCGCCGCACCCTGGCCGACGACTGGCGCCGCGTGGGAGCGGACTGACATGTGCGGCATCCTGCTCGCCATCGGCGACGTCTTCCGCAGCGACTTCGCCGCAGCACTGGCGCGGCTCAAGTCGCGCGGTCCCGACGCCAGCGAAGTGCTGGCCCACAGCGCGGCCCTGCTCGGCCATGCGCGGCTGGCAGTGATCGATGTCGCCGGCGGTCGCCAGCCGATGACGGCAGACCATGGCCGGCTGGCGATGGTCTATAACGGCGAGATCTACAACTTCGCTGTTCTGCGCCGCGAACTCGAAGCGGCGGGGCACGCCTTTGCCACGCGCTCCGACAGCGAAGTACTGCTGACCGGCTACGTGCACTGGGGCGAAGCCGTACTCGAAAAGCTCGATGGCATGTTCGCCTTCGCCATCCACAACGCTCGTGATGGCAGCGTCTTTCTCGCCCGCGACCGGCTTGGCGTCAAGCCGCTGTTCTGGGGCGAGCATGCCAGCGGTTTTGTGGCGGCGTCGACGCTGGCACCTTTCTTCGCCCTGACCAGCTTCCCGAAGAAGCTCGATCCGCAAGGCCTGCGCGACTACCTGGCTTTTCAGACGCCGCTGGCGCCACATACTTTGGTGCGTGACATTCACGCCCTGCCGCCGGGCGCCTGTCTGCGCTGGAAGACCGGCGAAGGCGGCGCAGTGCGGCAGTGGTGGATGATTCCCGACGCGACGGGAAAAGCCCCTGCCCGCGAAGCCCTGGTCGAGGAAACCGATCTCCTGCTGGCGCACGCCGTCAAGGATCAGCTCGTAGCCGACGTGCCGCTGGGCGCCTTTCTTTCCGGCGGCATCGACAGCAGCCTGGTGGTGCACTACATGGCGAAGGCCGGCGCGAGGCCGCTGAAAACCTTCAGCGTGCGCTTTGCCGAGGCCGGCTTCGACGAAAGCCCCCATGCCCGCGCCGTGGCCGAGCGCTATGGCACCGAGCATCACGTCTTCGACGCGCCCGAACTCGATGCGGCTACACTCGCTGCGGCGCTGGCCGACCTCGACCAGCCGCTCGCAGATCCGGCCTACATCCCGACCTGGGCGCTGTCGCGTCTGACGCGGCAGCATGTTACGGTGGCGCTCTCGGGCGACGGCGGCGATGAACTCTTCGGCGGTTATCGGCGCTTTCTCGACGGCGCCGACCGCTATCCGGACAGCGTCGGCAAGCGCCTGCTGAGCAGCCTGCTGCGCCATGGCCTCGCCCCGGCGAGCCTGCGCCGGCGCGCATTGGCCGGCGCCGAATTGCTGCTCTATCGCCGCGTCGAACTGGGCGACTATCCCGGCAGCCGCAAGGACCTGCGCCGCTTTCTCGCACCCGAGGTCGCCCGCGCCTCCCGGCCAGAACACACCCTCGAACTCTGGCGCAAGCTCGCCTCGCGTCACGGCAACTATGATCGCGGCGCGCTGCTGCGCGCCGACCTGTGGACCTACCTTTCGGAGAACTGTCTGGCCAAGACTGACCGCGCCAGCATGGCCCACGGTCTCGAAGTTCGCGTGCCGCTGCTGGCCAACGCGCTGCAGGATCGCATGCTGCGCCTGCCGGCCAACGTGCATTTCGATTCCGGCGGCGGCAAGGCCCTGCTGCGCGCACTGGCCCGCCGCCACCTGCCGGAAACGGTCTGGAACCGCGATAAGCACGGCTTCTCGGTACCGCTGCGCGTTAACTTCGCCGGACCCTGGCTCGAATGGGGCGATGCGCAAGTAACCGCGGCTAAAATGCGCGCACCCTGGCTTGATGCCGCAGCCATCGCGGCACTTTGGCAGGAGGCACGCCAAGGGCGGGGCAATGTGCGCCTGATGTACACTTTCGCCGTGCTGCTGGCCTGGCTCGAAACGCATCCGTTGGAAGGCTGACGTGAATTTTTTCAAGCATCTTTTGTACATCGTGCAGCAGCGGCGCGCCGGCAACCGGGTGTCCTTCGCGGCCTATATCAAGGGCCACGAGAAGATCAAGCTGGGACGAGGGTGCAAGATCCACGCTGATGCCTCGGTAGACGCTTCGCGCAGCGCCGGCGTCCGCTTCGGTGACAAGGTGACGCTAAACCGCTACGCCTACGTGCAGGGTGGCAACGGTGGCGTCAGGCTGGGCGACCGGGTCGAGATCAACAACTTCAGCATCGTCAATGGCACCGGCGGCGTCGATGTCGGCGATGACACCGTTATCGGACCCGGCGTGCGCATCATTTCCTACCAGCACCGTTATGCGCGCGGCGCGACGATCAAATCACAGCCGGTGATTGCCCGACCGATACGCATCGGCAGCGATGTCTGGATCGGCGCCAACGCGATCATCCTGGCCGGCGTAACAATCGGCGACGGCGCCGTCGTTGCCGCCGGCGCCGTGGTGCGTGAGAATGTGCCGGAGTTCACGGTGGTGGCCGGGGTCCCGGCCACGGTGCGCAAGGCGAGGACCTAAATGAAGCTCTGGTTCAACCTGCTGTGGTTCGCCCTCCTCGCCCGGCTGCGGGGAAATTCGACGGTATCCCTCGGCGCGCACATCAAGCACCCACGCAATGTTCGCCTTGGCCGCAGCTGCAAGATACGCACCGGCTGCGTGATCGACGCCCCGGGCCAAGCCTGCATCGTGCTCGGTGACGCGGTGGACCTTAATCGCGGCGTCTATCTCGGAGCGTTCGGTCGACTGGAGATCGGCGATCGGACTTCGATCAACCGCAATGCCGCGATCGATGCGCGCGGGACGGTCACCATTGGCAAGGATGTCCTTATCGGGCCGCGGGCCCACGTGATTGCCTACCGCCACGTGTTCGCCTCGCGCGAACGACCGATCAACACGCAGGGCATGCTACCCGGGAGCGTCACCATCGAGGATGACGTCTGGATCGGCGCGAGCGCGATCATACTCGAGGGCATCGTCATCGGTCGCGGCTCGGTGATCGGCGCCGGCGCGGTGGTGACCGCCTCCTGCGCACCGTATTCAATCCTTGCCGGCGTCCCGGCGCGCGTCATCGGCTCGCGCGGCGTGGACTCGGCCCCGCCACCGGTGGAGCCGTGAGCGGCCCGCCACGGAAGGTCATCACCCATGACGGCGCGAAAACCTTCATTCCGCTCGCCGCGCATTTCCGGAACCTCGGCTACGACGTGCGCCGCATCGACGACAACGCTGCACCCGCCGACCCGCGCGAAACCTTCGCCCACTTCGCGTGCTTTTACGCCACGCTCAAGTCGCCGCTGCGTTCCCTGCGGCGTTTCCACAGCCTGACGGTGCAGGGCGTGCCGGTACTGACCTGGAATCGCGACGCTCCGCATTACCTGAACCAGCTGCGCTGGCGCCTGGCACTGCTGGAAACCTTGCACCCCTTCGATTTCTATGCGAGCCACAGCACCATCGACGGACGGCGCTTCGGCGCGGAGAATTTATACTTGGGCAACGCGGCGGACACGGACAACTATTTTTTCGATGCCTCGGCGGCGACCTGGCGGCAATTCCGCCAAGCCAACCATTATCGCTACGACGTATCCTTCTTCGGCGCGATGGACGGCGGGCGGGCCAAGGAGATGCGGTCGCGCCAGGCCTTCTTCGCCGCGCTGGCCGAGTGTTTATCCGGAAAAGGCCTGCGCGTCCTGTTCAGCGAAGCCGCCGGCATGAGCGCGACGGAACAGGTGGCGCTGATCCAGACGAGCCACATCAACCTCAACTTCGGCGCCTCCTGCGACTACGGCACGCCCGTGGCTTCGGGCCTACCGGAACGCTGTTATGGCATTCCCGCCTGCGGCGGCTTCCTGCTGTGCGACCGGCGCACTCATGCCAAGGACGATTTCACGCCGGGCGAAAACTGGGCCGAATTCGACGGGCTGAACGACTGCGTAGCGAAGATCGAATTCTGGCTGGCAAACTTCGGAGCCGCGCGCGACCTCGCCGAACGCTGCCACGCCCATGTCATGGCGCACCACACCTACGCCCACCGCGCGGCGACCCTGCACCAGGCACTGCTGGCCTGGCACGAAGGCCGTCGCAGCTTGATCCGGTAGCATTCGTTTTCATCTTTGCCATCCAGCGCCAGAAGACGGCGTGCTATCATAATAATGCTTGCATTTTGATAGCAACGAGGGTGCCATGAAAGCATTGAGTATTCGGAATCTGCCGGATGATGTTTATGAAGCCATGAAGACAATGGCCGCTGCCAATCACCGCAGCATGCAGGAGCATGTGCGCTGCCTGATTGAACGGGAAGTCAGATTGGCGAGCGGCCCGGGGCTGGCGGCGGCCCGTGCGTGGCGAACGCGGCTGGCGGATCGCAATCTGGGTGACACCGTGAAGGACGTACAACAGGATCGCGCAAGATGATGTGGGTGGTCGATACCTCGGCCCTGATCCGCCTGTTCGTGCCCGATGGCCCGATACATCCCGAGCTTGAAACAGCATTCAATCGAGCGGCCAGCGGTACTGACTTGGTGTTGGCGCCTCAGTTGCTGCTGGCGGAAGCAGCCAACGTGCTGTTGCGCAAGCAGCGACGGGGTGAGCTGTCAGCGCAGGAACTGCGCGAGCTAGTGCACGCGGTTGAAGCGCTGCCGATTCGCTACTGGGGGCATGAATCTTTGCTCCTGGCCGCCTGCGCCCTGGCGGATACGCATGGTTTGACTGCCTACGATGCCCTGTATCTGGCTTTGGCGGAACAACACGGTGCGCGCCTGATCACCAGCGACGAAATTCTGGACAAAGTAGCGCGCACTATTGGGCTGGCGTAAGACGCCCGTCCGGTTCTTGATCAATAAACCATGCAAGCAGGCAGTACCCTTTCCCTGATAGTCCCGGTCTACAACGTTGCGCCTTACCTGCCGCGGATGCGCGTGATCCGCCAGGAAAACAGCGGCCTTTCGGCGGCGCGCAATACCGGGCTGGACGCGGCGCACGGCAAGTACCTGGCCTTCGTCGATTCCGACGATTTCGTTTCCCCCGACGCCTATGCCGAGGCGCTGCGCTTGGCCGACGACGAACAGCTCGACATGGTGCTGCTGAATGCCAATTGCCACTTCGAGGGACGCGAGAAGGATTACGCGATCTATACCGATGCGCAGGTCACCGGCGTCGTGCCCGGCAGCGAATGGCTGCCCCAGCGCCAGCGCACCGGACGTTTCCTGCACATGGTCTGGATGCACCTCTACCGCCGCGATTTCATCGAGAGCCAGGGCTACCGTTTCGTGCCGCGCCTGATCCACGAAGACGTGATCTGGACCACGCGGGCGCTGCTGGCGGCACCGCGCGTGCGCTATACGGGACATGTCGCCGTGCATTACCGGATTCTGCTGCGCAGCTTCAGCCCTGAGCAAAGCCAGCGCCGGCTGCTCGACGAGCACCTGGTCGACGGCGCCCTGTCGGTGTTCCACAAACTGGCGAAGATGCCGGATCGCCAGGCAGCCGCGGCAACCCTGTGCCGCCTGCGCCGCCAGGGATTCCTGCGCCTGCTCTGGCGCCACGCGCGCGACAACGCACAGCACCGCCGGATCGCCCGCCACTGGCTGCGTTCCTGGCTGGCCGGAGGCAACAAATGACGCGTGCCGCCGCGATGTCCTGGTTCTGGCAAGCCTGGCTCGCCGCAATTGTTTTCGTCTATCCCATTCCGCATACCATAGCCCTGCGCAATCTGATGTTGTTGCTGGGAGTGCTGGCGTTGCTGGCTACGCTGCGCAGCGCGACATTCCCGTCGCTGCCGCAGAAGCTGAAAGCCTCGGCGTGGACCCTGCTGGCAACGACGGCCTGGCTGGTGATGCATTCCGTCGCCGTCTCGCCAGCGCCGACTCTTGCCCTGGACAACCTGCGCGGCGACTGGATCGTCCCGCTGCTGACGGCGGTCGTGGCGGCTTATGCCGCGGCACGCACGGAAACCCGACTGGCAATCCGCGCCGTAGTTGCGGCGCTGCTGGTGCACATGCTCTGGATCATCGGCTGGCAGCTCTGGCTGTGGGTAGCCGCCGGCATGTCGGGGGAGTGGCCTGGCGGAAGTGTACCCTTCGGCGGGCGCGACTATCAAAGCAGCCTGAACGGATTCCTGGTCGCCATTCTCATCGCCGAAAGACTCGCGATGCTGTCAATCGGACCGGTTGCCGCGCTCTTTCCCGGCAAGCCGGGCTGGGCAGCACTCGCTGTTTCGCTTGTCGCCGACATCGCCCTGCGTACCCGCAACGGCACCATCGTCGGCGTAGTGCTGTTGCTGGCGGCTACCGTCTGGATAGTTCGACGCAGGCTCCGTTTCCTGCTGTTGCTGCTTGCAGTGGCGGCATTGGGCGGCGCGTCTTTCGCGCTCGATTCACGCTGGAGCGGATTGAAGGAATCGATGGTCGTCGGCTGGAACTCTCCCAGCATGTATTGGATGAGCGGCGAGCCGACGCTGCGGCCGCCCATGCCGTCGGGAGCTGATCTCGAAGAATCGGCCTACCTGCGTGCCGCATGGGCACATCAGGCCGTGCTAGCCATCGGCGAGCATCCGCTCGGTCTCGGCTTCGGCCGCGACGGCTTCGGCCGGGTCGTCGCCGAAAAATACAACTTCCCCGGCATGGTCAGCAGCCACAGCGGCTGGCTGGATTTCGCACTCGGCGCCGGACTGCCCGGTCTGGCCTTGTTGTTGATCACCGCCGGACTGGCGATTCGCGGCGGCTGGCGGCAGTTTCGCCAACATGATGACGCTGCCGGCCTGATGTTCTGCTTTCTGACCGGCGGCTACCTGCTGCGCTGCCTACTCGACGGCCATCTTTCCGGGTGGCGGCTGGGGCTGTTCGCCTTCATCTGCGGCGTGCTTGTTGCGGCGATGAAGACTCCACGGCGGCAAGCATGAAGCTCGTTCAAATAAACCTGCAACCCCACTTCGGCGGCGGCGAGGTGTATACCGCCTTCCTCTGCCGCGCGCTGTCGCAACTTGGCGTGCCGACGCGTCTGCTGTTGCATCCGCGTGCCGCATTCTGGGAGCGGCTGCAACTTCCCGCCGACACAAAGCGCATCGCTGTCGCCGATCACGCCGACCTGCAACAGCACCTTCCCGACGGCTCCTTGTGGCTGCTGTCGCACGGCCCGCTGCCTGTCGCGCTGCGCACCGCGACGCCGGGCAGGCTGCGCAGCGCCATCGCCCACATGCCGGTGCAGGGCCGCGACCCTGCCGCCTTCGCCGACCATGACCGGATCTACGCCGTCTCCGGCTGGGTGCGCGACGGCCTCAAGGCCGCCGGCCTGCCGGCCTGGGACGCGCCGCTGTATGGCGTCGCCGACTTCATCGGTCAATCCGGCACCGGCACTATCCACCGTACCAGCCGCTACGACTGGGACCGGCGCAAAGGACGCGACCGCCTGTTCGGTTGGCTGGAGCCGCTCGCGGAAACGTTGCGACCGCATCCACTTTTTGTGCGCCGCGACGGCCTGACGCTGGGCATTGTCTCCCGCCTGACGCCGATCAAACAGTTCCCGCAGCTGTTCTCCCATCTTGCGCCCTTACTCGCCCGTCATCGTGAGGTCAATCTGGAAATCTTCGGCTGCGGCGGCTACGCCTCGGTGCGCGACCTCGACCGGGCGCTTGCCCCACTGCCGACCGGACAGGCGCGCTTCTGGGGCCAGCAGGGCAATGTCGCGGGCATTTACCGGCAGCTCGACTATCTGCTCTCCGGCCTGCCGGAAAAGGAAGCGCTCGGCCTCAACATCATCGAGGCGCAGGCTTGCGGCACACCGGTGATCGCGGTGAATGCTCCGCCTTTCAGCGAAACTGTACTGGACGGCGAAACCGGGTTTCTCTACCGCGATCCACGCCAGGATGCCGGCGCCGATTTCGGCCGCCTGCTGGGCGAATTGCAGGCGGGGCGAGCGCGGCCACGGCCCGAACTGGCACAGGAACATCTGGCGCGCTTTTCCTTCGCGGAGTTCGTCGAACGACTACGGCCCGTAGTCGCCGACGCGGAACGTCAGACCAGCCGCGAGTAGAGCCCCATCAATTGCGCCGCCATCTGCGTCAGATCGAGATGGGCGACGCTGGCGCGGCTGGCGTCGCGCATTGCCGGCGCGCGGCCGCACAACGCATCCAGACTCGCCGCCAATGCTGCAACGTCGCCGGCGGCAATTACCTCACCGTTCGCCGGCGTAATCAGTTCCGCCGCACCGCACGTGGTCGTGGTAACGATCGGCAGGCCACAGGCCAGCGCCTCCAGCGCCGCGTTGGGGAAAGGGTCATAAAGCGTCGGCAGGGCGAACACATCCGCCGCGGCATAGAACGGCTTGACGTCGATCTGCGCGCCGAGGAACAGCACGCGATCATCGACGCCCAGCGTCTGTGCCAGTTTGCGCAGCAGCATCTCGTGCTTGTCGCGACCGATCACCCACAACCGGGCATCGTCGCGCGACATGCGCGACAGCGCGTGAAGCAGGGTCGGCAGACCTTTGCGCTCGTAGCCGGAACCGACAAACAGGATCACCGGAGTTGCGGCGTCGACACCGGTCTTCTCGCGCAGCGAGCGTCCCTGCGTTTCACGCAGCCGCGGATGGAAAGCATCGAGATCGACGCCGCTGTAGATCACCTGCAAGCTCTCGTCGGCGACGCCAAAACGCCGCGCGATGTCGTCCTTCACCATGCGCGAATTGCAGATCACCGCACGCAGCCTTGGATGGCGGAACATGTCTGCTTCCGCCGCGAGGGTGTAGCGATGCCACGGTGCCAGCCTGTCCAGCGGCTTGTTGCGCAACTCCAGCCAGGTAGCGTGGACGCCATCGCCGGCACGATAAATATCGCAGCCGGGAATCCGCTCGTGGCTTTGCACCAGGTCAAAATCGTGCTGCGCGATCAAACGCTGGACGGCACGCGCAAATCCGGCATCGCGCCAGGTGCGGCCGAGATAAAAGGGATTGACCCGGACGCCATGCATGTCTCCCTGCCATTCACGCGCGATGATTGAAACATCGACGTTATTCGCCCTGAGCGCCTCCAGCGCGCGCTCGACAAAACGCTCGGCGCCGCCGAAGGGCGTGTATTTCTGGCGGACGATGGCGAGTTTCACTGAGGGAAAAACCCGTTAGCCACAGAGGACACAGAGGGCACAGAGAAAAGCCAGGACATATGGCGGATCAACTCGAACGTCCCACTCTGTTTCTGCTTTTCTCTCTGTGATCTCTGTGGCCTCGGTGGCCAAATGCCTTGGATGTCGATCTTCACAACAACTCCTCGCATGCCGCCAGCACTTCCACTACCGGCAGCGAGGTTAGGCAGGCACTGACCTTGCTGTCATTGCAGCCGGCCATGCCGCAGGGGCGGCAGGGATGCGTGTTCGAGGCGACGACCCTATTCCCTTCACCCCATGGCCCCCATTCCAGATCGCCCGAGGGGCCAAAGATGGCCACCACCGGCGTGCCCATCGCGGCGGCAATATGCATCGGCGCCGAATCGACGCCGACAAACAACCTCGCCTGTGCCGTCAGCGCCGCGAGTTCCTTCAGCGAAAGCTGGCCGGACAAGTCAATAGTCGGCGCTGGCGATACGGCGTCTTTGTCGCGTGCGGCACGCACCTCGGCGATCAGCGCCTTCTCGTTCGCGTCCGGTGCCGAGCTCAGCACGATTGGCCAAGCCTTCGCCGCCAGTGCGTCGCACAATGCCGCGACCCGTTCGGCGGGCCAGCACTTGAACGCCCAGCGCGACGCTGGATGGACATGGACGAAGCGGCCCACCTGCAAGCCATGCTGCGCCAGCAAGTCCACAACGCGCGCCGTGGCCCTGGCGCCGGGCACCATGGTCACGATCTTGTCCGCCGCCGTCGGCTCCAGACCCAGAGCGCGCAGGCTGTCGAGATTGGTTTCCACCGTGTGGCGCAGCGGGTCCGACTGCGCCGGGTAAAGGTGAGTAAAGCTGTTCGCCCAGAAGCCGGAACGGAACTTCGGCGCCACCGACCAGCGAGGCCGCAGCAGACGAACCAGCCAGGCGCCGCGCGTATGCACTGAAAGATGCAGCACAAGATCGTAGTGCCGCGCCCGCAGCGCCGAAATCAGCTGCCACTCGGCCGCAGCCTGAGGCAACAGCCCTTGCCGCTTCCAGTTGCGGTCGATCAGGTGCAGCTGAGCCAGTGCCGGATGGCCTTCAAGCATGGGCGCGGTATCGGCGTAGACCAGCGCATCCACCTCGCATTGCGGCGCCATGCGCTTCAGCATCGAGATCACCGGCGTGGCGAGCAGAACATCACCGTGATGGCGCAGCTTGGTTACCAGCACGCGGCGCAGCTTGGCCGGAGAGAAGGCGTCAATGGGCATGCACCCATTTTGCCAGACCGGGGTTAATTACCCACGGCGCTTCCTAAAACACATTCAGTTTCTCGCCTTGTTGCTTGACCTGATTACACTTTTCCCGGAAACTTGCCCCCATGACTGTTTCCCTCGATCACCTTGAGCAAAAGGTCGAACAGATAGTGGCCGTGTGCGCCAGCCTGCGCGGCGAGAATCAGGCCCTGCGTGCCCACGTCGCCGGACTGGAAGTCGAAAAGGCTGCGCTGGCGAAGAAGATCGACATCACGCGCGAACGCCTTGAAGCACTGATGACGCGGGTGCCCGACGCATGAGCCATACCCTTGAAGTCAAGCTGCTGGGCAAGGAATACCGCGTCGCCTGTGAGCCTGCCGAGCGCGAGGCTCTGCTGACCGCCGTGGCATTTCTCGATGGCCGGCTGAAGGAAACAGCCGAGAAGACAAAGGGTAACGGCGAACGCCTGGCGGTCATGGCAGCCTTGAATCTGGCGCATGAATTACTCGCCGCGAAGAACACTCCGGCGCATCTCGAAGCGGCACTTGAAAGCGAATCGATTCAGCGTAGAATCGATTTCATCGAAGCCAAGCTCGACGAATCGCTGGCGCAGCACGAGCAGTTGTTCTGATCGCTGTTCCGACTGTTTCCCGCCCCTGATTCGCGAATGAGTTGCCTGGCTTCACAGGGTTTCCCCTGCGGTGTTCGCCAAGGCCATACATTCCTTGAACCAATACCGATTGGCATCGGCCGCAGCCCAAAGACGCCGCTGTTGTGATCGCTCCTGGTGAGCGAACCTGAAGCGGCAGGAAAGCGGCCCCTCTGAACCCAGGTTCAGGATGCCGGCCAAACGGCACTCGCGGGGGAATCGATCAGCAGGGCGCGGAGGTTTCCGCGCCCTGTTTCATTGCTGAGGCAGTCTGAATGGCGCGTTACTGGCTGATGAAAACCGAACCTGCGGTGGTAGGCATCGACCATGTGCTGGCGATGCCGAAACAGACCGTCGACTGGTGGGGGGTGCGCAACTATCAGGCGCGCAATTTCATGCGCGACCAGATGAAGGTCGGCGATGGCGTGCTGTTCTATCACTCGTCCTGCGCCGAGCCGGGCATCGCCGGACTCGCCGAAGTGGCGCAGCTGGCCTATCCGGACCGCACCCAGTTCGATCCGGCAAGCCACTACTTCGACCCGAAATCGACGCCGGAAAATCCGCGCTGGGTAAATGTCGATGTGCGCATCGTGAAGAAGACGCGGCTGATCGGCCTCGATGAACTGCGCGCGCATCCCGAACTCGTCCACCTGCGCGCCCTGCAGCGCGGCAACCGCCTGTCGATCACCCCGGTCGACCCGGCCGAATGGAAATTCGTCGTCACCAAACTGATGAAAGAGAAAACATGACAATCTGGTGGCTGAGCTACCCGCTGCTGGGCGTCTTCGCCGGTTTCGTCGCCGGCCTGTTCGGCGTCGGCGGCGGGCTGACCATCGTGCCGCTGCTGTTCATGCTGTTCACGGCCCAGGACTTCCCGGTCGAGCACAGCATGCACCTGGCGCTCGGCACCTCGATGGCGACCATCGTATTCACCTCGATTGCCAGCATGCGCGCCCATCACGCGCACGGCGCCGTGCGCTGGGACATCGTGAAGAGTTTTGCGCCGGGACTGGTGATCGGCACGCTGTCCGGCTCCTTCATCGCCACCTGGGTGCCGACCCGGCCACTGGCAATGGTATTCACCGCGATCGTGTATTACGCCTCGCTGCAAATGATCCTCGACTTCAAGCCCAAGCCCCACAGCCAGTTGCCGGGAACCTTCGGCATGGTCGTCGCCGGCACGCTGATCGGAATTGTGTCGAGCCTGGTCGCGGCCGGCGGCGGCTTCCTGACGATTCCCTTCATGGTGTATTGCAACGTGGTGATTCACCATGCCGTCGGCACTTCCGCTGCGCTCGGCTTTCCCATCGCCGTCGCCGGCACCATCGGCTACATCATGAGCGGCCTCAAGACGTCTGGCCTGCCGGATTACTCGCTCGGCTATGTCTATCTGCCGGCCTTCGTCGGCGTCGTCGCCATCAGTTTCCTGATGGCGCCAGTCGGCGCCCGGCTGGCGCACAAGCTGCCGGTGAAGCAGCTAAAGCGCGCCTTCGGCGGATTTCTGGCGCTGCTGGCAAGCAAGATGCTGCACGGCTTGCTGACCGGCTGAATTTCGCACCGCTCGCGGACAGGTGTCGTACCGGGCCCGCGAGCGCCTTGCCGCTACGGTCGAACCACGGTCCATCCTTCCTTCGATTTCTCGATGATTTCGATGATGCCGGCCTTGACGTAACCGATCTTCGGATGCATGTCTGCCTTGGTCAGTTTCTGACCCTTCATGGTGTTCTCGCACATGGCAACACTGGCGCCGCTCGCCAGCGTTTCGTCGATGCGGTTCGCCAGTGGCGAGTCGAACTTGAGCAGTCCCGAGCCGTTGCCGAAGACCACCAGCTCAATATTGACTTTGTCCTTGCCGTATTCCGCCTGGACGTTCTTGATGACGTTGAGGGCCTGGTTCCAGGTCTTGGTATCGCTGTCGCTGACCTGGATTACAACGCTCGGCTTGGACGGCTCGGCAATGGCGGCGGGAATTGTGGCCGCAAGGATCGTGCTGGCGAGCACGAGTTGAACGAAAGTTCTGCGAATCATGATGGCTCCTCTTTGGTTGGAAATACAGGCTTTGCCCGGTCTCCGCGTTTTATTGCGCGTTTTTGAATGGGGCGGTGACTTCGGTAAGACGGAGCCGCAGCCTGGTTTATTCCCCTGGACCCGCGACGGGTGAAGGAATAAATCCGCCGCCTGCGGCGTCATAATGAGACTGGAGGGAAAAATCGATGAAGTGGTTGCGATCGCGCGAGCAGCGCGAACGGGTGGAGCAGATCAAGGCAAGCCGCGTGCGGCTCTATCGCCTGGCTTTCGCCTGGTGCCACGATGCGGTTCTCGCCGACGACCTTGCCCAGGAAGCTTTGACGCGCGGCCTGTCCAGGCTTGACCAACTGCGCGAGTCCGCACGGCTGATGAGCTGGTTGTTCGCGATCCTCAATCGCTGCTGGATCGACCACCTGCGTGCCAGACGCGAGGATCTCGATGACGAGGCTCTCGCCGAACTGCCATCGGATCTGCCCGGACCGGAAGCCCATGCCGAACGCCAGCAAACGGTCAACCGGGTGCGGGCAGCGGTTGCGGCTCTGCCGCTCGGGCAGCGCCAGGTCGTCACCCTGGTTGATCTGGAAGAATTGTCTTACGCGGAGGCTGCGGAAGTTCTGGCGATTCCGATCGGCACGGTGATGAGCCGGCTGTGCCGGGCGCGCGAATCGCTGGGCGGACTTCTTCTGCAAGCGCAGACGCAGACGGCGCAAGCGCGTCTGAGGAGTGTCAAATGAACGATGCAAAGGTTTTCTCCGACGAACGGCTGAATGCCTTCGTGGACAAGCAGCTTGGCGCCCAGGAATGCGACGAAATACTCGCCGCCGTTGCGCGCGATGTCGAGCTCGGCCAGCGTCTTTGTGCGCTGCGCGCGACCAAGGAATTGGTGCGCCATGCCTACGGTCGGGTACCGGCCCCACGCCGCAAGCCGCACAGTTACCTGCCCATCTGGGGTGGCGCGCTGGCAGCCAGTCTGGCCCTGGTCGTCGGCGTGCTGATTGGCTGGCAGGGACACCACGCCGCGACAATGCCCGAAAAGCCGGGTTCGATGGCCACCTGGACTGATCGCCTGTTCGCGGCAGAACCGGCGCGCATCCTGATTCATCTGGACAGTTCCCGGGCGGAACAGATGGAAGCGACGCTCGACCTCGCCGAAGCCTATCTTGCCAAGACCGGCAACGCCCGCATCGAGATCATCGCCAACAACACCGGCCTCGATCTGCTACGCGCACGCACGACGCCTTACGCCGCACGCATCGCGGAACTCAAGGCGCAGCATCAGCGAGTCGGCTTCATCGCCTGCGGACAAACCATCGCGCGCTTGCAGCGCATCGGCCAGGACGTGGCGCTGGTACCCGAAGCGGCGGTGACCAGAACCGCCATTGAGCATGTTGCCGAGCGCGTGCAGCAGGGCTGGACTTACCTGAAAATCTGAATCCGCTCAGCCGGGGCGCACCGTGCTCGCATCCTGGCCGAACAGGATGCGCTTGGCATCTTCGCTCATCACCGGCGCCGGGTTGATTTCCTTCGCCAGCGCATAGGCGCGTTGCGTCGCCGGGCGCTCGCGGATCGCGGCAAACCAGCGCTTCAGGTGCGGGAAGTCGTCGAGATTCTGTCCCTGCTTCTCGTGCGGCACGATCCACGGGTAGCTGGCCATGTCCGCAATCGAATAGTCGCCGGCGATGAACTCGCGGTCGGCCAGACGCTTGTTGAGCACGGCATACAGTCGCGCCGTTTCCTTGACGTAGCGGTCGATGGCATAGGGAATTTTCTCCGGTGCGTACTGCGTGAAGTGATGGTTCTGCCCCGCCATTGGGCCGAGGCCGCCCATTTGCCAGAACAGCCACTGGATGATTTCATTGCGCCCGCGCAAATCCGCCGCGATGAAGCGACCGCTCTTGTCCGCGAGATAGAGCAGGATGGCGCCCGACTCGAACAGCGAAAGCGGCGCGCCGCCATCGACGGGCTGGTGATCGACGATGGCCGGCATCCGGTTGTTCGGCGAAATCCGCAGAAAGTCCGGCGCGAACTGTTCGCCCTTGCCGATGTTGATCGGCACGATGCGGTGTGCCATCCCGGTCTCTTCGAGAAACATCGTCACTTTGTGACCGTTGGGGGTAGTCCAGTAGTAGAGATCGATCATGGGTTTTGCTCCGAAATAATTTGCGGCGCGCAGGCGACGATGCGGCGCACGACTTCCGCCGCCCACAAGTCATAGATTGCCGGTCCGGGATGGAAGCCGTCCGCGGCCATGGTTTCCGTATCCATCATCGCATAACCAAGTTTGACGAATTCGCAGCGGGCATGGCAGTGGGCAAGGCTCGCCAGTTCCCGGTCGAAGTCCTGCGCGCGACTGCCGATGTACCAGCGCAGGGGTTGCGGCAGCGCCGGAAAGCGATGCATCGGCGGCAGGCCGCTCAAGAGGATGTGGCGCGCGTGAAACCTGTCCACCAGCAGCGCGATGAGCTGCTTCTGCTGGCAACGCCAATCGGCAAGCGAGCGTCTGCCGGTAACGTCATTGACGCCGAGCGAGGTGACGACCACGTCGAAATCCTCGGCCGGCAGCGCTTCCAGATGCCCCAGCAGGTCTGCCGTCGTAGCCCCGGTAAAGGCGTGCAACTTCCATTTGACATGGAAGGAATCCTCCAGCCCGGCAACCAGGCGTCCCGTCAGCGCCGACTCCTGCGTCCGCACGCCGACCCCGGCAGCCGCCGAATCGCCGGCCACCAGCAGGCGCAGCAGCGGCCCGCTGCCACAGGCGCCTTCGCGCAATCCCGCAGGCTCGGGCAGCAAGGCAACCGTGCGCCGCACATGGCGTCCCTGCAACAGCAGGACAGGGGCCAGGGCAAGCGTGGCAAGCGCGTGACGCACGCTCACGGGTGGTTGTGCGTGCCCGAGCGCACGGCCAGAAAAACCTCACGCAGGAACAGGCCGAGTGCCGCAATCATGACCAGCATGGCGCCGATGAAGAAGGTCGCCACGGTGCGGGCGAGATCGACCCCCAGCAATGCGCCGAGAAAGGCGCCGGCAACCACCAGGCAAACCAGCAGGGCAGACAGCACGGCACAAAAAATGGCGAAGTAGACCAGCCGGCTGCGATGGATGAGGTAGGCGATTTCCTGCTCGGCCGCCTCGGCTTCGTCGCCGCTTCGCGTCTGCAATCGCTCCTGCACCACGCGCCGGCGATCCACCGTGCGGCCCAGCCGGGCGTTCAGGGCGTTGATCAGCGTGGCAATCGCGGTCAGCAGAAAGACCGGCGCAACCGCCAGCTGTATGACGTGGCTGATATCGGTGAGATGCGGTTCCATGGCGTTGGTAGTGTCTGTCTGGTTGAAAGCGCCCATCAGACCAGATATTCGGCTTTGGCGAAAGGCCCGGACCGGCGCCGACGAGGCAGGCAACTAAATACCGAAAGCAATTGCCGCCACTTTTAGCGATAATGACTTCTTCCGGCGCCAGAACAAGCTTCGGCCAATACCTGAATTGGAAGATACTCGATGTCGCTGATGTTGAAAAAAATCTCCCCGCTGATTTGTGTTCTATTGACATTCAATGTCCATGCCGCTGGCGTTGCCGGCAGTAGCGGACCGTCCGGTATCGCCGCCGAGGCCACCTCTGCCGCCCGGCCGAAAACAGGCGCGACCAAGACCATCACCAGTTTCACGCAGGCCCTGCGCTGCATGGATGAGGTGTTTCTGGCGCATGGCAAGCAGGGTATCGTCATCACCTCCGCCGGCGTCCCGGACGAGACCGGCAAGGTTCGCGCCGGAACCAAGGAAATGCTGATCACGGCGATAGCCACGATGACGCAGAACAGCAATGCGTTCGAGTTCATTGATTTTCATGGCGGCGGCGACGATCTCGGACGCCTGTTCGAAGCCCGCACCGATGCCAGCCGCAAGTTGCCGGATTACTACATCAGGGGTGCCATAACCCAGATGGACGATAGCGTGGTTCGCACCAGCAAAGGCGCAGGGATTTCGGCGGCGTCCGATTCGAACAGCGACGCGCTGCTCGATCCGCTGGGCCTGGCGCTGGGCATGTCAAAGGACAAGGCATTCGATCTGCTAAGCATGGACATGAGCATCGGCGATGCCACGACCCGAATGATCCTTCCCGTTACCGCCACATCCAACTCGATGGTGGTGATCAAGGCCGGCAAGTCCGGTGATGGCGGCAGCGTACTTGGAAAACTCGGACTGACTTTCAGTCTGGACAGCAGCAGCTCGGAAGGGACCGGAGCCGCTACCCGGGCGCTGCTTGAACTGAATCTGATCGAAACCCTCGGCAAGTTCACGCAGGTCCCCTACTGGCGTTGCCTGGATACCAACATCACCAATCCCGTGATCCGCGAACAAGCCCGCGAAACCTACGACAGGTTGCAGGACAAGGACCGCATCCTGTTCATTCAGCGCAAGCTGGGTGGCAGCATGAACCGCTACAAGGGGCCGGTCGACGGCGTCGCCAATGACGAACTCAAACAGGCCGTGGGCGAATACCAGGCCGCGGCCGGCCTGGTGGCCAACAGTCAAATCAACTTCGACTTGTACGCCAGCCTGCTCGACGACATGCAGAACAGTCTCGCCGCACTGCCGTCAGGTCAGGCGGCCCTGCCGCCCGAGGCACCAGCAGCCCACGCGGCCAGCGCGTTCCACGTCAATCTGGATAGCGAAAAGGGCAAACGTCCTGCCTATCACGTCGGCGAGTTCCTCAACATGAACCTCTCGCTTTCCAGCGACGGCACCGCTTACTGCTACTACGAAGACGCCGAGCACAACACCGCGCGCATTTTCCCCAATCAGTTCCAGCCCGATCCGACGCTCAAAGGCAGCAGCAGCGTGCGACTTGCGAATGCGGGCTTCAAGATTCGCTTCGACCTGCCCGGTCGCGAGAAAGTGGCCTGCATCGGCGCCGACCGCGAACTGGTCATTCCGCAAACGCTGGTCGGCGTCGAGGACCTGACTGCATTGCCGGTCAATTCCATTGACGACATCATCGATCAGTTCCGCCAGATCAACCCGGCCGCGACCATCAGCCAGATCGACATAAGCGTCGATTGATTGCCGCTCAGCGGCCCTTGAACCGCGGCGGGCGCTTTTCCAGAAATGCCGCCAGCCCTTCGGCGTAATCCTCGGTTTCGAGAAAAGCGAAGGATGCGCGTTTTTCCTCCATGCCCAGCGGACGATTTTCCATCAGCCGCGCGATCCACTGCTTGTGCCAGCGCGCCACCAGCGGCGCACCGGCGGCGATGCGCGCGGCGGTCGCCTGCGCCTCGCGCAGCACTTCGCCATCCGCCACCACTCGCGTCACCAAGCCCTTGGCATAAGCCTCGGCCGCGCTCAAAAGCCGCCCTTCGAGCAGGATTTCCTTCGCCACCTCGGGACCGGCAAGCCTGAGCAGGCCCGTCAGTTCGCCGGGATACATCGAGAATCCCAGCTTCATGATCGGCGCGCCAAAACGCGCCGTTTCGCCGGCAATGCGCAGGTCGCAGGCGCAGGCGATTTCCAGCCCGCCGCCGATGCAGGGACCAAGGATCGCGGCGACCGTCGGATGCGGACAGGATTCGATGGCGACCAGTGCCGCGCCGACCGCCTCGTGATAAGCCAGCGCCAGATCGACCGTGGCGCGCGCGGTGCGAAATTCCTCGAGGTCGCCGCCGGCGGCAAAGGCGCCGCCTTCGCCGCGCAGAACAATGCAGCGCAGCGAGTTGTCGGCGGCCAGCTCGCCCATGACTTCGCGCAGCCGCTGCCACATCGCCGCGTTCAGCGCATTGAGCTTGTCCGGATTGAAGAGCGTGACGGTCGCGATGCCACCGTTGCTCTGGCAGAGGATGTCGGGGGTCATGGAATCATTCGTTCATCTGTTGGCAATGGCTTTCGTGGGCAAAGCAGAGAATGATGCAGGCGACCACCACGGCGCCGAACATCAGCGCGAAACCGGCCTGATACGCCGTCGCATCGTACAGCCTTGCGCCCGCCTCGATCGTACCGTTCCAGCGCTGGTCCAGCATCCAGCCCACCGCCGGTTGCAAGAACATTCCGCCCATCAGCGGTCCCATGTTGCACACGCCCGAGGCCGTGCCCACCAGCCGCAGCGGCACCGATTCCTTGGCCCAGGCGAAACCGATGATGATGTTGCCCGAAGCGAAGCCGGTGGGAATCAGCAGCAGCACCAGCGCCCAAAGCGGCAGCGGCATGAAGATGATCGCCGCCCAGCCCAGCAGGGCCACGCCCGCGGCAATCAGGTACAGGGGTTTGCGCCGGCCCATGCGTTCCGACCAACTGCCGAGCAGCGGGCCGCCCAGCGCCCACGAAACCAGCAGCAGCGAGGTGATGGCGGCCGCCATCTTCGGGTCCAGCCCATGCACCTGCCGCAGAAAAGGCACGCCCCAGAGTCCGGCGAAGGTGAGCACCGCACCGGTGAAACCGATCGGCACCGCGGTCAGGATCCAGACGTTGCGGTAGGACAATACTTCCATCAGGCCGCGCAGCACGGGGGTCGGAGCCTCGGCATGATGGGCGCCCTGAAAGTGGCTGGCGTAGCCTCGCTCCGCCGGATCGTCGCGCACCCGCAACCACGTCGCAATGCAGAGGATGGCCGTCAGCGCCGCCGAAAACGCCATTACGGGACGCCAGCCGAACGCTTCGACCACGAAGCGCAAGGGCACGCCCGCCACCACTCCGCCGACGACACCCATCAGCAACGCCATGCCCGAAGCCAGCGCATAGTGCCTGGGCGCAAACCAGTGACTGGCCAGCTTGAGCATGGAGACGAAGGCGACCGCCACCGAAGCGCCGATCAGCAGCCGCCCGATCCCGGCCCAATAAATGTCCGGCGCAAACGCAAACAGGACCGTGCCCAGCGCCGCCACGCCCGCCCCGGCGGTGAGCAGCCGACGCGGCCCCCAGCGGTCGGCGATCATCCCGGTCGGAATCTGCATCGCGACGTAGGAATAGAAATAGAAGGCCGAGAGATTGCCCAGCGCCGCGCCGCCAATGGCGAACTCCGTCATCAGCCGGTCGGTGATCACCGCCGGCGCGACGCGCTGGTAGAATCCGATCAGGTAGAGCAGGGCGCCGAGGCCCCAGACGGACCACGCCAGCACTGGCGGCGGAAAGTTCTTTTGATTGCTCACGCCGGGAAAGTCTCCGCCCACCACAACCGCGCCTTCAGACCCCACGTCGTCGCATAGCCGACCACGCGGAAACGTATGTTGCCGGCGGCATCGACCACGAAATGTGTCGGCACCCCGCGCACCTGCCAGTTGGTCGCGTGGCGGCCATCGGCATCGACCAGCGCCGGCAGCTCGATGTCGCGCTCCTTCAGGTGCCTCGTAACTGTCGCCGCATCGCCCGACTGCATCGCCACCGAGACAACGCGGTGATCCTTCGCCACCGCAACGATGTTGCCCTCCTCCGCTGCACACACCGGGCACCATGTTGCCCAGAAAGCCACCAGCGTCGCCGTGTCGCCAGCGCCGACTCTTGCGGGACTGCCGTCGGTACGCAGGCCTTCCAATGGCGGCGCCACGCCCTCGGGCAAACCGCGCGTCTGGTAGTACTGGGCACCGAGAATGACGGCGATGATCAGGCTGCCTTCGAGCAGCCAGCGTTGCCAGCGCTTGATCGGGGTAAATGGGTTGGGGAGTTGGGGAAAGCGCATCGCCGACATGGTAGCCGACCCCGGACATTTCCGGCAGCGCCGCCTGTCATAATGTCCCGATCCGAAGTAAAGGCGGCCCTCATATGATCAATACCGTTCGATTGCCAGCTGCGCGCAAGGAAAAATGATGGCCCTACCTGATGGTCTATACGATCTCCTGCTGACAGAGCGCCTTACCGCGAAGCTTGAGCCGGAATACATGGAGACTCAGGCACTTTCCGACAATGCTTCCGGCCCTCTAATTGAAGCGCTTGCACGCCAGCTGGCGGGTATCTTGGAGGATGTTTCCGGCGATAGCGCGGCCAAGTCACTTCGACAGCTCGAATTGGTAAACGAGCTGTTGATCGCGTTACGACAAAAACTTGGTATTGAGAAAAACCTGCCAGATCCTGCCGAGATCATCGATCTCGTTTCACATCCTTTACGCTTGTTGAAAGCAGTGCAGCGCAATCGGCAATTCCCGACTCCGCCCGAAACCGGCTTGGTCGCGCCGTGGCTTTTTACCGCTGGGAAAGGGTCACCTTCTCTGCTTCAAGAGATAAGGCGAGAGCTGGCATCTGCCGATCAAGTCGACGTTCTCGTGAGCTTCATTACCGTGTCCGGCGTTCGCAAGCTGCAGGATGTACTTCAGCAGATCACAGCACTGTCGGCGACCAACCAGACGGCGACCCGTATTCGTATACTGACAACCACCTACACCGGCGCGACCGAAGCACGGGCGCTCGACGAGTTGGCGCATCTCCCCAATTGTGAAGTCCGCGTCTCGCTCGATGGACGCCGCACGCGATTGCACGCAAAGGCTTGGTTGTTCCATCGCAAGACAGGCTTTGGTTCCGCCTATATCGGTAGCGCCAATCTGTCGGGAGCTGCGCTGACAGGCGGGTTGGAGTGGACCGTCAAGATTACGCAGCGCGCACAAGAGGGACTGTTTGCACGGGCCGCCGCTCACTTCGAAACGTTGTGGGAAGACAACGAATTCCAGTCCTACGACCCAGACAATATTGAACATCGGCGTGCCTTGACTGCCGCGCTGGGCCGCGAGTCAGGAAATGGGCTGGCAGTAATGCCGAGTTTCTTCGACTTGCAGCCAAAGACCTATCAACAAGACATGCTCGAACAACTGGCTACCGAACGGGTGCATGGCAGAACTCGAAATCTGGTGGTTGCTGCTACAGGAACCGGAAAGACCGTGGTTGCCGCGTTCGACTACAGACGCACTTGCCAAACGGAGGGCGGTCATCCGCGCCTGCTTTTTGTGTCTCATCGCGAAGAGATTCTGCGTCAAGCATTACGGGTCTATCGCGAGGTGTTGCGTGATCCGGAATTCGGCGAGTTGCTCGCTGGCGGCGCCCAACTGGAGCGATTCGACCACGTCTTCACCACCATCGATAGCCTGACGAGCCGAGAGTTGCTTGCAAACTTCGGTCCGGACTACTGGCATACCGTGGTCATCGACGAGTGTCACCGATTGGCTGCCGACAGATTCCATACATTCGCAACTGCAATACGGCCGAACATCCTGCTCGGACTTACGGCAACGCCTGAGCGCAGTGATGGCCAGCCGATTGACGTGTACTTCAACCATAGGCCGGATGGCAGCCCGGCGGTAGAGATGCGGCTGTGGCATGCACTTGATTTGCAGTTGCTCGCCCCTTTCGAGTATTACGCCTGCGATGACGCGACAGACTTCTCCGCCGTACCTTGGGACAAGCCCGGCGAACGAGAGGCGATTGACAATCTGGTCACCGGCAATGATGTGCGTGCGCGGTTGGTCATCTCCGAATGGCGGCGCCTGTCGTCCGATCCGCTGCGCTCAAAGGCGCTCATTTTCTGCGTTTCTGTTGCCCACGCGGAGTTCATGACAGATTGGCTGAATCGTGCCGGCATCCCGGCCGCATGCGTGGTCGGCACCACGGCCGACGACGAGCGCCGCCATGCGCCGCAGCGCCTTCTGAAAGGCGAGCTATGTGCATTGGTAACGGTCGACCTCTACAACGAAGGCATTGACTTGCCGATGGTGGATACATTGTTGCTGCTCAGGCCGACACAGAGTCCTGTTTTATTCCAGCAACAGATCGGGCGCGGCCTTCGCCTTTCACCCGGCAAGGAGAGTTGTCTGGTACTGGATTTCGTTGGGCAGCATCGCGCTGACTATCGGTTCGATCGCTTGCTTTCAAGTTTGACTGGCCTGACACGGCGCGCCCTTACCGAAAGCGTCGAGAATGGTTTCGGCAGCTTGCCGCCAGGCTGCCATATCCAGATGCAGCGTCAAACTCGTGAGCAGGTGTTAAAGGGACTGCGTGAAATCACGATGCAAAGCTGGCCGCGACTGCGCACCGAGTTGCAGACGTATGCGGCACTGCGTGGGCGTTCATCGGTACGATTGCCGGAGTTTCTGCATGAACAGGCTTTGGAACTTGAAGACATCTACCGAAACAGCGGACGAAGCGGCTGGACGGCACTCAAGCGTGATGCGGGTTTGATTGCGGCGGAACCGGGCCCGGAAGAGGACTACTTTAGTCGGCGCATCGGCAGCTTGCTCCACGCAGACGATCCTCAACGGCTCGATCTGATCGAACTCATCGGTAAGTCTGGAGCGCAAAGTAGCTGCGTAGCCACCAATGCATCGCTCGCCGCCCAGATGCTCGCGTACCAGATCGATGGGCAGAACGGACAAGT
This sequence comes from Sulfuritalea sp., assembly GCA_030651305.1. Classification (GTDB taxonomy): domain Bacteria; phylum Pseudomonadota; class Gammaproteobacteria; order Burkholderiales; family Rhodocyclaceae; genus Sulfuritalea. The sequence continues at coordinate 81,103 of JAUSCI010000019.1, read as the reverse complement.
CGGAGATCATCAAGCATTCCTCGGCCGGCTATCCACGCTCCCTGAAGTTTGTCGAGAACTGGAGGAAGTTGCGAGAGTTCTTCAAACACGTAGCAGCTTGCCTTTCAATTCCGTACCCGGCCTCGAAGACACGCCTCTGTGCCTGCACGCCTCGTATGGAATACGTGAAATCCTTACGGCAGTGGGCTGGCTAACTTCCAGTCGACGCACACCATTTAAAGCGGGCGTATTGCCGCTTGCCAATCGAAAGACAGAACTGCTCTTCGTTACGCTCGACAAGAGTGAGGGATATCACGATCGAATTGCGTACCACGACTATGCAATTGGTGCTGAGCGATTTCACTGGCAAACACAAAACAGCGCGGGGCCGGACACCAATGGCGGTCGCCGGTATTTGGAAAGTCCGGGCAATGGCTGGCAGTTTCAACTGTTCATACGGGTCCGAAAAAGCGATGCGTATCGAGCTTGCGGGCGCGTGCAACTGGAGCAAGCCGAGGGTGATCGTCCGATGAGTTTGGTCTGGCGATTAGAGTCGCCATTGCCGATAAGACTGTTTCGGGAGTTCAGCGTACTTCGCGGCGTGTAATGAGCAATCATGGAATCGTTCTTGCTCGAAAGGAACATTGTCACTGGCCATCGCGGTGATGAATTTGTGGGCAGTAAAGTCGCAAATATGTACCGGTGAAATAGCCGCCATCGCCGTCCCTCCAACGCCGACTTTTACAGGCAACCGCAGGGGCTATCGTCAAGGTGATTCGTCCGGCCCATCCTGGAGTGCTGCTTCAAAATTCTGGCCGCCGTAAAACACGCCGATGATGGATACCAGCTCTTCGTCTACATCGAAGGCAATCACGGCGCGCCCCATGTAATTCGTGACGCGCAGACCGGGACGAATATCATCACGCCGGGTGCCGCGCAGCGGGAATGTCCGCAGGCCCTCGCAATAGTCGATGATGGCGTTGACGTGGCGTTCCGCCGTGGTCGGGGATGCCGCCGCCGCGATGTAGCGATACAGCGCCGCGTTTGCTCCTCCGACTCCGGGGAGAACACCACCCGGTATGTCATTTCGCTTTGCGGGTGGCGGCCTTATGTTCGGCCGCGATCCGCGCCCGTAGCTGCTCGGCGGTCACGGCACGTGACGGATCGGCCTTCAGCGCGTCATGGGCCGGACCCACTTGCTCATGCAACCAACGCTCCGTGGCGCGTTCGCGCGCCATCAAAGCACGCAGCCCGTCGCGAAATACTTCGCTTTCGGTGGCATAGGCGCCGCTCGCGACCATTGATTTCACCATGCCCGCCAATTCCTTGGGCAGCGTGATATTCACCCGTTTCCCCTTGTCCGAAAATGCGGCCAGATCTATGCTGACCACCGCCCAGATCCAGCCGGCAAACTCCGTATCGGCCTGATGCTCCGCGACCAGGTGCGCGTTGGGTACCGCGCCACCGTCATCGATCACGGTTTCCAACCACAGCTCGATGGCTTCCCTGGCATTGTCGATGGCTTCGTCCAGCGTATCGCCCGCTGAAAAGCAGCCGGGCAGGTCGGGCACCACGACGCCGAAGGCTTTCCTGGCGTTGCCCGGTTCAATGGCAATTGGGTATTTCATCGCAAACTTTACGCAGCCGCCTCGATCCCGTCTTCCTCGGATCGCGCCTGCCACCCGCGCCGGGCGGTCTGTTCCAGCACGATGCGCCGATTCACCAGTCGGTCGATGTCATTGATGCGCTCGACCACACGGCGGATTGCGGCGTCGCCATCGGCGTGCGCTTCATACACCAGCCGGACCATGCGGTTTGCCCATTTCGGGACCTTGCCGGATTTTTCCCAGCGGGCTATGGATTGTGCGTCGACGCCGAGTACCTTGCCCAGCGACGGCTGCGACATGCCCAAGCCCGCCTGGCGAAGGTAGCGGAACTCGGTGCCGGTAAGCTTGCCGGGTTTGCGTGCCAGTGCGAGGCACACCGCGCGCGTCAACCCTTCCACATCGTCGAACGAAACACCGCGTCCATAGGATGTGTCGTGCAAGGTATAGCCGTTGGCCAGCCAGACGTTTTTCAAGCCCATGTCGTCCCAGCGATACATCACTTCACTCCTTGTCCAGATCGATCGCCGTCACCACGATCACCGATGGATCGTCAGCATCGACAGCCGCCACAAGTGCGAGATCGCGCCCGGCGACGTAGTATTCAATGCGACATTCCAGCGTGCCGCGCCGGAGGTTGGGTTCCGGTTCGCGCCTGATGGTGCCCTTTTTCAGAATCTCGAAAGCTGCAATGTGCGATATGTGCCGCTGCCGCATCCGTAGCTGGGCATGATTGGTAAAAATCACATTGGCAGCCGAGGCTACCTGCCTCCGGATATGCTTTTGCCACTGCGATTTCGACCAACCCGCCACCGGATCGTTCCTATCAAAATGATAGGGCCGAGCTTCTCATGCCACGCGGGGCAAGTCAATCAGAACAGACTTGGTTTCGTGTCGCCGTCCCGACTGAGAACCCTTCAGATCAGCCAATGACAAGGACTTGCAGTTTTTGGAAGAGGCTGAGGCTGGCCCACCAGAGCAGGCCGTCCTTGCGGAACTCGGCGCCGGATTCGGTCAGGGCGAGTTTTCGGGCGCCCAGCTCGGTCACGCCTGATTCGGCAACCAGATTTGATTCCATGAGGTAACGGGCGATAACCGGTTGTACCGGCTGCCCGTCGATGGTCCAGCGCACGCCATAGCCACCCGTCGCGCCGCCGAGCATCAGGATCGGCGCATGGTCGCCCATGAGCCGGAGCACCTTGAGCGTCTCGGCCCGGATGGGGATCGGAGTCTTCCAGGCAGAGTCCATGATCCGTTCTACAGCGTCACGACCGGCGCACCGTGCGCCGGGCCGGCCTCGGCAATTACTTCTTGCGACCGTACTTTCCGGTCAGCGTCGCCTTGCCTATTGAATTGGCATTGATCATGAAACCGGCCAGCGATGCGGTCGCCCCCGGCGGCAGATCCAGCTTGTCCACCTTGAGGGCGTGCAGCGTGAAATGGTAGTGATGCGGCTTGTCGCCGACCGGCGGGCAGGGGCCGCCCCAGCCGGGGCCGCCGAAATCGGTGTTGATTTGTGCGGCGCCCTTGGGCAGGGCCGATCCGTCTGCCTTGCCGGCGCCCTTGGGCAATTCTGCGGCATCCGCCGGAATATTCGTCACCACCCAGTGCCACCAGCCGGCGCCGCCGGTCGGCGCATCCGGGTCGTGCACCAGCAGGGCGAAGCTCTTGGTGTCCTTGGGCGCGCCGGACCATGTCAGGGCCGGCGAGACGTTCTTGCCGGTGCAGCCGAAGCCGGCGAACACCTGCTCGTCGGCGATGGGGGCGCTGGATTTGATGTCGGCGCTGGAGAGCTTGAACGGGTCGGCAAAGGCGCTGCCGGCCAGAGCAAGACCGGCCGCGAACAAGAGACTGGAACGGATCATGGGGGCTCCTTGGAGGACAGGTTGAACGGGAATTCCGGCTTGAGATTAGCAGAGTCGTGCGCGCTTTCCCATCCCCCTTTCAGTCGCTGTCGGGAGCGTCGCGTTGATGGACGGCGGACGCATGCGCCTATGCCTCGCCGATCACCACGCGGCTGTCGCCTTCCAGCCGATAGGTCGGGATGACCAGATTGGCGGGCGCAGGTCCGCTGCGAAAAACCCGGCCGGCAAGATCGTATTTCGACGTATGGCACGGACAGAGGAACTCGCCGCGAACGCCAAGTCCCGTACGCAACTGCGGCGGACACCCCTGATGCGTGCACTGGCCGATGGCGACGAATACATCCGGCCGCAGCGAGCGATGCCGGTTGCGGCATCCTTCCGGCTGCAGGGAGTGCGCGGAATCCGGATCGGTCAATTCGCTTTCGCGGTCGGCCAGCGCGGCGACTTCCTCGGGGCTGCGTCGCAGAATCCAGACCGTGCGACCGTTCCAGTCCACGGTGCGCAGTTTGCCGAGCGGCAGATCACCGAAATCGACCGGTGTCGGATTTCCTGACGGAGCTTGCGGCCCTTCAACCAGAAACCTTGCGACGCCGAGACCGGCCCCGAGCACGCAAATACCGGCGACCAGATGCAGGCGCCGGCGTTCGGAATTGCCGGTCAGCACTGCTCCCACGGCAAGCCTTCGAAGCGCCAGCCATTCATCGAACCGCGATGGTGGGTGTCGTCGAGCTCGCCCTCGAAGCCGTGCAGCACATTGAACACCCGCGTGAAGCCGGCGGCTTCGAGCGCATGGCCGGCATCGACCGAGCGATTGCCGCTGCGGCAGATCAGCACCACCGGACGATCTCCGGAATGACCGGCGAGCTTTTTCACTTCACCGGCGAAATGGGGATTGATTTCCCAGTCGGGGCCGTCGTTCCATGACACATGGCTGACGCCGGCCGGGTGGCCGACAAAGAAGAATTCCATTTCACTGCGGCAATCGACGAACAGCGCGCTGGGATTGTCGTGAAGAAACTGGGCGGTTTCCTTGGGGGTCAGGTGTTTCATAGCACCTCCCGCAGAGCCGCCTCAAGGGAGGTGTACGCCCCCTCGGGGGGCAGCGAGCCGGTGTTGCGAGCGTGGGGGTACATTTAATCTCTCCTTGTTCTGTTTGCGCCATTCTAGCTTAGCGCCGCTGCCCCCAAAGCGCGAGGAATTACCGGCATAAACCCTGCTGCAGAAGTGCGTATCGTCTGCCCCCGCGCCCTATCGCGCCGTCGGCCCGGCTGATAAAATCAGCGTCAATTCAAGCCCTTTCTCCCCGCACATGCAAGCCGACCGCAGCAGCGAACTGCGCGAAATTCTCGCGCAACGCATCCTCATTCTCGATGGCGCCATGGGCACCATGGTGCAGCGCCACGCCCTGGTCGAGGCCGACTATCGCGGCTCGCGGTTTGCCGACTCGGCTAAGGACCTGAAGGGCAACAACGATCTGCTGTGCATTACCCGGCCGGACGTGATCGGCGGCATCCATGCCGAGTACCTGGCAGCCGGCGCCGACATCATCGAGACCAACAGCTTCAACGCGACGCGGGTTTCGCAGGCCGAGTACGGCCTGGCCGAACTGGCCTTCGAGTTGAATGTGGCCGCCGCGCGGCTGGCGCGCGAAACCGCCGACCGCTTTTCCACACCCGACAAACCGCGCTTTGTCGCCGGCGTGCTGGGGCCGACTTCGCGCACGGCGTCGCTGTCACCGGACGTGAACGATCCGGGCGCGCGCAATGTCACTTTCGATGCGCTGGTGGCCGATTACGTCGAAGCCGCGCGCGGGCTGGTCGAGGGTGGCGCCGACATCCTGCTGGTGGAAACCATCTTCGATACGCTGAACGCCAAGGCCGCGCTGTTCGCCATCGAGAAGTTCTTCGACGAGGCCGGGCGGCGCTTGCCGCTGATGATCTCCGGCACCATCACCGACGCCTCGGGCCGCACGCTCTCGGGGCAAACCCCCGAGGCCTTCTGGAATTCGCTGCGACATGCGCGGCCGCTTTCCTTCGGTCTCAACTGCGCGCTCGGGGCTAAGGAGCTGCGCCAGCACGTCGAAGAGCTTGCGAAACTCTGCGACTGTTTCATCTCGGCCCATCCCAACGCCGGCCTGCCCAATGCCTTTGGCGGCTACGACGAGACGCCGCAGATGCTGGCCGACGAGATCCGCGAATGGGGCACAGCGGGGATCATCAACATCGCCGGTGGATGCTGCGGCACGACGCCGGACCACATCCGCGCAATTGCCGAAGCACTGAAAAATGCGAAACCGCGCCGTCCCGCCAGCGCCGACTTTTCACTGCGCCTGTCGGGATTGGAGGCGTTCAACATTACCAACGACAGCCTGTTTGTGAACGTCGGCGAGCGCACCAATGTCACCGGCTCGAAAGCCTTCGCCCGCATGATCCTCGAAGGCCGCTTCGACGACGCGCTGGTGGTCGCCCGCCAGCAGGTCGAGAATGGTGCACAGGTGGTCGACATCAACATGGACGAGGCCATGCTCGATTCGCAGGCGGCGATGGTGCGCTTCCTGCATCTGGTCGGCTCCGAGCCGGACATCTGCAAGGTGCCGCTGATGCTGGACAGCTCGAAATGGGAAGTGATCGAAGCTGGCCTGAAATGCATCCAGGGCAAGGGCATCGTCAATTCGATTTCGATGAAGGAGGGCGAGGCGAAGTTCCTCGAACAGGCGCGCCTGGCGCGGCGTTACGGTGCGGCCGTGATCGTCATGGCCTTCGACGAGCAGGGCCAGGCCGATACTTTCGAGCGCAAGATCGGCATTTGCAAACGGGCCTATGACGTGTTGCTGGCCGACGGCTTTCCGGCCGAGGACATCGTCTTCGATCCGAACATTTTCGCCATCGCCACCGGCATTCCCGAACACGACAACTACGCCGTCGACTTCATCAACGCGCTGGCCTGGATCAAGGAAAACCTGCCGCAGGCGCGGACTTCGGGCGGCGTCTCCAATGTGAGCTTTTCCTTCCGCGGCAACGACGCGATGCGCGAGGCGATCCACACCGTATTCCTCTATCACGCGGTCAAGGCCGGCCTCACCATGGGCATCGTCAATGCCGGCCAGCTCGGCGTCTATGACGATCTCGGCGCCGAGTTGCGCGAGGCGGTCGAGGATGTGGTGCTCAATCGAAAAGTCGGCGCTGGCGACACGCTGATCGAACTCGCGACGCGGGTCAAAGGTGCCGCCAAGGAGCAGGTGGTCGACCTGGCCTGGCGCCAGTGGCCGGTAGACAAGCGTCTAGAGCATGCGATGGTCAAGGGCATCACCGAGTATGTCGTGGCCGACACCGAGGAATGCCGCGCCGCGCTGGCCGCCGCGGGCAAGCCGCCCTTGTCGGTGATCGAAGGGCCGCTGATGGGCGGCATGAACGTGGTCGGCGACCTGTTCGGCGCCGGCAAGATGTTCCTGCCGCAGGTGGTCAAATCGGCGCGCGTCATGAAGCAGGCCGTGGCGCACCTGATTCCCTGGATCGAGGAGGAAAAGAAGCGCACCGGCTCCACCTCGAAGGGCCGCATCGTGATCGCCACGGTGAAGGGCGACGTCCATGACATCGGCAAGAACATCGTCGGCGTCGTGCTCGGCTGCAACGGCTACGAGATCATCGACCTCGGCGTCATGGTCTCGGCCGACAAGATCCTGGACGCGGCGAAGGAGCATGGCGCGCAGGCCATCGGCCTGTCCGGCCTGATCACGCCGTCGCTGGAGGAGATGAGCCACATCGCCAGCGAGATGCAGCGCCAGGGCTTCACCCAGCCGCTGCTGATCGGCGGAGCGACGACTTCCCGCGCCCACACCGCGATCAAGATCGCGCCGAATTACGCCGGGCCGGTGGTGTATGTGCCGGACGCGTCGCGCGCCGTAGGCGTCGTCACCCGGCTGCTTTCGATCGACATGCGCGACGGCTATGTCGACGAAGTGGCGGCGGATTACGAAAAGCTGCGCAGCCAGCATGCCGGCAAGAAAGGCGTGCCGCTGGTGTCGCTGGAAGCGGCGCGCGCCAATCGCACGAAGCTGGGCTACTCGCCGGTGACACCGAAGCAACCTGGCGTCACGGTGCTGAAGGATCTCGATCTGGCCGAACTGGCAAAGTACATCGACTGGGGTCCCTTCTTCCAGACCTGGGACCTGGCCGGCTCGTATCCGAAGATTCTCGACGACGCCGTGGTCGGCGACGCGGCGCGCAATGTGTTCAATGACGGCAAAGCCATGCTGCAACAACTCATCGCGGAAAAGTGGATCCGCGCCAATGCGGTGTTCGGCCTCTTTCCGGTCGCGCGCAGCAACGAGGACATCGAATTCCTCGTCGATGGCAAACCGGCGATGACCTGGCACGGTCTGCGCCAGCAACAGGAACGCCCCTCTGGCCGCCCGCAGCAAAGCCTCGCCGACTTCGTCGCCGCGACCGGCGATTACGCCGGCGCCTTCGCAGTGACCGCCGGCATCGGCATCGAAAAGAAGCTGGCAGAGTTCGAGGCGCAGCATGACGACTACCGCGCAATCATGCTCAAGACGCTCGCCGATCGGCTGGCCGAAGCAGCCGCAGAGTGGCTGCATCGCGAAGTACGCACCAACTACTGGGGCTACGCGGCAGACGAAAAGTTCGACATCACCGCCCTCGTCGAAGAGAAATATCAGGGCATCCGCCCGGCGCCCGGCTATCCGGCCTGTCCCGACCACACCGCCAAGGCCGGCCTGTTCGCCCTGCTCGACGTACCCAAGAATGCGGAGATGGACCTCACCGAGAGCTTTGCCATGACGCCGGCCGCCTCGGTCGCCGGCTTTTACCTGGCGCACCCCGAGGCGCATTACTTCGCCGTCACAAAAATCGGTCGCGACCAGCTTGAAGATTGGGCAAAGCGCGCCAACTACCCCATTCCAGAAGCCGAAAAATGGCTCGCTCCGCTGTTATGACCCCAAGGAAAGCCCTATGTCCGATATCAACCAGAACCGCCTGAGCTTCAACCAAGCCGTAGTCTTCGTCAAAAACAGCAAGCAGGCGGCTTTCGCGGCGATGCCTGTTTTTGGTGATGAAGAAGACGGCACCGCGGAAACCGCCGAAGGCGCCCGCATTTTCATCCTGCTGCCCGACGAGGACGAGGGCTGGACCCTGCGCTTCATCGCCGGGCCGTTCTTCTCCGCCGCCTACGCCGCCAACGACATCATCCCCGCCAACGAAATTCCCGAGCGCGTGCGCGAACTGCTGTTCGTGCCGACGCGCTGCGAGGAAGACTGGCTGACCGACCCGCTGCAGGTGCTTTTGGCGAAGCTGACGCAAGCCGCCGGCATCGGCGAGCAGATGCCTGATTACACTGCGCAACCCGCCAAGGCAGCGGCGGACGTGGTGTTTCCGGTGTCCTTCATCGGCTTGAACAAGCCGCACTGAGCCGCAGGGAACAGCTCATGCCCGTTGCGCGAGGATGAACAGCCGGCGAAACGGGAACAGGGTGGTGCCGTCGGCCAGCGGCGGGTAGGCGATGCGCAGGCGTCGCGCATAGTCCGCCTCGAATTCGGCGCGCTCCGGCTCGTCGAGCACGTCGAGAAACTGCTTGAGCCAGGTTCCCTTGGTCCACTCCTTGACCGGATCGGCGCCATGGAGAATTTGCAGATAGTCCGTCTCCCAGATGTCGATGCTCCTGGCCAGTGGCGCCAGCATCTCGTAATAGTCACGTGGCTCTGCAACCGGCGCCTGATGCAGCAGGTGCTCCAGCCTGTTTCGCCACGAACCGTGGCGCACGGTCTCGGCAATCAGGGTGTGCGACGGCGCCGAAAAGTTCCGCGGCATCTGCACGGCGAGCACGCCGCCCGCTGCAAGATGGCCGAGCAGCTTGGGAAAGAGCGTGTCGTGCCGAGGCAACCAATGCAGCGCGGCGTTGGAGAAAATCAGGTCCGCGGGCCGTGACGGCTCCCAGTCGGCCAGGCTTTGCCTGATCCAGCTTACGTTAGTCTGGGCGTGGGCCGCCTGCGCCAGCATCTCGGCCGAAGCGTCGACACCGGTAATCGAGGCATCGGGCCATCGATCGGCCAGCAGGCGCGTTACATTGCCAGCGCCGCAGCCCAGATCGTAAACAAGCTTGGGCGACCCCAGGTCGACCCTGGCCAGCAGATCGACCGCGGGTCGCAATCGTGCCTCCGAAAACTTCAGATATTGATCGGGATTCCACGCCATGTTCGCCTCCCAAACGCGCGACCGCCTGCCCGGATTCAGACGCCCCAGACCACCGGCTTTTTCTTCTTCAGCGACCACTCCAGCAGTTCCAGCAGCGGCACGGCGCGTTGCGTCAGGGTGACAAACGGCCGCGACCCCTGGGCGTTGCTTCTGCTCCTGTCCGCCTCGGTTCGCGGCAGGTCTTCCTCCTGCATACCGGCGCGCTGCTGCTTGTCTTCCTCGATCGCGGCCTTGAGCCGGGCGATCGCATCGGGCAACTGCTCGACGGTGACGATGCCCTTTTCGGTGACGTCCTTGCCCATGAGCTTCATCATGCGTTGCGCCACGTCGCCAAACATGATGACGTCGCCAGAGGCGGGCGATTGAAAGGTGACGATCATGGTTTTAGTTCCTGCAGCCAATCGAGAATTTGCCGGGCCGGCTTTTTCCAGTCGCGTTCCAGCATCAGGCCGTGTCCCATGCCCGGAAAAACATGGGCTTCCACGCCGTAGGTGCGGGCCGTCATTTCCACCAGCGAGGCGGGAATCAGGTGATCGAACTCCGCGCCCTGCACCAGCAGCGGCGTGCGCTTGATGCGGCCGGCCCGCGGCATGCCGAACAGCGACATGTCCCAGATGGCACGATGCGACTCGGATTGCGAGCCCTTGTAATAGCGCTTCAGGTCGTCGAGCGAGACCGGTTGGGCAAACAGCGCCTCGCGCAGGGTTTCCAGCGACGCCTTGCCGCCGCTCATCAGGCTGTTCAGATCCTGCATCATGCCCGGCTTGGAAAACATCATGCCCATCGCGGCCGACATCAGCCCCTGCGGCGGCACGGCGCACATCAGCACCGCTCCCGGCGCCTGATGATCCTCAAGATACTTCTGCACCACGAAGCCACCCATCGAATGCCCGATCAATACCGGCGGCGCCGGCAGGGCGGCCGCGACGGTGGCGACGTCGCGCACATAGTCGTTGATGGAAAAACTGTCGAGATGCTTGCGGCCCGGCGTCGCCCCGTGGCCGGCAAGGCTGACGGCATAGGCGGCATAGCCGGCTTCGGCGAAGAACGGCAGGAAGTGTTCGTCCCAGCACCAGGCAGCGGTATAGGCGCCGTGAACAAAAAGCAGCGGCGTCGGCAGCGGTTCGCCCGCCGGGGCGCGAACCAGGACTTCATGGTGCTCGAATCGGGGCATATTCATTGCGACAGGTTGTAAGGGCGGCTCGGGAACAGCCGCGTGAAGGATGACGTTGCGCGCCGCTCCGCTAAGATGCTTGCTTGTTCAATTTTACCGCGTGCCTTCCATGCTGAAATGGCTGATTGTTCTGGTCGCCGCTGTATTTATTGTCGGCCTGTTGCAGCCCCGCCTGGCGCGCCTGTTGCAACTGGGCCGGCTACCGGGCGATCTTCGACTGCGTCTGCGCGGCAAGGACTACGTGTTTCCCTTTGCCTCGGCTGTCCTCCTGTCGCTGGTCGCCGGCCTTATCGGCTGGCTGCTTTGATCTCCCGCAAGGCAGTCAGGCGGGCAGCACCGATGTTGCCGGCGATGGCCTGCGGGTCTGCGGCCACCGTGGCGCGGGCAATGGCCCCGGCATCGACCGCGCGCACTGCCGCGAGGGCGGCCCGCCACGCCGCTGCCGGCGTGTAGTCGCGCTCGTCCCAGCCCAGGCGGCCGCGATAGTCCGCCTCGCAGGCGAGCAGGATCAGATCGAAGCGATCCGGCCGGCGCAGGGCATCGCAGCGCTCGAGCACGGTCAGCCGGGTTTCCGGGCGCAACTGCTCGACGCGGTGGATGTCGCTGTGAAACCTGGCAACGAGCCGTGCCACGTCGCGGCAATCTGTCGGCACGCGCAGGCGCTCACAGATGGCTTCGAGCAGGGTCGCGCTCTTCGCTTCATGGCCGTGATGGCGCGGCAGAATGTCGGCCGGCGTGACCCCTTTGCCGAGATCGTGCGTCAGCGCCGCAAAGCGCGCCGGCAAGGCGGCCGCGAGTCGCGCCGACATGTCGATGACCATCATGACATGCACGCCGGTGTCGACTTCGGGATGATAGTCGGCACGCTGCGGCACGCCCCACAGGGCATTCAGTTCGGGCAGCAGGCGCAGCAGCGCGCCGCATTCGCGCAGCACCTCGAACATTCGGGAGGGCCGGGCTTCCATCAGCCCGCGCGCCAGTTCCTGCCAGACGCGCTCGGCCACCAGGGCATCGACTTCACCGGCGGCGACCATGCCGCGCATCAGTTCCATGGTTTCCGTCGCGATCGAAAAATCCGCGAAGCGCGCGGCGAAGCGAGCGACACGAAGTATGCGCACCGGGTCTTCGGCAAAGGCCGGCGACACATGCCGCAGTACCTGCGCAGCGAGGTCGCCACGTCCGTCGTGCGGATCGATGATCACCCCCGCTTCGTCCTTGGCCATGGCATTGATGGTCAGATCGCGGCGAACCAGATCCTGCTCCAGCGTCACCCCCGGTGCGGCATGAAAGGTAAAGCCGGCATAGCCCGGCGCCGTCTTGCGTTCGGTACGGGCCAGCGCGTATTCCTCATGCGTCCGCGGATGCAGGAACACCGGGAAGTCGCGCCCGACCGCCGCAAAGCCTTGCGCCAGCATGTCCTCGGGTGTGGCGCCGACCACGACCCAGTCCCGATCCTTGACCGGCAAACCGAGCAGTTCGTCGCGCACGGCACCACCCACGGCGTAGATTTTCACGGCAATTGCTCCACCCCCGTCTCGCCTTCCCCCCGGGCACCAATCATGCCCAGCGTGCCTTTCAGGGACTGCGGCTTGCCTTCGAACAAGGTGTTGTAATACACGGCGTTGCTCATTACCTTTTTCACGTAATCACGGGTTTCCGGAAACGGAATGGTTTCGGCGTAGATCGCACCTTCCAGCGGCCCCTCCGCGCGCCATTTGCGAGCACGACCCGGGCCGGCGTTGTAAGCGGCCGAGGCCAGAACCGGATGGTTATCGAGCGAGTCCAGCACCATCTTCATGTAGTGGGTGCCGAGCGTGACATTGGTGTCCATTTCAGTCACCCGGGCCGGGTGGAAATTCGTCAGCTTGATCTTCTTTGCCACCCATCTCGCGGTGGCGGGCATGAGTTGCATGAGGCCCTTGGCGCCGACCGAGGATTTGGCGTTCATTATGAAGCGCGACTCCTGCCGCATCAGACCATAGACCCAGCCATTGTTGAGCGCCAGTTCGTCCGCCTTGGGCAGTACCCGGTCACTGAACGGCGCGATGTAGCGCAGGCTGTAGTTGTGCTGAGCCAGCGTACGGTCGGCAGTATTGATGGCGCGATCCCATATTTCGTTGCGCTTGGCAAACTCTGCCGCCGCCAGCAAGGCCCGGTCGTCCATGCCACGCAGTGACCAAACCCATTCGCGTACGCCCTCAATGCGCATATCGATGCGGAACAGGGCCAGTGAACGCTGGAAGCCCGGATTGGCTGTCGCGATGGCCAGTTCCTCGGCGCTGGGAGGAGTCGCGCGCGGCGGCACTTCGATCGGCCGCCCAAGTTCCTCGTCGGCCAGGTTGCTGTAGAAATTGGGCTGACCGCCTATCCTCAGGTAGAGAGCGCGCGCCTCGTCGGCACGGCCGGCGGCGGTCAGTCCGCGGCCCTGCCAATAGGTCCAGTCGGGCTGTCCCGACAGGGCCGGCGGCATCGCTGAAATCACCCGCCGCACGGCGCTCCAGTCATGCGCCCGCAGGGCGGCACGGACCTGCCAGGCCATTTGTTCCTCGGACAAGGCGGTGCCGGCCGCTTTTTCGTACCACGCCAAGGCCTCTGGCTGGTGCCGCAGCGCCGCCTGCCATGCCAGCTGACCCCAGCCATAGGCTCGCTCTTCGGCACTCAGCTGCGACTCGATGCGCGCAAGACGCTTGGCAGCGTCCTGCGGGTCGTTCTTCGCCAGGCGCTGCACAGCGAACAGAGCCACTTCGCGCCCGCCGCGTTTTGCGGCAAAGCCGGCCGGAAGCCTGTCAAGGTGGCGCCCCGGACCTTGCGCGATCGATTCGAGGCCGCGCCCGTCGAAACCCTCGGCGGCCGGCAAATACGCCGCTGCGCCGCGTGCGGCGCCAACGCGCTTGGCTTCAAGAAACCGGCGCACCCGCTGCCAGACGTCTTCGACCGACAAGCCACCCGCCACCACGATCTGGTCGACCAGCATCTCGCAAGCCTGCGGCAGATCCTGACCGCTGAGCCACAAGGCGCGCACCGTGTCCGCCATGCCTGCGGCCTGCGCCGCATAGCAATTCACTTCGGCATCGGGCAAAGCCAGCGCCGGCAGTTCGCGTCGAAAGTTTTCCCAATCGGCCTTCTTGCCCAGCACGCGCAGCCAGTCAGCGCGCAATTTTTCCGCCAGATAAGCGCCCGGATAGCGGCTCAGATAGTCCGGCACCCCGCTGCTGTCGCCGTCATCAAGGCTCAGTCGCAGTGCCCAGTACTCTGCCCAGGCGTGCAGCGGATGCCCCTGCAACAACTCCATCTGCCGCGCAAGGCGCACCCGTTCGCCGCTGCGAAAGGCCTCGCGCGCAGAAAGAAAGGCAGCGTCGCCGCGATGATCGGCACGCGTTGTCGAAGGCGCGCACAGCGCTGGCGCCGGCGCCAGGGCAACAACGCATGAGAAAGCCGCAATCAGGGCGATCCGGGATAGAGCCATGGCTGGCTTGGGGTTATAGTTCATTCAATAGTTTGGTCTCTACTTGTTCCGCCTCCACGTTAGCACATGCCTGCACCCTCTCCGTCCAGCGAACACATCGCCGATTCCTTGGTTTTTCGCGCCGCCCTGCGACGGGAAAAGATCGCCGTGCGCATGGCTCTCGACGAAAAAACCCGCGCGGCGCTTTCGGTACACATCGAAACACATCTCGCCGCTTTGCTGACTCCCCTCCCGCCCCGGACGCTGAGCTTCTGCGCTCCCGTGCGCGGCGAGTTCGATGCGCGGCCACTGGCGTCCCTCCTGATTGAGCGCGGCTGGCACGCCGCGATACCCGTGGTGGATGCAGCGAATGCGCCCATGAGCTTTCGCACCTGGACTCCTTCAACGGCAATGGACAGCGACCGCCACGGCATGCCGATTCCGGCCAGCGGCCAAGCCGTAATCCCCGACATCGTGCTGCTGCCACTGGTCGCCTTCGACCCGCAAGGCTTTCGACTGGGCTACGGTGGCGGTTACTTCGACCGCACGCTGGCGGTACTGGTTCCGCGCCCATTGACGATTGGCGTCGGTTTCGAACTGGCGCGCGTGGCGGACATTCGACCGCAGGCGCACGACATGCCTCTCGATGCCGTGGTCACCGAAGCCGGCATCGTGCACCACACTTGAACCACTCATCCCCCAGCCCCTTCTCCGGAAGAAGGGGTGCGCAAGCGCACCCCTTCGGGAAACATAACGGCCCACCCCCCATCCCCCGCCCATTGGGCGGGGGTGACTAGTCGCCTCCCCCGCCTGGCGGGGGAGGATGGGAGGGGGTGTCCAGCCTTATCCCGCGCCAGCGTGGGCGGCCCGGCGGCAGCCCAAGCTAACAACCGGCCGCCTGACGCAACCTCGCCAGCGCCTCGTCGAGCAGCACGCGGCGGGTACCGAAATTGAGGCGGACGAAACCCGGTGCGCCGAAATCCGCACCGTCGGAAAGCCCCAGACCGTGCTGCTCGAAGTAGTGTGACGGATTGTCGATGCCGTGCTCCGCGGCAAACTGCCGCGCATCGATCCACGCCAGGTAGGTCGCCTCCACCGGCCGCATGTCGACGCCGGGGACTGCGGCGACCGCGCGCTCGACGGCGCGCAGATTGCCGCGCAGATAGTCGAGCAAAGCCGCGTGCCAGTCATCGCACAGCGTCAGCGCCGCTTCGGTCGCCGCCATGCCCATGGCATTGACGTGCGGCACGATGCCATGCATGGCGTTGCCGAAACCCTGCCGCAGGCGACTGTCGGGAATGATGGCGAAAGCGCAACCCAGCCCGGGAATGTTGAAGGTTTTCGACGGCGCCATCAGCGTAATGGTGCGCGCCGCAATTTCCGGGCTGAGCGTGGCCAGGAGTCGGTGCCGGCGAGACGGCGACAGAATCAGGCCGTTGTGGATTTCATCGGAACACACCACCATGTCGTGCTTTTCGGCCAACAGCGCGATCTGCCACAGCTCGTCCTCATTCCATACCCGCCCGGTCGGATTGTGCGGATGGCAGAGCAGGAAGAGTTTCGCGTGGCTGGTCCTGAGTACCGCGTCGACCGCGGGAAAATCCCACAGCCATCCCGCCGAGTCACAGACCAGCGGCGCGCTCGCCACCCGCCGACCGGAATACCGCGGCGACGAGAGAAAAGGCGGATAGATCGGCGTCGCGGTAAATACCGCATCACCGGCCGTTCCGACCGCGCGACAGGCAACATTGAGGCCGGACACCAGGCCCGGCAGCCAGACGATCCAATCGGGTTCGATAGGCCAATCAAACTTGCGGCCGAGGTAAGTCGTTACGGCATCGATCTGGCTCGCGGTTGGCTGGTTGTAGCCAAACACGCCATGGTCGATGCGCTGCAGCAAAGCGGTCAGTACCGGTTGCGGCGCGGCAAAGTCCATGTCCGCAACCCAAAGAGGCATTACCCCACCGGGATAACGGCTATTGGTGTACCTCGCCCACTTCACCGAATCCGTGTTGTCCCGTTGAATGACCGCGTCAAAGTCAATGCTCATCCCGGCGCACCGAGTCAAGGCAATGTGAAGCGTCTGGCAGTTCGATCCGGACAATTCATGGACGAGGGTTTATCGGTTGTTTGCGATTGGGCAGAAAGCAGTGTGACATAAGTCACGCCGAGCCCGCGCTGTCAACTCAAAGCTGGCCGGCACGTTGTTAAACAAATATGTATTCGACGAAATGAACATGCATCCGGCGTCAACCTCCGTCATTGTTTGTCCTCGTTTGTTGCCCGTAGCTGGCACACAATTCATTTGGCCCGTTTGAATTTGAGGGCTACACTCATACTATGATGATTGGAGGTTTTCGGCTTGAATGCCTCCCATTTGTGCTTTTCCATTTCGCGTCTTACTGCTAAAGGGGTTG
Organism: Sulfuritalea sp.; assembly: GCA_030651305.1. Taxonomy (GTDB): domain Bacteria; phylum Pseudomonadota; class Gammaproteobacteria; order Burkholderiales; family Rhodocyclaceae; genus Sulfuritalea. Next base: position 64,410 of record JAUSCI010000019.1, on the reverse strand, counting down.
CAATGTCAGTACTCTCGCCAAAGCGTCTATCGCTGGTTTTTTCCCTTCTGGCTTTTTCGGCAGTGGTTTCCGCCCAGCAGAACCTCGGACCGTCGGGTCCCGCAGCCGAAGCTACATCCGCTGCCGGGCCAAAAGTTCCGGCGACCAAGACTATCACCAGTTTTACGCAGGCCTTGCGCTGCATGGACCAGTTGTTCCTGGCCCATGGCAAGCAGGGCATAGTGATCACCTCGGCGGGAGTCCCGGACGAGACCGGCAAGGTTCGGACCGGAACCAAGGAGATGGTGATTACGGCGGTGGCGAAAATGACGCTGCAGAGCAACGCCTTCGAATTCATCGACTTCCATGGCGGCGGCGATGATCTGGCGCGCCTGTTTGAGGCCCGCGGCGATGCCGGACGCAAGATTCCCGACTATTACATTCGCGGCTCCATTACGCAAATGGACGATAACACCGTACGCAAGAGCAAGGGCGCGGGTATTTCACTGTTCTTTCTGGATCTGGGCTACTCGGAGGACGCGTCCTTCGATCTGCTCAGCATGGACATGAGCGTGGGTGAAGCAGCCACGCGCAAGATCCTGCCCGTTACCAGCACCTCCAACACGATGGTCATGGTCAAGGGCGGCAAGTCCGGCGAAGCCGGCGGCAAACTGGGGAAAGTCGGGCTGAGTTTCAACCTCGACAACAGTCGTTCGGAAGGGCTGGGCGCAACGACCCGGGCGCTGCTCGAACTGAGCTTGATCGAAACTCTCGGCAAATTTACGCAAGTTCCCTACTGGCGTTGCCTGGATACCGACATCACCAATCCCCTGATTCGCGACCAGGCCCGCGAAAGCTACGACATGTTGCAGGACAAGGAGCGCATCCTGTTCATTCAGCGCAAGCTGGGTGGCAGCATGAACCGCTACAAGGGGCCGGTCGATGGCGTCGCCAATGACGAACTCAAGCAAGCCGTGGGCGAATACCAGGCTACAGCCGGTTTGGTGGCCAACGGACAGATCAACTTCGACCTGTACGCCAGCTTGCTCGACGATGTACAGAATAGCCTGGCCGCTTTGCCGGCAATCAAGCCATTGAACGTGCCTGGGGTTGCCTCGGCAATTGGCGCTCCACCGCCCGCTCCGCCAGCTCCTCCAGCCTATCTTCCGCCAGGTGCCTCGACACCTTCGGCACCTTCGGCCAGCGCGTTCCGCGTCAATCTGGATAGCGAAAAGGGCGGACGTCCGGCCTATCGCGTCGGTGAGTTTCTCAACATGAATCTCTCGCTTTCGAGCGACGGCACGGCCTACTGCTACTACGAAGACAACGCACACAACACGGCACGCATTTTTCCCAATCAGTTCCAGTCCAATCCGACGCTCAAAGGCAGCAGCAGCGTCCGGCTGCCAAGTGGAGGCTTCAAGATTCGCTTCGACCAACCCGGTCGCGAGAAAGTGGCCTGTATTGGTGCCGATCGCGAGTTGGTCGTTCCGAAAACACTGGTGGGGGCAAAAGATCTGACGCCATTGCCGGTCAAGTCGGTTGACGAAATCGTCAATCAGTTTCGCCAGATCAATCCGGCCGCAATGGTCAGTCAGATCGATATAACCGTCAATCGCTGATACGCCATGAGGAGTATCGCTGCAACCCGTCTGTTCCTGCTGACGGGAGCTTGGCTGCTCTCGGCGGCGGGTGCGGTGAATGCCGGGGAAGCAGCAAGGCTGGATTCCCCAGGCGTTATTCTGCTGGCCGAAATTGTGGTTCCGGCTCAGCCTGACAGCGGAAAGAAATCTGCGAAATCGGCGGCAGAGGTTCGCGGCAAAGCCAGGGCATATCAGGAGTCGGGGTCAGCCCCCACGATCATCGTCATGCCCGAGGAGGAGGAGGAGGAAGAGGGTCTGCTCGGCCCCCGGCGGCAACCGGACAGCGGCGCTTCACAGAGTCGGGCCAAGGCACGCCTGTATCAGCAAGGAGCGACGCAGGTTCCGATCCCCGCCACGCCGGATTCCTTGAACCCGGGAGCGACGAACTCGGAGCGTGCCCAGGGAAACCGCGCAAAGGCGCGCAGTTACGTTTCCACAGACAACACGGTCGTCATCGAGAGGATCGGGTCGGATGGCATTCCCATCGTCTCCTGCGGAAAACTGATTGCCAACGTTGCCGGACGCATTGGCGACGACATGCAGCCTGGTGGAATATTTTTCATCATGCGCGATAACAAGCCATTCAAGGTTCGGTGCGCGCTGCAGTAGCGTGACAAAAGTCACGGCGAGCCGGCGTTGTCAACCTAAAGTACCCTAAAACGTTATTCACGCAAGGTTTTGGTAAATTCAAAATGAAGCTGTTGTCACCTTCCGTCATCGCCTGTTTTTGGTTGCTGGCCACCACTTCAGCCCTCGTTGTCGGGCAGGTGACGGTAGATGCTCCAGGAGGCAGCGTAAAGGTGAAAAAGGGCAAGGGCAATACCGCAGTTAGCGTAGGCCCCGGTAGCACGGCCAGCAATTCCTCGGGGTCGATCGACGCTGACGTGGAAATGGAAGGGATAGCCGTAATCAACGATGATGTATTCATTGATGGCGAAAAGATCCAGCGTGGAAAAGCCAGCTACACATCGAAGAAAACCGGCAAGTCCTATCGGATTCAGTGGGGAAAAAATGGAAACGTCAGTGTTGAGCAAAACTGATTTGCTTGCTGGCTTTGCATCGGCCGCTCTGGCATTGATATTGGCCGTTGCGCCAGGTCAGGCCGGGGCAGGCATCCTTCTGCAAACAAATTCCGGGGTTTGGGTCAGTGGAAACCAGTTTGCTGCCGGCTTTCAGGGCGCGCCAGGCACCATGCCCGGTATCGTCCTGGTGCCGAATGTTCGTGGCAACGCCGGCTTCATGAGTCAGCGCGCCATGGCTTGGGGTACTTACAACCGTCGCGGCGAAAGCTCGACCGGGTTCCTGTTGGTCGATCCTGCCGGCAGTGGTACGCTGTCGGCCACAAGCCCTCGTCAGGCGACTGCGCGCGAGCATTCTGCCCGCGCCAACGCATACCGACTCGAGTATTTCAAAAGATAAGCGGGGAATATGATGTCGATCCAGAAACCAAGTGGTATGACTGTTGTCCGTTTCGGACTGTTGATTCTGGCGGCCGCAATGGCTTTCCTTGCGCATGGCGCAGCACCACAACCCGTAAGTGCCGGCTTCAACCAGATCGTCAACAACCGCTCAGCTCAGCTCATAATCTGGCGTTACGCCGACAATCCGAAGATTTATGTGTTTGACTTCCCCGGTCTTGCCTATCAGGGGCGAAGCTTCAATCGAGTCACCCAGTTCATCGAACAGCAAACCACCGAGCCCTATCCGCGAGTACTTACCGAACAGGAAATGGCGGGACGCCTTGTCGCGGCAAAGCGGTCCGAATCGGATTTCGCCTTCGGTCACGACCTCATGGTCCATGAGCTCGTGCAGTTCTTCAATTTTGCCCTGCGCGACAAGGTGCCGCTGAACCCAGAAGAAACTGCAATAAGGGATTTTCTGGTTGCGCAAGGAATGATCCGTGACTGGCGTGGCTTCTGGCAGGCCGTCGAGCCAAACAATGTCATCCTTTCGATCCCTCAAACGCAGGAAAAGAGCGCCGGTCAGCCGCTTATCAACGCGACGGCGCGCTTTGCAATCGCGCTGCACGAGATGGCCCATGGCGAGTACTACACCAACGCCTATTACGCGCAGTACTGTCTGCGTTTTTGGCAGGAGTCGCTGACGGATGCCCAGCGTGAAGCGTTCAAGGCTTTCCTTGGCAAGTACAACTATGCCGTCGGATCCGATGCGTTGGTGATCAATGAAACGCAGGCCTATCTGATGTTCACTCCGGATCCGTCATCATTCAGCGCCCGCAAGCTGGGCGTTACGAACGAAGAACTCGAGGCAATGAGGAATGCCTTCCGCAAGGGCAGGCCGCCGACCACGTTGCCGTTACGTTGGAATATTGGAGAATAAACATGAAGGCATCATGCATTGGCGTAACCACAGCCGTGGTCCTGATTGCCACTGGGTCCATGGCCCAGACCAGCCAGACCCGCATCAAGGGTAATACCGAAATCAACGTCACGACACAGAACACCACGGCGGTCGCTACAGGAGAAAATAACGTAGCGAAAAACAGGATTGGCGTAATCCAGGGCGACAAGAAGGGTGATACCAGAATCTCCGTCAGCGCAACCAACGTAACTACGGTAGTCGGCGGACGCAACAAGAAAACCTGTACCAATATAGGAGCGATTGTCAAAGATGAATGCAAATAAGCGCTTCCTGCGAGCTTGCGCAGGGCTGGTTCTGGGCTTGGCAGTTTCCGTGGTTTTTGCGGAGCAGGGCGTGGATGCCAGGTCCCAAACCAAGATCAACAACGCCAAGGCCAAGGCATGGACCGACGGGTCGATCAAGGATGACCGATTCAAGAAGGATGTAGTGAATATCGGCAGCAAACGCGGCGGTGGCTGCAATGATGTCAATGTCGGTACCGTAAAAGCGGGTGAGAAGGCGCCGAAGGACATCGTGGTCACAACCAAAAACGTCATCAACATTTGCAAATAAGGAGCCAAGCTATGAAAACCAATTTTCGCCCTGCGACGTCCGCGTTGCTGTGTGGTCTGATTCTTCTGGCCATGAGCAGCGGCCAGGCTGTTGCCGCTGATGACGACGCCGCGAAGCTCAAGGATCTTGAACGGGCCATGACGGCGCCCGGTGATGGCGACAGTGTCAAGAGGAAAGCAAAAACGCGGGCCATCGTTTTTGACAACGCCGGCTCTCCGGCTGCGGCCAACGCTCCGGCAGCAGCTCTGGACTGTGCCAATCTCCCGCCTGACGTAAAAGCCAATGCGGTTGATTTTTCAATTCAGTTCCAGATTGGAAGCGCCCGGGTTTCACAAAGCTCCGAAGGTACCTTGTCCAGCATTGCGAAGATTCTGGCGCTTGCCCCCGATCGTTGCGTGATCGTGGAAGGCCATACCGACTCGACCGGCAATGCCGACAGGAACATGGCTCTGTCGAAGGACAGGGCAGGTTCGGTGGTCAACTACATTACGGAAAAGGCGGGTATCGAACGCAAGCGTCTGGTGCCGCTGGGCAAGGGCTCGGGCAATCCGGCAGCGGGCCTCGCGCCGAACGATCCCAAGAATCGTCGTGTCGTCTTCAAGGTTGTCGCTGGCTAACAGCGGGCATGCTTCTTCAGTTCGGTTTCACCGTCAATATTCATGGTCAGGAGACGTAGCATGCGTACCATCACTATCCTCATTGCCTCTGCCCTTATCGCTTCCCCCGTATTCGCGCAGCTAACCATGCGCTCCAGCAATCCGCAGGGCGTCCAGATTCAGGGGAATACCGACCTCAAGGCGGCGCAGGAAAACACTGCGGCGGTCGCTACCGGTCAGGGCAATGAGGCCAAGAATACAGCCAGCGCCATCAAGGGCGGCACCCAGATCCAGGGCAACACCAAGATCAAGGTCGAGCAAAAGAACGCAACGGCTCTTGCGATTGGCAAGGATAACAAGGCAGCAAACGAAGCAGGCGTAATCGGCGGTAAATAGGCAACATCCACTTTTTTAACAAAGGAGTAGTAAACCATGCGTACCCATATTGCACTCATCGCTCTCACCGCAGTTCTGTCCACCGCGGCTTTTGCTCAAAGCAAGTCCATGACTTCGACGAACGCGCAAGGCGTGCAGATTCAAGGCAACACCGACATCAAGGCCAAGCAGGAAAACACGACGGCCGTCGCAGTAGGCGAGGGCAACACGGCGAAGAACACAGCCGGCGCGATCAAGGGCGGCACGCAGATCCAGGGCAACACCAAGATCAAGGCCAGCCAGAAGAACACGACCGCGGTAGCCCAGGGCAAGGGCAACACCGCCGCCAACGAAGCCGGCGTAATCGGCGGCAAGTAATACATTCACAGCTGTTGCTTGACGGGAAGGCGGGGGCGACCCCGCCTTCTTTTTTTGCTTCTTGGGTACTGCTGTACGAGCCGGTCTTGCGCCGCGACGACTATCAGTTCGCCATCGCCAGCGCGATAACGCGGCCGTCGTCGGCAAAGGCCACCTTGTAGCTGTTTTCCTTGTAGGTCTTGTTGTTGCTGACCAGCGTGGTCTTGACCGTGTAGGTCTTGCCCTTGGCTGCTGCCGGCAGCTTGAACTTCGAATTGGTCTGATAGCGGCCGGCGCCATCCACTGCAGCGACCTTTTCCGTCTTCTCTTCGACCAACTTGTTGTTCTCGTCGTAGATGGCGTATTTCTGCTGTACCTCGGGCACCTTATCGCCATACCCGATCATGTCGGTGCTGGACGTGAGCTGGACTTCCTTCTGGCCGGAAGCATCCGGCGCAGCCGTTGTAACCTTGGTGCTGAAACTCGCCGGTACCACATCCTTCTTTGGCAGTTCAACCTTGTCCTTCTTGGTCTTGATAGAGGCGTATTCCTTATTGACCTGCTGAGCACTTGCGATCTTTTTCGATTCGAAGTACCAGCCGATCAGGGCTCCGGCGACCGCTCCGACCACCGCCCCCTTGGCGCAACCTGCACCCGTGGCGCTGCCCAGAGCGCAACCAGCGGCAGCGCCAATCAGCGCCCCCTTGGCCTTGTCGTCCACGACGAAAGTGCCGTCGGCGTTCTTCTTGAAGCTGCCGTCGGGGTTTGTCGCACAACCGCTTGAGCTTGCCAGGAAAACAAGGGCGATAGCAGCGGCAAGAGGGCGACGCAGGCAGTTTTGGTTCATGGCATTTCTCCAGTCGGTAATGTTTGGCTTATTTGATGACGATGGCGATGGGCTCATCGACCCCTCGGTCGCTGATGAAGGGTCTCTGTTCGTTGTTCGACAACTCCTTGACCCGCCGCGTGACATAACGCTTGAGCCCGGTGGGGTAGACCAGATTGTCCTCCTTGTCCGCGGCTTTGCCCCGCAGTCCTTCGATCAAGGCCTTGGTGAAAAATCCATTTTCATCGTCCTCGCCGGATTTCTCCTTGCCCGTAGACGATGCAAAGATAGTGACGCCCCGTTCATCGTCGATCTTGTTGATCATGTCGGTTGGGTTCGACCCTTTTGCAGAGGCCTGATTGGTGAGGGCACCGGAATAGCAGGCGTCGAGAAAAAACATGGCGCGCCCCGGCAAACTTTGCAGGGTGCCGACGATTTGATCCCCTGGCACCCACTCCGCCGCCTTGCCGGCCATGCCGCCAAGCTTGAAGGGAACGTAGTAATACGACGCGCCCTCGGCAATACCATGGCCGGCGAGGAACAATACGCCGGCATCCTTTTCCTTGACGTTCGCCTTGAGCCAGCCGAGGCCGTCAAGAATTGCCTCCCGCGTTGCGGTCTCGTCAGTCAGCATCTTGAATTCGAGTTTGTCATAGATCTTGCGCACACCTGCCGGCGGGTTGGCAATACGGGCCATTTGCGACTTGAAGGCATTGGCATCCTTGACGGGGCTCGCCAGATCATTGGGCGCGGGATATTTGTTGACCGCGACCACCAGCATATAGAGCGTTTCGAAGTCGGCTTTGTCCTTGGCAACAGGCATCTTCGCCTCGGTTGCGCGACTTACCTTGATGCTAATCGGGTCCGACTTGGCATTCCGGTTTTCGGCAATCAGCAGGATCTCGGCATCCTTGCCGGGCGGCACGTGCACCTGTACTTCCTGCACCGCGATATCCCCTTGCACCCCACGCAGGGCTACAGGCTTGATGCTTCGATCGAGACGGCCGTTGACACGAACCTTGACGTCCTTGACCGGCGCATCCGGCGGAGTACGCACGGCGTAGCGCACTTTCACCATATTGCCGGTAGTTTCCATCTGGCTATCCGATTGCAGTTCGATGACGGGGGGCACGATTTCGACAAGCCGCGCCGGAGCGGCGGCAGCCACCAGAGTGGCAACGGCCGGTTTGCGCTCCTTGGCGTCGGGCTTTGCCTTCGCCTGGACTCGTGCGGGTTCGGCATTCGCCGCTTCGAGGGCGGCCAGATCCGCCTGCGCCAGTCGCCAGGCTTCCTTTTCATCCCCGGTGGCCAGCAGTTTCTGGATCACATCCGGGCGATAGAGTCGATCACGAAAGCGACCGGCGCTGAAGAAATCGGCCGACTGGTTGAAGGCCCGGTTGAGGTGCCAGCCGACCAGATTCTCGCCACCAACGGAAGTATCGTAGTAACCGGAAGGCGTCCACACGATCCAACGTTCACGATCAGCGTGAATAAAAAGCGCCATCTGCTCAGCGCCATCATCAAGGCGTAGCCAGCGGATACTGCCGTCGCCTAGGCCAGCGACCACCCAGCGACCATCGGCACTGATATTCACTGCCCAGGCCGCTGCCGGCACGCGGCGTTCCCAAAGTGCCACGCCATCGGTGCTGTATTGCCTCAGGAACCATTCGCTGCCGAGCACGAAGCTGCGACCATTGGGCGCCACGGCGAGGCTGCGCGCCACCTCACCCGGCTTCACCTGAAGCAAGCGACCGTTGAAACGCGGCGCGGTAGAGTTTTTCCAGTCACTCGAATCCCCGCTGATTCTCGCGGCGTTGGTCTTGTCCGGAGGTGAGCCGCTTTTCAGGCTGCCTGCGCCCAAATCGAAAATCATCCCGCCATCCCCGGAGGAATAGCGGAAGGCAACCATCTCTGCAGTCGGATTGAGTTTAAAGCTGTCGCCGGCATCACGAAAATCCGCGCTTTGAGAACGGCTGGCCGCCTGAGCTTTCCCCTGCGAGTCAAAAACCGCCCAAGCCGGTTCGGCCGAGGCTGCGGCAACGCTGCCATTCGGCAAGCTTGCCAGCGCCATCACGGTATTGCTGAATTGCCCGATTTCGCGTTTAGAGCCGCGGCCATTCTGACCAAAGGCGAACACAGGAAAGCGGCCACCGCTGACATGGCTGCCCGCCGCGAAAAGGCTGCTGCCGTCGGACGACCAGGCAACGCGCCCCAGATTGCCTCCCCTGAGTTCAATGCTGTGGACCACAGCCAGGCTTCTTGCATCCAGCAAATCAACCCGCGCCTGATCCTGGTAGCCGACCGCAAGCGTACGCCCGTCTGGGGAGAAACTTACTCCGTAGGGCTTGCCGCCGGGCGCCTGCTTACGCGCGATGCGCTCCAGCCCTTTGGGTCCAATCTGGTAGATGCGGATGGCGCCATCGATACTGGCGACGGCGAGTCGGCCATCGGCCGCGAACTCGGCGCCAAACACGGCTTCGTTGAATTCCGGATCGGCACCGACAAATTGCAGATTGCGGCGAAACACGCGCAAGCCTTGCTGTCGCAAACCAATCGCCAGATACTGGTTATCCCGCGACCACGCCAGCTGGGTGATCGGCGCTTCCATGCCGGTCAGCGTGCTCTTCGGTGGCACGCTGGCACTGGCACGATCGAACAGATGAAGCAGATGGCCACCACCGCCATCGAAGGCCGAGTTACCGCCCAAAGCCACGGTGCGCCCATCCGGTGATATGGCTGCGGCATAGACCGCGCCCAGGCTCTCGGTGCCGATCGGTGGGCGCAGAACGGCAATGGCCTGACCGCTGCGGGCATCCCATAGCCGCGCAGTCTTGTCTTCGGAAGCGGTGACGATCCAGCGTCCGGATGCGTCTGCGCTGATGCGGGAGATCAATCCAAGATGACTGCCGGTCTCGATTCTCAGCACGGGATCCTTCGGCAGGTTCGGCGCTGCCAGGACTGCAGTCACGGAGAAACCGAGCGCTGCGGCGCGAAGACCGTGGCGCAAGGCTTGCAACAAGGAACGCGCCGCCAGATGTACTTTCATCGAACCAGGATCTCGACGCGCCGGTTGCGCGCTTCCGCGATTTCATCCGCCGTGGCGACCAAGGGCTCTCGTTCGCCACGCCCGGATGCACTGATGCTTTCCGGCGAAAAACCTTGTGCGACCAGCTGGGAGCGGACCTTCTCCGCGCGCCTCAAGGCCAGGCGATCATTGTCGGCTACCGAGCCAATGCGATCGGTGTGGTCTACCACGATCAGATCAGGGGCCGGGCGCTTCTTGATTTCAGCAAGTACATTATCAAGTTCGCGCTGCGATTCAGCGGTCAGGATATCGCCGCCCTCGACAAAATAAATAAGGAAGCGGGTGGGTGCCATGGGCTGGGCAGAGAGAGCCTCCCTATACATTTCCTTGAGCTCCGCCTCGCTCAGTTTGGCGGGAGATATCTCGCCACCACGAACCGTTGCACTCGCATTGGTTCGATCAAGCGTCAAGGCAGTTCCCTGGCGCGGCGTTACGACCATCTGACCAGTCTTGCCATCGTGATCGGGAAGCACCGAGAAATATTCGCGCGGGCCGCTGCATGCCGCAAGCAGCTCAAGAGCCAGGGCAGCAGCAAGGATTAAAGAGGGACGGCGTGTCGAGATAGTCATCACTTCTTCTCCTCGACGCTGACCAGAAATTGCCGGGCATTACCTTTCACCTCAGCCTGCGGCGTCCTGATCTTGACGCTATCCGGCGCACCCTGAGCCAGATTTCCAGCTTGCAGCGAGACAGTTCCCTGTTTGACGAACGCATCGAACGCACCCATATAGGTGGTCGGATCGTAGCTGAAGGTGTGAAGAAAAACCTCGCCGCCCGGGCCCATCGAAAGAGTCGAATTGTCGGCAAACATCAGGCCGACCGAACCATTGGCTTCGGTAATCACCGTATCCTCGACCTTCAGGCGGGCCCCTACCGGGGACGGGAAGCGCTGCCCGCCGCGCTCAATGCGCACAATCCCGCGCGAAACCTTGACCTGTGCCACCCACGCTGGCGCCGTTTGTCCCGCCGCACTGGCGGCGCCCATCTGGGCGACCACGGGGCAAGAGAAAACCAGGCCAAAAACCGCGCAGCAACTCAAGAACCCAAGCCAAGTGATCGTCATCGCTGGAAAGTGATCGTCATCGCTGGAACCTCCGGAGCGGGAGCGGTTTATTCTACCCATACCACAAGCTCATTTTGGGGTCTGAAAGAGAAAATCGCCGCCCTCGGTATGCCCGGCGGAAACCACTGCCCCGTACTGGGGTTGCTGCGGATATTCCTTGGTCACGCCTTTACTGACCACACTCCAGATTTGTGCTCCGGCGGTAAGACTGCCGGTGCTTTGCAGCGTCTTGATAAGATTCCAGGCGAATATCGAATGTCCTTCCTTGCCTTCATCCGAAACGGGCTCGTCGGCTCCCGAGGAAAACACCAGCACCGAGCGCTGCTTGAGTATCTCTTCTGCCTTGATCTCCTTGCCCTGAGCCACTTTCTGTTCCTTGGTCAAGCTGCCGGAATAGCAACTGTCCGAAATCAGGATCAACTGACGGGCGCGTATCGCCGAGAGCAATTTGGAGATGTCGCTATTCGAGATCCAGCCCTGCGCAGTCTTGACCGAGGCATCGACCGGAATCCAGTAGCCCATCTTGATGTCGTCCATCAGATAGCCGTGGCCTGCATACATCAGCAGAACAGCGTCCTCCGGTTTTGCTTCGGCGGCAATGTTGTTGAGGGCCTCTATAAGCTTCGCCTTGGTCGCATCCTTCACAATTCTCGTCTCAAAACCAAAGCGGGTCTGCAACACGCTGGCAATTTGCGATACATCGGCAATCGGCGTTTCCAAAGCAGGAATCGGTGCGGCATAAGCGTTATTGCCCACCAGGATGGCGAAACGACGGGCGACCGGGGCGGCGGGCGCAGGCGGCGCGATGACGGGTACGGCCGCTGCCGGTGCTTCAATAACCGGCGTCGGCGCCACGGCCGCTACTGGCTCAGGTCGGGCCAGGCATTCTCCGGCCTTTGGAACCTGCCCCGCAGAACACTCCCGAACATCCGCCGCCGCCGGGTTCTTGCGCAGTTCTTCAAGCGCTTCGCGATACAGCAAGGTACGCGCCTGATGCCGCTGCATCTGAATCGACTGAAACTGGGCCATTCCCGGGATGCCGCCCATGAAGGCAGGCGGACGTATCATTTGCGCCTGGACAAGTGGCGCCATCAATGCGACGGCCAAGCCAGACCAGAACAGCCGTTTCGATCTCATTTTTCATTCTCCTTTGCCATCGTCCGCTGCAGCAGCGTCGCCCAGTCCCGCGCCCAGCAGCATTCGTGATCAAAACTGGTAATGGTCTCGATGCGGCCACCCACGCGGCGGACGAAACTCTCGACAATTGTCGACGGGACGATCTCATCCTTGCCGCCGACAAAATGCACACTTTGCATCAGACGCGGATTTTCTCCCAATTCGGCAGGGTCGAGCGAGCCCTTCAACGGCGAAGCTTTGTGCCAGGCCACCCATTCGGCTACCGCCAAAGGCGCCGCAACAGTTACAAGAGCATCGACGTCATCACGTCGCACCGCCAGCAGGGTGGCCAGCACGCCGCCGCCGGAATAGCCCGTGAGCCTGAGGCGCCGTGCCACCAGCGCCGACTTTTGCCGGTTGATCGCCGTGTCATACGCTGCAACCACTTCCGGGGCAAAGCGCCGGTCTGTCCAGTACGCGCTGTCGCATCTTTCCAGTTCGTCCGCACTCAGATACTGGCAGGGCCGTCCCAAGTAGATGACAGCCGGCGACGGATCAGCCATCGCCAACGCCAGCGAGACGGGTCTTGCCGGCGTCGGATTGCGTGGCGGATGGTAGGGCGTCGGCCAGGCGGCCCCATCGCCCTCGATGTAGATGACCAGCGTATTACTTGGAATCGATGGCTTGCGCACGAACGCGGCAAGACGGAACGCGCCGGCTTGAACGAGAGTTTCGACAAAACCATGTTCGCCAGCCCAGACCGCTATCTCACGCGCATCGCGAAATGAACGCGGGGTACTGCAGCCGGACAAGACCGCAAACAAAAAGGCCGCGCCCAGGAGCGCGGCCTTGATCGGGGAAACCCCCGGCAACATCAGAAGCGAACGTTGATGTTCGCCATCAAGCTATCTCGCTTTCCGGCAGTCCGTCCGCTTTCCTGGTTATAAACTATCCCGCCTGTCATATTGTTCTTCAGGGAAATGAAGTTCGCTCCAAGAGACCATACCCAGGCGTTCTTTCCCAAATCCGCCGTGGCAGCCTGAGTCGCAGCGTCGCCGGAAGTCGATCGGCTAAGATCCGACGAATAGGCCAGGCCAAGATAGGGCATAAAGCCGTCCATCCAGTACGCAGCCTGACCGCTTATGCGCGCTTGATCCATCTTGTTGTTGCTGGCCGTATCGGCCAGCGTACCGGTGGTGCCGTTGAGATTTCCGTACTTCTCCTGACCATAGAGATAGCTTCCCTTTCCGGTAAGCTGCCAGTTTCCGTACCAATGTGCGTAGCTCAAATTGGCACCGTAGAACATCCGATCGGCGCTACCCGTCAAGCTATCGACCGTCGACAATTTGACGTGTCCAAACCCCAAAGTGGCATCAACAGACCAGCTCTTGTCGATTTGCCATCCGAGATACGGCGCCACCGTATAGCCTTTTGTAGTCGATCCCTTGGAACCGGCATTGCTTGCTCCATTGACGAAGGACTCGGTAGAACCGCTACCGTCATCAAATGCTGCCGACAAACCAAGAACGGTCGAGGGAGAGATTGCGTAGTCGGCGCCCAATACTACGTTCGTGACGTCCAAGCTTGACTTGATGTTAATGGTGTTGCCGCCACCGTTCACAAACGATCTGCCTGCGTATTCGCTGTTGTCGCCGGAAAGACTGCCCCAAACATTGATCTTGCTCGGAGCGTTGCCGGCGGCAAGACCAAGCTGCTGTTGTGAGCTGGCGGAAGTCCTAGCAGGCCCGGCAAGCAGGGCGGATGCCCGCGCAGAAATAGCGTTTGAAATCGTCAGCATTTGCTGGATCGTCGTTCCGCCAATGGCCTGGGATGCACCTGCCGTGCTATTCGCGGATCCAAAGCATTCAGGATGGCTTTGTTGATAAACCATCAACTGCGTCATACCGGGTGAAACGACTGAATTGGCGCAGCCGGGGTTTGCCGCACATGACTGCACGGCCGAACATGCCGTTGCCAATGCAGCAGTACTCACTACCAACAAACCTGCACCAAGGATCAATCGCCTAAGTTGCTTGATCATCATGACCTCCCAAAAGTAATAACCCTACTCCTAAAAACAATACTATTTCTTGTTTTCGCGCGCATTTTTTACTGCTTTCTTGTAGAGCGCCACCAGCAGAGCCGCTTCGGGGTTCTGTCGCCGGTCCTGTTGCAGATCACCGAGGACCCGTTCGACCCGGTCCAGCTCCCGCATATCGTACAAGCCGGACAGCAAATACATCTCCGGCCCCAGGTCGTTCGGCCCGGCGCGGCTTCTGAGGTCGTGGTAGGTGTCTTCCAGCCTGGTCATGGCATCCAGACCGGGCACCGAACGCAACCGTGTAACGCCGCCTCGACCCTGTCCATCCAGAGCCGGCGTCCGCGCCAGCTGCCTGGCCATCACCATGGGCAGTGACTTCACTTCCGGGGCAGACAAGCCGCTGGCCTTGCCTTCACGCAGCGTCATTTCCAGACGTCCTGGACCCGACCAGGTTTCCTGACGGCCGTTGTCGAAATACACCACCTGCAGCCGGCTGTCTTTTTCGAGGCTGAGTTTGTCGCCCTCCTTGAGCTTGACGAAGGCTTCGACCGGCACCTGCACCGTGTCGGCAATTCGCACCACCTTGCCTTGCACGGACATGACCAAGGCCACTTCATCCGCCCAGACCTGGTTGCAACCCAGCAATATCAGACCGATGCAAAAATATCGAAGTGTCATTACAACCTCACTTGAGAGCGACGATCTCGAACGCCTCTACCGGCTCGGCACGGCCCTTGACCGTCAAACAATAGAGGGTGCCCGTCTTCAATTCCCCCCCGAACAAGGAAACGGTATCACGACTGGCGAGAATATGGGCGCCGGTTTCCTTGGTTTTTCCTTCAAGACGCGAAGCGATATTGACCGTATCGCCAATCGCAGTGTATTCCATGCGCACCGAAGAGCCGATGTTGCCGACCACCGCCTCGCCACTGTGCACACCGATGCCGATGTCGAATTCCGGCAAATCGCGGCCGGCGAAGCGCTGCCTGACCCAGACGCGATACTCCACCGCCACGGCACGCAAGGCTACCGCCGCACGCAGCGCGCGGCGGGCATGGTCGGACTGCGCCAGAGGCGCGCCGAACTCGGCCATGACGGCATCGCCGATGAACTTGTCGATGCTCGCACCTTCCGCCAGCAGTACGGCGCAGGCGCGCTCGAGGTAGGTGTTGAGCAACTCCACCACCTCTTTCGCGCTCAACCTTTCGGAAAACGTGGTGAAGTTGCGGATGTCAGAAAACAACACGCTGATCTGTCGTGTCTGACCCCCCAGTTCAGGCAGTTCCGGCGACGCCAGCAGCGCGGTCACCACCTGCGGCGAGACATAGCGACCAAACATCTGACCGATGCGCTTGCGTTCGCGCTCCTCGCGCCTCAGACGCAACAGTGACTGGCCGATCAGCACGAGCATCATGGCTGCCTGCAGGTGCGCTACCGGAAACAGGAAGTCCTGCTTGAACAGCAGATGGCCGACTATCGCTGCAAGCTGCATCGCCAGAATCACCAGCACCACCGAACGCCAGGCCGAAAGCCACATGCAGGCATAGGCCAGCGCACCCAGCACCGCAGCGAAAATCGCCAGTCGCACGGCGGCCGGCGCCTCGTCAAGGAAATGCCCGGCGAGCAGGGTCTCGATCACATTGGCTTGAATCTCCGGACCGGCCATCAGGATGTTGGCGCCGCCGATGCTGGTCGAGTAGGGCGTCGGATGGAGGTCATTCATGCTGGCGTAGCCGGCCCCGATCACCACGACTTTTCCCGCCAGGGCGCGAACAGCAGGATCATTGACGGCATTCGGCGCCAGCAGTTTGCGGAAAGACAAGGCAACAAAGCTGCCCGGCGGGCCGGCAAAAGCAATCGGAACAGCACTCTCCGCGCCGATCTCGCGGCCGCCGAAGCGCCAAACCTTGGCCTGGCTATCCTGGCCTGTCGCCGTCGTTGCCGCAAGCGCACCGAAAGCCAGCCGTGGCATCCCCTCCTTCTTGGGGAATTCGCCGGGCGCCTCGACCAGCGCAAAACGCCGCACGGCACCGTCGGCATCCGACGGCAGGTTGGCCAGGCCGACATGGCCCGGCATATCCAGATTGGGCAGGGCCAGCAGGTAATCCGGGCTGGGCAGGATGAAGTCGTTCGCCGTATCGCCAGCGCCGACTCTGAAGCCGGCAAGCAGCACGCCGCCCTGGTTGATCTGCTCGCGGAAGTGCTGGTCGTAGTTGCGCGACGCTTCGCGTCCGATCAACCCCAGCTTGCCGATCCAGCGTTCGGGACTGCCGCTGAAAATGAAATCGATGGCAACCACCTTGACGCCGACCTGGCGCAGCGTGGCCACCGCCCTGGCGAAATGCGGCGTCCAGAAGGGCAGCGGCTCATCCGGCCGCTCGTTGAGGGTCGGATCATCGAGCATCACCAGCGCGGTGTGGCGCGGCACCTGACGCGGCCCGGCCAGGCGATGCCACAAATCCGTATAGAGATATTCAATGCGCGTGGCGATGCCGCTTCGATACAAACCCTCGGCCGCAGTGGTTGCCAGCAATGCCGCGGCCAGCGCAATGATGCCGGCATTGTGTCCGAGGCGGCGCGCGAGGCCCATGGCTAGCCAAGAAACAAACGGTAAGCCGGGTTTTTCGACTCATCCCAATAGCGGTAGCCCAGGCTTTTGAGAAAGCCGCGGAAGTCCTTCATTTCCTTCGGCGGCACCTCCATGCCGACCAGCACGCGACCGGTATCCGCGCCGTGGTTGCGATAGTGGAACAGGCTGATGTTCCAGCCGGCGCTCATCTTGTCGAGGAAATTCTTCAGCGCGCCGGGACGCTCGGGAAACTCGAAGCGGTAAATCAACTCGTTCGCATGTGCGTCACTGAGTTGCGACGCATGGCCGCCGACCAGATGGCGAATGTGCAGCTTGGCCATTTCGTCGTCGGTCAGGTCCAGTGTCGGATAGCCGTTCTTCTCCAGTTGCAGGACGAGTTTGCTCGCCTCGCCGCGATTGGCAACCTGCACGCCGACGAATACATGCGCCTCGCCGGCATCGTGATAGCGATAATTGAACTCGGTGATGTCGCGCGAACCGATCAGCGCGACGAATTTCTTGTAGGCTCCGGGCTTCTCCGGCAGGGTCACGGCGAGCACCGCTTCGCGCTGTTCGCCGACTTCGGCGCGCTCGGCAACAAAGCGCAGGCGGTCGAAGTTCATGTTGGCGCCGGAAGCCACCGCCACCAGCGTCTTGCCCCGCGCGCCATGCCTGTGCACCCAGGCCTTGGCGCCGGCAATGGCAAGCGCACCGGCCGGCTCGAGGATGGTGCGCGTGTCTTCGAACACATCCTTGATCGCCGCGCAAATGGCGTCGGTGTCGACCAGCACCATTTCATCGACGTATTCGCGGCACAGCCGAAAAGTCTCGGCGCCCACGTACTTTACCGCGGCGCCATCGACGAACTGGCCCACCGTTTCGAGACGCACGCGCTTGCCCGCCGCCAGCGAGCGCGCCATGGCATCGGCATCGGCGGCCTCGACGCCGATGACTTTTGTCTGCGGTCGCAGGCGCTTGATGTAGGCCGCCACGCCTGAGATCAGGCCGCCGCCGCCGACGCCACAAAACACCGCCTCGATCGGTTCGGGATGCTGACGCAGAATCTCCATGCCGATGGTGCCCTGCCCGGCGATCACCTCCGGATCATCGAAGGGATGCACGAAGTTCAGCTTCTGCTTCTTCTCCAGCTGCAGGGCGTGGCTGTAGGCAGCGTCATAGGACTCGCCGGCCAGCACCACTTCGCCGCCGAGCTTGTTCAGCGCGTCGTTCTTGATCTGCGGTGTGGTGGTCGGCATCACGATCACGGCGCGAATACCCAGTTTCCGCGCCGCCAGCGCCACGCCCTGGGCGTGATTGCCGGCCGAGGCACAGATCACGCCGCGCCGACGTTGCGCCGGCGTCAGATGAACGATCTTGTTGTAGGCGCCGCGCAGCTTGAAGCTGAATACCGGCTGCATGTCCTCGCGCTTGAAAAACACGCGATTGCCGATGCGCGCCGAGAGAATCGGGGCGAGCTCCAGTGGCGTTTCGTGGGCGACATCATAGACGCGGGCGTTGAGTATTTTTTCGAGATAGTCCATCGGGATAATACGGCCGGGTCACCAAGCGCAAAGGGTAACATGCGGCATGGACTTCTTCTCCACCGCCGAAGCCGGGCTGGCCGGCCTGTTCCTCGCCAGCTTCCTTTCCGCCACGCTGCTGCCCGGCGGTTCGGAAGCCGTGCTGTTCGCCGTGATCAAGCTGCATCCGGATCAGGCCGCTGCGGCGCTCGCGCTGGCGACGCTGGGTAATACTTTAGGCGGCATGACGACGTATGGCATGGTCCGCCTGCTTCCCGCAAGAGTTATGCGTAGCGGTATCCCCGGGGACGGGGACGGCAGGAAGGCGGCAAATCGGCTGAATGCCTTGCGCCGTCATGGCGCGCCACTGCTGCTTCTGGCCTGGGCGCCGATCATCGGCGATGCCCTGTGCGCTGCCGCCGGCTGGCTGCGGCTGCCGTGGCTGCCTTGCGCGCTGTGGATGGCGACCGGAAAGGCGGCGCGTTACGGCTTGGTGGCAGCCGGCGCCGGGATGCTCTGAGCCGAAATGCGCAGGAAGTAGGCCAGCACACCGGCTCCTGCAATCACCAGGCTCGCCACTGCCGCCATCCAGAACCCCGCCGCGCCGAGTGGTGGCCCAAAGGTATCCGTCAGTCCCAGCAGATAGCCGCCGCCGAGGCCGACACCCCACAGCGCCACGGCATAGATCACCATCGGCGCGGTAGCGCGCTTGTAACCGCGCAGCACCTGGGCCATGACCGCCTGCACGGCGTCGGCCACGTGATAGAAGGCAACGATTGAAAGCAGCGTCGTCGCCGCTGCCGCGACCTGTGCATCAGCCGTGTAGGCACGCGCCAGTGGGCCGGCGCCAAAGTAGATCGCCGTGCCGAGAATCGCTGACGCCGTGCAGCCGACCGCCAGGCCGAGCAAACCGGCGTGTCGCGAGCGCCGACTGTCACCGGCGCCCAGCGCCTGGCCGACCAGCACACCGGTGGCACTGCCCAGCGCCAGCGGCACCATGAAGACGAATACCGCGACATTGGCGGCAATCTGGTGGGCAGCGGAGATTTCCGGCCCGAGCCGGGCGATGAACAACGCCATGAAGGTGAAGGCCGTAACATCGACCAGGAAGGTCGCACCCATCGGCAAGCCGAGTACCAGAAGCTCGCGCAGGGCGGCGATGCGCGGCGGGTCGAAGCGGGCGAAGACGCCATACGGCGCGTAGTCGGCGTCGCGGCGGCACCACAGCCAGGCCAGCGTGGCGACGGCCCACATGATGACGGCGGAAGACCAGCCGCAGCCGGCGGCGCCCAGTGCCGGGAAACCGAAATGGCCGTACATGAAGACCCAGTTGAGCGGGGCTTTCAGCGTCAGGCCCATTAAATTGAATGCCATGATCGGGCGCGTCCGGCCGATGCCGGCAGTGAAGCCGAAGAAGACGCGGAAGAACAGCACGCCCGGCACCGCCCAGGCCACGCCGTCGAGATAGGCGCGTACTTTGAACTCGACCTCGGGCGTCAGACGCGAAAAATGCAGCAGGGGATCGGGATGCTTCAACACCGCAAACGCGATCACCGACAGCACCAGGGCGAGCCATGCGCATTGCCGTACATCGGCGCCGATCTCGGCATAGCGACCGGCGCCATAGTGATGCGAAACCACCGGCGTCAGCGCCAGCAGCACGCCCATGGCGGTGACGAAAACCGTGGCGTAGATGCTGGCGCCGATGCCGACCGCCGCCAGATCAATCGACGAAAGGCGGCCCGCCATCAGGGTGTCGATCACGCCATTGGCCATCACCGCCGCCTGCGCAATCAGCACGGGCCAGGCGAGGTGCAGCAGTTCGCGCGGCAGGGAACGGGACGTGGTCATGCGCGGAGTCTAGCCGACAGCTTCGGCGCCGCTGGCGACAGGACAGCCTAGAGGACGACCGGCTGATCCGGCAGCTCGTTGGGGTTATGTTCGCCGGCCGGAAAGTGCGCCGCCAGCAGGTCGCCGGCACGCGCAACGGCCTGCAGGGCGCCTTGCCGCCAGCGCCCCTCGCCGAAGCTCTGCTCCATGCCGCGGCAAATCGCATCCCACTCGGCCTGCGCCACCTGCGCGGCAATGCCGCGATCGGCCAGAATTTCGACGCGACGGTCGACCAGTTGCACGTAAATCAGGACGCCGGAGTTTTCTGCCGTGTCCCATACGCGCAAGGTCGCGAACAACTCCGCCGCCCGCGCCCGCGGCGACAGATCGCGCCACAGTGCCGACAGCGGCATGGCGCCCTCGACGACGAAACGCAGTTCGCCGCGATGCAGTTTCTCGCCGGCCGTGACGGCCTCGCCGATCGCCGCCAGGTCGGCCTTTGAAAACACACGCCGCAGCCACCAGTCCGGCAGCAGCAGATGCTCAAGCCAGCGTAAGGGCTTCATGTCACCACCTCCCCGAAGCACCGCCGCCGCCAAAGCCGCCGCCACCGCCCGAGAAACCACCGCCCCCGGAAAATCCGCCGCCGCCGAATCTGCCACCAATTCCGCCCGCCATCAGGTTCACGAAGGAAATCAGGAACACCAGCACCGCGGCACCGATGCCGAAACCGAGCGAACCGAAAACGACGAAACCGAGCCAGCCGCCGACGGCCGCGGCTGCCAGCGAACCGAGCAGGCCGAACATGCGGCGCAGTACCCCGGCGCCGACCACCGTCATGAACAGCCATTGAATCCAGTCCGAATGTTCGCCGCCAGAGTTCTGCATCGGCGACGGCATTTCAGCAACACCCGCAGCACCCGTGCCGCCGATGGCCTGATCCAGCGCCGCAACGGCGGCCTGCAGACCGCCGAAGAAATCGTCCTGGCGGAAGGCCGGCGCCATGCGTTCATTGACGATGCGACTGGCGATGGCATCGGGCACCGCGCCCTCCAGACCATAGCCGACCTCGATGCGCATCTTGCGGTCGTCCTTCGCCACGATGACGATGAGGCCGTTGTCGGCGCCCTTGCGGCCTATCTTCCAGGCTTCGGCGAGGCGTATGCCGAAAGCTTCGATGGGCTCGGGCTGGGTAGTCGGCAGCAGCAGCACGGCGATCTGTGCCCGACCACTGCGCTCGACGGCAGCGAGCTGCGCTTCCAGCCGCCCGCGCTGGGTGGCGTCGAGCGTGGCGGTCAGGTCGGTGACGCGTGCGCTCAGGGCCGGCAGCGGCACCGGCTCCGCCGCCCGGCCGATGGCGGGCAACAGCGCCAGCCAGAGCAGTGTCAGCAGACCGACGCGGAGGCAACGCACTTAGGAATAACCAGGAGTACCGGGAGCGCCAGGAGCGGGGCTATCGGGCGCGGCGGCAGGCGCGTTGAATTTGATCGCAGGCGGCGTCGAGATGGCCTTTTCGTCATCGACCGTGAAGTTGGCCTTGGTCTTCCAGCCCATGACGCTGGCGGTCAAGCTGTTGGGAAAGGTGCGCACCGAAATGTTGTACTCCTGCACCGACTTGATGTAGCGGTTGCGCGCCACGGTGATGCGGTTCTCGGTGCCTTCCACCTGAGCCTGCAAGTCGCGGAAATTGGCGTCGGCCTTGAGATTCGGGTAGTTTTCCGAAACCACCAGCAGGCGCGACAGTGCGCCTCCGAGCTCGCTCTGGGCCTTCTGGAATTTGGCGAATGCGGCCGGGTCATTGATCAGCTCCGGCGTCGCCTTGAGGCCGGCGACATTGGCGCGCGCCTCGGTCACCCGGGTCAGGACTTCCTTTTCGTGGCCGGCATAACCCTGCACTACCGACACCAGATTGGGAATCAGGTCGGCACGGCGCTTGTACTGGTTCAACACTTCGGACCACGAGGCATTCACCGCCTCGTCGTTGACCTGAATCTGGTTGTAGCCGCAGCCGGACAGCAGGGAAGCCGCAAGGGCCAGCACGGCGAGCAGACGCATACGCATGGGAATCTCCATCAAGAAGGGGAAACAGGATGGAATATGGCGGTGATAGGGTGCGATTGCAAGGGGCCGGGGGTTTCGCCGGTTGATCCGCGCCAATAAGCCTGAAATGGGCAGGGGACGAACGCAAAGCTGTGCTTACTCCCGAATCGGCAAAGGAAAACCTTACCATGCCACTCATCAGTTCGTTTTACGGCATCCTGATCTACATGTATTGGCTCGACACCAAGCGACATCACTCGCCCCATATCCATGCCGAATATGCCGGTAGCGAAGCCGTGTTTTAAGTAGCGGAATGCGAGTTGCTGGAGGGCTCCATGCCGCCAAGGCAAGCACGGCTCATCCAGGCGTGGATCGAGATTCACCGCGAAGAATTGATGGCTGACTGGACTCTCGCGATACGCGGCGAAGCCCTCGTCAAGGTAGACCCCCTGCGCTGGGACAAGACCATGAACCCACGGGTTACCGCAGCAACTGCCCATGACGATTGCTCACTGCATCTCACTTTTGCAAACGGCGAAATACGCCGTTTCGACGCGACGCCTTTTGTGGCATCCGATCCATATCAGCGCCAGTCAAGGAGATCCCCCAGTGACCACTGTCGACATCGTTGCCATGCCGGTTTTCGAAAGGCTCTAGTGCTGTTAGCTGAGGATGGGGAGCGTAAATTGCCCGAAAACCAAGGGCTGGCTTGAAATCTACCATTCCCAGATGAATCTGCGAAGGTCGTTGTGCCACAAAGGTTTTCGCGGATATCACTACTCAATGACACTAGAGCCTTTCGAAAAGCTGAAGCCAATGGAAACGCTTTGGGACTCGCTGTGCCTGCAATCCGGCGGAAACATGGAATTGCCCGCGCGGCGGAGACCGATCTTCTCAAATGCCATGCGTCTTGCGAAGAGCGGCAGGCAGGAGTCGGAGAGTATTTTCTCGACAGCCTTTTCGCCGACATCGATGCGCTGGCGCTGTTCGCGGGCATTCATCCCAAACCGGATAGGAACCTGCACCGCACCCTCGCCAAACGTTTTCCGTTCGCGACCTATTACGACCTGAGGGACGACGTCGCCACCGTCGTCGCGGTGCTCGACTGCCGCCAGAATCCGGCGTCGATCACGGAGCGCTTGCAGCGTAGTTGATCGCGGTCCCGCGAGCGCCGACTCTTGTGCAGTAAATTAGCGGTAATTTCGAGACTGGAACCTTTCTTTTCTCTGCGACGGAGAGATGGAGAAATTCAGAATCGGCGGCTTGCGCCGCCATGAAATCATTTACTCGCTTGACACCGGCCGGCTAATGGGTGGCCCCCTTTGATTGGGGAGGTGAAACAGTTGCGTCGGGCAAGTGCGTCAAACCCATGTAGAATGAGTATGCCTTCGCCTTGCAGTCTTTCGGCATGATCCCACAGACAACCCACGCCAAGAACGAACCGCCTGTCCTCTTTCATGTTAAGTGGGTGGCGCGTATTGCCTTGAGCGTCGGTGTGGTGGCCGTCGTCGGGGCGCCGCTGGCGATCTTTCTGGCAACGAACGAAAATGGTGGCGGCTATGCGCGCATTGTCGTCAGCCACAGCCTGACGCAGCAGAGTCTGGGGCCGCTCATGCTGATCTTCGGGCTCCTGCTGGTGGTTGTGGCTGCCATCGCCACTTGGTCCATCGCGCTCTACAGCAGTTTTCGCATTGCCGGCCCGCTGTTCAGGTTTTCGCAAAACTTGAGAGACGTTATCGAGAATCCCTTCGCGGTGCCGATGGCGATTCGACAAACCGATATGTTGCAACGCGAGTGGACCGATTTCGACGCCAGCCAGGCCCGCTTGCGGGAACACTACGCCAGCCTGCGGCAAGCGCTTGATCACTGTCGGCGGACGGCGCCAGGAAGCGCCGATGCCGACACGGCTGGTTCGGCTCCGGCGCTGGCTCGCTTGCAGGACGTCGAACGCCGTGTCCAACTTTAACTCCCGTCTGGCTTGGTTCGCCGCCACGATTTTTCTGTACGCAGGCACTTGGTTGTTTGCCGGATTTGGCAGCAAACCGCATCTATCCGACCTGACTTGCAGCAACTGCCACCTGGCAGGCAAGGAGGTTGCTCCAGGCAAAGCAGGCAGGCTGATCGGCTCGCAGGAGCTGTTGTGCGGGATCTGTCACAAGAATGTCAAGAGAATGAGTCATCCCACCGGTTTTGCGCCGAAGGAAAAGTTGCCGGCTGAATTTCCGCTGGACTGGAAGGGAGACATGACCTGCAGCACCTGCCATGAAGTGCATGGCACGATGCCCGGCTTGATGCGCAGTGCGAAGCGCAGCAGGGAGTTCTGCCTCTCCTGTCACGACAAGCAGTTCTTCAGTGGAATGAAAGACCGCGGAGCTTCGTTACCGCAGTCCGGGCACGCACTTCCCAACGTGACGCCGGGCAGTCTTGGTGGTGGTATCGACAGCCTGTCGCTGCATTGCATGGGCTGTCACATCGCTCAAAACGATGCAGTTGGAGTCAGAGTAGATGCCAAAGGCATTGTTCGCCATCGTTCGGGTGGGGCAAATCATCCCATCGGTATTTTCTATCCGGCCGCCTTCGGAAATAGTGGCTTCCGTCCCAAGGAGGCGCTGCCCAAGGCGATCTGGCTGCCGGACGGAAAGCTTAGCTGCGTCTCCTGCCATCAGCCCTACAAGAAAATACATGGACAGCTGGTCATGTCCAATGCGGGTTCCACCCTTTGCACGCAATGCCACGATCTATGAAATTTCCATCATTCGGCGCCCCCCACCATTCCCGACGGAAGATCCGCTATATCGATGATGCCCTCCAGAAGTTCCTTCTGATCGGGCTGGTGTTGCTTGAGACGGGACTAGTGGCTGCGGGCCTGACCTGGGTGATGTTCCGCCACCTGACCCGGATTATCGAAGACAACCTGTATCGGGTGCACTTGGCCGATGCCGCACCCATTCTGAGTCAGTTGCGGAATGAAACCCTGATTTTGCTGGTACTTTTTGGCGTGGCGAACGTGGCGGCCCTGGTGCTGGTCGATTTCATTTGGCGCCGCCATGCATATTCGATCCTTCGACGTTTCATGCATCTGGTTGCCAAGACCCGCAGGCTGGACTTCACCGCCGACCCGGAAACGGGTGATCGGCATCAACTGCTGGATCTGGCTCAGGCTCAAAGAGAGCGGGACAGAACCCGCTTGAGGCTGATTCGGGAGCAGATGTCACGTCTGGAAGCGGCCGGGGCGGCCAACAACGTGCAGGCCATGCATGACCTGTTGAACACTCTGGATGAGTTGTTGCCAAAGCCCACTGCGACGTCGGATTTGCGCTAAGCGTTAAGAGCTTCCAGGCTCGAATTTCTTGCCCCAAAGTCGGCGGCAATTCGGTTTGCGTACTTGGGACACCGCTTAGCGGGCGGGTAGCGCCTCGCAGGGCCTCTGCCGCGGCCCATCGCCTACAATAGAACCCCTTTTGGCTCCAGCAAAATCAGCATGACCGCCCGCCTGCGCGAAATCCCCTACAACTACACCTCGTTCTCGGATCGCGAGATCGTCATTCGCCTGTTGGGCAGAGAGGCCTGGGCGACGCTGACCGATCTGCGCAATGAACGGGTTACCGGACGCTCGGCGCGCATGCTCTACGAGGTGCTGGGCGATATCTGGGTGGTGCGGCGCAACCCCTATCTCGAAGACGACCTGCTGGGCAATCGCGAGCGGCGCGAGGCGCTGGTGGAGGCGCTGCGCCACCGCTTGCACGAAATCGACAAGCGCCGCGACGGCAACGATCGCGTCACGCGCTTGCTGACCGCCGCGAAAGTCGCCGTGCAGTCTTTCGAACGCTGGTTCGATGAGACCCGAACATTGCGCAAGAAGGCTGTCAAGGTGCTGGCCCGCCACACCCGCAAGGACAACATCTGCTTTGACGGACTGGCGCGGGTCTCGCATGTCACCGATGCCACCGACTGGCGCGTCGAGTATCCGTTTGTCGTGCTGGCGCCGGACACGGAAGCGGAGATGGCGCCACTGGTGAGCGCTTGTATCGAGTTGGGCCTGACTATCATTCCGCGTGGCGGCGGCACCGGCTACACCGGCGGCGCGATACCGCTGGATGCGCTGTCGGTGGTGATCAACACCGAAAAGCTGATCGATCTGGGGGCGGTGGAGATCAAGCGCCTGCCCGGTACGGATCGAGACTACGCGACGGTACGCACCGGCGCCGGCCTGGTCACGCGGCGTGTCATGGAGGCGGCGGAAAATGCCGGCCTGGTTTTCGCCTGCGACCCGACCTCGGCCGACGCCTCCTGCATCGGCGGCAACATCGCCATGAATGCCGGCGGCAAGAAGGCCGTGCTGTGGGGCACAGCGCTGGACAACCTGGCTTCGTGGCGCATGGTGACGCCGGACGGCAACTGGCTCGACGTCGAGCGCCTTAACCACAATTTCGGCAAGATCCACGAGCAGGAGCTGGTCAGCTTCCGGCTCACGCGCTACGACGCAAGTGGAAAAAAGAAACTGGGCGAGGAACAACTGGACGTGCCCGGCCGGCTGTTTCGCAAGCAAGGCCTGGGCAAGGACGTCACCGACAAGTTCCTCGCCGGCGTGCCAGGGGTGCAGAAGGAAGGCACCGATGGCCTGATCACGTCGGCCGTATGGGTGCTGCACACGATGCCGCCGGTGACGCGCACGGTCTGCCTCGAATTCTTCGGCCGCGTCACGGACGCCGTGCCGTCGATTGTCGAGATCACCGATTACTTCAAGCCGGGCGGCGCTGGGCTGGCGTCAGGTGTACGGCTGGCGGGCCTCGAACATCTCGACGAGCGCTATGTGCGCGCCGTCGGCTACTCGACCAAGGCAAAGCGCCACGGCCGGCCGAAGATGGTGCTGATCGGTGACATAGTCGGCGCTGACGAGACGGCGGTTATGGCCGCCGCGTCCGAAGTGGTCCGGCTGGCGAACGCGCGCGGTGCAGAAGGCTTCATCGCCGTGTCGCCCGAGGCACGCAAGAAGTTCTGGCTCGATCGCGCCCGCACGGCCGCCATCTCGAAGCACACCAACGCTTTCAAGATCAATGAAGACGTGGTGATACCGCTGCCGCGCATGGGCGATTATTGCGAAGGCATCGAGCGCATCAACATCGAGCTGTCGATCGCCAACAAGATAGAACTGGCCGATGCGCTGACGGAATTCCTTCACGGGGAACTGCCGCTGCACGCAGGCGACGCCAACCTCGACCCTGACGAACTGCTCGGCGATCGCCGCGAGCAAGCGCTGGAACTGATCGCTGCGGTGCGCAGCGGATGGCAGGCGCTGCTCGACAACCTGGATCGACACTTCCGCGAATTGCAGGATCGCCATGTGCGGGTGTCATGGAAGACCGAACTGAAGGCGCCGCTGGAAGCCATTTTTGACGGCAATGCCTTTGCCCCGGTGTTGCTCGGCATCGAAAGCATTCACACGGAAATTCTGCGCGGCCGGGTGTTTGTCGCCCTGCACATGCATGCCGGCGACGGCAACGTGCATACCAACATCCCGGTGAACTCCGATCACTACGCCATGCTGCAAATCGCCTACCAGGCCGTGGCACGCATCATGACGCTGGCAACGGGCCTCGGCGGGGTGGTCTCCGGCGAACACGGGATCGGCATCACCAAGCTCGAATTCCTCGGCGACGACGAGATCCGCCCCTTCCGCGACTACAAGCAGCGGATCGATCCCGAGGGCCGCTTCAATCGCGGCAAGTTGATGAATTTGCCGCACATGCGCAGCGACCTGTCCAATGCCTATACGCCGTCCTTCGCCCTGCTCGGTGTCGAGTCGCTGATCATGGAGCAATCGGACATCGGACAAATCGCCGCGGACATAAAAAACTGCCTGCGTTGCGGTAAGTGCAAACCGGTCTGCTCAACCCATGTGCCGCGCGCCAACCTGCTCTACAGCCCGCGCAACAAGATTCTCGGCACCTCCCTGCTGATCGAAGCCTTTCTGTACGAAGAGCAGACCCGGCGCGGCGTTTCACTGCAGCACTTCGACGAGTTTTCCGATGTCGCCGACCACTGCACGGTGTGCCACAAGTGCGTCACACCCTGCCCGGTGGACATCGATTTCGGCGATGTCTCGGTGGCGATGCGCAACCTGCTGCGCCGTCAGGGCAAGAAGAAATTCAATCCCGGCACGGCGGCGGCGATGGCCTTCCTCAGCGCCACCGACCCGGTCACCATCAAGCTGATGCGTGCCGGCATGATCCAGCTCGGCTACAAGGCGCAGCGCCTGGGCCATGCGCTGTCCAGGTCATTCGGCCTGATTCAGGCTAGCGTGAAACATCCCCCCGCCACCCTGGGCCGCCCGGACATCAAGGCACAGGTCATTCATTTCCTCAACAAACCCATGCCGAGGAATGTGCCCATGCGCACTTCGCGTGCGCTGCTGGACGTCGAGGACGACACCCTGATCCCCGTGATCCGCGATCCGAAGCGGGCGAGCGAGCTCAGTGACGAAGATCGGGATGCCGTGTTCTACTTTCCCGGTTGCGGTTCGGAACGATTGTTTTCACAAGTCGGCCTCGCCACGCAAGCCATGCTCTGGCACGCCGGCGCCACCACGGTGCTGCCGCCGGGCTATTTGTGCTGCGGCTATCCGCAGACGTCCGCCGGCGACGAAGACAAGGGGCAGGCGATTACCACCGCCAACCGTGTGCTGTTTCACCGCGTCGCCAATACGCTCAACTATCTCGACATCAAGACGGTGGTGGTCTCCTGCGGTACCTGCATGGACCAGTTGCTGAAATACGAGTTCGGCAAGATTTTCCCCGGCTGCCGGCTGGTGGACATCCACGAATGGCTGATGGAGAAGGGCATCAAGCTCGACGCGAACGCTGGCCAAACGAGCGGTACGCGTTACATGTACCACGAGCCCTGCCACACGCCGATGAAGCATTACTCGGGCATCAAGGTGGCCAACGCGCTGATGGGTAGCGGCGTCGATCTCAATGACCGTTGCTGCGGCGAATCCGGCACGCTGGCCGTATCGCGGCCGGACGTGTCGACCCAGATACGTTTTCGCAAGCAGGAGGAAATCGCCGCCGGCGCCGCCCGCTTGCGGGGAGAGTCAATAGTCGGCGCTGGCGCTACGGTGAAAATCCTCACCTCCTGCCCGTCCTGCCTGCAGGGCTTGTCGCGCTTTGCCAACGATGCTTCCATCTCGGCGGACTACATCGTGGTCGAAATGGCCAGGAAGATTCTCGGTCCCGACTGGATGCAGGACTACATTCGCGCCGCGAACAGCGGTGGCATCGAGCGGATATTGCTGTGACCGGCGCGCCAAATTCCCGCTAGCACAGAGCCTCCGATTGGCGCTATCCTTATTGGGTGGTGACAACTATGGATTGCGAACTCTGTGCCGGTGCCGGTGGTGACCTGCTATGGCAGGACGGATTTTGCCGCGTGGTGCGTGTAGCCGACGCCGCGGGCGAAGCTTTTCCCGGCTTCTGCCGCGTGGTCTGGCATCAGCATGTCGCTGAAATGAGCGCCCTCGCGACCAGCGACGCGCGTCATGTCATGGACGTCGTGCTCGCCACCGAGCGCGCCGTGCGCCGTATTGTCCAGCCGGAGAAGATCAACCTGGCCAGCCTCGGCAACCTTGTCCCGCATCTGCATTGGCATGTCATTCCGCGCTGGAAGGATGACAGCCATTTTCCCGCGCCCATCTGGGCGGCGGCACAGCGCACCGGTATCGCCCGCCCCGTGCCCGCCAACTCCAGTCTGCTGGACGCCCTGAAAGCCGAACTCTCGACCTTGAATGAGATGCCATGAACTTTGAACTGCCTGCCGCCGGAACCGAGCAAAACCCTGCCTTTGCAAATGTTGCCGCCTGCAAGGACTGGCTGGCCAGCGTGCCTCTGGCAAATTCAGTGCAGGCGCAATCGATGTTCCTGCGCCAATTGAGTTTGCTGCATCGGTTTGCCCTGGCGCCGAACGAACGCTTTGCGGTCCTTGAGGTACTGCGCGCCCCCGTCTCCAGAGTGCAGGACGACGCGGCAAAGAAGTTCGCCGGCAAGCCCCTGCCCCTCGCACCCCACGAGCAGGCCGCGCTGGAGAGCACGCTGAATGTCTGGAACATGCTGGCTCTGGGCTACCTCCGCTGTTTTGTTGCCTTGCTCTCGGGAGATGCCAACATTCCCTCACTTCCCATTTTGCAGTCAAAGCGCACCCTGGTTGCCGGCGACGCCGAGCTGGCAGCCAAGGCCGCCGTGCTGGCCCAGCGCACTCTGTCGGTATTCGCCGACTGGCAGGTCGATCTCTGTCGCGGCGAACTGTTGCCAGAAGCCATCTACTGGAAAAAGCTGCACCAGATTTTTTTCGCCGCGGAAACACTGGGCGTGGCATCGCGCGCCGTGGATGATCGGGTGCGTCACGGCAAGACGCCTACCAGTGCGCTCGCGGCTTACGCGGAATGCCACCTGTTGAGCGCTGCCAAGCCGTATGAGCTTCCGGCGCGCCATCTGGCCTGGGTGGCGCGCTGGTCGCGTCGCTGGGGCTCCAAACTGGCATTGCTGAAAATGCCGCCGCAGGATATCAGCAACCGCGCCGTGCCTTTGTGGATTGACCTCGAATCGGACCAGCCGGCGAACTATTCGCCGCAGGCAATACAAAGCGGCCGCTGGCTGGAAACCACGGCACTCAGAAATAGCGTGGCCGGCCGCATTGCCATGCTGGAACAAGGCCGCGCGCCGGGCGACCTGCAACTCGGCGACGACGTCACGCAGCCGGCGGCAGGCCAGGTGCTGCAACGGGTGCTGCAACGCTGGTGCAAGGGCGGAGCGCCGCGCCGGCACGAGCGGCACGCGGCAAGTGCCGGATGCAGTTTCATTGCCGGCTTCGAAGCAGTGCATTACCACCTCTCGGGTCGCCAACTGTTCCGCGCACCTTCCCGCAACGATTCAGCGCTGCGCCGCGAACGCGAGGAATTCGAGACTTTTGGCGACCGCAGCCATCGCGCGGAAAGTGCCGACGATCAGGACAATTCGCATATCGAAAACTGGCAGGTCATGGATGACTGGCGCCTGCTCGACGAATCAGCCACCGGACTGCGCATCAGGAGGCCGCTCAAGGAAGGCGTGCGTATTGGCGCCGGCCTGTTGATTGCGGTAAGTACCAAGGACGGTCAGGGTTTCACTTTGGGTAACGTGCGCTGGGCGCTGCGCGAAGGAAACGACTCACTTGCCGCGGGCATCCAGTTGTTTCCGGGGGAGCCTCGCCCCGTGGCGATTCGTACGGTGGACTCTGGCGCAGAACGCGGCGCCTGGCGCCAGGGTTTCCTGTTGCCCGAATTTGCGGCCCTCAAGGAACCTGCCAGCGTCATCGTTCCCGGCGGCACATTTCACATCAATCGCAGCATTGAAGTCATGGTCGATCAGAAGTTGCAGGTACTGAAGCTGTTCCGTGTCCTCGATCGTGGACTCGAGTTCGAGCGCTGCAATTTTTACGACTGAACGCGGCGCGGGGATGTCAGGCACTGCGTTTTCAAGCTCGGTGCGGCGCTTCGCCGGATAACAGGGTTTCGTTTGTTGCGCTGAATGAGCGTGCAGCGACATATATCCGGCGGGCCGCCTGCGCTATCATAGCCGGCCCCATAAAGGAGATGCCGCCATGTCCGGTCTCGACCGCAAGACACCGATCCCCACCGAGATCACCCTGCACAAGAAATCCCGCATGCTCGAACTCATGTTCGATGACGGCGGCCATTACCAGTTGCCCGCCGAATTCCTGCGCGTCTGCAGCCCATCCGCCGAAGTGCGCGGCCACGGGCCGGGACAGGAAACGCTGCAGACCGGCAAGCGCAATGTCGAGATCACCGCCCTTGAAGCGGTAGGCAACTACGCCGTGCAGCCGACCTTCTCCGACGGCCATAACACGGGAATTTATTCGTGGGACTGGCTGTACCACATCGGCTCCAACCATGAGACGCTGTGGGCCGAATACCTCGAACGACTTGAAAAATCGGGTGGCAGCCGCGATATAGACTCGACCACGCTGCCGCCGAAATCAGGTAGCTGCGGAAGCCATTAGGCACTCACCGGCAATGACCCAAACCCATTTCGGCTTTGAATCTGTCGACGAAAACGAAAAAGCGCAGCGCGTAGCGGGCGTTTTTTCGTCCGTCGCGCAGAAGTACGACGTGATGAACGACCTCATGTCGCTGGGGCTGCATCGGCTATGGAAGAAGTTCACCATCGAGCTTGCCGCCCCGCGACCGGGGGAACGCGTGCTCGATGTCGCCGGCGGTACTGCCGATCTTGCCGCGGCCTTCGCCCGGCGCGTTGGCGCACACGACAAAACCGGCGGCGAAGTCTGGCTCACCGACATCAACAATGCCATGCTGGGCGTAGGGCGTGATCGTCTGCTCGACGAAGGCGTGCTGGCGCCGGTGGCGCAGTGTGACGCGGAAAAGCTGCCCTTCCCGGACAATCACTTCGACATCGTCACGGTAGCCTTCGGCCTGCGCAACATGACGCACAAGGACAAGGCGCTGACCGAAATGCGGCGCGTGCTGCGCCCCGGGGGCCGACTGCTGGTGCTCGAATTTTCGAAAGTGTGGAAACCCCTGGAAAAGGTCTACGATGCCTACTCGTTCAAGCTGCTGCCGTGGCTGGGGCAAAAAATCGCCGGCGATGCCGAGTCCTATCGTTATCTCGCCGAATCGATTCGCATGCATCCGGATCAGGCCGCGCTCAAGGCCCTGATGGAACAAGCCGGCCTGGAACGGGTCGAAGTATTCAATATGACAGCCGGCGTCGTCGCGCTGCATCGTGGTTACAAGTTCTAACGAGGAGAAGAATCAATGAAGCGATTAGTGATTGCGACCTTTGCGGTCGTGGTTGGACTCAGCCTGATGGTGCCGGAAGCCGAAGCTGCGCGTTTTGGTGGCGGCAGGTCGATCGGCATGAAGCGCCAGGCAACCCCCGCACCGGCCCCGACGCAGGTCGGCAAGCCTGCCGCTGCTCCGGCCGCGGCGGCAGCCGGAACCCCGGCTGCGGCCGCAAAACCGGCCGGCATGAGCCGCTTCCTCGGACCTTTGGCCGGACTCGCCGCCGGTCTGGGCATCGCGGCATTGCTTTCCCACTTCGGCCTGGGCGAGGGCATGGCCAACATGCTGCTGATCCTGGCGCTGGCGGGAGCCGCGTTCTTTGTCGTGCGCTGGCTGATGAGCAAGCGTACAGCCGAAGCTGGCCTGCAATACGCAGGGTCCCGACCCGGGAAGATGGAGCCGACAAACTTCAGTCCGGCAGCGGCCCAATTCGAGGTCACAGGAGTTCCGGGAGGGACGCACAACGCTGGCGCTGGTGGTACGGCGGCTGGCACCGCTGCCCGCAATATTCCCGCCGATTTCGACGTCGAAGGCTTCCTGCGCCAGGCCAAGCTCAGCTTCGTCCGCCTGCAGGCGGCCAATGACCGAGGCGACATGGACGACATCCGCGAGTTCACTTCGCCCGAGATGTTCGCCGAGATCAAGATGCAGTATCAGGAGCGCGGCAACAAGTCCCAGGAAACCGACGTCATGGCTTTGAACGCCGAACTGCTCGAAGTCGTCACCGAAGACAACCGCCACATCGCCAGCGTGCATTTCTCGGGCCAGTTGCGCGAAGAGGCCAACGCCGCGCCGGAAGCCTTCGCCGAAACCTGGCATCTGGTCAAGCCCACCGACGGCAGTCGCGGCTGGAACGTGGCCGGTATTCAGCAGGTCTGATAACCAATGCACGCCCTGCCCGCGCCGCTGCTGGCCGCGATCAACCACCTGCTCGGGCAGGCCGCTTGGGCGCGCGAAAAGCTCGCTCCGTTCGCCGGGCATTCCGCCCGGATCAAGCTGCCGCCTTTCGAGGCGGCTTTTTTGATTGGCGAAGATGGATGCGTTGCTGCACCCGCAATCGAAGCTGAACTCGAAGTGAGCATTTCCCTGCCGGCGGCAACGCCCTTGCTCGCCCTGCAAGGCAAGGATGCCGTGATGCGTTCGGCGCGTATCGAGGGCTCTGCCGAATTTGCCGAGGCCCTGGGTTTTGTCATTCGCAATCTGCGCTGGGACGCCGAGGAAGACTTGTCCAGGGTCGTCGGCGACATAGCGGCTCACCGCATCGTTGCCGGCACGCGCGAGTTCGCCGTCTGGCAGCAGCAGGCGGCGCAAAACTTCGCGGAAAATCTCGCCGAATACTTTACCGAAGAGCAGCCCCTGATTGCGCGCCAGGAGGATATCGCCGGACTGTCAGGCGATATCGACCGGCTGCGTGACGATGTGGCGCGTCTTGAGAAGCGAGTGCAACGACTTGGTTGAAGGCACTGCTTGCCGCCTGAAATTCAGTGGTCTCGTTCCGGCAATGAAAAATTCCCCGCGGCCAACTCAGTTTATCTGTTCCACCGTGCCGCCACCCAGGGCCTTGTAGAAGCTTGCTGTGGTGGATAGCAATTGCCGCCGTACTGCCAGCGCCGACTGTTGTGCGGCAAAGTGTTCGCGCTGGGCGTCGAGCAACTCGAGGTGGCTGGAAACGCCCGCCTTGTAACGAGCTTCGACAAGCACGAGACGCCGGCTCTGGGCCGTGACATTGTCTTCCTGCGCCTGCAATTGCTCAGCCAACTGGCTACGGCCAGCCAGCAGGTCAGCGATCTCGCGGAAGGCCTGCTGGATTGTCTTTTCGTACTCGGCCACAGCGATATTCTTGCGCGCTTCTGCCAGATCGACATTACCACTCGCGCGCCCCGCATCGAACAGTGGCAGGCGCAATACGGGCAGGAAGCTCCAGGCACCGCTGCCGCCACCGAACAAACCGGCCAGGCCGCTACTTGCGGTGCCCGCAGCGGCGGTTAGCACGATCTTCGGCAGGAAAGCGGCACGTGCCGCACCGATGTTGGCATTGGCCGCGATCAGCTTCTGCTCGGCGGCCAGAACATCCGGGCGAGCCAGCAGGACTTCGGCCGGCAGACCGACTGCCAAGTCTGCGATCAGGCCCTGTTGCGCCAGTTTGCGGCCATTGGCAACTGTTGGTGCGGTGCCGACCAGCAGGCGCAATGCATTTTCTGCGGCTGCGTGACTGCGCGCCAGACTGGCAGTTTCGGCTCGTGAATTCTGGAAGGCGCCATCGGCCTGCAGATAGTCGAGATCGCCGGCCAGTCCGACGTCACGACGGCGGGCGATCAGGCTGCGGGTTTCGTCGCGACTTTTCGTGGTGGCGTGCGCCAGTTCGAGACGCTCGCGCAGTTCCAGCAGGCTGAGATACGCGTTGGTTACATCGGCGATCAGCGACAGCCGGAAAGCCTGGCGCGCATAGTCGCTGGCCAGAAAATTGGCGCGCCCGGCATCGTCGAGGTTCTTGACCCTGCCCCAAAAGTCGAGCTCGAATGAAGCCACTGCCAGATTTACGTCGTAGCGCTGGCTGTTCAACTGGCGGCCCGCGGGAGACAGGTTGGCGGGTGTGAGGGAGGCTGCGCGCTGCGCCGCAAGATCCACAGTCGGAAACCGGTCGGCGCGGGCAATGCCCGCCAGTGCACGTGCCTCATCGACGCGCGCGACGGCAAGCCGCAGGTCGCGGTTTTGTTCCAGTGCGGCGGCAATCAGCGCCTGTAGTTGCGGGTCGGTAAATACACTGCGCCAGTCAAGAGATGCCGCCGTAGCGCCGGCGCCGACTCCTGGATTCATGTCTGCGGGCCAGGCGGCGGGTACCGGCGCAACCGGGCGTTGATAGTCGGGCGTAAATGAGCACCCCGCCATGACAAGAGTGATGGCGCAGAAAAGATATTTACGCATCATGCTTCTCCTCGTGGTGGCGCGCATGCCCGGGGAAGAAGCGGCGCACCACGACGAAAAATACCGGGACCAGGAAGACTGCCAACACGGTGGCGGTAAACATGCCGCCGATCACGCCAGTGCCGATGGCGATGCGGCTGTTGGCGCCGGCGCCGGTGGACACCGCCAGCGGCAGCACGCCGAACATGAAGGCGATCGAGGTCATCAGGATCGGGCGGAAGCGCAAGCGGCAGGCTTCCAGCGTGGCCTCGATCAGATCCTTGCCCTGCTCCTGCAACTCGCGGGCGAACTCGATGATCAGGATCGCGTTCTTCGCCGAAAGGCCGATGATGGCGATCAGGCCGACCTTGAAGTAGACGTCGTTGGGCAGGCCGCGCAGATGAACGGCGAGCACCGCACCGAAGATGCCCAGCGGCACCACCAGCATCACCGCGAAGGGAATCGACCAGCTCTCGTACAGCGCGGCAAGGCAGAGGAAGACCACCACCAGCGACACGGCAAATAGGAAGGGCGCCTGGGTGCCGGAGAGCCGCTCCTCGTAGGAAGTTCCCGACCATTCGAAGCCGACGCCGGCCGGCAGCTTGGCGGCAACATCCTCCATCGCCAGCAAGGCCTCGCCGGTCGAGCGGCCGGGTGCCGGATTGCCGGCAATCTTCATCGAGGGCAAACCGTTGTAGCGGTCGAGCTTGGGGCTGCCGACGATCCATTGCGCCGTGGCGATTTCCGCGAGCGGAATCATGTCGCCGCGCGCGTTCTTGACCGGCAGCCGCAGCAGATCCTCGGGCGTGCGCCGGGTGTCGGCTTCGGCCTGCATCTGCACGCGCAGGATGCGGCCTTCGCGCACGAAGTCGTTGATGTAGGCGGTGCCCAGCGTGGCCTGCAAGGTGTCGTTGAGCTCGCCGAGGTCGATGCCCAGCGCGCGCGCCTTGACGCGATCCACGCTGAGGAAGACCTGCGGGGCGGCCTCCTGCCCTTCCGGTCGGACCCCCGCCAACGCCGGATTCTGCCCGGCCAGGCCGAGCGCCATGTTGCGCGCTTCGAGCAGTTTGTCGCGGCCCAGACCGCCACGATCCTGCAGGCGGAAGTCGAAACCGCCAACGGCCGCCAGTTCGGGAATCGGCGGCACGTTGATGGCGAAGATCATCGCCTGCTTGATGCGGAAGAAGGCCATGTTGGCGCGTTGCACCACCGACTCGGCGCTGTTGTCCTTGTGCGGCCGCTCGTCCCAGCTCTTGAGCCGGACGAAGGTGATCGCCGCGTTCTGGCCGCGGCCGAAGAAGGAGAAGCCAAGTACGCCGATGACATGGGCGACTTCCTTCTGCGCCAGGTAGTGCTTCTCGACGGTCTGGAGTACTTCGAGGCTGCGCTCGCGCGTCGCGCCGGCGGGAAGCTGGACGATGCTGAGGAAGTAGCCCTGGTCTTCGCTGGGCAGGAAGCTGCCCGGCAGCTTGGTGAAAAACCAGCCGGTGGCGGCGAGGATCGTCGCATAGACGATCAGCCAGCGTCCGGGCCTGCCCAGGATGCTGCGCGTGGCGCCGATGTAGCGCCGCACGGTGGCCGCAAAAAAACGGTTGAACCAGCCGAAGAAGCCGGTCGAGGGCAACACATCATCCTTGCCGACTTCATGCTTGAGCAGCGTCGCGCACAGCGCCGGCGTCAACGTCAGCGCCATCGAGGCCGAAAAGGCCATGGTCAGGATCAGCGTCACGGCGAACTGGCGGTAGATCGCGCCGACCGAGCCGCCGAAGAACAGCAGCGGCACGAACACCGCCGTCAGCACTACGGTGATGGCGATGATGGCATTGATGATCTGGCCCATGGCCTTGCGCGTCGCATCGCGTGGGCTGAGGCCCTCTTCGCTCATGATGCGCTCGACGTTCTCGATCACGACAATGGCATCGTCTACGACAATGGCGATTGCCAGCACCATGGCGAACAAGGTCAGCACATTGATCGAATAGCCGAGCACATACAGGCCGATCATGGCGCCGAACAGCGAGACCGGCACGACTACGGCGGGGATGAAGGTGGCGCGCACGTTTTCGAGGAACAGGTACATCACCAGCACCACCAGGATCATGGCCTCGATCAGCGTCTTGACTACTTCGCGGATCGAGATGTCGACGAAGGTCGAGGTGTCGTAGGGCACCATCCAGGAAATGCTGGGCGGGAAATATTTGGCCAACTCGGTCATTTTGGCGTTCACCGCCTTGGCGGTGTTGAGCGCGTTGGCGCCCGGCGCCATGCGCACGGCAATCGCGGCCGTGGGCTGGCCATCGACGCGGGCGGCGATGTTGTAGTCCTGCGCGCCGAGCTCGACGCGGGCGACATCCTTGACGCGAACCGTGGCGCCGCGCCCGTCGCTGCGGATAATCACATTGCCGAATTCGGCGGGGGTGGACAAGCGGCCCTGGGTGATGATCGTCGCGGCATATTCCTGGCCGGGTGCGGCGGGAACCTGGCCGAGCTCGCCGGTGGCGATCTGCGCGTTCTGTGCGCGCACCGCTTTCGCCACGTCGGCCGGGGTCAAGCCGAAGGCTTGCAGGCGCTCGGGCTTAAGCCACAGACGCATCGAGTACTCGGTGCCGAACAGGATCGCCTCGCCGACGCCCGGCGTGCGGCGAATGTTTTCCAGCACGTTGGCTGCGGCATAGCTGCCGAGCGCGACGTTGTCCTGCGACTTGTCCGGCGAGAACAGGGAAATGAACATCAGGTAGTTGCGCGCCGACTTCACCACGGGAATACCGAGGCGGCGCACCTCTTCCGGCAGGCGCGGCTCGGCGCGCTTGATGCGGTTCTGCGTTTCCACCGAGGCCAGATCGAGATTGGTACCGGCCTGGAAAGTCAGCGTAATGGTGCCGACGTTCTGCTCGGAGGCGGAATCCATGTAGAGCAGGTTCTCGATGCCGTTGAGTTCCTGTTCGATCAGGGCGACCGCAGTTTCCTCCAGCACCTTGGCCGAGGCGCCGGGGTAGGTGACGCTGATGGCCAGGGCGGGCGGCGCCACGGCCGGGTAACTCGCCACCGGCAACTGGCGCAGGGCGAGGCTGCCGCCAAGAACGATGATGATGGCGAGAACCCAGGCAAAAATCGGCCGGTCGATAAAGAATCTTGGGATCATGGCTTACTTCTTTTCGGCATCGGGCTTGGCGCCGGCGGCCGGCGCTGCGCCTGGCGCTGCCACGGCGGGTTTGCCCGCGGCGGCGGGTGCCGCCATCAGCGGCGCGCCCGGAGTCCAGGGCAGCGGTTTGACAACCGCGCCCGGCCTGGCTTTCTGCAGGCCATTGACGATCACTTTTTCGCCGCCCGTCAGGCCGGAATCGACAATGAAGTCGCCGCCGGACATGGTGCTGGTCTTGATCGGCCGCGGCACCACCTTGCCCTCGGCGTCGACGGTCATCACGAACTGGCCCTGGGCGCCGCCCTGCACCGCACGTTGGGGCACGCGGATGGCGGCGTCGAGCTGGGCCTGCGGGAAGCGTATACGCACGAAGGTGCCGGGCAGGAGGTCACGCCGCGGATTGGGAAACTCGGCGCGCAGGATCACCGCGCCGCTGTTCGGATCGACCGCCAGGTCGGCGAACTGGAGCCGACCTTTTTCCGGATAGAGCGAGCCGTCTTCGAGCACCAGCTCGACTTTCGCCGAATCAGCCTTCTTTTGCTTGCCACTCCTGACCGCCTGCTGCAGGCGCAGCAGATCGGAATAGGACTGCGAAAACTCGACGCGGATCGGGTCGAGCTGCTCGATGGTGACCAGATGGGTCGCCTCACCCCTGCCGACCAGCGCGCCTTCGGTGACCAGCGCGCGCCCGATGCGTCCGGAAATCGGCGCTGGCGGCACGGCGTTTTCCAGGTCCAGCTGCGCCTTCGCCGATGTCGCCTCGGCCTGCTTGACACGTGCCTCGGCGGCGTCGAACTCCTGCTGGCTGACGGCCTTGATGTCGAGCAGGGGTTTGTAGCGGCCGAATACTGCCTTTGCCGCGGCAAGGTCCGCCGCAGCCGATGCGGCCTGCGCCTGGTAGGTGCGGGCATCGATGCGGAACAAGGGCGTGCCGGCGGCGATATCGGTACCTTCGGCGAACAGGCGCTTCTCGACGACGCCCTCGACGCGAGCCCTCACTTGTGCGGAGCGCACTGCCTGCAGCCGGCCGGGCAAATCCTGAGTGATGGTCGCGCTGCCGGTAGCGATGGTGATTACATCCACCTCGGGAGCCGGCATGCCGGCTCCCGGCCCCGCAGCTGCCGGACCTTTTTTGTCACTTTCGCCGCAGGCGGCCAGAAGTACAAGCAACAGCAAGGGAAGTGTCTTATTCATGGAATGCTCCGTTGGGAGGCGGGAGTGAGAGAGGAAGATGCGGGCGCTTCTATTGCAATGGGAGCAAAGGCGCGCAGATAACAATCGATGATCTGCGCTACATGCTCGGGGTCGGGTGCGGGTGGCGGATCGCCGGAAAACAGGTAATGGCTGCGGTCGGCACCGACAAGCATTGACAGCAGCATGTTGGCGGCAAACTCGGGAGAATCGCAACGCATCTCGCCCCGCTTCATGGCTTCCCCGAGCACCGCGGACAGGCGTGCGGCGGTCTGAGCCGGACCGGTGCGGTAAAAACTCGCCGCAAGTTCGGGGAAGCGCACCGTTTCGGCCGCCAGAGTACGGAAGAATCCCAGGCCCTCGGCACTCAAGACCTTTTCTCTATACATCGCGCCAAAGCGGAGCAAGCGCTCACGTAAAGTTAGCTGGTTGGCGTGCAGTGTTATCAACAGTGCGGCGGTGGCCTGGCGGACGACCTCGCCGAACAAATCCGCCTTGCACGGAAAATGGTTGTAGAGAGTTTGCCGGGCGACTCCCGCGCGTGCCGCGACGCGCTCTACGCTGGCCCGGTAACCCTGCTCGACAAAGACTTCCGCCGCCGCCTGAATGAGACGGACGCGACAGTCGCTGATTTCGGGTTCGGAAAGCGGATCCATGGGGTCAGGAGTAGACTGGACCGTACAGTCTAATTTAGGACTAAACCAATTGCAAGCCGGGCAGCCGGGCGCCGCAAGAATCTGATCGCCGTACCGCCGGCGCCGACTCTTGTTTCGAACAAAAAGGGCAGCCGAAGCTGCCCTTGTATTGCATTGCCGGTAGGCTCGGTTTAGTGGCGCTGTTTGCGCAAACGATCAATGGCGGCCAGTTGGGCGATGGCTTCGGCGAGTTCGGCCTGGGCACGGGCATAATCCATTTGGGAGCCGCGATTGACCATTGCTTCCTCGGCCATTTTTTTCGCTTCCATCGCCTTTGCGTGATCAAGATCGGCGCCGCGAATCGCGGTATCGGCCAATACGGTGACCAGACCCGGTTGCACTTCAAGCAATCCGCCGGCAACAAAAATCAACTCTTCCTTGTCGCCGGGCAACTTGATGCGAACCGCACCTGGCTTGATGCGGGTCATCAGCGGCATATGGCCGGGCAGAATGCCCAGTTCGCCTGCCTCGCCCGGCAGGACGACGAATTCCGCCAGACCGGAGAAGATCGACTCCTCGGCACTAACGACGTCCACATGAATAG
The DNA here is from genome assembly GCA_030651305.1 of Sulfuritalea sp. GTDB lineage: Bacteria > Pseudomonadota > Gammaproteobacteria > Burkholderiales > Rhodocyclaceae > Sulfuritalea. Next base: position 23,108 of record JAUSCI010000019.1, on the reverse strand, counting down.
TCATGGCCATTATTTACCTCTATTGTGATCGCGGGTAGAGATTACTGCAGCGTCTTGGCCTTCTCGAATACTTCCTCGATCGCGCCGACCATGTAGAACGCCTGCTCGGGAATGCCGTCGCATTCGCCGTCGACAATCATCTTGAAGCCCTTGATGGTGTCGGCCAGCGGCACGATCTTGCCCGGCGTGCCGGTAAACACTTCGGCGACGTTGAACGGCTGCGAGAGGAAGCGCTGGATCTTGCGCGCACGCGTCACGGCCAGCTTGTCTTCCGGTGCCAGCTCGTCCATGCCCAGAATCGCGATGATGTCGCGCAATTCCTTGTAGCGCTGCAGGTTCGACTGCACGCGGCGGGCGACGCTGTAGTGCTCTTCGCCAACGACGAGGGGATCCAACTGGCGCGAGGTGGAGTCGAGCGGATCGACGGCCGGGTAAATACCCAGCGAGGCGATGTCGCGCGACAGCACAACCGTGGCGTCGAGGTGGAGGAAGGTCGTTGCCGGCGACGAGTCGGTCAAGTCATCGGCCGGCACATACACGGCCTGGATCGAGGCGATCGAACCGACCTTGGTCGAGGTGATGCGTTCCTGCAGACGGCCCATTTCGTCAGCCAGCGTCGGCTGATAGCCTACAGCGGAAGGCATGCGGCCCAGCAGTGCAGAGACTTCGCAACCGGCCAGCGTGTAGCGGTAAATATTGTCGATGAACAACAGGATGTCCTTGCCTTCGTCGCGGAACTTCTCGGCCATAGTGAGACCGGTCAGCGCCACGCGCAGACGGTTGCCGGGAGGCTCGTTCATCTGGCCGAACACCATCGCCACCTTGTCCAGAACCTTCGACTCCTCCATCTCGTGGTAGAAGTCGTTGCCCTCGCGGGTACGTTCGCCGACGCCGGCGAACACCGAGTAGCCGCCGTAGGACTTGGCGATGTTGTTGATGAGTTCCATCATGTTCACGGTCTTGCCGACACCGGCGCCGCCGAACAGGCCGACTTTGCCGCCCTTGGCGAAGGGACACATCAGGTCGATAACCTTGATGCCGGTCGGCAGCAGTTCCGTGGAGGGCGACAGCTCGTCGAACTTGGGCGCTTTGGCATGGATCGGGCGCACTTCCTCGTAGGATATCGGGCCGGCCTCGTCGATCGGACGGCCCAGCACATCCATGATGCGGCCCAGCGTACCGGATCCCACCGGCACCGAAACGGCAGCGCCCGTCGGCTTCACCGACATGCCGCGCCGCAGGCCGTCGGAGGAGCCGAGTGCAATGGTGCGCACGATGCCGTCGCCGAGCTGCTGCTGGACTTCAAAAGTCAGACCGGCTTCGGCGTTGCCCGAATCGGCTTCGTCGAGGGTCAGCGCTTCATATACCTTGGGCATGGCTTCGCGGGGGAACTTGATGTCCACCACGGCGCCGATGCACTGGACGATGTTTCCGTTGCTCATGGATGTTTCCTTAATGTAATTCCGACAAATTCCATCAACATGTTGCTGATCAACCGGCAATCGCGGCGGCACCGCCGACGATCTCGGAAATCTCCTTGGTAATCGCCGCCTGACGCGCCTTGTTGTACACCAGCTGCAGTTCCTTGATCACATTGCCCGCGTTGTCCGTCGCCGCTTTCATCGCCACCATCCGCGCCGACTGTTCGGAGGCCATGTTTTCGGCTACTCCCTGATAAATCAGGGCCTCGACGTAGCGCACCAGCAGCTCGTCGATGACAGTCTGCGCATCGGGTTCGTAAAGATAATCCCAGCTGCGATCCGGGGTGCCCATGCGCTCGCCCGACAGCGGCAGCAGCGGCTCGATCACCGGCTCCTGCTTCATGGTATTGACGAAGCGGGTATAGGCAATATGCACCGCATCGAGCTCGCCGGCCTGGAAGGCGTCGATCATGACCTTCATCGGTCCGATCAACTTTTCCAGATGCGGCGTGTCGCCCAGATGGGTGACTTGCGAAATTACGTTGGCACCCATGCGCTGCATGAAACCCAGACCCTTGTTGCCAATGCACGTTACGCGAATGTCCGTGACGCCATCCGATTCCCACTTGCGCATGGTATTCAGCGCCTGCCGCAGGATATTGGTGTTCAGGCCGCCGCAGAGGCCCTTGTCGGTCGTCACCACGATTAAGCCGACACGTGCAACTACCGCCACCTTGGATCGACCAAGGAAGGCATGGCGGTACTCGGTCACATTGGCTTGCGAAAGGTTCGCCGCCAGACGGCGAATCTTTTCGCTATAGGGACGAGCGGCGCGCATCCGCTCCTGCGCCTTGCGCATCTTGGACGCGGCCACCATCTCCATGGCCTTGGTGATCTTGCGCGTGTTCTGGACGCTCTTGATCTTGCTGCGGATCTCTTGACTGCCTGCCATGATCGCCTCGTTAACAGTTCGTCAGCGGTTTGCGATCAGGACCAGGACTTCTTGAACTCGGTAACCGCAGCCTTGAGTTGGGCTTCGGCATCCTTGTCCAGTTCCTTGGTAGTCTCGATCTTGCTCATCAGGTCTGCGTACTTGTGATGCATATACTGATGCAGGTCCGTTTCGAACGGAAGGATGCGGGAGACATCAATGTCGTCCATGAAGCCTTCGTTGGAAGCGTAGAGCGTGACGGCCATTTCGGCGACAGTCAGGGGCGCGTATTGCAATTGCTTCATCAGCTCGGTCACGCGACGACCACGCTCGAGCTGCTTGCGGGTAGCTTCGTCGAGGTCGGAGGCAAACTGCGCAAATGCCGCCAGTTCGCGATACTGGGCTAGCGCGAGGCGGACGCCGCCGCCTAGCTTCTTGATGACTTTGGTCTGAGCCGCACCACCGACGCGGGACACCGAGACGCCGGCGTTCATGGCGGGACGGATACCGGCGTTGAACAGGTCGGTTTCGAGGAAGATCTGGCCGTCGGTGATCGAAATCACGTTGGTCGGCACGAAAGCAGAGACGTCGCCGGCCTGGGTTTCAATCACCGGCAATGCAGTAAGGGAACCGGTCTTGCCCTTGACTTCACCGTTGGTCAGTTTCTCAACCCACGCTTCCGACACCCGCGCGGCACGCTCAAGCAGGCGCGAGTGCAGATAGAACACGTCGCCGGGGTAGGCTTCGCGGCCGGGCGGACGACGCAGCAACAGGGAGATCTGGCGATAGGCCCAGGCCTGCTTGGTCAGGTCGTCATAAATGATCAGCGCGTCCATGCCGCGGTCGCGGAAATACTCGCCCATCGAACAGCCGGTATACGGTGCGATGAATTGCGTCGCAGCCGAATCTGAGGCGGTCGCCGCAACCACGATGGTGTATTCCATCGCGCCGTGTTCGGTCAGTTTGCGCACTACGTTGGCGACAGTCGAAGCCTTCTGGCCGATCGCGACGTAGATGCAGAACATGTTCTGCCCCTTCTGGTTGATGATGGCATCAACCGCCACCGCCGTCTTGCCGGTCTGACGATCGCCAATGATCAGCTCGCGCTGACCGCGACCAATCGGCACCATCGAGTCGATGGCCTTGAGTCCGGTTTGCACCGGCTGCGACACCGACTTGCGCCAGATCACGCCGGGAGCGACTTTTTCGATCTTGTCGCTGAGCTTGGCGTTGATCGGGCCCTTGCCGTCGATCGGTTCGCCCAGGGCATTGACCACGCGGCCGAGCAGTTCGGGGCCAACCGGCACCTCGAGAATGCGGCCGGTACATTTGACGGTATCGCCTTCGGTAATATGCTCGTAGTCGCCGAGGACCACGGCACCGACGGAGTCGCGCTCCAGGTTCAAGGCGAGGCCGTAGGTATTGCCGGGGAACTCCAGCATTTCACCCTGCATCACGTCGGTCAAACCATGAATGCGGCAGATGCCGTCAGTCACCGAAACCACCGTACCCTCATTACGGGCGGTGGCGGCCAACTGCATGTTTTGGATCCGGCTCTTGATCAGGTCACTGATTTCGGATGGATTGAGGTTCATGGAATTGCTCCTAGTTCTTTAGCGCGATGGCCATCGCAGCGAGTTTGCTGCGGACCGAGGCATCAATCACTTCATCGCCGACGGCAATGCGCACGCCGCCGATAAGTTCGGCATCGACCTTGACGGTCGCCTGGATCTTGCACCCGAATTTGCGTTCGAGATCGGCCACCAGGGCGTTCAGTGTGGCTTCATCAAGGGCAAAGGCCGAGCTGATTTCAGCATCCTTGACACCTTCATGCCCATGCTTGAGCTGATTGAAGAGTTCATTGATCTCGGGCAGGACGATAAGACGATCATTGTCTGCCAGCACCCGGACGAAGTTCTGCTGGTCGTCCGACAAGCCCGCCTTCGAACCCGATGCAGCCACATCGAGGCAGAGCTGTGCCAGCTCTGCAGGGCTCAAGCGCGGATTGCCGATGCACTCTTCCATTTCCGGATTTGCCGCCACGGCGGAAAGCCTCGAAAGTACATCGGACCAGGCCGCCAGTGCATTCCCGCCTTTGGCCAGCTGGAACGCGGCCTCGGCATAGGGACGCGCAAGGGTGACGTTTTCGGCCATGGCGGATTACAGCTCCAACTTGAGTTGCGTCAGCAACTCTGCGTGGGCCTGAGCATTGATTTCCTTGCGCAGGATACGCTCGGCACCAGCAACAGCGAGGACGGCCACGTGTTCGCGCAAGGCTTCCTTGGCACGCTGCGAAGCGGCACCCGCCTCGGCCTCGGCAGCTTCGCGAGCCGCATTGACGATGCGAGCACCTTCGGCGCGCGCGTCTTCGATCAACTGGGCCACCTGCCTCTCGGCGCCACTGCGGAATTCGGCCGCCGACTCGCGCGCCTTGCGCAATTCGTCGCCTGCTTTCTTTTCTGCGTGAGCCAGATCGGCTTTGGCCTTGTCTGCGGCCGCAAGCCCGTCGGCGATCTTGCTCGCGCGCTCATCAAGTGCCTTCATGATGGGCGGCCACACGAACTTCATCGTGAACCACGCCAAAATGAGGAACACAACCAGCTGGGCAAACAGCGTTGCGTTCAGATTCACGGTAATCGCTCCTTAAGCGTTAGGGGAGACGATTACTTGGGGAGGCTGGAGAGAAACGGATTGGCAGTGGTATACCACAGGGCAATACCGGTACCGATAATGAAGGCGGCATCAATCAGACCGACCAGAAGGAACATCTTGGTTTGCAGCGTGTTCATCAGTTCCGGTTGACGCGCGGAAGCTTCGAGGAAGCGGCTACCCATGATGCCGATGCCGATACATGCGCCAGCAGCGCCGAGACCGATGATGAGACCGGCGGCGAGAGCAACAAAACCAACGAGTTGATGCATGACGACTCCTTTAGTAACAGATTTGAGGTAAATGAATATTAATGGGTTTCGTGCGCCTGGCCGATGTACACCAGCGTCAGCATCATGAAGATGAAAGCCTGCAGGGTGATGATCAGGATGTGAAAGATGGCCCAGATGGTTCCGGCAAAAACACCGCCCAGCCACAACAGGCCGCTGCCAAAGGTACCGGCCCAGGCCGCACCCATCAGGGCGATCAGCATGAAAATAAGTTCGCCGGCATACATGTTGCCGAACAGCCGCATCCCGTGCGACACGGTCTTGGCGACGAACTCAATCATCTGCATCGCAAAGTTGATCGGCCAAAGAATCGGGTGAGCGCCGAAGGGAGCGGTAAACAATTCATGAATCCAGCCACCGAGGCCCTTGATCTTGATGCTGTAGTAGATGCACAGCAGCAAGACTCCCAGCGACATGCCCAGTGTGGCGTTGAGGTCGGCGGTAGGCACCACGCGCATGTAAGCGTGGCTGGAATCATGACCGGCGACCCCGAACATCCATGCCCAGATATTTGGCAGCAGATCGACCGGCAACAAGTCCATCGCATTCATGAAGAAAATCCAGACAAACACGGTCAGCGCCAAAGGGGCGATGAAGCTGCGATCGCCATGCACAATCGATTTGGATTGCGACTCGACCATTTCAATCAGGATTTCGACGGCGGCCTGGAAACGGCCCGGCACGCCGGAGGTGGCTCTTGCGGCAGCGCGTGAAAGAATCAGCACGGCCAAGAGCCCGAGTGAAATCGACCAGAACAGGGAGTCGAGATGGAATACCGTCCAATCGACCAGTGCGGTCTGTTTGTGGCCCAGACTGTTCAGGTGGGTCAGATGGTGAACAATGTATTCCGATGCGTTTGGTGCGTGCTCGGCTGCCATGGGCTTCAGGCCTTAATCAATATCACAAACAGATTCGCTTTCAGCGCAACGAACATGCCGGCCAGCAGCGCCAGCCAGTGCAGATCACGATACGCCCCCGCCACGATCACGAGCAACGCCAGCGTTGCCGCGACCTTGATGAACTCACCCACAAAAAATCCTGCTACCGACGTCCTGCCGCTGCGTGCTGCCGCCCAAAGGCTCAAGGCGAAAAGCAGGTTCGGAATGACTATCGCAGCACCACCCAAGCCCGCCGACACCGCACCATGCTGTCCTGCCCAGATCCATGCCAGCCCGGCGGCGAGCAATGTTGCAACGCTTTGATGAAGCACAGCCCTAAACATCTATAAGACCTGGCCGCGCCCAAAAGCCCGCGAATATAGGCCATTGATGATAGGTTGTCAAATGCTTTATGCTGCAGCGCGGCATGGCAATTTGCATCGACAAACGCTTGTGCGCTTAGCCGAGCTTCGCCAGCAGACCATCCAATTGATCGAGGCTGCCAAAACGTATCGAAAGACTGCCACCCCCTTTGCGGTTGGCGCTGATCTTGACCGTGGCCCCGAGACGATCGGAGAGTTCTTCTTCAAGACGCAGAAGGTCGCGATCCGGCTTGTTTTTGCTGCCGCTGGCCGGTGGATTCAGTTGCCGCGCCACCAAGCGCTCGGTCTCTCGCACCGAAAAACCCTTATCCGCCACCAGGGCGGCAACGCGGCCTTGCTCACTCTTGGACAGGGGCAACAGAGCCCTGGCATGGCCCATCTCGATGTCGCCGGCCATCAGCATGTCCTGCGCCGGTTTCGCCAGTAGCAGCAGGCGCAGCAGGTTGGTAGCGGCTGAACGCGAGCGGCCGACGGCGTCGGCGGCCTGCTGATGGGTCATTTTGAATTCGTCGATCAAACGCTGGATGCCCGCCGCTTCTTCGAGCGGATTCAGATCTTCGCGCTGGATATTCTCGATCAGCGACATCGCCAATGCGGCGTCATCAGGAATATCGCGGATCAGCACTGGCACTTCTGCCAGTCCGGCAATTTGTGCTGCACGCCAGCGCCGCTCACCAGCGATGATCTCGTAGTGCCCAGTGCTCACCGGCCGCACGGAGATCGGCTGGATCAGTCCCTGGGCCTTGATCGAAGCCGCCAGTTCCTCAAGCGAGCCGGGATCCATGCGCGTTCGCGGCTGATATTTCCCCGGCTGCAAAGCGCCGACCGCAAGCATTTCCTGGCGCTGGCTCTCCGGGGTATTGTTGGCGGCCAGGAGGGCATCGAGGCCACGGCCAAGGCCCCTTTGTTTCGTTGTTTTCGGTAGATTCACGACTCATCCTTCCAGGAATTGACACGATCGATCATTTCAACGGCGAAGGCCATGTAGGCCTGCGCGCCTTTGGCCGCCTTGTCGAAGAGCACGCCGGGCACGCCGTAGCTGGGCGCTTCGGCGAGGCGTACGTTGCGCGGCACCAGGGTCTTGAACACCTTGTCCCCGAAATGCTGTTCCAGCTGTGCCGAAACCTGTGTCGAGAGGGTATTCCGCGGGTCATACATGACCCGCAGCAAACCGATGATCTTGAGGTCGCGATTCAGATTGGCATGCACCTTCTTGATTGTGTTCACCAGGTCCGACAATCCTTCCAGCGCGTAGTACTCACACTGCATAGGAATAATCACGCCGTGCGCCGCGCATAAGCCATTCAAAGTCAGCATCGACAGCGACGGCGGACAATCGATCAACACGAAATCGTAATCCGCTTCGTGTGCAGCCAGCGCCTCCTTCAGGCGCGTCTCACGCATGTCGAGATCCACCAGTTCGACCTCTGCTCCCGCCAGATCGCGGTTCGCCGGCAAAACGTCGAACTTGCCCGAAGGCGACATCACCCGCGCATCAGCGAGTGTTCCCAGCTTGAGCAATACCTGATAGACGGATGATTTGAGACCGCGCTTGTCTATCCCGCAACCCATGGTCGCGTTACCCTGGGGATCAAGGTCCACCAGCAGGGTACGCTGGCCGCTGGCCGTCAGCGCGGCCGCCAGATTTACGGCGGTAGTGGTTTTTGCCACCCCGCCTTTTTGATTGGCTATTGCAAATATGTGCATCGTCAGATTCTCTCAAGAACAATCAAATGGCGCTGCGCGTCCAGCCCCGGAACATTCAGCCTGGTGCAATCAAGCACCGCCCAGCCAGTCGGCAGGCGGCTCAACTCGTCCTCGGGTGCAAGGCCCTTCATGGCATAGAGCCTGCCATTCCTGGCAAGCAAATGACCCGCGAGATCGACGAAGGTGGCCAGATCGGCGAAGGCGCGGGAAATGACAGCATCGAACAGCCCACCCGGTGCTTCTTCCACCCGTCCGCTGACAACTGCAATATTTTCCAGGCCGAGCTCGATCTTGGCCTGCCGCTGGAAGGCGGACTTTTTTTCCACCGCCTCGATCAGAGTCATGGCGAGATCCGGGCGCGCCAGCGCCAACGGGATCCCAGGTAATCCTGCGCCACTACCGACATCCGCCCAGCGCCGTCCCGCCAGCGCCGACTCTTGCACAGCCGGCAGGACGGCGAGTGAATCGAGCAGATGCTGGGTGACCATTTCGCTTTCATCGCGGATCGCGGTCAGGTTATAAGTACGGTTCCATTTCTTCAGCAGCGCCACGTAGCCGAGCAGCTTTGCCTGGACTGCCACAGACAGGTCAAGCCCCAGGGCAGCGAGACCTTCCTTTAGCTGGCTCGTCAGGTTCATGCTGCCTTGCGCCGTTTAAGATACACCAGCAGCAGGGAAATCGCCGCCGGGGTTACTCCCTGCAGACGCGACGCCTGCCCCAGGGTCTGCGGCCGCGCCTGGACGAGCTTCTGCCTCACCTCGAAGGACAAACCCGGCACCTGCGCATAGTCAATGTCACCCGGCAGCGGCAGGGATTCATGGGCAAGACTCTTTTCGACCTCGTCCTTTTGCCGCTCGATATAGCCCTGATACTTGGCCTGGATCTCCACTTGTTCGATAACTTCGGGAGTCGCAACGCCCTCGCCTGCCCCGGGCAAGGTCAGCAGACTGGCATAGCTGACTTCGGGCCGTCGCAGCAAATCGAACAGCCGGTATTCACGTTCCATCGGCTGGCCCAGCACACGCGCCGCGTCGGCCTCGGAAAATTGACGCGGATTGACCCAGGTAGCTTTCAGGCGCTCCGCTTCGACCGCTACAGCGTCACGCTTGCGGTTGAATGCATCCCAGCGTCGATCATCCACCAGCCCAAGTACCCGTCCGATTTCGGTCAGACGCAAATCGGCGTTGTCCTCGCGCAGGGACAGGCGATATTCGGCGCGGCTGGTAAACATTCGATAGGGCTCGGACACGCCGCGCGTGATCAAGTCGTCCACCAGGACGCCGAGGTAGGCCTGATCGCGGCGCGGCGACCACGCCGGCAACTGTTTCGCGCTGCGCGCCGCATTCAGACCTGCAAGCAAGCCCTGCGCCGCAGCTTCCTCATAACCCGTCGTGCCGTTGATCTGTCCGGCGAAAAACAGCCCGGCGATCGACTTGGTTTCCAGGCTGTCCTTGAGGTTGCGCGGATCGAAATAGTCGTACTCGATGGCGTATCCGGGGCGAGTAATGTGTGCGCGCTCAAGTCCGCGGATGGAGCGCAGCAAAGCCAGCTGAATGTCGTAGGGCAGGCTGGTGGAGACGCCCTGCGGATATATTTCGTGGGTATCGAGGCCTTCAGGCTCAAGAAATATCTGATGACTGTCCTTGCCGGCGAACCGATGAATCTTGTCCTCTATCGATGGGCAATAGCGCGGTCCCACCCCCTCGATGACGCCGGTAAACATCGGCGATCGATCCAGTCCGGAACGGATGATGTCGTGGGTGCGCCTGTTGGTATGTGTGATCCAGCAGGATACCTGGCGCGGATGCTGGGCGCGGGTACCCATGAACGAGAATACCGGTACCGGGTCGTCTCCGGGCTGCTCATGCAGCACCGAATAATCGACACTGCGCCCATCGAGGCGGGGTGGCGTTCCGGTCTTGAGCCGGCCTACCGGAAGCTGCATCTCCTTCAGCCGCTCAGCCAAGGAGATCGCCGACGGATCGCCAAAACGTCCGGCCCGGTAATTCGCCAGTCCGACATGAACCAGGCCATTCAGAAAAGTCCCTGCCGTGAGGATCACCGCAGGAGCCTCGAAGCGAATCCCCAACTGCGTCACAACGCCGCCGACGCGGTCACCGCGCAGGATCAGATCATCGGCGGCCTGCTGGAACAGCGTCAGATTCGGCTGGTTTTCGAGGCGCCGGCGGATAGCCTGCTTGTAGAGTTGGCGATCAGCCTGGGCCCGCGTGGCACGTACCGCAGGCCCCTTCGAGGCATTCAGAATGCGAAACTGAATTCCCGCCTCATCCGTGGCTGCCGCCATTGCGCCGCCGAGCGCATCGACCTCCTTCACCAGATGCCCCTTGCCGATTCCGCCGATCGACGGATTGCAGGACATGGCACCCAGGGTTTCGATGTTGTGCGTCAACAGCAGAGTTCGCGCACCGGAGCGCGCGGCCGCCAGCGCCGCCTCGGTGCCCGCATGGCCGCCACCAATCACAATCACATCGAACGAAGCAGGGAATTGCACGCCGGGAGACCCAAAAAGAGGCGCAATCATACGCCTCTCGTTTCAATAACACTGCTTCAGTGAATACCGGCGCTTTGTTTCACGTGAAACAGAACGGATCTGGTTTCACGTGAATCAACGCCCTACTTCCTGCCGCCCAAGCCGAGATAGGACTCAACCACTTTCGGGTCATCAATCAACTGCTCGCTTGCTCCCTCCAAGGCGACCTCGCCCGTTTCGAGAACATAAGCGTAGTCCGCCACCTGCAATGCTGCGCGCGCATTCTGCTCCACCAGCAGAATCGACACGCCCCTCTTTTTCAAATCGGCAATAACCCGAAAAATCTCTTTCACGATCAGTGGCGCCAAACCAAGACTCGGCTCATCCAGCAGCAGCAACTTGGGTTTGGCCATCAGGGCGCGCGCCAAAGCAAGCATCTGGCGCTCGCCGCCAGACAGGGTTCCCGCGTGCTGCGCACGTCGCTCCTTGAGTCGCGGAAATATCTGGAACACGTCTTCCATACTCCGCTCATGATCGCGATGCCCCGCCCGGTGTCGCATAAATGCGCCGAGCAACAGGTTATCGCCGACGCTCATTTCGCCAAACAGGGCGCGTGATTCAGGCACGAGCGTGATGCCCAGCGCCACCATCTGCTCCACTTCGGCCTGGCCCAGCTCGTCTCCGAGAAAGCGGATCGCACCTCGGCTGTGCGGCAGCAAGCCCATGATCGAGCACAGCATGGTGGTCTTGCCGGCTCCGTTGGGCCCGATCACCGTCACGATCTGGCCCTCGCCCACTTTGACGCTGACACGATGCAGCGCTTCGACCTTGCCGTAGGAAACGCAAAGATCTTCCACCTCGAGAACGGTCTTGACTTGCGTCATCAATCAACGCCTCCGAGATAGGCCTCGAGCACAACCGGATCGCGCTGCACCTCATCAGGCAGGCCCTCCGCGATCTTCTCGCCAAACTCCATGACCACCACGCGATCGGCCAGACCCATCACAAAATCCATGTCGTGTTCCACCAGCAGAATGCCCATGCCCTCACCGCGCAGTTTCCTCAGCAGCTCGGCAAGTGCCTGCTTCTCCATGTAGCGCAAACCCGCCGCCGGCTCGTCGAGCAGCAGCAGGCAGGGGTCGGCACACAAGGCACGCGCGATCTCCAGGGTTCGCTGCTGCCCAAGAGCGAGGCTCCCCGCCAGATCGAACATCGAATCCCTCAAACCGACCCGCTCCACCTGGCGCGCCGCCTCAGCCAGCAGACGCGCCTCCTCGCCGCGCTCCAGGTGCAACATCGCGGACAGTACGCCTTGGCTGCCGCGCAAGTGTCCGCCAATAGCCACGTTCTCCAGCACCGTCATCGTCGGTAGCAGACGCACATGCTGAAAGGTGCGGCTCATCCCCAGCCTGGCGATCTGGCGGGAGTTGAGATTGGTCACCGCTTCGCCGCGAAACAGCACTTCACCCTCGCTCGCAGAATCAACGCCCGACACGCAATTGAACATGGTCGACTTGCCAGCCCCGTTCGGACCGATCAGCGCCATTACCTCACCCGCCTTGACGCTCAGGCACATGTTGTTGTTCGCGACCAGGCCGCCAAACCGCTTGAAGACATTTCTCGCTTCGAGTAATACCTTGCCCGACTCCGGAACAGGTTTTTTCGGCAGGGCATCCCCTATTGGCACTTCACGCTTGGCATCACTCAGTGGCACGAAGCGCGTCAGAATTGGCCAGAGACCATCGCGAGCACGTTGCAAGACGAAGATCATCATCACGCCGAAGACGATCATTTCGAAATTGCCCGAAGCACCCAACAGCTTGGGTAGCCAGTCCTGCAGCCATTGCTTGAGCACGGTAATGACCCCAGCCCCGATCAGCGCGCCCCAGACATGTGCCGCTCCACCCACCACGGCCATGAACAGATACTCGATACCGATGTGCAAACCAAACGGCGTCGGATTGACGAAGCGCTGCAGATGAGCATACAACCAGCCTGAAACGCAAGCGAACAAGGCGGCAATTAGAAAAATAACCACCTTGGAACGAGCCGTATCGACGCCCATCGCTTCTGCCATCACGACCCCACCCTTGAGCGCGCGAATCGCGCGACCCTCGCGGGAGTTCAGCAGATTCTGGGTGAGCCAGACCGCACCGAGGACAGTCGCCCATACCATGTAATAAAATTTGCGGCCATCCCTGAGTTCGACACCGAATAGTGACAGCGCCGGAATGCCTGACATTCCGGTGTGACCGCCGAGAAACTCGAGATTGCCGAACAGGAAGTAGAGGCTGATGCCCCAGGCAATCGTTCCCAGCGGCAAATAGTGTCCGGACAGCCGCAGGGTCAGCAAACCAAGCAGATACGCCACCAAACCGGTCACCAGCAGCCCTGCCAACAGTCCCAGCCAGGGCGAACCCCCGAGCATCGAGGCCCAGCCTGGAAGACCCTGGGCGGTTGATAGATAGGCCGTCGTGTAAGCGCCCAGCCCGACGAAGGCCGCCTGCCCGAAGGAGGTAAGGCCGCCCACTCCGGTAAGCAGAACCAGGCCAAGAGCAACGATGGCATAGAGACCTATGTAGTTGAGCAGAGTAATGTGGAACTCGGACGCCACCAACGGCGAAATCAACAGCAGACCAAGGAATCCGGCGAGCAGCAGGCGCCGCGCCATCACTCATCCTCCTCGACATGACGCGTGGTCAGCGAGCGCCAGACCAATACCGGGATGATGAGGGTGAAGACGATCACTTCCTTGAAGGCGGAAGCCCAGAAGGAGGAGAAAGCCTCCAGCAAGCCAACCAGGATCGCACCGGCGGCGGCAACCGGGTAACTGGTGAGTCCGCCAACGATGGCACCCACAAAGCCCTTCAGGCCGATGAGGAAGCCCGTGTCGTAATAAACCGTGGTGATCGGAGCGATCAGGATTCCCGAAAAGGCACCAATCAGGGCGGCCAGCAGAAAGGAAAGCTTTCCGGCCATGACAGTAGAAATACCCATCAGACGCGCCCCGGTTCGATTCATTGCGGTGGCGCGCAAAGCCTTGCCGTAGATGGTGCGCTCAAAAAATACAAACAGCACCACGATCAACAGCAAGCTGGCGCTCACGACCCATACCGTCTGACCACTTACCGTCACCAGTCCGAGGTTGAAGCTCGCATCAGAAAAACTTGGCGTCCGGGAACCTTCCGCACCGAAAAACAGCAGCCCCAGCCCGACCAATGCCAGATGTACGGCCACCGCAACAATCAGCAATACCAATACACTGGCCTCTGCCAGCGGCTGGAAGGCCAATCGATACATCATCGGTCCTAGCGGCACTACCAACACCAGCGCAAGAACAATTTGCCCGACCAGGGGAAATTCGCCGGGTTTCAAAAGGAAGACGGTCGCTGCCGCCGCAGCCGGGTAGACCAGATTCCAGCCGACGATGCGGGGAATTCGCCTGAGCGCGCCGGAGCGCAACGCCTGCGTGATATCGACCAGAGCCACCACCACTCCGGCACCAATCAGCAACCAAAGTGTACCCGGCGTCTTGCCAGCCTGAAAACTGGCAAGCGTCAAAGCGCCGAAAGCGACAAATTCGCCCTGCGGAATAAATATTACGCGGGTGACGGCGAACACAAGCACCAATGCCAATGCCAACAGAGCATAGATGGCGCCGTTGGTGATGCCGTCCTGCCCCAGAAGAAGCGCAATTTGCAGATCCATCGATCCGTTCTCTATCGAAATCGTGCCGCCTGTTGGACATCCATCGGCGTCCGCCTCATCCCTTCGCAGACCGGTATTGAATCAGCCCGGAAGCAAAGCTCACGCAGGAATCGCCAGAAGTATACAGTATACGTAACAACGGTCATGACTCACAGGCGGCTCTCAGACAAACGTGTCATAGGCAAGGCGAGCAATCAGCACCGACGCCACGACAAGAAAGACCCATCGCACGAAGCCACTGCCGTGGCGCAACGCGAGACGCGCGCCAAGCAAGGCTCCGGCGATATTGAATACTGCCATTGCCAAACCCGTGATCCAGAGTACATGGCCGCTTGGTACAAAATAGGCGAGCGCGGCAGCATTGGTGGCAAGATTTACCACCTTGGCGGCACTCGACGCATGCAGGAAATCAAGCCGAAACAGCCGGACGAACGCGAAGATCATGAAACTGCCTGCACCCGGCCCGAAGAAGCCGTCGTAGAACCCGAGCAAAGCGCCCGCCAACAGCGCCCATCGTCTCTCCAGCGAGGGTTCCAGCCGCGAGCCCGAAACCGCGCCGAACTCCGGCCGAATCGCGGTATATATCATGACCAGCACCAATAAGCCGAGAACCAGCGGACGTACCACCGCCCTCGGCAGCCACGCCACAACCATGGCTCCCGCAAAGGAGAAAAGGAACGCCGCTGCCGCTGCCGGCAAGGCGATACCCCAGGGCATGGCAATTCGTCTAGCATAACGCAGCGCCGCGTTTGCAGTGCCAAATATACTTGACACCTTGTTGGTGCCAAACACGGTCGCGGGTGACTCGGCGGGCAGTGCCATCAACAAGGTAGGCACCTGGATCAAGCCGCCGCCACCGGCCACTGCATCGACGAATCCGGCGAACAAGGCGGCCACCAAAAGCAGGATCAGGTCGAATTCAGCCATCTCGCCCTGTCTATTTGCCTATGCAAAACCGGGAAAATATCTCCCCCAGCAAATCGTCGGCCCGAAACTCGCCGGTAATGCGTGAAAGCGCTTCCTGCGCCAAACGCAGTTCTTCCGCGCAAAGTTCTATCTGGTCCAGTCGCCGTGCCGCCAGAGCCGACTTTTCCGCCGCAAGTCCAAGCGCCTCCAGATGCCGCTCGCGAGCCAGCACCACATCCTCGCCATGCCCCCGCCAACCCGCCACACGCAGCAGTTCATCGTGCAGCAAATCGATGCCCGCACCGCTCTTGGCAGACAGCCGCAGATGCACCCGGCCTCCGTCGGCAAAGCGCGCCGCAGCCTGCCCCGCCAGATCGCACTTGTTCTCCACCACGATGCGTTCAACAGTCACGGGAAGGCGTACGGCGATGGCATGGTCGGCAGGCGTTTCGCCACTGCGCGCGTCGACCAACTGCAACACCACGTCGGCCCGCTCTATTTCGTGCCAGGCTCGCTCGATGCCGATCTTCTCGACGACATTGTCCGTCTCACGCAAGCCCGCCGTGTCGATGATGTGCAACGGTATGCCCTCGACCTGAATCGTTTCGCGCACGGCGTCACGCGTTGTGCCGGCGACCTCGGTGACAATCGCGCGCTCCTCGCCGGCCAGGCGATTCAGCAAGGAAGACTTGCCGACATTGGGCAGACCCGCCAGCACCACGTGCAGTCCGGAACGCAACATGCACCCGGCGCGCGCGCGCTCCAGCAGCGCGGCCAGATCAGCGCGGAACGCAGACAGGCGCTGTGCGGCATCGGTATCCCGCAGAACGTCGATTTCCTCTTCGGGAAAATCCAGTGTCGCTTCCACCAGCATGCGCAATTCGGTAAGACGCGCCACCAGGGCACGCACCTCGCGCGAAAACTCGCCTGACAAAGAGCGCAATGCCGAACGTGCCGCCGCCGCTGTGCCGGCCTCAATCAGATCGGCTACGGCCTCAGCCTGGACCAGATCGAGCTTGTCATTGAGAAAGGCGCGCTGCGAGAATTCGCCCGGCTCGGCCACGCGAGCGCCCAGTTCCAGACAACGCCCCAACAGCATCTGCAACACCACCGGACCACCGTGACCTTGAAGTTCCAGCACATCCTCGCCGGTAAAGGAATGAGGTGCTGGAAAATACAACAGGATTCCCTGATCGATGGCGACGCCGTCAGCCCCAAGAAAGGTGCTGAGCGTGGCGCGACGAGGCAGTGGCACCTTGCCCGTCAATACCTTGGCCAAGGGCAGCAGACCCGCACCCGAGACCCTCACCACCCCTATTCCGCCGCGACCGGAAGCGGTGGCGATGGCGGCGATGACACCGGTACTCGGCAGACCCATCCACCCCTCCTATCCCCAAGGGATACCATCCCCGGCGGCGCAGGGAACATCAAGTCGGCACAAGGCGCCCCGCCGAATCCTCCACTCCCGCAGGAGCGGTGTCCGGCCTATTTCTTCTCCCCCGCCTCGACAAGGCGGGTTATCTGCCACTGCTGGGCAATCGACAACAGGTTATTCACCGTCCAGTAAAGCACCAGGCCGGCCGGGAAGAAGAGGAACATGCCGGTAAACATGATCGGCATGAACAACATGACCTTGGCCTGAATCGGATCGGGTGGCGTCGGATTCAGCCTGGTCTGGATAAACATCGTAGCGCCCATGATCAGCGGCAGCACATAAAACGGATCCTTGACCGAAAGATCGGTGATCCAGCCCAGCCAGGGCGCGTTGCGCATCTCGACAGTACCCAGCAGTACCCAGTAGAGTGCAATGAATACCGGAATCTGCACCAGGACCGGCAGACAACCGCCCAGCGGATTCACCTTCTCCCGCTTGTACAGGGCCATCATTTCCTGGTTCAGGCGCTGCTTGTCATCGCCGTAAGCTTCCTTGAGCTTGACCAGCTTTGGCGTCAACACCCGCATCTTCGCCATCGACTTGTAGCTTGCGGCTGAAAGCGGAAAAAACATCAGCTTAAGCAAAACGGTCAGACCGATGATCGCCCAACCCCAGTTTCCCACCAGTTTGTGAATCGCACCGAGGACCCAGAACAGCGGCGCAGCGATTACCGTCAACCAGCCATAGTCAACCACCAGATCGAGTCCTGGAGCGACCTTTTCCAGCTTGTCCTGCTCCTGCGGTCCCGCGTACAGCGACACCGAACTCTTGCCGTCAGCACTCGCCGGCAGAATGACTCCCGCCGAATACAGATCCTCTCCGACTTTGCGCATGTAAAACTCGCGAGCCGTTCCCGCCGGTGGTAGCCAGGCACTCACAAAATAATGCTGCACCAATGCCACCCAGCCGTTATCGGCTTTTTGCGCAAACTTGGCTTTGTTCTTGAGAATATCCGCGAATTCAACCTTCTGGTATTTTTCCGCGTCAGTAAATACCGCCGGCCCGGTGAACGTCGTCACGCCCATCATCATCGAGCTGCCTTGCTGCCCCTCGGCCGGCTTGCCGTCTCTGGTGATCTGATAGTAGGCATGTGCCCCGGCTCCCGCCCCTTCGTGACGAACGTCGATCTGATAGCTGCCGCGATGGAACACATAGGTCTTGGACACCTTGGCGCCAGTCCGGGCGTTCGCCTCCAGTCGAACCTCTAACTGCTGTTCGCCATCCTTCAGCACCTGCTCGCCCCCAGCCAGCTTCCACTCGGTCTTGTGGTTTGGCAACCCTTCGCCAATCAGCCCCGACTGGGCGAGGTAAATGTGCTTTTCACCGCTGTCGAAAAGAATGAAATTCTTTGATTTGTTCTCGGTATCCGGATAGCTGACCAATTCAAGGCGCGTGATATCCCCGCCCTGCGAAGCAATGTCCGCAACATATAGATCAGTCTTGACCTTTATGCTCGCAGCGCCCGGTACGGCAACAGCCACGCTCGCAGGAATGGCGGCGGGAGCCCCGTTGCCGCCGGCAACCGGCAAAGTCGGCGTTGGCACTGCGCCGGCCGGACCGGCAGCTGGCACAGCAGCCGTTATCCCCGGTGCCGACGCCTTGGGCATACCCTGCCGCTGCCAGGCGTCCCAAAGCATGATCAGCGAGAAACTGAACACTAATAGCAGGATCAATCGTCGGTTATCCATTACTGTCTCGGCAGTGATTCAAGTCGGAAATACAAAACACAAAACAATCAGGGAACGGGATCATACCCGCCCGGATGCCAAGGATGACACCGCCCGATTCGCCGAAAAGCCAGCCACAAACCCCTGAACAAGCCTTGGCGACTCAAGGCCTCCATGCAGTAGTCCGAGCAACTCGGGTGAAAACGACAGCGACTACCCAACATGGGGCTGATCGCCAACTGGTAGGCGCGAATCAGCAACAAGAACGGGTAGACAACCAAAGATTTCATTGCGGCAACACCGACAGACGTCTCAATAGCGTTTCCATTTCCCTGCGCCAAGCTTTTCGCTGCTCATTATCCCTCGCCATCACGCCTTTGACCGGTCGCGTCAGCCTCAGGATGAGATCGCAAGGTGGGATTTCAGTCACAATCAAACGGAAGGCTTCTCGTCCCTGTCGCTTGATCGCATTGCGCAACGACGCAGTCCGCGCCAGCCGTTTCGGTACGATCAATCCAAGACGAGCAAGGCTGTCCGCGCGGACCGGGCAATAGTGCAAATCAAAGCACTCGCCGCGCACCACGCGCCGGGCTGCCATGACAGCAGAAAACTCTTGCGGCCGATGCAGGCGCTGCTCAGAGCGAAACGAAGCGGAATGTCTAGACGGCGAGACGATGACGGCCCTTGGCGCGACGCGCGCGAATCACGGCACGACCACCACGGGTGCGCATGCGCACTAGGAAGCCGTGGGTGCGCTTACGGCGCACAACCGAAGGCTGGTAGGTGCGTTTCATGGCAATATCCCTTGAATTAAGAAAAACCGAGGATTACAGCGTTTCACGTGCGATTTGTCAAGGACAACAACTTAGCACGGCTGTGGATAACTTTTTGTGAAACCGCTAGAATGCGTCTCCACCCTAAGCCAACGGGCGGCAATAAAAACATTGCATTCTCACGAAATTAACCAGCCGTCCCTCCGCCCCGAGCCCATCCCATCGCAATGAGTGAATTCTGGTCCTCCTGTCTGAACCGCTTCGAACAGGAACTTCCTGCACAGCAATTCAACACATGGATAAAGGGTCTGCGCCTGGAAAATGGGGGGGGCGGTACTACCCATTTCAAGCTTATAGCGCCTAACCGTTTTGTCATGCAATGGGTGAGAGAACGCTATCTGGCCCAGATTGAAGCGCTGGGGCTTGAATTCTTTTCCGCCCCGGTCAATATCAATCTTGCTGTTGCTGACGTGGTCGCTGATGCCTCTCCAGCCACGGAAAGCCCCATCGCGGGTTCCGAAGGAGAACTTGCCGCCCCTGTAACTGCCACCAGGACAGGCGACCCCGGATACGAAAAAACACGACTCAACGCTGATTTCACCTTCGATACCCTGGTTACCGGCCGCGCCAACGATCTGGCACGTGCCGCCGCCCAGCAGGTCGCCATGAACCCTGGGGTTTCCTACAACCCACTGTTTATCTATGGTGGGGTTGGATTGGGAAAAACCCACCTGATTCACGCCATTGGCAATTCGATCTATGCCGCCAATCCGACAATGGAGGTGCGTTACGTACACGCCGAGGATTATTTCTCCGATGTCGTTCGAGCCTTTCAACAAAACTCGCGCGAAGCTTTCAAACGCTACTACCGCTCGCTCGACCTGCTGTTGATTGACGACATACAGTTTTTCAATCGAAAGGATCGCACGCAAGAAGAGTTTTTCTATGCCTTCAACGCCCTGATTGAGGCAAAGAAGCAAATCATCATCACCTGCGATACTTATCCAAAAGACGTTCAGGGACTTGAAGAACGTCTGGTTTCGCGATTCGACTGGGGACTTACCGTTGCTATCGAACCTCCGGAACTTGAGATGCGCATTGCCATCCTCAAGAAAAAAGCCGAGGCGGAACACATCAGCATTTCAGACGAGGTTTCTTTTCTTATCGCAAAAAACCTGCGCTCGAACGTCAGGGAACTTGAAGGCGCTCTGAATCGTGTCGTGGCCTATGCCCGCTTTCACGGTCGAGAAATCAACCTGGAAGTCGCCAAAGAAGCCTTGCGCGACATCATTGGTGCCACAAACCGGCAGATATCGCTTGAACTTGTTCAAAAAACCGTCTCCGACTTCTATAAAATAAAAGTTGCCGACATGTACTCGCAAAAGCGGACCCGCGCTATCGCCAGACCTCGCCAAATAGCCATGTGGTTAACCCGCGAACTTACGTCACACAGCCTTCCTGAAATTGGCGAGGCGTTTGGCGGACGCGATCACACCACGGTAATGCACGCTTGCCGCACCATCATTGACCTGCGTGGAAAAGACACACGACTCAACAACGATCTGCACGTCTTGATGCAAACAATCAAGAGCTAGTATGTGTATAAGTTCAAACAACAAAGCAATGAAGGATTGTGGATAAGCCCTATTGACGCCGAGTACTACCAGATTCATTCACAATCATTCACAGCAAGACTGCAGGTTTTTCAACCGGCTTATCCACGTTTTAATTTACTGTATTTAAAAGATAATAAGCGCTTATCCACAGCAAACAGTCTCCCTTATTAATCATAAGAGATCTATATATGCTCCTATTTAAAGGTCCACGCGATCAACTTCTCATCCCACTGCAGTCGGTATGCGGTATTGTAGAAAAACGCCATACCTTGCCTATTCTTTCCAATGTTCTGATGGAAAAGGACGGCGAAAAACTGACCTTGCTGGCCACTGATATCGAAATACAAATCACTACCCATGCACCCACGGTAGGGGTTGATAAGGCGGCAATGACTGTCGGCGCGCGAAAGCTGCAAGATATTTTGCGTTCTTTGCCGGACACCGCCGAAGTCAGCCTGGCCTTCGATGACAAACGTCTGCAGCTGAAAGCAGGAAAAAGTCGCTTCAACTTGCAGACTCTTCCCGCTGAAGATTTTCCGCGCATGAGCATGGTTGACGCCCAGCCTTCGCGGCTATCCATCACCCAAAGGCAAATGAAGCGTCTGTTGGCTTTGGTTCAATACGCGATGGCCCAACAGGATATTCGTTACTACTTGAATGGCTTGCTTCTGGTTGCCAAAGGCAATGAATTGCGCATGGTGGCGACAGACGGACATCGTCTTGCCTACGCTGCCGAACCGCTCCCAAACGCTCCGGTACCGATCGAAGTAATTCTTCCGCGCAAGACGGTGCTCGAACTCTCCCGTCAACTGGTCGACAGCGATGATCCGCTTGAGATCACCCTGACACCAACCCAGGCCCGCTTCAGTTTTGGCAGTATCGAACTTGTTTCAAAACTGATCGACGGCAAGTTTCCGGACTATGAACGCGTCATTCCACAACACCACAGCAAGCTCATCAAGCTGTCACGCAATGCACTGCTGCAGTCATTGCTGCGGGCGGCAATCCTGACCAATGAAAAGTTTCGCGGTGTTCGCCTGGTGCTGGCGCCTGGCAGCCTGAAGATCATTTCCAGCAATGCCGAACAGGAAGAGGCGCAGGAAGAAATCGAAATTGATTACAACAGCGACGCTCTCGATGTCGGCTTTAATGTCACCTACCTGCTGGATGTCCTCAATAACGTCAGCAACGAAACCATCGAGTTGCATCTTGCCGATGCCAATTCCAGCGCACTTTTTGTACTGCCCGGCAACGAGACTTTCAAGTATGTCGTCATGCCGATGCGTATCTGATATCCAAACACGAAAAGAACACAATGACCGAAAGCAACACTGAAGCTGCCTACGACGAGTCCAGTATCCAGCAACTTGAAGGACTGGAGGCGGTACGGAAGCGTCCCGGCATGTATATCGGCGACACGGATGATGGTACCGGCCTGCACCACATGGTATTCGAAGCGGTGGATAACTCCATCGACGAGGCTCTGGCCGGCCACTGCAACGAAATTCAGGTCAGCATCCACACCGACAACTCGATAACCGTTACCGACAACGGCCGCGGTATCCCGACCGAAATGATCCCGGAAGAGGGCAAATCGGCGGTTGAGGTGGTTATGACGGTACTGCATGCCGGCGGCAAGTTCGATCAGAATTCCTACAAAGTCTCGGGTGGCCTGCACGGCGTGGGCATATCGGTAGTCAACGCCCTGTCCGAGTTTCTCGAAGTCACGGTCCGGCGCGGCGGCAAGATCCACCATCAGGAATTCCGTTTGGGCGACCCGGTTGCGCCACTCAAAATCATTGGTGACACCACTGAAACCGGCACCAGTGTGCATTTCCGGCCTAGCACGGAAATTTTCACGGATACGCTCATGCACTACGAGCTGCTCGCCAAGAGACTGCGCGAGCTGTCGTTTCTCAATTCCGGCGTGCGCATTGTGCTGCGCGACGATCGAGACGCCAAAGAAGATATCTTCGAATACCAGGGCGGCATCGCCGCCTTTGTGCAGCACCTCAACCGCAACAAAACGCCGCTGCATCCGAAAGTGATCTACATGACGGCGGAGCGCGACCGCACCAGCATTGAACTCGCCATCCAGTGGAATGACTCGTATCAGGAAAATATTTTTTGCTACACCAACAATATCCCGCAGAAAGACGGCGGCACCCATCTCGCCGGCCTGCGCGCCGCCATGACGCGCACGCTCAATCACTACATTGACTCGACCGGCCTGGCCAAAAAAGAGAAGGTCGA
>JAUSCI010000017.1 GCA_030651305.1 Sulfuritalea sp. | reverse complement strand
ATCAACCGCGGGCTGGTGTCGATGTGTTTGTAGCGGGCCATGGGCAACTCTCCGAAGGAACTTCTCCTTGGAGTCTTGTTATTCCATTTGGTTCACAGCAGAATGCGGAAATGAAAAGACTTTTTCTACAGCGTCGTTGGGGCTTTCCATATCTCCGTATGGCTTTTTGTATGGGCTAGTGCTACTCTGTGTCCATGGCAAAAACTCGCTTTGATTGGGACCCCACCAAGGACACCGAGAATCAAGGAAAGCACGGAGTTTCCTTCTCCCGCGCCCAATACGCTTTTGCGGACCCGCAGCGCGTGATAGCCAAAGACGACGCTCACAGCCAATCCGAAGAGCGGTTCTATTGCTTCGGTGAAGTTGATGGCGGTGTGCTCACGGTGCGGTTCACTTACCGCGCTTCGGTTATTCGAATCATCGGCGCCGGCTATTGGCGCAAAGGAAAGGCGATCTATGAGCGCGAAAATCAAATACACCGATGAACCCCTTGGCAAGGTTCAGGTGGTTCCAGACTTTCTCCCTTCGCCGGCCGAATTGGCATTTCGTGAAGAAGGTGTGAAAGTAACTCTGGCTCTGAGCAAGAAGAGTATCGAGTTCTTTAAGTCGGAGGCTACAAGGCATCACACTCAGTACCAGCGCATGATTCGCCGGTTGCTCGACGCTTATGTTGATGGCCAAGCCCCAACCCGGCAGTCCACACGGACGCTGCGCGATAAGGCCGCGCAGCGTCCGTGACTTCTACGTGTGCGCCGGGCATGGCGCGTTACTTCGTCGGTGAAAGTCCGATGGCCAGGTTTGCAGAGCCGAAGGCAAGGAGAAGGGCAAGGGCGTCGCCGCGAGGCGGGGTCTGAAGGAAGCCCAATCCGAAGCTGCGGGGCGATGAACAAAAACCGGATATGAGGCGTGATGCATTCGGGACGAGCGGGCACGTGACCGCGAAGTCCTCCATCTGCGGCAGTTGAGTGCATTTTGTAAATCCGGCGTCTATGCAGTGAAGGTAACGCGTCTTACCCCGGGAGATCTCCCCGGTGCTTCGGAAGATCGAAGCTGGGCGTCTGGCAACAGGCGCTGAATACCGTGGAGAAGTCATACATGGTCGCCCCCGTTTGCCAAGCCCTCAGTCAATGACGGAAATAAGGTTGAGATTGCGGCCATACATTCGGACTCTGAATGAGGCTAACGCCTCGGTCCCTGATGGAATACGCTGGACGGCACCTCGATCAGCAGAACGCACTCAGTGGTGCTTTGACTTCTACGGGTTTTGCCGTCCCCGGTCTTACCTGTTTTTGCCATCACGTCGTGAATGCCTGTGCAATCGGTGGAGGTTCTCCTTTCGAAGTCTGTTGCGTCGTTCCGCTACGGTGCAGGGTTTTCCATGGCGCCGATCACCGGCGGTTCCTCTATAACCAGAGGTGAGCGGCGCTGTGGGAAACCCGTGTTCATGCGGCCATTCCGTAACCGGGTTCGTACTCCCGGTCATGCGCGAGCAATGCCCAAAGAGTTCGCGCATTCTTATTCGCCAGCGCAACGGCGGCCACATTCTTGTTCCGCCGTGCCAGCAAATTCTTGAGCCAGGGATCGCCGTTCGGTCGATTGTCCGCCACGCGAATAACGGCTCGTGCCCCGTGGATCAACAAGGTGCGCAGGTAGGTGTCACCGCGCTTGCTGATGCCCAACAGCGTCGATTTCCCGCCAGTCGAATGCTGCTTCGGCACGATGCCAAGCCACGCTGCCAACTGCCGGCCATTCTTGAAGTTTCGGGCATCCCCAATCGACGCCACCAACGCGCTCGCTGTTATCGGGCCAATGCCGGGAATCTTCGCCAACTTTTTGCTGGCATCGTTCTCCCGGTGCCACACTTGGATATTGAGTTCGAGCTCACCCACTTGGCGATCCAGCTCCTTGAGATGATCAACCAGCCGCTGGATCAGTAACCGGAAACTGCCCGGCAAATCGTTCTCGCCGTCCTCGAGAATTTCCGGCACCCGTTTGGCAATATGACCGATCCCTTGCGGAATAGCGATGCCGTACTCAGCCAACAGCCCGCGGATCTGGTTGGCCTGCGCGGTCCTCGCTTTGACGAATCCTTGCCGTGCCCGATGCACACTCAGAATCGCCTGCTGACTGGCGTTCTTGACCGGTACCGCCGGCATGTTGGGTCGCGTCACCGCCTCGCAGATCGCCTCGGCGTCGGCAGCATCGTTCTTGTTCCGCTTTACGAAAGGCTTGACGAACTGCGGCGCAATCAACTGCACGGTGTGGCCAAGTGCCTGAAGTTTCCTTGCCCAATAGTGAGCGCTGCCGCACGCCTCCATGCCAATCTTGCAAGGCACCAGGTTGGCGAAGAAGGCCAATACCTGGCTACGCTTGAGTTGCCTCTTCAGCAAAGCATGTCCTTTGTCGTCCGCTCCATGAAGCTGAAACACGTTCTTTGCCAAATCAATTCCAATCGTCGTAATCTTCATCTCGGTCGCCCCTTTCGTTAAGTGGTTGAAACAGCACTTCCACTTTGGCACATTGATGCCGTTTCAGGAGGGGGCGACCATCCCATTAGCAAAGGGCATAGTAGGTGAGAAGCAGGCAACGTTAGTGAGGCACTGCAATGTTGAAAGACGCAGCCCCGGATATGCACGCGCCGCAAAGTTGACCATCGAAGGCCCGAACGGTGCCCCGAGAGGGGATTGAAAGAGAGGAGAAGTCGCTTGCCAAGGAACAGCGGTAGTGCATTCGGCGAGTCCACCGGGCGCAAGCCTCATGGCTGGAATGAAACCGACGTTGGTGCAGTAGGAAATGACGCTCCGGTTGACTGGCGTGGTGGTATGCTTTCCACCATGCCAAACGACTTAATCTGCCGAACCGCCGGATACGTGACCCGTACGTCCGGTGGTGTGGGAGGGAGGGGCCGCGAGGCTTCTTCCTATCCCGATTACGCGGCACATCGCTGAACCGGGGCGTTGAATGGCTGCTTTCCCGATCTTTCCATTTCCGCTTCGTGGCGAAAACAGTCGGCAGTGGCTTCACGCTTAGTCCAAGCATCAGTGCAAATTCAGTGCATCGCAGCATGCCGACGCGATATCAATCACGAAATACGGATAACAAAAGGACAGGCGAGAGGAATAACTCAGGTGCTCCCGAACTTCTCGGTGCCTCGGAGTCTTTGTGGTGAAGTTCCTGGTTCCGGTGGAATTTGAAGCCGCCGAATCTTTTCCATCAGCGCCGTCGCCGAGCGCAGGTGAATGAAGGGGATGGAATGTACCGCGCCACTCCTTCTTCTCGCCCCGACAGACCTGCTTTGATGGACCTGCTTCTGATGGACCTGCTTCTTGACGTAGCTACGTAGTGTATATACAATTAGTGCATGGAGTTCACTTGGTCCGAAGCGAAACGCAACCTGAACTTGAAGAACCACGGGCTGGATTTCGTCGATGCCTTGAGGGTCTTTGAGGGCGTTACGTTCAGCTTCGAAGATGATCGCATCTCTTACGGGGATGCAGCGCTTCGTGACATTGGGCCTCCTTGCCGGCATCCCTGTCTCAATTGTGCACACGGAGAACGAACATGAAATCCGCATCATCTCTCTCCGCAAAGCAACCCGACGCGAAACACAAATCTACTTCGATGAAATCAAAAACCGATTGGGCTCGTCTTGAGTCAAAGAAGGCCGCGTCCAGCGTGTCCGACGATCACCCGGAAGCGGATGTTCGTCATATCGTTCGCGGCATAGTGCGGCGCGGGCTTCAACCGCTACCCTCCAAGGCATCAATTTCCCTGCGGCTCGATCAGGATGTTCTGGAGTGGTTTAAAGCACAGGGTACGGGTTATCAAACTCGCATCAACAGCGTACTCCGTGCATTCCGTGATGCCTCGGTCTGATCCGGCGCTCAAGCTCGCCCCCATCGCCCGCAATTGAAGCTCGCAGGGTGTCTGCTTTGTGGCGTTATGCGGAGCTCCACATAACGCGGCAAAGGCGATCATCGTAATTTCAGGGACCAGGAATCGGCCTATATCTTCGTCTCCCTGGAGAAGCTGATGGATGATTTTCAGGCTGAGGTGCAGCGAATATTGCAGGAGGTGAAGCCATGAAAGCGACTATTGATATCCAGTCCCTCGCGTCTTGCTGCTTGAAGCGTCGGCGCGGGGTTCAGAGCCGCCGGATCTTCTCCATCAGCGCCGTGGTCGAGCGCTCGTGGATGAAGGGCAGTGAATGCACGCTGCCACCCGCGGCGCTCACTTCGCGGTAGCCGACAATCCTTTCGATTGGCCAGTCGCCGCCCTTGACCAGCACGTCCGGCCGGCAATCAAGGATGCGCTGGAGCGGCGTGTCTTCATCGAACCAGGTCACCATCGATACGGATTCGAGTGACGCCAGCAGCGCCATGCGGTCGGCCAGCGGATTCACCGGGCGATCATGGCCCTTGCCCAGACGCCGGACCGAGTCGTCCGAGTTGGCGGCGACGATAAGGGAAGCGCCCAGCGCGCGGGCCTGCGCCAGATAGGTGACATGGCCGCGGTGCAGGATGTCGAAGCAGCCATTGGTAAACACCAGCGGTCGCGGCAGCAGGGCGATACTGCCGGCCAGGTCAGTGGGGGCGGTGATCTTGGCTTCGAAGGCGGGCGGTCCCGGGTGAACAAGTGTCACGCCGCGGCGCTCCTACTTCTTGGGCGCTGCCTTTGCATCTGTCGGCGGCGGTGGTGTGTTGTCCGCCACCCTGGCCTGTTCCGGGGTGATGATTTCGAACACGCGCACTACCTTCTGCACGCCGCCCGTAGTGCGGGCGATCTCCACCGCTGCATTGGCCTCGGCCTGGGTAACCAGCCCGAGCAGGAACACCACGCCGGCCTCGGTCACCACCTTGACGTGGTTGGCGGCAAACTTGTTGGCATCGATGAAGCGCGCCTTGACCTTGGAGGTGATGTAGGAATCGTTGCTGCGCCCGCCAAAGCTCGACGGTCCGGCGATGGCCAGTTCGTTGCTGATCGACTTGACGTTGGGCACTTCGATGGCGAGCTTTTCCACGTCGGCCTTGACTGCCGCATTCGGGACTTCGCCGGTGATCAGCGCCATGCGGTTGTAGCTGACTACATTGACATGCACCTTGTCGCCGTACTTGCCGTTGATGCGGCTGACGGCGCGCATTTCCATGCCCTCGTCGGAGACAAAGGTTTCCGGATTGCGGCGGTCCGAGATCATCAGCGCACCGGTGCCGACGCTGACGGCGGCAGCGCCGAAACAGCCGGCGAGAAAGGGGACACAGAGGGCGAGCGCGGCGATGCCGCGCACTTTTGTACCAATGTTGCCGATTCGTATGTTCATTGCGTTTCTCCTAGTATCAAGGCATCGATGCCGTCGCACAGGCAGTGGATGGTGAGCAGGTGTACTTCCTGAATTCGGGCGGTGCGTTCAGCCGGCACGCACAGGTGGATGTCGTCGCGGCCGAGCAAAGCGGCGATCTTGCCGCCGTTGCGGCCGGTGAGTGCTACCACCGCCACGCCGCGGGCATGAGCGGCGTGAATGGCCTCGATGACATTGGGCGAATTACCCGATGTCGAAATGGCCAGCAGCATGTCGCCGGCACGGCTCAGCGCTTGTATCTGTTTGGCGAAGACGTCTTCGTAGCGGTAATCGTTGGCGATCGAGGTCAGCGTCGAAGTATCGGTGGTCAGGGCGATCGCCGCCAGCGGCGGGCGCTCCTTTTCGAAGCGGTTGATCAGTTCGGCGGCGAAATGCTGCGAATCGGCGGCCGAACCGCCATTGCCGCAGGCCATGACCTTGCCGCCGGACTTGAGGCAGATCGCCATCCGGCGCGCGGCGGCTTCGATGGGTGCGGCCATGGTGGCCAGTGCCGCGAGCTTGGTCTGGGCGCTGTCCTGAAAATGTTGCTGAATGCGGTCGGCGAGTGACATGGATCAGGTCTTTGTGGTGTGTATGAAAGTTGTACCGTGAGAATAGCTGTCTCCGGCGCGAATTCGAGGCCGGAATAGGGCACCTAGAGTACAACAAATACTTCGATCAGCACGCGCTGCCAGGGGTTCCGGTGCTGGCGCAATTTTGCGATGCGGGCATCCACTGCCTCCCCGCCATCCATTGCGGCGGCTACGGCGCGGTTTTCGGCACGCGGCAGGTATCCAAGCTTCTGTCCGCGCCACTCGATGCGCACCGCGTTGGCGTCGTGCGGGTTGTCGGCTTCGCGCACCAGCGTCAGGCGGTCGCCTTCGCGCATTTCCTGCCACAGGGCTTCCCCCGCATGATATTGGAAACCGGCCAGGGGCGAACTTTGTACCAGAATGCGCACTTCGCCGGCCAGTGCGCTCAGGCTGATCGCCAAGCCGAGGATCAGCAACTGAAAGAATCTAGTCAGCGGAAAAAGCATTGCGCAGCCATTCAATGTTGCGCGTGTCGGGGCCATCGAACAGGACGCAGTCGAAGCGGCACGGCCCTTCGCCATGGCGCAGCAGCCAGTGACGCGCGGCGAGGATCAGCCGGCCCTGCTTGGTGGCGGTGATGCTGGCCGCCGCGCCGCCAAAGTCGCCGCGACTGCGCAGGCGCACTTCGACAAACACCGTTGATGTGCCATCGCGGCAGATCAGATCTATTTCGCCGCCCTTCACCCGGAAATTGCGCTCGATCACTGAAAGCCCCTGCCGCACCAGATAATCCGCAGCCAATTGCTCGGCCGCCGCACCTTTGGCTTGCCTCGTGTTCATCGGACTGCAACAATGGTGGACATGGAAAATGCATTGTATGTCGTCGCCACGCCGATCGGGAACCTGGGTGACATCACCCTGCGTGCGCTGGAAACCCTGCGCGGCGTCGACCTGGTGGCGTGCGAGGACACCCGTCATGCACGGCATCTGCTCGATCATCACGGCATCAGCGTGCCGACGCTGGCGCTACACCAGCACAATGAAAACGAAGCCGCGGCCAAGCTGGTGCGGCTGCTGGGCGAGGGCAGACGTGTGGCGCTGGTGTCGGATGCCGGCACGCCCGGCGTCTCCGACCCAGGCGCGCGAACTGTCGCAGCGGTGCGCGCCACCGGTTTCAAGGTGATTCCGCTACCCGGGCCGAATGCGGCGATTGCGGCTCTGTCGGCCGCTGGCCTTGTGGACGATCGGTTTCTGTTCGTCGGCTTCCTGCCCGCAAAAGTCGGCGCCCGCAGGACGGCGATTGGCGAACTTGCGGCCGTTAATGCGGCACTGGTGTTCTACGAAGCGCCGCACCGGGTGATGGAAACGGTTGCCGATCTGGTCGAACTGCTGGAACCGCAACGCGAAATAGTCATTGCCCGCGAACTGACGAAGATGTTCGAACAGATCGAACGCATGCCGCTGGCTGCCGCGCCCGCCTGGCTGGCGGCCGATGCCAATCACCAGCGCGGCGAGTTCGTGCTGGTGGTTTCCGCACCGCCGCTGCGCGAAGGCCTGGATGCCGAAAGTGATCGCGTACTGGCAACGCTGCTGGCCGAGTTACCGGTAAAGCAGGCGGCGAAACTGGCGGCCGAAATCACCGGCCAGGCGAGGAATGCGCTGTACGCGCGGGCGCTGCAACTCAAGGACGGCTGAATACGGCCCCCGTATAATTCCTTCCATGCAGACCCTGACACTCACCCGTCCCGACGACTGGCACCTGCATCTGCGCGATGGCGCCGCGCTCGCTGCCGTGCTGCCAGACACCGCGCGGCGCTTTGCCCGCGCCATCGTCATGCCCAATCTGAAGCCGCCGGTGACCACCGTGGCGCTGGCGGCGGCTTACCGCGAACGCATCCTGGCCGCACTGCCGGCGGGCATGAACTTCACGCCGCTGATGACGCTGTATCTGACCGACAACATGCCGCCGACGGAAGTGGAGGCCGTCAAGGCCAGCGGTTTTGTGCACGCCATCAAGCTCTATCCGGCCGGGGCGACCACCAATTCCGCTGCCGGTGTCAGCGATTTGACGAAATGCACGGCAACGCTGGCGCGCATGGAAAAGCTTGGCGTGCCGCTGCTGGTGCATGGCGAGGTCACCGATCCGGCCGTGGACGTTTTCGACCGCGAGGCGGTGTTCATCGACACCGTGTTGGTGCCGCTGCTGCGTGATTTCCCGGCGCTGAAAGTCGTGCTCGAACACGTCACGACGCGGAACGGCATTGAGTTCGTGGCGGCGAGCGGTGCGAACGTGGCGGGCACGCTGACCGCACATCATCTGCTGCTCAATCGCAATGCGATGTTGGCCGGCGGCTTTCGCCCGCACCACTATTGCCTGCCGGTACTGAAACGCGAGACGCACCGCCAGGCGCTGCTCGCCGCGGCGATTTCGGGCAATCCGAAATTCTTCCTCGGTACCGATTCAGCGCCGCACGCGCAAAGCGCCAAGGAAACGGCTTGCGGCTGCGCTGGCTGCTACACCGCGCATGCCGGCATCGAGTTGTACGCGGAGGCCTTCGAGGCTGCCGGCGCACTGGAGAAACTGGAAGCCTTTGCCAGTTTCCATGGTGCCGACTACTACGGCCTGCCGCGCAATACCGAACAAATCACCATGCTGCGCGACACCGTGGCGGTACCGATGAGCCTCGACTATCTCGTCGGTGAAAGACTTGTCCCGCTACGCGCCGGTGAGTCTGTCGCCTGGCGTCTGGCGTGACCCCAACCGGCGACGAACTTCATCCGCTGTCGGCTTTTCTGCGGCCCTGGTTTGCCGACGGCGCACCTGAAATATCCCGGCTGAATGGAGCAGCCCTTGACCGCGGGCTGGTAACGGGCAGCGGCGCGGCGCTGCGCTTTGTCGAGCCGTCCGGTGGATCGGATGGATACGAGGAACGAGCCTTCCTGACCGGCGAGATCGCGACGCGGCCCGGCAACCGGCATGATCTGTTCAATGCGCTGGTCTGGCTCGCCTTCCCGCGCTGCAAGGCGGCCCTCAACCGGCGTCACGTAGCGGCTCTGCGCGATGCGCGCCAGCGAGGCAGCACGACGCGTGGTCCCTTGCGCGACGCGCTGACCCAGTTCGACGAATGCGGCGTGGTGGTGGCGGGATCGTGCCCCGAACTGTGGTCGGCCTTGTGCGCGCATCGCTGGCGCGAGACGTTCGTCACGCGGCGCGAGGAACTGCTCCGCAGCACGCGCTTTGTAGTCTTCGGCCATGCCAGCCACGATGCTCTTGCCGCACCCTTCGTCGGCCTCTGCGGCAAGGCGGTGTTCCTGGACGTCGATGAGGCGTGGCTGAACCTTGCTGAGGCGGCGGCGTTGGCCGCGCTCGATGTGCGTCTGGCCATGCTGTTCGATAGCCGCGACTTTTCGCCGCGTGACTGGCAACCCTTGCCCCTGCTCGGCATACCAGGCGCAACGGCGGATAACCAACGTTCCGATTACTACGACGACACGCGCCAGTTCCGCCCGGCGCGTACAATGCGCCCGGGAAGTTCGCCAGGCAACCGCTGATCACGAAAGTGGTTGGAGGAAAGTCCGGGCCCCACAGGGCGGAATGCCGGCTAACGGCCGGGCGCTATAAGTCGGGCGGTGCAAGCCGCAGGACCCAAGGCGACAGACAGTGCAACAGAAAGATACCGCCTACGTTCGCAAGAACCGGTAAGGGTGAAATGGTGGAGTAAGAGCCCACCGCGTTTCTGGTAACAGAAATGGCATGGCAAACCTCATTCGGGGCAAGGCCAAATAGGGGAGCATTGGCGTGGCCCGCGTCGCTCCCGGGTAGGCTGCTAGAGGCCGTCGGTAACGGCGGTCCCAGAGGAATGGTTGCCCACGACAGAACCCGGCTTATCGGCGGACTTCCCACCATTGCGCATCAGCGCAATGGTGGCAATTTGTGAGCTATCCCCCCGGCCCCCTGTCCCACGACCGGCTTTGCACAGCCGGTCGGCTGCGGCGGCATGGAGCAGTGCTCCACGAAACCCCGCCTGCGCCCAAGAAAGGGGGTGACGGAGTCAGGCCGCCTGCGGCGGCTCGGGAAGTGCGGAAACGTCGGCGCTTGCCGGCCCGCGACGCGGATTTCCCGGCAGACAGAGTCCGAGGCGGCGATTCAGCGGATTAGCAGCACGGGCACGCTGGACAGATGCACCACTTTCATCGCCACCGAGCCGAGCAGGGTTCCGGCCAGCCCGCTGTGGCCGCGCGTGCCGATCAGTATCTGGCTGCAGGCATGGCTGTCGGCGAATTCCGTGATGGCCGATGCGGGATCGCCCACCAGGACGTGAAGTTCGGGTTTCAGGCCGGCCGCAACGAGCTTGTCGCGCGCCGCGGCAAGTGCCGTCATGCCGGCGTCGAGATGAAATTCGCGGATGGTATTGGCGTTGATGAAGCGCCCGATGTCGTTGGGCAGCGTCACCTGGACGTTGATCAGGGCTATCTCTGGCGGGTCGCGATACTCGGCGGCGTGTGCGGCAAGCCAGGCAACCGAATGCAGTGCGATCTCGGAGCCGTCGATCGGCACCAGCCATTTCTGCGTCATGATTTTGTGTCCTCGGTAGTCAGTTCGACGGCGGTACGCGGGGTGGCGCGCAGCGCCAGCCACTTGCCGATAGCGATCACCAGCAACGCACCGACGACTGCCGCCAGCGTCTTGGCATAGGGAATTGGCGCCAGCAGGCCGACCGGCAGCGCCGGGTCGGTGACAATCATGCCGCCGCCGATCCAGCCGAGCAGGGCGCCGCCGGCGGTGATCACGATCGGATAGCGATCCATCAGTTTCAGCACCAGTTGGCTGCCCCAGACCACGATGGGAATCGAGACCAGGATACCGAAGGTCACCAGAACCATGCTGCCGTTGGCGGCGCCGGCCACGGCAATGACATTGTCCAGGCTCATCACGGCATCGGCGACGATGATCGTCTTGATCGCGCCGGCCAGCGTGGTCGACGCGGCAACGTCGCCATGGCCGTCTTCCTCGGGCAGCAACAGTTTGACGCCGATCCAGAACAGCAGCACGGCGCCGACGATCTTGAGCCAGGGCACCGCCAGCAGTTGCAGGGCGAAGAAGATCAACACGATGCGCAGGCCGATGGCGCCTACCACGCCCCAGAAGATGCCCTTGTTGCGTTGCTCGGTGGGCAGCTTGCGACAGGCCAGGGCAATCACCACGGCATTGTCGCCGCCGAGCAGGATGTCGATCAGAATGATTTGCAGGACCGCGATCCAGAATGCGGCGGTGGAGATGTCGAGCATGGAGGCGGTGGTGAATTGGGCGGCGTGAGGTAAAGCCGCCAGTTTAGCGTTTGTCGCGGGCTTTGGTGGAGGGTGGCGGTTTTCGTTCGAGGTCGAGCGCCAGCTTGATGCCAAAGCGGTTGGCGGCACCGCGCAGATGATCCAGCGCGTTGCGGCGCGCGGCTTCTGCATTGCCTAGGGAGATCGCCTCGAACAGGGCGTGGTGCTCGCGCTGGGCTTCCTGCGGGTGGGCGAGTTCGCGGCGCGTGCCGTGCCACGAGAGCTTGCGCGAATCGGAGAAATGCCGGCCGAGAAATTCGACCAATCGGGTGACGTAGGAATTATGTGTGGCGTTGGCCATTGCGATATGAAAATTGTCGTCGGCTTCAGTGCCGTCGTAACCTCCGGCCATTGCCTCGTCCATTGTCTGGAGGTGCTGCGCCATGGCCTTGAGGTCTTTCCTGTCGCGGCGTTGCGCCGCGAGTTCGGCTACGGCGCCTTCGACCATGGCGCGCAGTTCAAAAATATCGCGCAATTCGTCCAGTTCCGCGCCGACCCCTTTCCAGAAGCGCAAATTGATGACCCTTGGTGCCTCGACAACGAAGGCCCCCGAACCCTGCTGGGTCTCGATCAGGCCATCGGCCTTGAGGCGGGCGATGGCTTCACGCACCACTGAACGGCTGACGCCGCAGGCTTCACCGAGCGCCTTTTCGGTCGGCAGCCGGTCGCCGGGCTTGAGTTCGCCACTCGCAATGCGACCGCGCAGGTCGCCGGACACCTTTTCGGAGAGGTGCACGGGTCGTGCGATGCGGCCGAGTTTTGCCGAGGAGGA
This sequence comes from Sulfuritalea sp., assembly GCA_030651305.1. Taxonomy (GTDB): domain Bacteria; phylum Pseudomonadota; class Gammaproteobacteria; order Burkholderiales; family Rhodocyclaceae; genus Sulfuritalea. Next base: position 46,533 of record JAUSCI010000017.1, on the reverse strand, counting down.
AGGCGTGGATGACATGGATGCCTTTTAAATTGTTATCCTATTGTCAGACAAATTCTCTTTCTGGTAAAGTCGATCTGTCGCTCGTAGTGAAAAACATCTGTAACCAAGACCGCGGGCCGTCAGGACACTAGTTCAAGCGACCGCAAATTCACCATTGTTCTTAGGAGGAGCATATGTCCGACACCAAGCAAGCCGAACAAAAACCATCCCGCCGCAAATTCCTCGCTGCTGCCGTCACCGGCAGTGTGGGTGTTGCCGCCGCGGGCTTCCCGATGATCGCCAAGGCGCAGGCCGGCCCGATCAGCATGCGCTGGCAGTCGACCTGGCCGGCGAAGGATATTTTTCACGAATACGCCCTCGACTTCGCCAAGAAGGTCAACGACATGACCGGTGGCGATCTCAAGATCGAAGTGTTGCCGGCCGGTGCGGTGGTACCCGCTTTCGGTCTGCTGGAGGCGGTCTCGAAGGGCACGCTGGATGGCGGCCACGGCGTCCTCGGCTATCACTACGGCAAGCAGAATGCGCTGGCGCTGTGGAATTCCGGCCCGGCCTTCGGCATGGATGCCAACATGCTGTTGTCCTGGCACAAGTACGGTGGCGGCGCTGAGCTGCTGGCCAAGCTCTACGCTTCCATCGGTATCACCACCGTGCAATCCTTCCTCTACGGCCCGATGGCGACGCAGCCGCTGGGCTGGTTCAAGAAACCGATCACCAAGGCGGCGGATTTCAAGGGCCTCAAGTTCCGCACCAATGGACTGGCGATCGACCTGTTCACCGCGATGGGCGCGGCAGTGAATGCGCTCCCCGGCGGCGAAATCGTGCCGGCGCTCGATCGCGGCCTGCTCGATGGCGCCGAGTTCAACAACGCCTCGTCGGATCGGCTGCTTGGATTCGCCGACGTGTCCAAGGTCTGCATGCTACAGAGCTACCACCAGAGCGCCGAAACCTTCGAGATCATGTTCAACAAGCCGAAATACGATGCGCTGCCGGCAAAAATGAAGGCGATCATCTCCGGCGCCGTCGAAGCAGCGTCGGCCGACATGTCCTGGAAGGCCATTGACCGTTATTCCAAGGACTACATCGAACTCCAGACCAAGGACAAGGTCAAGTTCTACAAGACCCCGGACACCTTGCTGCAGGCGCAACTCACGCTGTGGGACGCGATTGTCGCCAAGAAGTCGGCGGAAAATCCCCTGTTCAAGGAAATCGTCGCCTCGCAAAGAGCCTTTGCCGAGCGCGCCGTGAAATGGGATCAGGACACCATCATCAGCCGTCGCATGGCCATGAATCATTTCTTCGGAGCCAAGAAGGCTGCCCCCAAGAAGGCTTGAGGCAGCTTTGCAGCATTCATCAACCATCCGGGCATGGCCCGGGTGGTTGATTTCATTGAGCGGGGCAAAACATGCAGAAACTGTTTCTTTTTGTCGATAAGGTAAGTACCAAGGTCGGGCACGCCTTCTCCTGGCTCATCCTGGCGCTGACCCTCTTGATCACATGGGAAGTATTCTCGCGCTATGTGCTCGACCATCCCCATCCCTGGGCCTTCGACGGCATGATCATGATGTACGGCTCGATGTTCATGATGGCCGGCGCCTACACCCTGTCCAAGAACGGGCATGTGCGCGGCGACGTGCTCTACGGCTTCTTCCCGCCGCGCCTGCAGGCTGGGCTCGACCTCACCCTCTACATCCTGTTTTTTATCCCCGGCGTCGTTGCACTCGCCTGGGCTGGATACTCCTATGCCGCCGAGTCATGGGCAATCAATGAGCATTCGACCATCACTTCCGATGGCCCACCTCTCTATCCGTTCAAGACCATCATCCCGCTGGCGGGGGCCATGCTGCTGGTGCAAGGCGTGGTGGAAATCCTGCGCTGCATCGTCTGCCTGCAAAAGGGTGAATGGCCCTCGCGCGAGGAGGATGTCGAGGAAGTCGACGTCGACAAGCTCAAAGACATGGTTCACGTACACGATGAGGACATCGCCAAGCTCGATGCCCTTGTTGTTGCCCAGGAAGGGGCCGAGAAGTGAAAAAGGAAATCTGGTTCGGTCTCTCGATTCTGGTTGCCGTGGTCATCGGCGTGTTTGTGCTGATGCCGGCGCCTTCGCAGATGACCAATGGCCATCTGGGACTCCTGATGCTGGCACTGATCGTCGTCGCCATAATGCTCGGTTTTCCCACGGCGTTTACCCTGATGGGCATGGGCATGATGTTCGCTTGGTTCGCCTTCCGCAGCCGGGCGCCCGATCTGGCGATACAGCAGACGCTGGACCTGATGGTGCAGCGCGCCTATTCGGTGATGTCCAACGACGTGCTGATCTCGATCCCGCTGTTCGTCTTCATGGGCTACCTGGTCGAACGCGCCAACTTAATCGAAAAGCTGTTCAAGAGCCTGCACCTGGCCATGGCCAGGGTGCCGGGATCGCTGGCCGTGGCGACAGTAGTCACCTGCGCGATTTTCGCCACCGCCACCGGCATCGTCGGTGCCGTCGTGACCCTGATGGGCTTGCTGGCCCTGCCGGCCATGCTCAAGGCCGGCTACCAGGTCAGGCTTGCCGCTGGCGCAATCACCGCCGGCGGTTGCCTGGGGATCCTGATTCCGCCTTCGGTGTTGCTGATCGTGTATGGCGCCACCGCCGGCGTATCGGTGGTGAAACTGTATGCCGGTGCGTTTTTCCCCGGCATCATGCTGGCAACCCTGTATGTCGGCTACATCATCGTCGTGGCCAAGCTGAAGCCCCACCTGGCGCCGCCGCTGTCCGAGGAAGACCGGATCGTGGTGCTGCCGAAATATGCCGAAGATATCAGCCGGACTTTTGGCAGCAACGTCGTGCGCGGGCTGATTGCCGCGATCAAGGGCAATCTCGATCCCGATGTGCCGCGCCGCACGCTGGCGAATCAGCTGTTCATCGCCCTGCTGCCGGCGCTGATGTTTACGGCGGCAATGGGTTTGACCTATCGCACGGTTACCGCGCCGCCCGAGGCAATTTCGGCCGATGCGGTCGAAATGGGGACCGGATTCAGCGATGAGGACGCCAAGTCCGAGAGCGGCGACTTGAAGGAACCGGAACAGGAAGGCGGCCTCAAGGAACCTCCGACCGAAGGACTCAAGGAGCCGCCGGCGACGGTAGTGGAAAAGAAGGCAGACCCGGTAGCGGACCCGGTGGCAGCCCCGGTGGCGGCTGCGGCTATAGCAGCAGAGGCGGCGCCGGCCGAACGCCTGCCGGCGCCGATGGGTTACTGGATCACTTTCGGCATCGGGGTTGCGGCCATGGCGGTTTTCTATGCCATCTTCACCTTCGTCCGGCTGGAGATCTTCAAGATGCTGCTGGCATCTTTTTTTCCGCTGGCGATGCTGATCATGGCGGTGCTCGGTGCCATCGTCTTCGGCCTGGCGACGCCGACCGAGGCGGCGGCGATGGGCTCCATGGGCGGTTTGCTGCTGGCGGCTGCTTACGGTCGTCTGAACTTTGGGGTAGTCAGGGAATCGGTATTTCTTACCGCCAAGACCAGCGCCATGGTGTGCTGGCTGTTCGTCGGCTCGTCGATCTTTTCAGCGGCGTTCGCCCTGCTCGGCGGCCAGGAGATCATCAACCAGTGGGTGCTGTCGCTCGACATGACGCCGACGCAGTTCATGGTCATGGCCCAGGTCATCATTTTCCTGCTCGGCTGGCCGCTGGAGTGGACCGAGATCATCGTCATCTTCATGCCGATCTTCATTCCCCTGCTGCCGCACTTCAACATCGACCCGCTGTTCTTCGGCCTGCTGGTCGCGCTCAACCTGCAGACGGCTTTCCTTTCGCCGCCGGTGGCGATGGCGGCGTTCTACCTGAAGGGCGTTTCGCCGCCGCATGTGACGCTGAACCAGATCTTCCTCGGCATGATGCCGTTTATGGTCATCCAGGTGATTGCGCTGATCCTGCTCTATCAGTTTCCGGGCATCGGCATGTGGCTGCCGGAGCTGCTGTACAAGTGAGGCGGCAAGTGAAGCAACACGGGAGACAACTGCGGAGGCGACAGCGGCGTGACTGAGTTCGGAACGCCGGCCTTCTGGGTGGCGCTGTTGCAGATCATCGGCGCCGACATCGTCCTCTCGGGCGACAATGCGGTGGTCATAGCGCTGGCGACGCGCTCGCTGCCGACGCACCAGCAACGGTGGGCCATCTTCTGGGGCACGTTGGCCGCGGTGACGATGCGCGTCTCGCTGACCGCGGTTGCCGTGACGCTGCTCAGGCTGCCGGCACTCAAGCTGATCGGTTCCGTGCTGTTGTTGTGGATTGCCGTGCAGTTGCTGTTGCCCGAGGAGGAGAGTACGGGCGAGGGCATGGCAATCGGCAGCATGGGCGCGGCCATCCGCACCATCCTGATTGCCGATGCGGTGATGAGCGTAGACAACATCATCGCCATTGCCGCTGTCGCCAAGGGCAGTCTGCTGCTGCTGGTCTTCGGCCTTGCACTGAGCATTCCCCTGGTGGTCTTCACCAGCACCTTCCTGCTCAAGGTCATGGAGCGTTATCCGATCATCATTACTCTGGGAGCCGCCTTGCTGGGCTACGTGGCGGGAGAGATGGCGGTGGCTGATCCGCTGGTGGCGGGATGGATCGCGACGAATGCCGCCTGGCTGCATACCGTGGCGCCAATAGCGGGGGCTGTCAGCGTAGTGGCGATCGGCAAACTGCTGGTGGCCCGCGCCAGGACCGAAGTTGAGCGGCCGCTCGAAGAAGTGGAGGCCGGGTCCGCGGGATCCGGAGTGGGGGACATAACCATGCACAAACTGCTGCTGCCGATCGATGGCTCCGATGCCTCGCTGCGGGCGGTCGATCGATTGCTGACCATGCGCGCCTGGTACAAGGAACCGCTGGAGATCCATCTGCTCAATGTCCAGCATGTGCTGCACAAGGACGTTTCGCAGTTCGTCTCGGCCGAGGACATGAAAAGCTACTACCACGACGAGGGCCTCAAGGAACTGGCTGAGGCGCGCGCGCGGCTGGACCGCGCCGGCATACCCTGTCAGCACCATGTCGTGATCGGCGACCTGGCGGCGGAGACCATCGCCCATTTCGTCCGCGACCACGATATCGGCCAGGTTCTGATGTGCACCCACGGCCGCTCGGCCGTCGCCGACCTCGTGCTCGGCTCGGTGGCCAAGGGCATGCTGCAGCATACCGACGTGCCCGTAACGCTGGTCAGGGCTGTCGCCTAAACACAAAGCGAGGACATCATGAAACCCAGGATATTGGTTAGCCGGGCCGTTTTTCCGGAAGTGATTTCACGTCTGGCCGGGCACTTCGAGGTCGACGACAATCAGGCCGATGTCATACTCGGCGTCGAGGGGCTGAAAGTGCGACTGGCGGACAAGGTGGGCGCGCTGACGGCAGCTACCGATCCGCTGACGGCGGCGGTGATCGCCGCCGCGCCGAAGCTGAAGGCGGTGTGCAACTTCGCCGTCGGCTACAACAACATCGATCTGGCCGCCTGCAGCGGTGCCGGGGTGATGGCGACCAACACGCCGGGCGTGCTCGATGACACCACCGCCGACCTGGCCTGGGCGCTGCTGATGGCGACGGCGCGGCGCTTGCCCGCGGCCGAACGCTGGTTGCGCAACGGCGAGTGGAAGGGGTGGGAGTTCGTCCAGTGGCTGGGCACGGACGTGCATCACGCCACGCTCGGCATCCTCGGCATGGGGCGCATCGGGCAGACGGTGGCGCGCCGCGCACTGGGTTTCGACATGAAGGTGATTTACCACAAGCGCACGCCGCTTGCCGCCGAGACCGAGGCCGCCTGCCGGGCGACCTGGGTGGACAAGGCGACGCTGCTGCGCGAGTCAGACTTCCTGGTGCTGCTGCTGCCCTACACGCCGGAAAATCATCACCTGATCGGCGCCGCCGAACTGGCGCTGATGAAACCGACGGCGCACCTGATCAACGTCGCCCGCGGCGGCATCGTCGATGACGAGGCGCTGATTTCGGCGTTGCGCCAGCGCCGACTCTGCGGTGCCGGGCTGGATGTGTACGAGGGCGAGCCGAAGTTCAATCCTGGCTTTCTCGAACTCGACAACGTGGCCCTGACACCGCATATCGGTTCCTCGTCCCGCGCCACGCGCATGGCGATGGCTATGACGGCGGCGGACAACCTGATCGCCGCCCTCTCCGGCCAGCGGCCACCCAATCTGCTCAATCCAGACGTTCTGGCATGAACCCCGTCGCCCCCCGGCCGGCCGTGCTGCTCGGCCTCGGCGTGGCGGTTGCCGCCTATCTGCTGTCCTTCTTTCATCGCGTGGCGCCGGCGGCGATCTCCGGCGACCTGCAAGTCAGCTTTGCCATCGGCGGTGCGCAACTCGGCACGCTGGCGGCGACCTACTTCTACGTCTATACCTTGATGCAGATTCCGACCGGGGTTCTCGCCGATACCCTGGGGCCGCGTCGCATCCTGTTCTGGGGCGGGCTGGTGGCCGGCGCCGGGGCGATCCTGTTCGGCCTCGCGCCGAGTTTCGAACTGGCATTCGTCGGCCGCACACTGGTCGGCCTCGGTGTGTCGGTGACCTTCATCGCCATGCTAAAGCTGCTGGCGATCGGTTTCGACGAACGCCGCTTCGCCACCCTGACCGGCTTGTGCATGCTGATCGGCAACCTCGGTTCGATCCTCGCCGGCGCACCGCTGGCCTGGGCGACCCAGGCCGCCGGCTGGCGGCAGGTCTTCGTCGTGGTCGGTCTGCTGTCCTTCGCGCTGGCGTTTGCCAGCCGCGCCTGGGTCATCGAGACGCCGGCCGGCAAGGTGGACCGCGCGGCGTGGCTGGCGGGTCTGGTCTCGGTACTGAAGAACCGCCGGACCTGGCCCGGATTTTTCGCCAATGCCGGGCTGTCCGGGGCCTTCTTCGCCTTTGCCGGATTGTGGGCGGTGCCCTACCTGACGCAGATGCATGGCATGACGCGTGCAGCCGCCTCCAGTCACGTGAGCATTTACTTTCTCGGCTTTGCCTTCGGCTCGGCCTTGTGGGGGCGGGTGTCGGACAGCCTGGGCAAGCGCAAACCGGTGGCCCTGGCGGTCTCGGGGTTGCATGTTGTCGGCTGGATTGTCTGGTTGTGGGCGACCCGCCAAGGGGAAGGCGCCCTGCCGCAGACTGCGACCTATGCCTTGTGCATCTTGATGGGTCTGGCCACGGCAGGCTTCACGCTGTCCTGGGCGAGCGCCAAGGAAGTCAATCCGCCGCAGCTGTCGGGCATGGCTACCAGCGTGGTTAACGTCGGCATTTTTCTCGGTCCGGCGATCCTGCAACCGACGGTCGGCTGGCTCATGGAGCGCACCTGGGATGGCAGAATGGAAGCCGGCGTGCGCATCTATTCCGCTGCCGACTGGCGCAACGGCCTGTTGCTGCTGACCGCGGCTGCGGTGGCAGGCTGGCTTGCTACGCTGCTGGTGACAGAAACCGGCTGCCGCAACATCTGGCAGGCAAAGGAAGCAAAGTGAAGGGAATATTGCTGTTCGGTCACGGCGCGCGCAATCCGGAATGGGCGCAGCCCTTCCATCGCATCCGCGACGCCATTCTGGCCCGCGAGCCGGCGGCGCTGGTTGAGCCTGGGTTTCTGGAACTGATGCGGCCGAGCTTTGACGAGGGAGTGGATAGTCTGGTGCGCCAGGGCGCGACGGAAATCGTCGTCGTGCCGATCTTCATGGCGGCCGGCAGCCATGTCAAAAAAGATCTGCCGCAGATGGCGGCCAATGCCATGGATCGACATCCCGGCCTGATGATCTCTCTCGCCGCGCCGGTGGGTGAGGCGGAAACGGTGCTGGCGGCGATGGCGGCCTACGCGCTCAACGCCGATCCGATTGACGAGTGACGCGGGTACCGACAGAACGCCAGCCGCAAGCCAATTTCGCCGTACCGCCAACGCCGACTATCAGGCCTGCCTTTCCTGCCCGTCACGCTGACTCAGCCCGCGCAGCAAGGTCGCAAACAGCGTATCCGGGTCGAAGGGCTTGATCAGGAAGTCATTCATCCCCGCCTCGATGCAGCGCGCCTTGTCCTCGGCAAAGGCGTTGGCGGTCATGGCAATGATCGGTATCCGCCCGTAGCCGGGCAGCGCGCGTATTTGCTGCGTCGCCTCCAGACCATTGACGTTCGGCATCTGCATGTCCATGAGGATCGCCGCATAAATCGTCATTCGCGCCAGGTCGATGGCCTGTGAGCCATCTTCCGCCGTGTCCACCACAAGGTCGGCCGCCTCCAGTTGCATCTGGGCCACTTCCCGGTTGATCGGCTCGTCGTCGACCACCAGAATTCGGCTGCCGGCATGGTGCTGCCGGATCAGGGTTTCGGCATCGACATCCGCGACTGGCGGCTTCGCCACTGCCGCTGCGCTCTTCTTCAGCCTTACGGTAAACCAGAAGGTGCTGCCGACTCCCGGCGTGCTGTTAACACCGACTTCTCCTCCCATCAGTTCGGCCAGGCGTCGCGTAATCGCCAGGCCGAGGCCGGTGCCGCCGTACTTGCGTGTCATCGAGTTGTCGGCCTGCTCGAAGGCGCTGAAGAGCCGGGGCATGGTTTCCGCCGGGATGCCGATGCCGGTATCGCGGACCTCGAAGCGTAATTGCACCGAATCCGCGGCCTCTTCCAGCGTGCTCACGCGCAGCGTCACGCTGCCGTGCTCGGTGAATTTGACGGCGTTGGTGGCGTAGTTGAGCAGCGCCTGCTGCAGCCGCGTGGGGTCGCCCACCAGGCCGGGCGGCAGGGACTCGGCCTCTATCACGAGGCGGATGTCCTTGGTCCTGGCGCGTTCGGACAGGATCGAACCGACATTGGCCAGCAGGCTGTCGACGACGACCGGCGCTTCTTCCAGGACGAATTTCCCGGCCTCGATTTTCGAGATGTCGAGGATGTCGTTGATGATGCCGAGCAGATGCCGCGCGGCGGTGTCGATGCGGTCTAGGCGTTCCGCCTGTTTGGCCGTCACGCCTTCGCGGCGCAGGATGTTGGCCATGCCGACGATGCCATTCATCGGCGTGCGGATCTCGTGGCTCATGTTGGCGAGGAAGGCGCTCTTGGCGACGTTGGCGGCTTCGGCGGCCTCCTTCGCCTCGGCCAATTCTGCAGTGCGGCTCGCTACCAGCCCTTCAAGATGGCTGCGATGCTTTTCCAGTTCGTCTTCGGTTTGTTTCTGTCGGCTGATATCCACCATGATGCCTCGCAGCCAGCGCGGCGCACCGTCCTCTACCACTACGGTGACGATGTCATGGAGCCATACGGTACGACCGTCCCTGGCGATGAACCGGTATTCGAAATCGTGCGGCGTCATTTTCGCGGTGCAGGACGCACAGTACTCGGGCGCCCAAATCAGGTCCTCGGGATGCAGGTGTGCTACCCAGAAGCCCGACTGCAGCCAGTCATCCGCGGGAAAACCGAGCAGAGTCACCGCTCTTTCGCTGATGAAGGTGAACTGGAATGTCGTCGCGTCGGCTTCCCAGACGATTCCGTCGGTGGTGTTGACCAGATCCCGAAATCTCTGTTCGGAGGCCCTGAGCGTGCTCTCCACCCGGTATTGCTCGGTGACATCGCTGAATACCAGCACCACGCCGACAATGGTGCCGGCGGCATTGCGGATGGGGGCGGCGCTGTCGGCAATCTGGTATTCCCGTCCGTCGCGGCCCAGCAGCACGGTGTGGTTGGCGAGACCGATGGTCTTGCCCTGCGCCATCACCAGTTGTACCGGGTCGGGCACCATTTCGCGAGTGTCGGCATTGACGATGCGGAATACCTCGGCCAGCGGGCGCTGGCGGGCATCGGCCAGTGTCCATCCGGAGAGGCGCTGGGCAGTATCGTTCATGCGCGTCACCCGTCCGTCCGCGTCGGTGGCGATTACCGCGTCGCCGATCGAGTGCAGCGTAATGGCGAGGTTTTCCTCGCTTTCCTGCAGGGACTTTTCCGTCCGCTTTCTGCGCCGCCTGCTGAACAGCAAGGCGGCGATCAACAGGGACTGCGCCAGGACGAAAATTCCAAGACCAATCACATAGAACTGGTACCGCTCCCAAAACGTGGGCAGGCGATTGACGAAGACGGTGTTGGCCGGAAGCCGGCCCGGATCGCCGCCCCAGCGCCTGATCTGGCCCCAGTCGAACATGGCGACGACTTCATTGGGGGCGCCGGTCACCGGCTGCGACAAAAGAAGTTTTCCGCCCAGGAGTTTGAGCGCTAGCTGTCCGGTGCTCTCGCCCAGCTTCCTGACGCTGACGACGGAACCGCCGATGCCGCCGTTGATCAGGTTGAAGTCGTACAGCCCGAACACCGGCGCATTGGCCGCTTTGACGATTCTTCCCTCGACTTCATAGGCCACCGTGACCAGCCCGCCGGCGTCGCGGTTGTACTGCGTGAAGATGATGATGGTGTGCGGCGGCAGGCCGGCAACCCGCTGCAACATGGATTCAAGCGACAGATCGAAGGTGTATTCGAACTCCAGCCTGCCCTGCCACTGCTCTGCAACGGTCGCCGCCGCTGCTGCCATTTTCCGGTCCGCTTCGCTGCTGCCCGACACGAACACCACCCGCCGCGTGTCGGGAAACAATTCCAGTGCCCGTTGCAGCGTTCCCTTGATGTCGAAGCTGGCCAACTGGCTGATCAGCTTGCGTTGCCCCGCCTCGGCTGCGCCTGGCATGGGTGCTTGCACGGTGATGGCGGGCGCGCCGGGGGCAAGCTCGCGGCCCTCGTTGAGCAGAAAATGCAGGGCCGGCTGCTGACCCGTGATGACCAGATCGATGCGCCGCGCGGCATATTTCAACTTCAGGAATTCCAGCGTGCGTGCGCGGTATTGCGGGATCGCCTTGTTGCGCTCCAGATCCAGATATTCAAAAAACAGGTTGTTGGTGGCTATTCCGCCGGCATTCAGGCTGTCGAGAAGTCCTGCGTCGAAAACGTCAATGCCCTTGCTGCCGTCGCCGTAGGAATAAAGCAGCAGAATGTTTTTCGCGTTGGCTTCCGGTGGTGACGGTGAAGCCACTGCGCCGGATATCTGCCCGGAATGGATCGAGCAGAGCAGCAGCAGGACCGCCAGTCGCCGCAGTGCCGGTCGGGGTTGGAGAAAAGTCCACTTCATAGTCATGCTGCGCCTTTCGCTGCGGTCAATACCGGGGCCTTCCGATGCCGCCGTACCTGGCAACAGCGCCGACCGTACGATCCGTCCCTGGTCAATTTCACCCGTACATCATTTTCCCGCAATATTACCCCGGTTGCTGTATCGGCACGGCCAGGCGCCTGTCCCGCGCTGGCGGCGAAGCCTGTTCCGGTCAGGCTACGTCAAGCGCCGCCCGGATCTCCGCGCACAGCCGTTCGACTTTGCCTTGCAGCTCGTCGAGCAGCTCATCGCTTGGCGCGTCTTGTTTCAAGGCAGCCTCGAGCGCCGCCACCATCGAGTGCAAGCCGGTCATGCCCAGCATGCCGACGCGGCCCTTGATGGCGTGGGCCGCCTGGCACGCGGCATCCGGATTGCCGGCGGCGACATCCTGGCGAATTGTCGCCGCATAGCCCGGCGCGTCGACGAGAAACTCCGTCAGCCAGTGCCGGTAGCGCGGCTCGTTGCCGGCGAAGCGGGCGAGACCGGCCCGCGTATCGATACTGCATAACGCCGCCAGGCCGACCGCGGCGGGTGGTGTCACCGTGCCGGGTGAATCGGCGGGCAGTTGCTGTTTGGCCGCCGGGATCCAGCGCGCCAGCAAGCGGAAGAATTTGTCCGTCTCGAAGGGTTTGCCGATATGGTCGTTCATGCCCGCAGCGGTGCTGGCCTCTTTTTCGTGCTCCATGGTGTGCGCGGTCATGGCGATCAGCGGAAGTTCGGCAAACCCTTTCCAACCGCGGATTTCACGGGCGGCGGTGAGCCCGTCCATGATCGGCATCTGGATGTCCATCAGCACCAGATCGAAGGCTTTGGGGTCGACTTGTCGGAGGATGTCGAGCGCTTCCTGGCCGTTGGTGGCAATGGTCGGCGCGATGCCTACCGTGACCAGCAGGGCTTCGACAATCTCGCGATTGAGCGGCTGGTCTTCCACCACCAGCACTTGCGCATTCCGGTAGCGGGTCGGCAGGGCCTGCCTGGCGGAGGCATGTGCAGCTTCCGGCAGGTCGGCGGCACTGCCCAGGCCCAGCCAGATACTGACGCGGAATCGGGTGCCGATTCCCTCGCGGCTGGTGACGCTGATATCGCCGCCCATCATTTCCGCCAGACGCCTGGAGAGCGCCAGTCCGAGGCCGGTACCGCCGAACCTGCGGTTGACCGACGCATCGGCCTGGGCAAACGGCTGAAACAGGCGGGCGAGGCTTTCCTCGGCCAGACCGATGCCGGTGTCTTCGACGTCGATCCTCAGGCCGACACGATTCTGCTCGCGTCCATGCAAGCCGACGCGAAGTTTCACGCTGCCGGTGGGCGTGAACTTGACGGCATTGGAGAGCAGATTGAGCAAAATCTGCTCGATGCGCAAGGGGTCGCCCAGCAGTACGTCGGGTACCTCCGGATCAATCTGCTCGATCAGTTCCAGACCTTTTTCCGCGGCGCGGTGCGCCATCACCGATCGGCTGCGCTGTGTCAGGCCGCGCAGGCTGAAACTGGTGGTCTCGAACTCCATGTGGCCGGCGGCGATCTTCGACAGATCGAGCAGGTCGTTGATGATGCCGGCGAGACTCTTGCCGGCGCCGGTGACCTTGTCGAGGTAGTCCTGCTGTTTCGGATCGGTACTGATGCGTCGCGCCAGTTCCGAGAGCCCGATCACCGCATTCAGCGGCGTGCGCAGTTCGTGGCTGACATTGGCGAGGAAGGCATCCTTGGCCAGATCGGCGGCCTTCGCCGCCTCAAGCGCCGCGCTCAGGTCGGCGGTGCGTGTCTGCACCAGATCCTCCAGATGCGCCCGATGCTGTTCCAGCTCATCCTCGCTGTGCTTGCGTTCGGTGACGTCTTCCTTGACCGCAAGGAAGTGTGTGACCTGGTTCATGTCGTCGATGATCGGCGAGATGGAGACGTCTTCCCAGAACAGCTCGCCATTCTTGCGCCGGTTGCCCAGGACGCCTTGCCACTCCTTGCCGGCCAGAATCGTTTGCCACAGCTCCTGGTAGGTCGCGGCAGGCGTTTCGCCGGATTGGAGGAAGCGCGGATTTCGTCCCAGGACTTCCTTTGCGCTAAAGCCGGTGACCCTGGAAAACCGCGGGTTCACGTACTCGATGAGCCCTTCGCGATTAGTGATGAGAATCGACACCGGACTTTGCTCGACGGCCTGCAAAAGTTTGTGTACTTCCTGCTCCGCACGGTGACGTTCCGAAATGTCGGCATATATCCAGATGCTGCCTTCCTGCGGTTGCGTGGGATCGATGGCACGGCCATTCAGTGCGCCGCGGAACAGGCTGCCGTCCTTGTGTTTCAGCATCATCTCGGTGCTGAAGTTCCTGCCCTCGGCCACCGCCTGGTAGGCGGACACACCGATGTCGGCGAAGGTCTGGTCCGAGTCATAAAACACCCGCGACAATTCGCCGATCAGTTCGCCGGGGCAATAGCCAAAGATTTCCTCGAAGCGACGGTTGCAGGAAACCACCCGGCGATGCTTGAGATGGACAATCCCGACCATTGCATTGTCGAGGGTCGTTTCGTGTTCCACCAGCAGGGCGCGGGTCTGTTTTTCCGCCTGCCGCAGCGTCTGTTCCGCTTCGTTGCGTTCGAGGCAGATGGCGGCCAGACTCGCTATCAGCTCGATGACCTGGATTTCATCCGCGACGGGAGAGCGCGGACTACGATAGTAGATAGCCAGAGTTCCCAGCACATTGCCGGCGGATGACATGATCGGTTGCGACCAGCAGGCGCGCAAACCTGCGGCCGCCGTTAGTTCGCGCCAGGCCGCCCAGTAGGGATGGCTCGCGACATCCTCGACCATGACCCGGCTGGCGGTGAACGCCGCCGTACCGCAGAAGCCGACTTCTGGCCCTATCTCCAGCCCGTCGACCGCGTTCGTGCAGGCATCCGGCAGCGCCGACGGACAGGCGTTGAAGAGCCTGCCCTGCGTCCGGTCCAGTCGCTGCAGGGTGCAGATACTTCCCGGCAACTCCGCCTCGGCCATGGCCACCATCAGTTGCAGTGTTTCCGGCAGCGGGGTGCCATTGGCAATGGCTTCCAGAATCCGGTTGCGGCCTTGTTCACGGCGGGTGTTTTGCTTCCGGGCCGAGATGTCTTCACTGACGGCGACGTAGTGAGTAATTTCGCCGTGCGGGTCGCGAACCGGCGAAATGGACTGGGCCTCCCAGTACAACTCGCCGCTCTTCTTGCGGTTGCACATTTCGCAGCGCCATACATTTCCGGCCCCGAGCGTCTCGCGCATTTCTGCGAAGACTGAGTCCGGCATCTTGCCAGACCGGAGAATATTCGGTGTGCGGCCTATGGCTTCATCTGCGCTGAAGCCGCTGATAGCGGAAAAGTGCGTATTGACGTAAATGATCCTGGTTCGGGCATCCGTGATCATGATCGACACCGGGCTTTGCTCGATCGCCAGTTCCAGCCTGCGCAGCGACGCTTCGATGTCCTTCCGTTCCTGAATGTATTTTGCGGTTCCCCGGTAGCCCAGAAAGTTGCCGCTGCCGTCGAAAAACGGCTGCCCGCTGACCGATATCCAGCGCAAGGCCTTAACGTCGGCGCCAAACTGATACTCCAGGTCGCGGAAGGGGCGATGTGCGTCCAGGTCCGCTTCATAGGCGCGCCATTTTTCCGCGGCCAGTTTTTCAATTTCCGGGCGCAGTTCCAGGCGCGTCATCCCCAGAATTTTTTCAAGGGGCAAGGGTGCCTGCACGTTCCTGCCATCCTGGGTCCAGTTGAAGCGATGCTGCGCGTCGGTTTCCCAGAACCAGTCGGAAGATGATTCCGAAAACGCCTTGAAGCGCGCTTCGCTTTCTTTCAGTTCGCGTTGCGCCTGGTCGCGGGCGCCAACGTCACCGGCGAGGCGGCGGATGAGCGGACGAAACACCCGGAACATGCCAAAGGCCACCATGCTGACCATGAGCAGCGTCGAAATCAGTAGCAGGCGAATCATCAGAGCCTCCTTCCGCTCGTCGGCTTGCTGATGAAGCGCGGTAACCGCGTCCAGCGCCTCGATCAGGCTGCTGCCGGCCGCGGCAACAATCGCCTCGGTTCTGCGGGTATCACCGGGCCGGCCCGGTACCGAGGCTTCGATGGATTCCCGCACCTGGGACAGGTAGCGACGGGATTCTGCATCGATATTTCCGGCAGGGCCGAAATACAGCGAACGGATGGCAGAGTCCGGATCGAGCTTGCCGGCGCGCGCCGCCAGTCGAGTGTGCGCCTGCTCGAACTCGTTCGCGGCTGCTGCGGCCATGACGCGATACTGTCGCTGCCTTGCCGGATCAGTTCCACGCTGCTGCAGCACCAGGTACATCGTCATGCGCTGCGACAGCATGCGTTGCCGCCCGGCAAGATTGATGCTCTCGGCATCTTCCTCATTGTTCGCGATGAGTCGCCAGCCGGCGAGCAACAAGCCCAGCGCGACAATCACGACCGCAAACGAAACCCGCCATTGGCGTCGGGAAAGTCTGCGGATCAGATCGCCGGTATCGGTGGTTCCGTTGGCCATGGCCTTCTCGTGCAACATGCTTCAGACCTCGATTGTCGAATCCGGCACGATACTCCAATTCGTCAGCGTTGCCGCCGCCCATTGCCAACGCAAACGAGGGCTCGCGCCCCCGTTTGAATTACTCAAACAGCGTGTTATTCAATACACGTCGTGCCGGGTGTTATTGATATTGAACTTGCCGGTCGGCGTGATCAATTTCGGATCCTTGATCACGGCCTTCAGCTTGCGCGTCTTGTCATCGACGACGACCAGTGCCGAGATCTTGTCTTTGGCGCTCCACACCGAGAACCAGACTTCATCGCCGGCCATGTTGTATTCCGGCTGGACGATGCGCTTGGCGCCGTCATCCTTGATCCCCGCCCATTCGGCGATCGGCAGCACCTCGTAGCCCTTGTCGAGATTCCTGATGTCGAACACGGCAATCGACTGGCTGTTGGCGGCTTCCGGATTGAGCGGCGTATCGACCCACAGATTCGTTGACTTCGGATGAGTCTTGATGAACAGCGAACCGCCACCCTGCGCCTTGAGGGTTTGCACCACGCGCCAGGCCAGGTCCTTGTGCTTCTTCGGATCGGTGCCGATCAGGCTGATGGTCTCGTCGCCGAGGTGGCTGGTGGCCCACACCGGACCGAACTTCGGATGGATGAAATTGGCGCCGCGACCGGGGTGCGGCACCTTGCCGACGTCGACCAGCGCCGCCAGCTTGTCTTCCTTGGTATCGACCACGGCGATCTTGTTCGAGGCGTTGGCGGCGACCAGGAAGTAGCGCCCGGTCGAATCCATGCCGCCGTCGTGAAGGAACTGGGCCGCATTGATGGTCGTGATCTTCAGGTTGGTCAGGTCCTTGTAGTTGACCACCAGGATCTTGCCGGTTTCCTTGGCATTGACGATGAACTCGGGGTTGTAGTGGGAAGCCACGATCGCCGCGACGCGCGGCTCGGGATGGTATTCCTGGGTGCCGACGGTCATGCCGCGTGTCGATTCGATGCGCAGCGGTTTCAGGGTGTCGCCTTCCATGATGACGAACTGCGGCGGCCAGTAGGTACCGGCAATCGCATATTTGTCTTCGTAGCCCTTGAACTTGGAGGTCTCGACCGAACGCGCTTCGAGGCCGACCTTGATCTCGGCAACGTTCGAAGGCTCTTCCATCCACAGGTCGATCAGGTTGATGCGCGCATCGCGACCGATGACATAGAGGTAGCGGCCGGATTGCGATATGCGCGAAATGTGCACCGCGTAGCCGGTCTTGAGGATCTTGACGATCTGCTTGCTCTTGCCGTCGATCAGGGCGACTTCGCCGGCGTCGCGCAAGGTGACGGAGAACAGGTTGCCGAGGTCCAGCTTGTTCATCTTCTTCGTCGGCCGCTTGCCCGGCGGCACGGTGACCTTCAGCGATGCCATCATTTCCTTCATGCCCCATTCCGGCGGCGTCGGCGGCTCCTGCTGGATATAGCGCGCCATCAGATCGACTTCGGCGTCGTTCAGTTCACCGGAGGTGCCCCAGTTCGGCATGCCGCCGGGCGAGCCGTACTTGATGAAGACCTTCAGATATTCCGTGCCGCTGGTAATGGTCTTGTCGGTGGTCAGGGGTTTCCCGGTGGCGCCCTTGCGCAGTACGCCGTGGCAGCCGGCGCAGCGCTGGAAGTAGATGTTCGCGCCTTTGTCGAACTCCGCCTGGGACATCGGCGGCGCCTTGGGGTTGATGTTGTGGTGCATCACCGCCTGGCCGACGGGCGACGAATCTCCGGCCTGATAACTCTTTTCCGAGGGACTTCTGGCTTCCTGGGTCTTTTCCTGGGCGATGACATGAGTCACACCCAGCGGCAGCGTCAGTGCAATGATCAGTCCGGCCTTGCGCCAGGCCGCGTAGTTGGTGTTCTCCATGCTTCCTCCTGATTTTATTGATTTCCAGGCAAAGATTTCCTGGCGAGAGTCTGGAGAATGCGCCGCATTCGCTTGAGCTTCCTTGATTGGAAACAATTCAGTCCGAGGCTTGATTTTTTTCAATATAAGATTATACTAATATACATGATGACACCCACAGACAAGTGTTTCCTCCCCAAGTGCCTGCTCCTCCTTCTGACGGCATTTGGTTCTCTGCTCGCCGGCCTGGTGCCGGCGAGCGGTTCTTTCGCTGCCGAGACGGCGGCGACCAGCGTCGTGGTGCAGTTGCGCGCTGTGGATCTCGGTTTTCCCGTCGAGGCTACGGTCGAGGCCGTGCGCCAGGCGACAGTGGCCGCGCAGATCGCCGGGCGGGTGATCGAGGTTCGCGCCGATGCCGGGCAGCGGGTCAGACAGGGCGAGTCGCTGATGCGGCTCGATGCGCGCGAGGCAGCCGGGTCGGATGCCAGCGCGCGGGCCACCCTTGCGCAGGCACGCGTAGCCTACGAACGGACGAAGAATCTGTATGCGCAGAAATTCGTCAGCCAGGCTGCACTCGATCAGGCCGCGGCGGCGTGGCAGGCCGCGCAGGGTGCGGCGGGGAGTTCCGGCGCGGCGCTGTCACACGGAGCCGTGACGGCGCCGATTGCCGGGGTGGTGGCGCAGCGCCTGGTCGAACTCGGAGAGATGGCGGCGCCCGGTCGCCCGCTGATTACCGTGTTCGACCCGAAAAGTCTGCGCGTGATTGCCAGCCTGCCGCAGTACAAACTGGCCGAGCTGAAGAAGTCCGGTCGTGTCCGCGTTGAGTTTCCTGAAACCGCCACCTGGGTCGATGTACTGCGGGTGGAAATACTGCCCACGGTGGATGCGCGCAGCCATACCGCGACGGCGCGGTTATACCTGCCGGAAAACATCGAAGGCGTGGTACCGGGCATGTACGCCCGCGCCCATTTCACCCTGGGCCAGGTGAAGAAAATTACCGTGCCGCCGGCGGCCATCTTGAGGCGCGGCGAGGTCACCGCGGTGTATGTGCTGGATGCCAACGGAGCGGCGCGCCTGCGTCAGGTACGCCTGGGCGAGGCAGTGTCCGGCGGCGAACTGGAAGTGCTGGCCGGGATCAACTCCGGCGAGCGGGTCAGCCTCAATCCGGTCAAATCCGGGATTGAACTAAAAGCTGCTTCCGGCCGCTGAAAGGTCGAGACTTCATGGGCATTTCCGGTCGTATTGCCGAGTATTTCCTCAGGAACTCCCTGACCCCGCTGATCGCGCTGATTGCGCTGTTGCTGGGCATCGGCGCGACCCTGATCACGCCGCGCGAGGAAGAGCCGCAGATCAACGTCACCATGGCCAATGTCTTCGTGCCCTTCCCCGGAGCATCGGCGAGAGATGTCGAGGCACTCGTGGCGCGCCCGGCCGAGCAGGTGCTGTCGCGCATCGTCGGCATCGAGCATGTGTATTCCGTGTCGCGTCCTGGCATGGCGGTGATCACCGTGCAGTACAAGGTGGGCGAGGATCCGATCCAGGCCTTGGTGCGCCTCTACGACACGATCAACTCCCACCGCGACTGGCTCTCGCCCAACTTGGGCGTAATGGACCCGATCATCAAGCCGAAAGGCATCGACGACGTGCCGATCGTGACCCTGACCTTCCATAGCGCCGACCCGTTGAAGTCGGCCTTCGAGATGCAGCAGGTGGCGCGCGCCGCCGAAATCGACCTCAAGCGCATTCCCGGCACGCGCGATGTGGCGACCATCGGCGGTCCCGGTCATGTGATTCGTGTGGTCATGGACGCCGACCGCATGAATGCCTATGGTATTACGGCGCAGGACCTCAAGGCCGCCTTGCAGGTGTCGAACGCCTCGCAGCCGGCCGGCAGCCTGGTTGCCGGCAACCGCGAAGTATTGGTGCAGACCGGTACCTATATCGAGTCCGCGGCCGATGTGAAGCGTTTGGTGGTGGGCGTCTTCGAGCGCAAGCCGGTGTATCTGGCCGACGTCACGCAGGTGGTCGACGGCGCCGACCAGCCGGTCAGCTATGTCTGGCACGGCGATCGCAAGGCGGAGTTTCCGGCGGTGACGCTCTCGATCTCGAAGAAGCCCGGCGTCAACGCGGCCGACGTCGCCGAAGCCGTGATCGCCCGCGCCGAGGGGCTCAAGGGCACGGTGATTCCGGAAGGCGTCGAATTCACCGTGACTCGCAACTACGGCGCAACGGCCACCGACAAGGCGCAGAAGCTGATCGGCAAGCTGATCTTTGCCACCGGCTTCGTGGTGCTGCTGGTGTTGTTCGCGCTGGGCCGGCGCGAGGCCGTGATCGTTGGCGCCGCAGTGTCCCTGACGCTGGCGGCAACCTTGTTCGCCTCCTGGGCCTATGGCTTCACGCTCAACCGCGTATCGCTGTTCGCGCTGATCTTCTCGATCGGCATCCTGGTCGACGACGCCATCGTGGTGGTGGAGAACATCCATCGCTGGCACCTGCTGCAACCGGACAAGCCGATGTGGCAGATCATCCCGCCGGCGGTCGATGAAGTCGGCGGCCCGACCATCCTCGCCACCTTCACCGTGATCGCCGCGCTGCTGCCGATGGCCTTCGTTACCGGCCTGATGGGCCCCTACATGAGCCCGATCCCGATCAATGCCTCGATGGGCATGTTCATTTCGCTGGCGATTGCCTTCGTGATTACACCCTGGCTGGCATTGAAGCTGATGAAGCCCGTGGCGCACGAAAACGAAAAAGGGGCCAGGCTCGATTTTTCAGAACCACAAAAATCGAACCAGGCACCTTTTTCGGATCGTTTCTTCCGCCGCCTCATGACGCCGTTGCTCGATGCCGACACCGGCAAGGCGGCGCGGCGCAAGCTGTGGCTCGGCATCCTGGCGGCGATTCTGGTTTCGGTCAGCCTGGGCTTCGTCAAGCTGGTGGTACTGAAGATGCTGCCCTTCGACAACAAGAGCGAATTCCAGATCGTGCTCGACATGCCGGTCGGCACGCCGCTCGAAGATACGGCCCGCGTACTGCGCGAAATATCCGCCGAAATCGCGCAGGTGGAGGAGGTTGCCGACTACCAGGCCTATGCCGGTACCGCCAGTCCGATCAATTTCAACGGCCTGGTACGCCAGTACTACTTGCGCAGCGCGCCGGAAATGGGCGACATCCAGGTCAATCTGGTGGACAAGAAACATCGTCATCGCCAGAGCCATGAGATCGCCGTCTCGGTGCGCGAGCGGGTGGTGGCGGTTGCCAAAAAATACGGCGGCAATGCCAAGGTGGTCGAAGTGCCGCCGGGGCCGCCGGTGATGTCGCCGATCGTCGCCGAAATCTACGGCCCCGACTATGCCGGCCAGATCGCCGTGGCGAAGCAGGTACGCGCGGCCTTCGAGGGCACGGCAGACATAGTCGGCGTCGATGATACGGTGGATGCCGATGCGGAAAAGCTGGTGCTGCGCGTGGATCAGGCCAAGGCAGCATTGCTCGGCGTGGCGCAGAAGGACATCGTCGACGTGGTGAGACTGGGGCTGTCCGGCGAGAACGTGACCCCGGTGCACGACGGTGACGCCAAGTACGAAATTCCGGTGCGCATCGTCCTTCCGGCGGAACGCCAGAACAACATCGACCAGTTGCTCAAGCTCAAGCTGCGCGGGCGTGAGGGACAAATGGTGCCGGTGTCCGAAGTGGTGGAGATCCGGCGCACGCTGCGCGAGAAAGTGATCTACCACAAGGATCTGCTGCCCGTCGTGTTCGTCACCGGCGACATGGGCGGCAAGCTGGATTCGCCGCTGTACGGCATGTTCGACATCCGCAACAAGCTGGCCGGCATCGCATTGCCGCAGGGCGGCACGCTGGGCGAATACTTCATCAGTCAGCCGAAGGATCCCTACGCGCAATACTCGCTGAAGTGGGATGGCGAATGGCAGGTGACCTACGAGACCTTCCGCGACATGGGTGCCGCCTATGCCGTCGGCCTGATCCTGATTTATCTGCTGGTGGTGGCGCAGTTCAAGAGCTATCTGGTGCCGCTGATCATCATGGCGCCGATCCCGCTCACCATCATCGGCGTAATGCCGGGCCATGCGCTGTTCGGCGCGCAATACACCGCGACCTCGATGATCGGCATGATCGCCCTGGCCGGCATCATCGTGCGCAACTCGATCCTGCTGGTCGATTTTATCAACGAGCAGGTGGCCGGCGGCATGGACTTCGCCGAAGCCGTGATCCAGGCCGCCGCAGTCCGCGCCAAGCCGATTGTGCTGACGGGGCTGGCGGCCATGCTCGGCGCCCTGTTCATCGTCGATGATCCGATCTTCGCCGGCCTCGCGCTGTCGCTGATCTTCGGTATTTTGGTATCCACCGCGCTGACGCTGGTGGTGATCCCGGTGTTGTATTACGCCGCAATGAAGGATCGAATCAAAAATGCATGATCCCCAACTTTCCCCTCAAGGAGCTCTTCGCATGACCGTAAATCAAATCGTTCGCATCGTCGCCGGCTTTTTCATCATGACCTCGCTTGCCCTAGCGCACTTCAGCGGCCAGATCGACATGAGCAAGTTGTCGTGGCTGTGGTTCACCGCCTTCGTCGGCGCCAACCTGTTTCAGAGCGGCTTCACCAAGTTCTGTCCGCTGGACATGATTCTGAAGAAGCTTGGCGTGCCGGAGACAACTGCCAACAGCTGCGCCTAAGCAAACAGCCGCGCCAGTTCAGCTCCCGGCGAGGGCGCGCGCATGAAGGCTTCGCCGACGAGAAAGGCATGTACACCATGGCCGCGCATCAGTGCAACGTCGTCCGGCGTCAGGATGCCTGACTCGGTCACCACGATGCGGTCGGCGGGAATGCGGCCGAGTTGCGACAGGGTGGTGTCGAGGCTTACGTCGAAGCTGCGCAGGTTGCGGTTGTTGATGCCGATCAGCGGTGTTGTCAGTTGCAGCGCGACATCGAGCTCGGCGGCATCGTGGCACTCGACCAGCACGGCCATGCCAAGGCTGTGGGCGATGGCTTCCATTTCCTGCATCTGCGCCAGCGACAAGGCGGCGACGATCAGCAGAATGGCGTCGCCACCCATCGCGCGAGCTTCGTAGACCTGCCAGGAATCGACCAGAAAATCCTTGCGCAGCACCGGCAGCGAGCAGGCGGCACGCGCTTCGCGCAGGTAGGATTCCGACCCTTGAAAGAACTGCTGGTCGGTCAACACCGAAAGACAGGTCGCGCCGTGCTTCGCGTAATCGGCCGCGATCTCCGCCGGCCGGAAATCGGCGCGGATTACGCCCTTCGACGGGCTTGCCTTCTTGATTTCGGCGATGATCGCCGTCCCGCCAGCGCCGACTTCCGCATTCATTGCGCCAACAAAATCGCGTGCTGCCGGCTGCGCTTCGGCATCGGCGCGCACGACAGCCAACGGCTTGGCAGCGGACGCTGCCGCGACTTCCTCGCGTTTGACGGCGAGGATCTTGTTAAGAATATCGGACATCAGAACCTGCTGGTGAAGGAGACGAACTCGTCGAGCTTCTTGCGCGCCGCACCGCTGGCGATCGCTTCGCGCGCCCTGGCGATGCCAGCGCCGACCGAGTCTTCCAGATTCGCTGTATAGAGCGCGGCGCCGGCATTCAGCGTGACGATCTCGCGTGCGGTGCCGGGCTTGTTCTCCAGCGCCTCGATCAGCATCGCCTTCGATTCGGCGGCGTCGGCGACGCGCAGGCCGCGGTTGGACATCATGGCCAGGCCGTAGTCCTCAGGATGGATTTCGTACTCGGTGATCTTGCCGTCCTTCAGTTCGCCGACCAGCGTCGCGGCGCCCAGCGAGATCTCGTCCATGCCGTCCTTGCCCCACACCACCATGACGTGATCGGCGCCCAACTGCTGCATGACGCGCACCTGGATGCCGACCAGATCGGGATGGAACACGCCCATCAGGGTGTTCGGCGCGCCGGCGGGATTCGTGAGCGGCCCGAGGATGTTGAAAATGGTGCGCACCGCCATTTCGCGCCGCACCGGGGCGACGTTCTTCATGGCGGGATGGTGATTGGGCGCGAACATGAAGCCGCAACCTATGGTCTCGATGCACTCGCCGACCTGCTGCGGACTCAGGCTGATCTTGGCGCCCAGTGCTTCGAGGACGTCGGCCGAGCCGGACTTCGACGAGACACTGCGGTTGCCGTGCTTGGCCACCGTGGCCCCCGCCGCCGCCGCAACGAACATCGAGGCGGTGGAGATGTTGAAGGTATGTGCGCCGTCGCCGCCGGTGCCGACGATATCGACGAAGTTCGGGTTGTGCGGCGTGTCGACCTTGGTCGACAACTCGCGCATGACCATGGCCGCGGCAGAGATTTCGCCGATGGTTTCCTTCTTCACGCGCAGTCCGGTGAGGATGGCGGCGACCATCAGCGGCGATATTTCGCCCTTCATGATCTGGCGCATCAGGTGCAGCATTTCGTCGTGGAAGATTTCGCGGTGTTCGATGGTGCGCTGGAGCGCTTCCTGGGGAGTGATCATTTCGTGCCTTTCAAGAAATTGCCGAGCAGCTCATGGCCGCATTCGGTGAGGATCGATTCGGGATGGAACTGCACGCCTTCGACGGCAAACTCGCGGTGCCTCACGCCCATGATCTCGCCGTCCTCCGTCCATGCCGTGACTTCAAGGCAGGCCGGCAGCGTCTCGCGGCGGATTGCCAGCGAGTGGTAGCGCGTCACGGTCAGCGGATTCGGCAGGCCGGCGAAGACACCCTTGCCCTCATGGATCACCGGCGAGGTCTTGCCGTGCATCAGTTGCTTGGCATGGACAATCTCGCCGCCGAAAGCCGCGCCGATGCTCTGGTGGCCGAGGCAGACACCGAGCAGCGGAATCTTCCCCGCAAACTCCCTGATCGCCGCCACCGAAATGCCGGCCTGCGCCGGCGTGCAGGGCCCCGGGGATACCACGATGCGGGTCGGATTCATGGCGGCGATTTCCTTCACGGTAATCGCGTCGTTGCGAAAGACTTTCACGTCCTCGCCGAGCTCGCCGAAATACTGCACCAGGTTATAGGTGAAGCTGTCGTAGTTGTCGATCATCAGCAGCATGGCAGCCTCCTCAATCGAAACGCGTATCGAGGCCGGCTTCGGCCATCTCGGCGGCGCGCAGTTGCGCCCGCGCCTTGCTCAGCGTTTCCTGCCATTCCGAATCGGGATCGGAATCGGCGACGATGCCGGCGCCGGCCTGGACGTGGATCTGTCCATCCTTGATGACGGCGGTGCGGATCGCGATGGCCAGATCCATGTCGCCGTTGAAACCCAGGTAGCCGACGCTGCCGGCGTAGATGCCGCGCTTCGACGGTTCCAGTTCGTCGATGATTTCCATGGCGCGCACTTTCGGCGCACCGGATACCGTGCCCGCCGGGAAGGTGGCCCGCAGTACGCCTAGCGCGCCCTCGTCGTCCTTCAGCTCGCCCTCGACGTTGGAGACGATGTGCATTACGTGCGAGTAGCGCTCGATGATGAACTGGTCGGTGACCTTGACCGTGCCGGTCTTGGCGACGCGGCCGATGTCGTTGCGACCGAGGTCGAGCAGCATCAGGTGTTCGGCGCGTTCCTTCGGGTCGGCCAGCAGGTCGGTGGCGAGCGCCTCGTCCTCGGCGGCGGTGGCGCCGCGTTTGCGCGTGCCGGCGATGGGACGCACGGTCACGCGCTTCCTGCCATCCTGGTGTTCGAGGCGCACCAGGATCTCCGGCGAGGCGCCGACGACGTGGAAATCCTCGAAGTTGAAATAGAACATGTAGGGCGAGGGATTCAGCGCGCGCAGTGCGCGGTAGAGCGCCAGCGGGCTGGCGGCAAAGGGCTTGCTCATGCGCTGCGACAGCACGACTTGCATGATGTCGCCATCGAGGATGTATTGCTTGGCGCGGCGCACGGCCGCCTTGAAGGCTTCCTCGCCGAATTCCGAGGCGGCGGGTGCGGAACTCGTCTGCACTTCGGGTGGAATTTCCACCGGCGCGCGCAGTTTCGCCAGCAGTTCCTTGAGTCGCGCCTGGGTCTGCTTCCAGGCGCCGGGAAAGCCCGGTTCGGCATAGACGACCAGCGTCAGCTTGCCCGAGAGGTTGTCGACGATGGCGATTTCTTCGGAGAGCAACAGCAGAATGTCGGGCACGCCCAGCGGATCGGGCGATTTGCGTTGCGCGAGTTTGGTTTCGATATAGCGCACCGTGTCGTAGCCAAAAGCGCCCACCAGGCCACCGCAGAAGCGCGGCAGGCCGGGCAGGTCGGGCACCTTGAAGCGGGCCATGAACTCGGAAATGAAGCTCATCGGGTTGCTGTGGTCGCGCCGCTCGGCGACGCGGTTGCCGCTGAGCACCATGATGGCGCCATCGACCACGGCGATGCGCGTGCTGGCGGCCAGGCCGATGAAGGAATAGCGGCCGAAACGCTCGCCGCCTTGCACCGATTCGAGCAGGTAGGAATAGGGCTGGTTGGCCAGCTTGAGGTAGATCGACAGCGGTGTGTCGAGGTCGGCGAAGGTTTCGAGCGTCACCGGAATGCGGTTATAGCCCTCGGCGGCGAGCCGGTTGAAATCGGATTCAGTCATGGGGAAACTCCACGGAAGCGGGTGCTGCAAAGACGAGGCGCTCGAAACGAAAACTCCGGCGCGCGGAAAATCAGGCGCTCAAATGGCGCAGGCGTTCAGGCCCGCCAGGGCCAAGCCTCCGCCCCGAGGGCGTGTTTCCTTGTCATTTGCAGGTTGTGGTGGAGCATGGGTCTTAAGCGATCTTTCGAAAGTCGGTGCCGGCGATACGGCGAGCAGCCTCGGCCAGCGACGCGACTATAGCATCGCAGTCGATTCCTTGCACATCCTCGCCCTCGTTGTAGCCGTAGGGCACGATGAACACGGGGCAGCCAGCAGCGCGGGCCGCCACTGCATCGTGGCGCGAATCGCCGATGTGCAAGTTCTCGGCCGGCGTCGTGCCCATGCGTTGGCAGGCATGCAGCAACTGCATCGGATGCGGCTTCTTCTGCGGCAGGCTGTCGCCCGAAACCGCGAAGCCGAACCAGGGCGAAAGCTGCGTGGCGACCAGCAGCGGCTCGGTGAAGGCGGCGGCCTTGTTGGTGATCACCGCAAGTTGCAGACCCGCCGCGCGGAAGGCACGCAGGCCTTCGAGCACGCCGGGGAAGAGCGTCGAGCGGCGACCGTTCTCGATCGTGTAATGGCGGCGGAAGATGTCCTGGGCCGCGGCCACGGCTGCGGCGTCGAGGTCCGGCAGGCAGCGCTCGACCAGCTTGGGAATGCCTCGGCCGACGAAAGAGGCGACCAGCTCCAGCGGAAATTCGGCGCGGCCCAGCTCGCGCATCATGCCGTTGGCGGCGGCGGCGAGATCGGGAACGGTGTCGAGCAGGGTGCCATCGAGATCGATGGTGACGGAGTGGATAGGTTTCATTGGAGCGACGATAGCATGGCACGTGCGCAGTGACGGTAAAGCCGCTGGATGGCTGTTAAGCGGAGTTTTATGTTCCTGCGGAGCGTAGGGGCGGTATGCCGGTGATATTGATGCTTGCGATAGGGTTCAGTTCGGATGCCGCCTCAGCTTTACCGCAGGTATCTGACCTTGATAACGCCGAAGGCCGAACGGATCTGCCGGGTCGGCTACAGGCCGTGAAGGTAAGGGCTATGGCGCCGAGATGTTGCGTGCCTGCGTGTTCGGAACCACAGCTTCGTTGTCACGGATGAAATGTGTGGGCAAATCATCAATACTGCGATTTGAGCGGCAACCGCTCAAATCGCAGCAATGTTTGACCACATGTTCCGCAAGAAATCGATCCCCGGCTATAGCGGCGGCGCAATGCGCCGGGGCGGACACGCTGCGTCCGGGACGCCGGCGACGATCCCGGACTTGATCGACCCATGTGAATGCGCCGGTTCGCGAAGCCCCTCCGTTGGCGGACCAGACCGCGATTGTTGCGCCGCAACAGGTGATCCTGCCGGCAGGATAAAATCGACCGCAGCATTCATTTATCCAAAGGAGTAGGTAATGACAATCAAGACAGTCGGCATCATCGGTGCCGGGACCATGGGTAACGGCATTGCGCAGGTCTGCGCGGTGGCCGGCATCGACGCGGTGATGCTGGACATCAATGACGCTGCCGTGCAGAAAGGCATCGCCACCGTTTCCGGCAGCTTGGACCGGCTGGTCAAAAAGGAAAAGATGACCGCTGAACAAAAGGCCGGGGCGATGGCGCGCATCAAGGCGACGACGCAGATGGCCGACCTGAAGGGTGTCGACATCGTGATCGAGGCGGCAACCGAGAACGAAGGCCTGAAGCTCAGGATACTCAAGGAAGCCGAGACCGTGATCGGCGCCGAGACGATTATCGCCAGCAACACCTCGTCGATTTCGATTACCCAGCTTGCCGCCGCGACGGCACGCCCGGGCCAGTTCATCGGCATGCACTTTTTTAACCCGGTACCGATGATGGCGCTGGTGGAACTGATTCGCGGCCTGCAAACCACCGACGAGACCCACGCCAGGGTCGAAGCGCTGGCGAAGGCGCTGGGCAAGACGCCGATCACGGTGAAGAATAATCCCGGCTTCGTCGTGAATCGCATTCTCTGCCCGATGATCAACGAAGCCATCTTCGTCCTCGCCGAAGGGCTGGCGGCGGCCGAGGAGATCGATGCCGGCATGAAGCTGGGCTGCAACCACCCGATCGGCCCGCTGGCACTGGCCGACATGATCGGGCTGGACACCATGCTGGCGGTAATGACGGTGTTCTACGAAGGCTTCAACGATTCCAAGTACCGTCCGGCGCCGCTGCTGAAGGAAATGGTGGCTGCGGGTTATCTTGGACGCAAGACCGGGCGCGGGTTTTACACGTATTGATCCAGAACCAATAGTCGGCGCCGGCGGGACGGCGACCGCGCCGCCTCGCCGGCGCCACTCTCTGCCCGCTAGCTGCCGAAGCGGCGCAGACCGTCCAGATCCAGGATGGTGACGCCGCCGTATTCGGTGGTGAGAAAGCCGGCGTCCTGCAGCGAGCGCAAGGCCTGATTGACGCGCTGGCGGGAGACTCCGGCGAGATAGCCGACTTCTTCCTGGGTAATGGCGATGTGCGACTCCATTTCGGGCTGCAGGACGGGGTGGAAGAGGGCGGCTATGGTGCGTGCGACGCGGGCATCCACATCCAGCAGGCGCTCCGATTCGAGCATGCCGATGAACAGGCCCAGCCGTTCGTTGATCTGGTTGATGACGAAACGGTTGAAGCCGATGCTGTTGTCCAGCAGCCAATGGAAAGTTTCCCGCTTCATGCAGGCGACGCGAGTGTCGCGCAGGGCGACCACGTCATAGCGGCGCGGCTCCACCTTGAGCATGGAGCCTTCGCCGAACCAGCCGCCGGCGGCGATGCCGGTGAAGCTGGCGGTCTTGCCGGTGGCCCAGTCGCTGGACATCTTGGCCAGTCCTTCGATGATGCCATGCCAGTGGTCGACCGGCTCGCCCTTGTTGCAGACGTAGCCTCCGGTCGGCACGAAACGTTCAATGGTTCCTTCGCGGGCGCGGGCGAAATCCTGAGCAGACAACTCCTGCGCCCAGCTTGTGCGGCGCAGCATGTCTTCCAGCGAAATCGCGGTATTTTGGTAATTGTCGGGCACACGACAATTATAGGCGGGAGAAAGGCCTAAACTCGCAAGTTGCAAGTGGAACATCATCGCCGTAGCGGACAAGTCGCGAGACAAGCGAATACGCGTCGGTAGAGCTGGAGGAGACATAACGTATGACTGTATCCGCATCGGGGCAGGCACCAAGCTCGCTCGATACTTTTCCCCGTCTGTTGCTGAATCACGCAGCGACGCGAGGCAATCGTCCGGCGACGCGCGAGAAGTATCTCGGCATCTGGCAAACCTGGAACTGGACTCAGGTTACCGAAGAAGTCCGCGCCATGGCGTGCGGACTGGCCGAGCTCGGTTTCAAACGCGGCGACAATCTGGCCATCATCGGCGACAACCGGCCGCGCCTCTATTGGGCGATGTGCGCGGCGCAAATGCTGGGCGGCGTTCCGGTGCCGATGTATCAGGATGCGGTGTCGGCGGAAATGGTGTTTGTGCTGACCGACGGCGAGATCCGGTTTGCCATCGTCGAAGATCAGGAACAGGTCGACAAGCTGCTCGAAATCAAGGGTCAGTGCCCCAGCTTGCAGCACATCCTGTATGACGACCCGCGCGGCCTGCGCCACTACACCCAGACCTTCGTCCAGGGGCTGGATGAAGTGATGGCCATGGGGCGCGTCCATGACAAGAACCAGCCTGACTTCATCCCAGGGGAAATTGCCAAGGGGAGTTCCCAGGATGTCGCCGTGATGCTCTACACCTCGGGCACCACGGGCAAGCCAAAGGGCGTCTGCCAGACCCACGAGACCTTCATCGCTGCCGCCACCAGCGGCGTCGATTTCGATCATCTCACCGAACAGGAAGACATCCTGTCCTATTTGCCGATGGCCTGGGTGGGCGACCACCTGTTCTCCTATGCGCAGGCGATGGTGGCCGGTTTCACCATCAACTGCCCCGAGTCCGGCGACACGGTAATGACCGACCTGCGCGAGATCGGGCCGACCTATTACTTTGCCCCGCCGCGGGTGTTCGAGAATCTGCTGACCACGGTGATGATCCGCATGGAAGATGCCAGCGCCATGAAGCGCGGCATGTTCCACTACTTCATGTCGGTGGCCAAGCGTTGCGGCTCGGATATTCTCGACCGCAAGTCAGGTGTTTCGACGGCGGACCGACTGCTCTATGCGCTTGGCAATGTGCTGATCTATGGACCGCTGCGCAACGTGCTCGGCATGAGCCGCATTCGCGTCGCCTACACGGCGGGCGCTGCCATCGGTCCCGACCTGTTCCGTTTCTATCGTTCCATCGGCGTCAATCTCAAACAGTTGTACGGCGCCACCGAGACCTGCGCCGCGGTCTGCCTGCAGCCGGACCGCGAGATCAAATTCGACAGCGTCGGCAAGCCGGCGCCGGGGGTCGAGGTCAAGATCGCTGAGAGCGGAGAAGTGCTGGTGCGCGGCAAACTGCTGCTCAAGGAATACTACAAGCGTCCCGATGCAACGGCGGAAGCGATCGACGCCGAAGGCTGGTTCCACACGGGGGATGCCGGCTTCTTCGACGAGGACGGCCATCTCAAGATCATCGACCGCGCCAAGGACGTCGGCAAACTGGCCAATGGCGCGATATTCGCCCCGAACTATATCGAGAACAAGCTCAAGTTCTTTCCACACATCAAGGAGGCGGTTTGCTTCGGTCATGACCGCGACATGGTCTGCGCCTTCATCAACATCGACATGGGCGCGGTGGGCAACTGGGCGGAACGGCGCAACCTGCCGTATTCCGGCTATACCGATCTGGCCGGCAAGCCGGAGGTTCTGGAACTGATTCGCGAATGCGTCGAACAGGTCAATGTCGACCTGTCGCACGATGCGATGGTGGCCGACACGCAGATCCATCGTTTCATGGTGCTGCACAAGGAACTCGATCCCGACGACGATGAACTCACCCGTACGCGGAAAGTGCGACGCGGTTTTGTCGCCGAAAAGTATGGCGTGCTGATCGATGCCCTGTACACCGGCAAGAAGTCGCAGTTCATCGAAACCCAGGTCAAGTTCGAGGACGGCCGCACCGGCAAGGTGTCGGCGGACCTGATGATCTGCGAAGTGAAGACCTTTCCCGCCAGCTTGAAAAAAGCGGCCTAGACCAGCAGCAGTGAATACGGCGAACGATCTATGAGTGACTGGACCTATCCGGAGCGCGTTACTTTCCACGACGCCATTGCGACGATGGAGGTGGATTTTTCCGGCTTGACCTTTGCCGATGAGGCCCAGGTCGACGCGTTTTACGACCACGTTGGAACGCGCCTGACCGAGACCGGTCGGCGCTGGTTCTTCCTGGTCGTCTATACCGATTGCGTGGTCGCACCGGAGGTCTGGCAGCGTTTCGCCGAACGCGGCAAGAACACCAATATCGCCCACAGTCTCGGTAGTGTCCGCGTCGATGCCACGGCGCAGACCCGGGAGGCGATTCGCGAAAGTGCCGGGAAGGAATCTTTCCGCTCGAACATCTACAACACGCGCGACCAGGCCTTGCTGGCGCTTGGCGAGATGCGCAAGCGTCAGCGCGAGACGCACAGCGCGACGGAACAAACATTCCTGCGCGCCGAAAGTGTCAGCTTGCGCTTCGGCGGCGTCAAGGCCATCACCGGTGTCAGTTTCGAGATCAAGCGCGGCGAGATCTCATCCATCATCGGCCCCAACGGCGCTGGCAAGAGTTCCATGCTGAACGTCATCAACGGCGTCTACCACCCGCAAGAGGGCACCATCACCTTCCTCGGCAACGTGCGCCACCAGATGCGCCCGCACGACGCCGCCCTGCAGGGCATTGCCCGCACGTTCCAGAACATCGCGCTGTTCAAGGGCATGTCGGTACTCGACAACATCATGACCGGCCGCAATCTGAAAATGAAGGCCAACATGCTGCAGCAGGCCTTCTGGCTGGGGCCGGCGCAGCGCGAGGAACTCGAGCATCGCCTCAAAGTTGAGGAGATCATCGATTTCCTGGAGATCCAGCACATTCGCAAGACCCCGGTCGGTCGCCTGCCCTACGGGTTGCAGAAGCGCGTTGACCTGGCCCGTGCCCTGGCAATGGAGCCGCAACTTCTGTTGCTGGACGAACCCATGGCCGGCATGAACGTCGAGGAGAAGCAGGACATGTGCCGCTTCATCCTCGATCTGAACGACCAGTTCGGCACCACTGTCCTGCTCATCGAGCACGACATGGGCGTGGTCATGGATCTCTCCGACTTTGTCGTCGTACTGGATCATGGCGAAAAAATCGCCGAAGGCACGGCTGATGAAGTTCGCGCCGACCCTGTCGTCATCAGCGCTTATCTTGGCGCCAGCCACTGAGGATCTGAAAGATGGCCTTTTTTATTGAAACATTGCTCGGCGGTCTGATGAGCGGCATGCTGTATTCCCTGGTGGCACTGGGCTTCGTGCTGATCTACAAGGCCTCGGGCGTCTTCAATTTCGCCCAGGGCGCGATGGTGCTGTTTGCCGCCTTGTCCATGGCGCGCTTTTCCGAATGGATTCCGGAGTGGCTGGGCATGGACAACCTGTTCATGGCCAACCTGCTGGCGATTGTCGTGTCTGCGCTGGTGATGTTGGCCGTGGCCTGGCTGATCGAGTATCTGGTGTTGCGCCACCTGGTCAACCAGGAGGGCGCGACGCTGCTCATGGCCACGCTGGGCATCGGCTACTTTCTGGACGGCGTGGGTCAGACCATCTTCGGCAGTGACATCTACAAGATCGATGTCGGCATGCCGAAAGAGCCGGTGATGATGCTGGAAAGTGTGTTCGAAGGCGGCATCCTGATCAACAAGGAAGACTTTGTTGCTGCTTTCATTGCCGCCATGCTGGTGCTGGCACTGACCATCTTTTTCCAGAAGACGGCCACCGGTCGGGCGCTGCGTGCCGTGGCGGACGACCATCAGGCGGCGCAGTCGATAGGCATTCCGCTGGGCCGGATCTGGGTCATCGTCTGGTGTGTCGCCGGGCTCACGGCGCTGGTGGCGGGCATCATCTGGGGTTCCAAGCTGGGTGCGCAGTTTTCGCTATCGACCGTGGCTTTGCGTGCCTTGCCGGTAGTGATTCTCGGCGGGCTGACCTCGGTTCCCGGGGCGATCCTTGGCGGCCTGATCATCGGTGTCGGCGAGAAACTTTCGGAGGTTTATCTGGGTCCCTATGTCGGCGGCGGCATCGAGATCTGGTTTGCCTACATGCTGGCGCTGGTGTTCCTCCTGTTCAGACCGCAAGGTTTGTTCGGCGAGAAGATCATTGATCGCGTTTGATTCGAGGGACCAGGAATGTTCTATAGAGAAAATGGTCAGTTCAAGACCACGTATCAATCGGATCAGCAGATATTTGCCATTCCGCAGGATCGCTGGGCGATTCTCGCCATAATCGCTTTTGCGTTTATCGGGATTCCGCTGCTGGTCGATGAGTATCTGTTCCGCGCCATCCTGATCCCCTTCTTGATTCTTTCCTTGGCGGCGCTGGGGGTGAATATCCTGGTCGGCTATTGCGGTCAGATTACTCTTGGGGCAGGCGCCTCGATGGCAGTCGGCGCCTACGCCGCCTACAATTTTCTGATTCGGGTTGATGGCATGCCGGCGCTTGCGGCGATTTTGCTTGGCGGGATTGTCGCCGCTGCCGCTGGCATAGTGTTCGGCGCTCCGAGCTTGCGCGTGCGTGGCTTGTATCTTGCCGTGGCGACGCTGGCCGCGCAGTTTTTCTGGGATTGGGCCTTCCTCCGCATCAAGTGGTTTACCAATAACGCGTCGTCCGGCTCGGTCTCCGTGGCGGATATCAATCTGCTGGGCTGGACCATCAGCTCGCCGACCGACAAGTATCTTTTCTGCCTTGGCATTCTGGTCGTGTTCAGTCTGGCCGCGAAGAATCTGGTGAGAGGCGCCATCGGCCGGCAATGGATGGCGATTCGGGACATGGACGTGGCGGCCACGGTGATCGGCATACGTCCGATGTACGCCAAGCTCAGCGCCTTTGCCGTCAGCTCGTTTTACTTAGGCGTGGCGGGGGCATTGTGGGGCTTCGTGCATCTCGGTTCATGGGAGCCGGCGGCGTTTTCGATCGACCGTTCTTTCCAGTTGCTGTTCATGGTGATCATTGGCGGCATGGGCGCAATCGCGGGCAGTTTCTTTGGCGCGGCATTCATCGTGGTCCTGCCGATCTTTCTCAACCAGATGCTGGCGCTGGTGGGGGGCTGGTTCGGGGTGGAAGTGTCGATTGCGCTGGTATCGCATATCGAAATCATGGTCTTCGGCGCGCTGATCGTATTCTTCCTGATCGTGGAACCGCACGGTATCGCACGGCTGTGGTCAACTGGCAGGGAGAAGTTGCGGTTGTGGCCTTTCCCCCACTGATTGAAGCAGACTTCAAGTTTTTTCAGGCGTACAACTAAATCATCCTAAGAGGAGTAGACATGAATTTACGAAAACTAGCGATCGCCGCTTCAGTCTCCGCAATCGGACTGTCCGCTGCATTGGTTTCACCTGCCGCAACTGCGGCCGAGGAGCAGTTCTTTCCGGTGCTCGCCTATCGTACCGGCGCTTACGCACCTAATGGCGCACCATGGGCTAACGGCTTTGTCGATTACATGAAACTGGCGAATGTGCGCGGCGGCGTCAATGGCGTCAAGATGATCTGGGAGGAATGCGAGACCGCCTACGCCACCGACCGCGGTGTCGAGTGCTATGAGCGTCTGAAGGCCAAGCATGGTGGCGCGACGGCGGTTCAGCCCCTGTCCACCGGTATTACTTTCGCCCTGACAGAGAAGGCGCCGGTTGACAAGATTCCGGTCATCACCGCCGGCTATGGCCGCAGCGAATCGCAGAACGGCGCGGTGTTCGGCTGGAACTTCCCGCTGGTCGGCACCTACTGGTCCGGCGCCGATGTGCTGGTGCAGCACATCGCCAAGAAGGAGGGCGGTTTCGACAAGCTGAAGGGCAAGAAGATCGCTCTGGTCTATCACGACAGCCCCTACGGCAAGGAACCGATCGCGCTGTTGCAGGAACGCGGCAAGATGCACGGCTTCGACGTATCCCTGTTGCCGGTCGCCCATCCGGGCGTGGAACAGAAAGCCACCTGGCTGCAGATTCGCCAGAACAAGCCCGACTATGTCTTCCTCTGGGGCTGGGGCGTGATGAACTCGACGGCGATCAAGGAAGCACAGGCCACCGGCTATCCGCGTGAAAAGATGTACGGCGTGTGGTGGTCGGGTGCCGAACCAGATGTCAAGGATGTCGGTGAAGGCGCCAAGGGCTACAGCGCGCTGGCCATGCAGCACGGTGCCGAGCCGAATTCCAAGGTGATCAAGGAAGTTCTCGCCAGCCTGCATGCCAAGGGCCAGGGCACGGGCCCGAAGGAAGAAGTCGGCCAGGTGCTCTACATGCGCGGCCTCATCTCGGCGATGGTTCAGACTGAAGCCGTGCGAGTCGCACAGGGGCGTTATGGTAAGGGTAAGCGCATCACCGGTGAGCAGATGCGCTGGGGTCTGGAGAACCTCAATCTCGACCAGAAGACGCTCGATGCCCTTGGCTTTGCCGGCGTGATGCGTCCCGTGCATACCACCTGCATCGACCACATGGGGTCGGGATTTGCCCGCATTCACACCTGGGACGGCAAGAAGTGGAACTTCTCTTCCGACTGGTACGAGGCGGACCAGAAAGTCCTGCGCCCGATGGTGATGCTGGCCTCGGCCAAGTACGCGAGCGAAAAGAAGATCACGCCGCGCACCCCCGAAGACTGCAAGAAGTGACCCAAGGGTAAATACGGGGCTTCCGGACGGGGTGAGGTTTGCCTCGTCCGGAACAAGTTTCTGAAAATGGCCCGCGCAATTCGAAAGAACAAATGACTACTGCCAACATTCTGCTCAACGTGAATAGCATCGAGGTGATCTATCACCACGTCATTTTGGTGCTCAAGGGCGTCTCCCTGTCGGTGCCGCAAGGCAGCATCGTCGCTCTGCTCGGCGGCAACGGTGCGGGCAAGACCACTACATTGCGCGCCGTCAGCAATTTGCTGGAAGGAGAGCGCGGCGAGGTAACCAAGGGTTCGATCGAGTGCCGTGGCGAGCGCATCGAGGCACTCTCTCCCGCCGAGTTGGTCAAGCGCGGCGTGGTTCAGGTCATGGAGGGCCGCCATTGCTTCGGCCATCTGACCATTGAAGAAAACCTGCTGACCGGCAGCTATACCCGCCGCGATGGCAGGGCCGCCGTGGCGCAGACGCTGGAGAAGGTTTACAACTATTTTCCGCGTCTGAAGGAACGGCGTACCAGCCAAGCGGCCTATACCTCCGGTGGCGAGCAGCAGATGTGCGCCATCGGGCGCGCCTTGATGGCCAATCCGACCATGGTGCTGCTGGACGAGCCCTCGATGGGGTTGGCGCCACAGATTGTCGACGAAGTTTTTGGCATCGTCAAAGACCTCAACCAGCGAGAAAAGGTGACCTTTCTTCTGGCCGAGCAGAACACCAACATGGCTCTGCGTTATGCGGATTTCGGCTACATCCTGGAAAACGGCCGCGTCGTCATGGAGGGTGCCGCCGCCGAACTGGCCAACAACGAGGACGTCAAGGAGTTCTACCTCGGCATCTCGTCGGGCGAGCGGAAAAGCTTCCGCGAGGCCAAACACTATCGCCGCCGCAAGCGCTGGCTCGCTTAGTCGGCCGCAGATCGCGCCGCATGGCGGCGTTGCTCAAGAGCTCGTTTAGCGCTGCTAAACGTCGCCCTTTCGCGCCTTGCCCTGCGACACGCTTTGCGGCCTCTTCAACCATCGGAGTAACGTGACATGCCGAAGTATTTTGACGCTCTCGAAACCCGTTCCTCGGACGAACGAGAGTCGGCTCTGGCGATACGCCTGCCGCAGCAGATTGCGCACGCCAAGACCAATACGGCGTACTTCGCGGAATCACTGAAGCAGGTCGATGCAGCGGCGATCAGGTCGACTGCGGCCCTGGCGGCTCTGCCCGTGGTGCGCAAGAGCGACCTGATCGAACTGCAGAAAATCCAGCGGCCGTTCGGCGGACTGGCGGCGTCGCACTGGGGCAGGCTCGGGCGCGTGTTTTCTTCCCCCGGGCCGATCTACGAACCGGAAGGGCGCAGCACGGATTACTGGCGAACTGCACGCGCCCTGTACGCGGCAGGCTTTCGCGCCGGCGACCTGGTGCATAACAGTTTTTCCTACCATATGACCCCCGGCGCCTGGATCATCGAAGCGGGCGTGCAGGCCTTGGGTTGTACCGTATTTCCAGGGGGGGTTGGCCAGACCGAGCAGCAGGTGGAAGCGATGGCCGATCTGCGGCCCAACGGTTATGTCGGCACACCGTCCTTTTTGCGCATCCTGCTGCAAAAGGCTGATGAAATTGGCATTGAACTGCCAAGCCTGACCAAGGCGATGGTTTCCGGCGAGGCGTTCTTGCCACCCGTGCGGGACGCCTTGCTGGCGCGCGGAATTGCCGGATACCAAGCCTATGCTACGGCCGAACTGGGAGTAATCGCCTACGAAACCGAGGCGCGCGAAGGTCTGGTGATCGACGAAGGTGTGCTGGTCGAGATCGTGCGTCCCGGCACCGGCGATCCGGTGGATGATGGCGAAGTCGGGGAAGTGGTGGTGACCACCTTCAATGTCGATTACCCGCTGATTCGTTTTGGCACTGGCGATCTTTCGGCTTTCCTGCCCGGCGTTTCGCCCTGCGGTCGTACCAATCTGCGCATCAAGGGCTGGATGGGACGTGCCGATCAGACCACCAAGATCAAGGGCATGTTCGTCCATCCGGAACAGGTCGCGGCGGTGGTCAAGCGCCATCCCGAGATCGCCAGAGCGAGACTGGTGGTAACGAATCCGGACAGTACGGACCTGATGACCTTGACCTGCGAAGTCAGCCCCGGCCACGGCGAAAATTTGTCGGGAAATATCGCCGGCAGCGTTCGCGATACCACCAAACTGCGCGCCGAAGTCAGGCTGGTGGCGGTTGGCAGCCTGCCCAATGACGGCAAGGTAATCGAAGACGCGCGCAAGTATGACTGATTCCGTTTCTGGATCATCCGTGACTTTGTCGACGTCACCTTGCCGTGCTATTCGCACTGTCTGCGGCTCGTCTTCGCGTCACAAATGATCCAGAAACGGAATAAGGGCGCGGGACCTCTTGCCGGTCTGCGCGTTCTTGATCTCACCCGGCTGTTGCCGGGACCGGTGGCGACCATGCATCTGGCCGATCTTGGCGCCGAGGTGATCAAGATCGAGGATACCGGTGCCGGCGACTATGCCCGTGCAATGGGTCCCGGCGAACGAACGGCAGGCGGCAAACGCGGCGACAGCCTGTTCTTTCGCATGGTCAATCGCAACAAGAAAAGCCTGCGCCTGGACTTGAAGCAGGCGGCGGGCGTCGAGGTCTTCCTGCGCCTGGCCAAAGATGCCGACGTGATTTTCGAAAGCTTCCGTCCCGGTGTGGTGGACAAACTGGGTATCGGTTACCCAACGGTACAGGCGATCAATCCACGCATCGTCTATTGCGCCATCACCGGCTACGGGCAGACCGGGCCCTGGGCGGAACTCGCCGGCCACGACGTCAACTACCTGGCGACTGCGGGGCTGCTGGACCAGATTGGCACCCACGATGGCATCAGCAGCGGTGCGCCGGCGATCCCGAATCTGCAGATCGGCGATCTGCTTGGGGGAGCGCTTACTCCGTTGCTAGGTGTTCTTGCGGCGGTGATCGGTGCCAAGGCGACTGGGCAGGGCAGTTATGTGGACGTCGCTATGACCGATGCCGTACTGGCCCATACCATCTTTCCGCTGGTAACCACGCTGGTGGCTGGGCAACCGGCGCCGCGCGGCGCCGATCTGCTCACGGGCGGCGTCCCCTGCTATGCCGTGTATCGCACGGCAGATGACCGCTATCTTGCCGTCGGTGCCCTGGAACCCAAGTTCTGGCAGGCGCTGTGCGAAGCGATCAAGCGTCCCGATCTGGCTCCCTTCGGCCTGGCCACCGGGAGCGAAGGCCAACGCGTGAAGAGCGAATTGGCGGCATTGATCGGCTCCCGGCCACTGAGTCATTGGCAACCCGTCTTTGCCGCAGCGGACTGCTGCGTCACGCCGGTTCTGCGCATGGACGAGGTGATGAATCACCCGCAAATCGTCGCCCGCGAAATGGTGGTCGAGATCGGAGGTAGCAAACAATACGCGCCACCCTTCAAGCTTTCCGCCTGGCCCTGGGCAAGCGCCACACCGGCGCCGGCCTCAGGTGCCGACAGCGATGCGGTGCTTGCGGCGGCGGGCTTTGCGGAAACAGAAATTGCCGCCTTGCGCGCGGCAAAGGTAATCTAAGAAGGTAATCTGGGCGGACCATGCATGTCGAATTCGCCGTCGTCCTTGCCCTCCTTCCCGACTTTGCCCTGATCCTCCTCGGCGCCAGCTTGCGCCGGCTGTTGCATCTGGGCGACCATTTCTGGACGGGGCTGGAGAAGCTGGTCTACTACGTCCTGTTTCCGGCCCTGCTGTTCAGCGGACTGGTGAAGACGCGCATCGACTGGTCGACCGCGGCGCCGATGATCGGAGTGGCCGCCGGGGCGATGTGGACCGGGATGCTGCTGGGGCTCGTTGCGCGGCGTTGGCCGATTTCTCCGATTTCCTTTGCCTCGCAGTACCAATGCGCCTTTCGCTTCAATTCCTACATCGGTCTGGCCGTCGCGGGAACCCTCTATGGCGTGCCCGGCATCGCCGCCATGGGGATAGTGGTCGGCCTCATGGTGCCGCAGGCGAACACGGCGGCGGTATGGATGCTGGCGCGTCATGGTGAGACCGGTGTCTGGCGCGAGTTGGCCAGAAATCCCCTGATCCTGGCGACACTGGCCGGTGTTGCGGCAAATCTGGCGGGGTTTGAACCTCCTGGTGTGTTACTGCAATTTCTTGGGCGCTTGGCGGAGGCGGCGATTGCTTTAGGCTTGCTGGCAGTCGGTGCCGGCTTGCGGATAGTCGGCGCCGGCGGTGCGGCGACACACGCTGCTGCCGGTTACCTGCTGGCCGTCAAACTGCTCGCTGTGCCGGCAATGGCCTTGCTCCTGATCCGCTGGTTCGGTCTGACCGGCATTCACGCCGACGTTGCGCTGATCTTCGCTGCCCTGCCGACGTCGAGTTCGGCCTACATTCTCGCCCAGCGCATGGGCGGCGACGGTGCGCGCGTGGCTTGGCTGATTTCGGCCAGCACCCTGCTCGGCATGTTGAGCCTGCCCTTGTGGCTGACCTTGCGCTGACGCCGCGCCGCGCAGTGCTACTTGGTTTTGCCGCCGGGTTTCGGCGGTTT
Source organism: Sulfuritalea sp. (assembly GCA_030651305.1). Taxonomy (GTDB): domain Bacteria; phylum Pseudomonadota; class Gammaproteobacteria; order Burkholderiales; family Rhodocyclaceae; genus Sulfuritalea. Next base: position 6,171 of record JAUSCI010000017.1, on the reverse strand, counting down.
TTGATCAGGCGTCGCGGGAGTGCCTGCGGCGTCAGCGGCAGCCGTAGCGTTCTTTTCGGCGCCCTGCATGAAATTCCACGGCCACAGCGCCGGGTTGGCGAAGGGATTGGCGTTGGCGTCGGAACTGCCCGCCGACTGGCTGATGGCTTGCAGCGCAGACAGTGTCGCGCGCTGTATCTCCAGCCCCTGGATGGTCATCTGCAGCATGCCAAGATTGGTCTTGAGCCAGCCTTCGACCGCCTTGAGATCGGCAATGCGCTTGTCCAGTTCGTTGGTGTCCAGTGTCGGCGAGACCAGACCGGGGAGGGGCATTCCGGTATTACCCCAAAGGGATTTGAGGAATTCCATAGGATCAGACGGTGTCGTGCTCATGGCGATTGCTCCCTGAATAATGGATCATCTTACCGCTGTGCCGTCTTGCGCGCCACGTTGCCGCAGCGGCGGACGCAGGTTCAGGCCAACCCGAGCCGGACGCGCAATGCCTCGCGTTCCGGAACTGCGGAATCCATGCTGCGTCGCTTGACATGGCCGAAGCCGCGAATCCTCTCCGGCAGTTTGGCCAGTGCAATGGCGTCGCCCAGCGTGGTCCGCTGCAGCTTCGCCGGCAGCGCGGCGAGATCGGCTTCATAGTCCGTCAGTAAAGTCAGCTCCAGTCGCCGCTCGTCGCTGCGGCCGAAAACATCCCAGCGCGAGCCGCGATAGCGGCGCGCCTTCGCCAGCCATCTGAACGCGGTCAGCATCCAGGGGCCGAAGGCCATCTTCCTTATCTTCCCGGTCGTCGGATCGGGGCGGGCCAGCAGCGGCGGCGCCAGATGAAATTTCAGCGTGTAGTCGCCGTCGAAACGCTCGCGGATCTTCTGCAGAAAATCGGTTTCGGCATACAGCCGCGCCACTTCGTATTCGTCCTTGATCGCCATCAGCTTGAACAGATTGTGCGCTACGGCTTCTGTGAGTTGCGATGAATTGATGGCGGCTTCCGCCTTCCGAATCTGCTCCACCTGCGTACGATAACGGGTGGCGTAGGCCGCATCCTGATACTCGGTCAGAATGTCTGCGCGTTTGGCAATTACCTCGTCAAGAGTCGGCGTTGGCGGGACGGCGAGCTGCGGTCGGGCATAGGCCGCTACAGCTGCCGGATCGTGGGCGGCACGCCGGCCCCAGAGGAAGGCAGCGCGACTCATCGCCACGGCCGTGCCGTTGAGTTCAATGGCGCGATCGATGGCTGCCCATGACACCGGCACCATCCCCTGCTGCCAGGCGTAACCGAGCAGGAACAAGTTGCCGGCAATCGAATCCCCGAGCAGGCGCAGGGCGAGGTCCGAGGCATCGACGAAATGGGCGGCGCCGCTGCCGACCGTTTCGCTGACCACTGCCTGCATGCGCGCCAGCGGAAACTGCCAATCCGGATTGCGCGTGAAATCGGCCGTCGGGGTTTCCGCGCAATTCACCACCACGCGCGTGCGGCCGCTCCGCATGCGCGTCAGTGCGTCGGGCGATGCAGTGACGATGACATCGCCACCGATCACGGCGTCGGCTTCGCCAGTGGCTACGCGAACGGCATGAATGGCTTCCGGATCATCGCAGATGCGCACATGGGAAAACACCGCGCCGCCTTTTTGTGCCAGCCCGGTCATGTCGAGCACGGTGACGCCCTTGCCGTCGATGTGCGCGGCCATCCCGATCAGGGCGCCGATGGTGACCACGCCGGTGCCGCCGACGCCGGTAATCAGGATGCCGTATGCCTTGGCCGTCGAGTCAAGAGTCGGCTCCGGCGGTACGCCGAATGAATCACTGCCCGCGTCGGCGCCTGCCAGGCCGCGGCCTTTCTTGACGCTGCCGCCGAGTACTGAAACGAAGCTGGGGCAAAAACCCTTTTCGCACGAATAGTCCTTGTTGCAGGCGGACTGGTCGATGGCGCGCTTGCGACCGAATTCGGTTTCCACCGGCACCACGGCGAGGCAGTTGGACTGTACCCCGCAATCGCCACAACCCTCGCACACGGCTTCGTTGATGAACAGGCGACGCGGCGGATCGATCATCTTGCCGCGCTTCCTGCGGCGGCGCTTTTCCGCGGCGCAGGTCTGATCGTAGATGATGGCCGAGACGCCGGGGCATTCGCGCATCTCGCGCTGGATCGCATCCAGCTCATCGCGATGCCGGATCGGTACGCCGTGCGGCAGATCGGGATGGCCGTAAGCGCGCGGCGTGCCGTCGGTGACGACGACGACATGGCCGACGCCTTCGGCATGCAGTTGCGCGACGATATGCGGCACCGTCAGGTTGCCGTCGTGGGGCTGACCGCCGGTCATGGCCACGGCGTCGTTGTAGAGAATCTTGTAGGTGGCATTGACGCCCGAGGCAATGGCGGCGCGAATCGCCAGCGAGCCGGAATGAAAGTAGGTGCCGTCGCCGAGATTGACGAAGACATGGCGTTGTTCGGTGAACGGCGCCTGTCCCATCCAGGCCGCGCCTTCGCCGCCCATGTGGGAATAGGTCGCGGTGGCGCGGTTCATCCACAGCACCATGAAATGGCAACCGATGCCGGCCAGGGCGCGCGAGCCTTCCGGCACGCAGGTCGAGGTATTGTGCGGGCAGCCGGGGCAGAAGTAGGGGGTCCGCGCAATCGGAATCACCGGCGCAGCGGAGCGCTCCTTCGCTTCAATGACCGCCAGGCGGTCGCGAATGCGCGTTGAGGTGAAATGGCGGCCGATGCGGTCGGCGATCACGCGGGCGATCTGCGCCGGAGAGAGTTCGCCGGAGGCGGGCAGCAGCCAGCGGCCGTTGGGCAGCGCCCATTCGCCCTTCTCGTCGAACTTGCCGATCACGCGCGGACGCACGTCCTCGCGCCAGTTGTAGAGTTCTTCCTTGAGCTGGTATTCGATCAGCTGGCGCTTTTCTTCGACGACCAGAATCTCTTCCAGTCCTTCGGCAAAGCGGCGCACGCCATCCGATTCAAGCGGCCAGACCATGCCGATCTTGTAGAGCCGGATGCCGATTTCGGCGGCCAGCGCGTCGTCGATGCCGAGGTCATCGAAAGCCTGGCGCACGTCGAGGTAGGACTTGCCTGTGGTGATGATACCCAAGCGTGGATTGGGCGCATCGATGACGACCTGATTGAGCCGGTTGGCGCGGCAGTAGGCCAGCGCGGCATACAGCTTGTGGTCAAGCAGGCGGGCTTCCTGCAGCAGGCGGTCATCGGGCCAGCGGATGTTGAGGCCGCCGGCGGGCAAGGCGTAATCGTCGGGCAGCACGATGCGCACCCGGTCCGGCGAAATATCCACCGAGGCTGAGGATTCCACTGTATCGGCAACCGCCTTGAAGCCGACCCAGCAACCGGAATAGCGGCTCATGGCCCAGCCATGCAGGCCGAGGTCGAGATAGTCCTGCACGCCGGCCGGCACCAGCACCGGCATCATCGCCGCCTTCAGTGCGTGTTCCGACTGATGCGCTACCGTGGATGAGCGCGCCGCGTGATCGTCGCCGGCCACGGCCAGCACGCCGCCGTGCTTCCATGTGCCGGCGGAATTGGCGTGCTTGAAGACGTCGCCGCAGCGATCCACTCCCGGCCCCTTGCCGTACCACATGCCGAATACGCCGTCATGCTTGGCGCCGGGCGACAGGTTGACTTGCTGCGTACCCCATAGGGCCGTGGCCGCCAGGTCTTCATTGACGCCGGGTTGGAACACGATCTGGTTCTGGCCGAGATGCTGCTTGGCTTTCCACAAGGCCTGATCGAGTCCGCCCAAGGGCGAGCCGCGGTAGCCGGACACATAGCCGGCAGTATTCAGTCCGGCCAGCGCGTCGCGCTGTCGTTGCAGCAGCAGCAAACGAACAAGGGCCTGGGTGCCGGTAAGAAACACCCGGCCTGAGGCGAGGGCGTATTTGTCCTCAAGGGTGATGTTGCGCAGTGGCGCGTTCATGGCTGCTCCTGAATTTTGTGGACCTCGGAGATGCTGCGACCTTGTGGGTCTGGCATCGAGCCTTGCCTCCCCGGGTCAGGGTGGCGGCAGAATCTTACCCGGATTCAGGATGTTGTCGGGATCGATGGCGCGTTTTAATGCCCGCATCAAGTCGATGGCCACCTCGCCATGCTCCAGCGTCATATAGCCCTGCTTGCCGATGCCGACGCCATGCTCGCCGGTGCAGGTGCCGTCCATACGGATTGCGCGCTGCGCCAGACGCGAGGCGAAGTCCTTGGCGCGGGCGAGCTCCCCGGCGTCGTCCGGATCGACCAGCAGCACCATATGAAAGTTGCCGTCGCCGACGTGGCCCACCAGCGGTGCGATGAGGCCGCTCGCCTGGAGATCCAGACAGGTTTCGTCTATGCAGGCGGCCAGCATCGAGATCGGCACGCAGACATCGGTCGTCAGCGCTCGGCAGCCGGGCTTGAGGCCTATGCCAGCGTAATAGGCGTCGTGGCGCGCCTGCCACAGACGGGTGCGATCCTCGGGCCGAGTCGCCCACTCGAAATCCTGCCCACCATGCTCGGCGGCGATCTCCTGCACCGTTTCAGCCTGTTCCTTGACCCCGGTCGGCGACCCGTGAAACTCGAAAAACAAGGTCGGCTCCTCACGTAGTGTCGTCTTGCTGTGGCGGTTGATGGCGGTGATTGCCAGTTTGTCCAGGAGTTCGATGCGCGCCACCGGGACGCCGAGTTGTATGGTCTGAATCACTGCCTTGACCGCCGCGGCCAAGCTTGGAAATGCGCAAACGGCGCTGGAGATCGCCTCGGGAACCGGATACAGCCGCACCGTGAGTTCGGTGATGATGCCCAGTGTGCCTTCTGAGCCTACTATCAGGCGCGTCAGGTCATAGCCGGCCGCCGATTTGCGTGCGCGACCGCCGGTCTTGAGTATGCGTCCGTCGGGCAGCACCACGGTCATGCCGAGTACGTTCTCGCGCATGGTGCCGTAGCGCACGGCGTTGGTGCCGGAGGCGCGCGTCGCGGCCATGCCGCCGAGGCTGGCGTCCGCTCCCGGATCGATCGGGAAGAACAATCCGGTACCGTTCAGGGCCGCGTTGAGCGCCTTGCGCGTGACGCCGCATTGCACCGTGGCGTCGAGATCCTCCTGGCGCACGGCGATGATCTGGTTGAGCGCCGACAAATCGATACAGACTCCGCCATGCACTGCCAGTAGATGACCCTCGAGCGAGGTGCCGGTACCAAAAGCGATGACCGGAGTGCGATAGCGGTGACACAGACTGACGATTTCAGCGATTTCCGCCGTGGATTCGGCGAACACCACCGCGTCCGGCGGCATTGGCGCGTGCGACGATTCGTCCTTGCCGTGATGCAGTCGAACCGCTGCGGCGACGGAGAAGCGCGCGCCGAAGCGGGAGGCGAGCGTTATGGCCAGCTCCTGCGGCAACGGTGGTCGGTCGGTGGGGGCGTTCATGGCGATCTCCGTCGTTGGGGGTGTTGCCGGATTCTACGCCGCGCCCCCCGGTCTCTGCTGTCAGGTCAAGCCGAACCGCCGGGAATGACTTAGCCATTGACTGCGCTGTTGAATTTGGAGATAATCACGGGTTCAGCTGGAGGGGTTCCCGAGCGGTCAAAGGGATCAGACTGTAAATCTGACGGCTCTGCCTTCGAAGGTTCGAATCCTTCCCCCTCCACCAGTGGTTAGTAGAAAACAGATTTTACATGGCGGTTAGCGGACAAGTAAGGCGGGCGGCGGTAGTTCAATGGTAGAACCTCAGCCTTCCAAGCTGATTATGCGGGTTCGATTCCCGCTCGCCGCTCCAGGTTCTGTTGCAAAGGGTTTCAGCCCTTGTAGCTCAGTGGTAGAGCACTCCCTTGGTAAGGGAGAGGTCGCGTGTTCGATCCACGCCAAGGGCACCATTTTTTAGTGCATTTTTGTTGGGGTAATTGACATGGCGAAAGCGAAATTTGAGCGGACGAAGCCGCACGTAAACGTAGGGACGATAGGTCACGTAGACCATGGCAAGACGACCCTGACGGCGGCGATGACATCGGTGCTATCGGCGAAATTTGGAGGCGAGGCGAAAGCCTACGACCAGATTGATGCGGCGCCGGAAGAAAAAGCGCGCGGCATCACCATCAACACGGCGCACGTGGAATACGAGACCTCGAAGCGTCACTACGCGCACGTGGATTGCCCGGGCCACGCCGACTACGTCAAGAACATGATTACCGGTGCCGCGCAAATG
>JAUSCI010000016.1 GCA_030651305.1 Sulfuritalea sp. | reverse complement strand
GGACGAAGGCGGGCGTCACACGCCGTTCTTCAACGGCTACCGGCCGCAGTTCTACTTTCGCACCACCGACGTCACGGGCAGCATCGAGTTGCCGGCCGGGACGGAAATGGTGATGCCGGGCGACAACATTGCGATGACGGTGAAGCTGATTGCGCCCATTGCGATGGAGGAAGGTCTGCGTTTCGCCATCCGTGAAGGCGGTCGTACCGTCGGCGCCGGTGTCGTTGCCAAGGTCATCGAATAACACAGCGCAGCTTTAGCAAGCGGGCGGCACTTCGAAACGAGGTGTCGCCCTGCAGTCTCTGCTGCAGGGGTGTAGCTCAATTGGCAGAGCGGCGGTCTCCAAAACCGCAGGTTGGGGGTTCGATTCCCTCCGCCCCTGCCAATGAATTGAAGCATTTGCGCAATAACTGACTATATATGGCCGATAAACTCAAGTTCATGCTGGCTCTGCTGCTATTGGCGGCTGGTGTGGCTGGTTTCTACCTCCTCGGTGAGCAGCCGATGATCCTGCGCGTGCTGTCTGTGCTTGCGGGATTGGGCGCGGGTATTGCCGTGGCGTGGTTCACCGCGCCGGGGCGGCGTTTTTTCGAGTTCGCCCAGGAAGCTGTGGTGGAAACGAAAAAGGTTGTCTGGCCGTCACGCAAGGAAACCATACAGACTACCGGCATCGTGTTTGCCTTCGTACTGGCAATGGCGATCGTACTGTGGACGACTGACAAGGGCCTCGAATGGGTGCTCTACGACCTGATTCTGGGCTGGAAGAAATCATGACTAAACGCTGGTATGTCGTTCACGCCTATTCCGGTTTCGAAAAATCGGTACAGCGCGCCCTGATCGAGCGAATTACTCGCGCCGGGATGCTTGACAAGTTCGGCCAGGTTCTGGTGCCGGTCGAAGAAGTCATTGAAATGAAGAACGGTCAGAAGAGCATTTCCGAGCGGAAGTTCTTTCCCGGCTATGTACTGGTCGAGATGAACATGGACGACGAATCCTGGCACCTCGTCAAGAGTACGCCGAAGGTCACTGGTTTTGTCGGCGGCACATCGACCAAACCGACTCCGATTTCCGAAAAGGAAGTCGCGAAGATCATGCAGCAGGTTCAGGAAGGTGTCGAGAAGCCTCGCCCCAAGGTGTTGTTCGAGGTCGGCGAACTGGTTCGCATCAAGGAAGGCCCGTTTACCGATTTCAACGGCAACGTCGAGGAAGTCAATTACGAAAAGAGCCGCTTGCGTGTCTCCGTGACGATTTTTGGTCGCGCCACGCCGGTTGAATTGGAGTTTGCGCAGGTCGAGAAGGCATAGTTTATTGCCGGCGCCGCGGCGGTTTCCGCGGCAAGAGGAGCGCCACTAGGTGAATGAAAAAATTCGCCGACCGCGCGCTAGGACTCACGTAGATAGGAGCCGTCATGGCGAAGAAGATAATCGGTTACATCAAGTTGCAAGTGCCGGCGGGCAAGGCCAATCCCTCGCCTCCCATCGGTCCGGCATTGGGCCAGCGCGGCCTTAACATCATGGAGTTCTGCAAGGCTTTCAATGCCCAGACGCAGAGCCTGGAGCCAGGCCTGCCAATTCCAGTGGTGATTACCGCATTTGCGGACAAGAGCTTCACCTTCATCATGAAGACGCCGCCGGCGACCATTCTGATCAAGAAGGCCGCTGGCATTACCAAGGGTTCGCCGACGCCGCATACCGACAAGGTAGGCAAGATCACCAAGGCGCAGGCCGAGGACATCGCCAAGGCCAAAATGAAAGACTTGACGGCGGCCGATCTTGAGGCAGCTGTGCGCACCATCGCGGGTTCTGCCCGCAGCATGGGCATTGTCGTGGAGGGCCTGTAATCATGGCGAAATCATCCAAGCGGGCACAAGCGGTACTGGCCAAGGTCGACCGCAGCAAAGCCTATCCGGTCGGTGATGCGCTGAGTCTGGTGAAGGAGTGCGCCACCGCCAAGTTTGATGAGTCGATTGACGTCGCCGTAAATCTCGGGATCGACGCCAAGAAGTCGGATCAACTGGTACGCGGTTCCGTGGTGCTGCCTTCCGGTACCGGCAAGACAGTTCGTGTCGCAGTGTTTGCCCAGGGTGAAAAAGCCGCAGCCGCGAAGGCCGCCGGTGCCGACATCGTTGGATTCGAGGATCTTGCCGCCGAGGTCAAGGCCGGCAACATGAACTTCGATATCGTGATTGCAACGCCGGATGCCATGAAGGTAGTCGGTGCCCTCGGCCAGATTCTCGGCCCGCGCGGCCTGATGCCGAATCCGAAGGTCGGCACGGTGACCATGGATGTGACCACCGCGGTGAAGAATGCCAAGGCCGGTCAGGTGCAGTACCGCACCGACAAGGCCGGCATCATTCATTGCACCATTGGCCGCGCGTCGTTCACCGTTGAGGCGCTGAAAATTAACCTTTCGGCTCTGATTGAGGCGCTGCAGAAGGCCAAGCCAGCGGCGTCCAAGGGGCATTATCTGAAGAAAGTGTCGTTGTCCAGCACCATGGGCGCCGGCGTCCGCGTCGATCAGGCAAGCCTGTCGACGCAAAGCTGAAGAACTTTGGGCTGTCGCGCCGTTCGTGCAGTCTGGCGAATGGCGCGGCAGGTTATCAAAGACCGCAGGTGTCCGCGAGGACTTAATTGTGGCGACGGAATAGCGTTGCAAAGCCGGCGTAGATGGCGTTACCCGATGACGGAATTTAGGTTCCTGAATGAAGGTCGCCGTATCGCCAGCACCGACTTTTCGGTGTTGGGGTTTAAAAGGAGTTGACCGTGAGTCTCAATCTTGACGACAAGAAGACGGTAGTTGCCGAAGTATCCGCGGAAGTTGCGAATGCCCAGTCGATCATCGTCGCAGAGTACCGTGGTCTCGGAGTGGTTGATCTCACCGCATTGCGTGCCAACGCGCGCAAGACCGGTGTTTACCTGCGTGTAGTAAAAAATACCCTGGTTCGTCGCGCCCTTGCCGGCACGCCGTTTGAAGGTCTGTCCGGGAAGCTGACTGGCCCCCTGATCTATGGAATTTCCAAGGATCCGGTGGCTGCTGCCAAGCTGCTCAACGACTTTGCCAAGGGTAATGACAAGCTCGCCATCAAAATCGGCGCAATGCCCAACTACGTCATGGACGTGGCTGGTGTCAAGGCGCTGGCGACGATGCCGAGCCGCGAGGAGTTGTTGTCCAAGCTCCTCGGCACCATGCAGGCGCCAATCACCCAGTTCGTCCGCACGCTCAACGAAGTCCCGACGAAGTTTGTTCGGGGCCTCGCTGCCGTGCGCGACGCCAAAGAGACTGCGTAATCGTTTTTTATTGATCCAAACATTCATTCAGGAGTTGTAATCATGGCTGTAAGCAAAGCTGAAATACTCGATGCCATCGCTGGCATGACCGTTCTCGATCTGTCCGAGCTGATCAAGGAAATGGAAGTCAAGTTTGGCGTTTCGGCCGCTGCGGCTGCCGTTGCCGTTGCCGCCCCGGCCGCTGCCGCGGCTGCCGTGGAAGAGCAGACCGAATTCACCGTGATGTTGCTGGCTGCGGGCGAAAAGAAGGTCGAAGCCATCAAGGTCGTTCGTGCCGCCACGGGTCTCGGCCTCAAGGAAGCCAAGGATCTGGTTGACGGCGCACCGAAGGCCGTCAAGGAAGGCATCAGCAAGGCCGACGCCGCAGCCCTCAAGAAGCAGCTTGAGGACGTCGGCGCCAAGGTCGAGGTCAAGTAATCGCGAGTCGATCGCGGGTTGGCGGCGTTGCCGCCAGCCCGTTTTCGTGCTTGTAGAAAAGGATATTCGTTGCACCTGTTGAGTTTCACCCCTATGTACCTGATCCGGGGGTTACACGAGAGCGCTGAACCATTTTGCCTCAGCCCTGTCTTTTGACCTTCGACGTCTGAATCCTGAACGGAGCCACCATGGCGTATTCCTATACCGAAAAAAAGCGCATTCGCAAAAGCTTTGCCAAGCGGGCCAACGTCCTCGACGTGCCCTTTTTGCTGGCAACGCAGATCGAGTCCTACACGCGCTTCCTGCAAGCCGACGTGCCGCCGTCGCAGCGCCGCAATGAGGGCCTCCAAGCCGCGTTTACCTCGATATTTCCGATTGTTGCGCATTCGGGAAACGCCCGCCTCCACTTCGTCGAGTTCATGCTCGGCGAGCCTACCTTCGACGTCAAGGAGTGCCAACAGCGCGGCTTGACCTTCGCCAGTCCGCTGCGCGCCAAGGTCCGCCTCGAACTGCTTGACCGCGACACCAAGGCGGTGAAAGAAGTTAAGGAAGACCAGCCGCTGTACATGGGTGAAATTCCCCTGATGACAACCACCGGTTCGTTTGTCATAAATGGCACGGAGCGGGTCATCGTCTCCCAGTTGCATCGTTCGCCAGGCGTGTTCTTTGAGCACGACAAGGGCAAGACCCACAGCTCGGGCAAGCTGCTGTTCTCGGCGCGCATCATTCCCTATCGCGGCTCCTGGCTGGACTTCGAGTTCGATCCGAAGGACATTCTTTACTTCCGCATCGATCGCCGTCGCAAGATGCCGGTAACCATCCTGCTCAAGTCGATTGGAATGACGCATGAGCAGATTCTCGCCACGTTCTTCGAATCGGACAGTTTCCATTTTGCCAAAAAGGGCATTCTTTTCGAGGTCGTGCCCGAGCGCCTCCGTGGCGAAGTGGCGAAGTTCGACATTCTGGATAAGGCCGGCCAGGTCATCGTTGCAAAAGAAAAGCGGATCACGGTCAAGCATATTCGCGAAATGGCCGAGGCCGGCATCAAGAAAATCATTGTGCCCGACGAGTTCATGATCGGTCGCATCATTGCCCGCAACATCGTGAATGCGGAAACCGGCGAAGTGCTGGCCAACGCCAACGATGAGATTACCGAAGACCTGCTGGCCAAGCTGGCGGCCAGCGGCATAGAGCAGATACAGACGCTTTACGTCAACGACCTCGATCGCGGCGCCTACATCTCGTCCACGCTGCGTATTGATGAGAGCGCAGACCAGTGGGCATCGCGCGTGGCAATCTACCGCATGATGCGTCCCGGCGAACCGCCGACCGAAGACGCCGTCGAAAACTTGTTCCACGGCCTGTTCTATTCGGAAGAGCGCTACGATCTCTCTGCCGTCGGCCGCATGAAATTCAATCGCCGTGTCGGTCGCGAGGAAATCGAAGGTGCCGGTACGCTGTCGAATGAGGATATCGTCGATGTCGTCCGTATCCTTGTTGAACTGCGCAACGGTCGCGGCGAAGTCGATGACATCGATCACCTCGGCAATCGTCGCGTGCGTTCGGTGGGCGAACTCGCCGAGAACCAGTTTCGTGCGGGCCTGGTGCGTGTCGAACGCGCCGTCAAGGAGCGTCTGAACCAGGCGGAAAGCGACAACCTGATGCCGCACGATCTGATCAACGCCAAGCCCATCTCGGCGGCGATCAAGGAGTTCTTTGGCTCCAGCCAGCTTTCGCAGTTCATGGACCAGACCAACCCGCTATCGGAAATTACGCACAAGCGTCGCGTTTCGGCTCTCGGCCCGGGCGGCTTGACTCGCGAACGTGCCGGCTTCGAGGTGCGCGACGTGCATCCGACCCATTACGGCCGCGTTTGCCCGATCGAGACACCAGAAGGCCCGAACATCGGCCTTATCAACTCGCTGGCGCTGTATGCGCGCACCAACGAGTACGGCTTCATGGAAACACCCTACCGCAAGGTGGATAACAGCCGTGTCACGGATGAGATCGAGTATCTCTCGGCAATCGAGGAAGGCAAGTACGTTATTGCCCAGGCCAATGCCCAGCTGGACAAGAAGGGCAAGCTCAGTGACGCTCTGGTGTCCTGTCGTTTCAAGGGCGAATTTGAACTGAAGGAACCGCCCGATGTTCAGTACATGGACGTGGCGCCGAGTCAGATTGTGTCGGTCGCGGCTTCGTTGATTCCCTTCCTTGAGCACGACGACGCCAATCGTGCTTTGATGGGCGCCAACATGCAGCGTCAGGCGGTACCCTGCCTGCGTCCGGAAAAGGCCTTTGTCGGTACCGGTATCGAGCGCACTGTCGCTGTCGACTCGGGTACGGCGGTACAAGCTTTGCGCGGCGGCGTGGTTGACTACATCGACGCTAACCGTATCGTGGTGCGCGTCAACGACGCAGAAACAGTATCGGGAGAAGTTGGCGTCGACATCTACAACCTGATCAAGTACACCCGCTCCAACCAGAATACCAACATCAACCAGCGACCCATCGTCAAAGTCGGCGACCTGATTGCCAAGGGTGACGTGGTGGCCGATGGCGCCTCCACCGATCTGGGCGAACTGGCACTGGGACAGAACATGCTGGTGGCGTTCATGCCCTGGAACGGCTACAACTTCGAGGATTCGATTCTGATCTCGGAACGCGTGGTGGCAGATGATCGCTTCACCTCGATCCATATTGAGGAGTTGACGGTCGTGGCGCGCGATACCAAGCTGGGCGCCGAGGAAATTTCGCGCGATATAGCCACTTTGGGCGAATCGCAACTCGGTCGTCTTGACGAGTCGGGGATCGTCTACATTGGCGCTGAAGTTGAGGCTGGCGACGTGCTGGTCGGCAAGGTGACGCCGAAGGGCGAAACGCAACTCACTCCGGAAGAGAAACTGCTGCGCGCAATTTTCGGTGAGAAAGCCTCCGATGTGAAGGATACCTCGCTGCGTGTGCCTTCCGGCATGATCGGCACGGTAATCGATGTTCAGGTGTTTACCCGCGAAGGTATCGAGCGCGACAAGCGAGCCCAGTCGATCATCGATGACATGCTGAGGGGCTACAAACAGGACTTGGCCGACCAGATGCGGATTGTCGAGCGCGACACCTTCTCCCGCATCGAGAAGCTGCTGATCAACAAGGTCGCCAGCAAGGGGCCGAAGAAGCTGGTCAAGGGTACCAAGATTACCAAGGCCTATCTCGAGTCCGTCGAGCACTACCACTGGTTCGATATTTCGCTGGTCGATGAGGACGCGCAGCAGCAGCTTGAAAATCTGCGCGACAGCGTGGAGCAGACGCGCAAGGACTTCGACGTTGCGTTTGAGGCGAAGAAAAAGAAGCTGACCCAGGGCGATGAACTGCCGCCCGGTGTGCAGAAAATGGTCAAGGTGTATCTGGCTGTCAAGCGCCGCCTGCAACCCGGCGACAAGATGGCGGGTCGCCACGGCAACAAGGGCGTGGTCTCCAAGATTGTTCCGGTCGAGGACATGCCGCACATGGCAGACGGTACGCCGATGGACATAGTCCTTAACCCCCTGGGCGTTCCGTCGCGGATGAACATCGGTCAGATTCTGGAAACCCATCTGGGCTGGGCGGCCAAGGGCCTTGGCCAGAAGATCGGTGAAATGTTGCGCAGGCAGGCAGCTGCAGTGGAGATTCGCAAGCTGTTGAACAAGATCTACAACTCGTCAGGCCGCAGCGAAGACATTGACGGTCTGAGCGAAAAGGAGGTAGTGGAACTTGCCGGGAATCTGCAAGGGGGTGTGCCCTTCGCCACACCGGTGTTCGACGGTGCCAATGAGTCCGAAATCAAGGCCATGCTTGATCTGGCGGGTCTGCCCAGCAACGGGCAGGTAGATCTGTATGACGGTCGTACCGGGGATTCGTTCGAGCGACAGGTAACCGTGGGCTACATGCACGTCCTGAAGTTGCATCACCTGGTGGACGACAAGATGCATGCCCGTTCTACTGGCCCCTACAGTCTCGTTACCCAGCAGCCTCTGGGAGGCAAGGCGCAGTTTGGTGGGCAGCGTTTCGGTGAAATGGAAGTGTGGGCGCTGGAGGCCTACGGTGCAGCCTATGTGTTGCAGGAAATGCTTACCGTGAAGTCCGACGACGTCAACGGCCGTACGAAGGTGTACGAAAACATCGTCAAGGGCGAGCACAAGATCGATGCCGGCATGCCGGAATCCTTCAACGTGCTGGTCAAGGAAATTCGCTCGCTGGCGATCGACATCGATCTCGAGCGTTACTGACCCGATAGCTGCCCACTGGAGATAATCATATGAAGAGCCTGTTTGCAGACCTTTTCAAGCAGAACCTGGCGGCCGAAGAGGAATTCGACGCAATTACCATCGGCCTCGCTTCGCCCGACAAGATTCGTTCATGGTCCTATGGCGAGGTAAAGAAGCCCGAGACCATCAACTATCGCACCTTCAAGCCGGAACGCGATGGCTTGTTCTGCGCCAAGATATTCGGCCCGGTCAAGGATTACGAATGCCTCTGCGGCAAATACAAGCGCTTGAAGCATCGTGGCGTGATCTGCGAAAAGTGCGGCGTTGAAGTCACCCAGTCGAAAGTGCGTCGCGAACGCATGGGCCACATCGAACTGGCTTCTCCGACTGCGCATATCTGGTTCCTCAAGAGCCTGCCGAGCCGCCTTGGAATGGTGCTCGACATGACCCTGCGCGACATCGAGCGGGTGTTGTATTTTGAAGCCTTTGTGGTTGTTGATCCGGGCATGACGCCGCTCAATCGGGCGCAATTGCTGACAGAAGATGATTACCTCGCCAAGGTCGAGGAGTACGGCGACGATTTCACTGCCGTTATGGGTGCCGAGGGCGTGCGCGAATTGCTGCGCACCCTTGATCTCAATCGTCAGGTCGAGACCCTGCGCCAGGAACTGGAGACCACCGGATCCGAAGCAAAGAGCAAGAAGATTTCGAAGCGCCTCAAGGTTCTCGAGGGCTTCCAGCAGTCGGGCATCAAACCGGAGTGGATGATTCTAGAGGTACTGCCGGTACTGCCGCCGGATCTGCGTCCGCTGGTTCCGCTGGATGGCGGGCGGTTTGCCACGTCGGACCTGAACGATTTGTATCGTCGCGTCATCAACCGCAACAATCGTCTCAAGCGCCTGCTTGAACTCAAGGCACCGGACATCATCGTTCGCAACGAAAAGCGCATGCTGCAGGAGGCTGTCGATTCGCTGCTGGACAATGGCCGTCGCGGCAAGGCAATGACGGGCGCCAACAAGCGTCCGCTGAAGTCGCTGGCCGACATGATCAAGGGCAAGGGCGGTCGTTTCCGCCAGAATCTGCTGGGCAAGCGCGTCGACTATTCGGGTCGCTCGGTGATCGTTGTCGGTCCGCAATTGAAACTGCACCAGTGCGGGCTGCCGAAGAAGATGGCGCTTGAACTGTTCAAGCCCTTCATCTTCGAGCGTCTCGAAAAGATGGGTATTGCCAGCACCATCAAGGCGGCGAAAAAGGAAGTTGAAGCCGAAACTCCGGTGGTCTGGGACATCCTCGAAGAGGTCATTCGCGAGCATCCGGTGATGCTGAATCGCGCCCCGACACTGCACCGTCTTGGCATTCAGGCCTTCGAACCGACCCTGATCGAGGGCAAGGCGATCCAGTTGCATCCGCTGGTTTGCGTCGCATTCAACGCCGACTTCGACGGCGACCAGATGGCGGTGCACATCCCGCTTTCTCTCGAAGCGCAGATGGAGGCACGCACTTTGATGTTGGCCTCGAACAATGTATTGTCTCCCGCCAACGGACAGCCGATCATCGTCCCGTCGCAGGACGTCGTGCTGGGTCTCTACTACGCCACCCGCGAGAATGTTTCCGCCCGAGGCAACGGCATGATGTTTGCGGATATCGCCGAGATAACCCGTGCCATCGACTCGCGCCAGATTGACCTGCATGCGCGCATTACGGTGCGTATTCGCGAGTATGAACTGGATGCTGACAAACAGTGGCAGCCAAAGATTACCCGCTATTCAACCACCGCGGGACGTGCCCTTCTGTCAGAGATTCTGCCGCGCGGGCTGCCGTTCAAGGTGCTCGACAAACCCCTAAAGAAAAAGGAAATCTCCAAACTGATCGACGAGAGTTTCCGTCGTTGCGGGCTCAAGGAGACGGTGGTTTTTGCTGACAAGTTGATGCAAGCCGGCTTCCGTCTGGCGACCCGCGCTGGCATATCGATCTGCGTCGATGACATGCTGGTACCGACGCAGAAGCACAGCCTGATCGCGGCGGCGGAAACCGAGGTGAAGGAAATCGAAAAGCAATATACCTCGGGTCTGGTAACTGTTGGCGAGCGCTATAACAAGGTGGTGGACATCTGGGGTCGTGCCGGTGATCAGGTGGCCAAGGCCATGATGGACCAACTTGCTCATCAGACGGTTACCAGCGCGGATGGCAAGCAAGTAAGCCAAGAGTCTTTCAACTCCATTTACATGATGGCTGACTCCGGTGCGCGCGGTTCTGCCGCTCAGATCAGGCAGCTGGCCGGTATGCGCGGTTTGATGGCCAAGCCGGACGGCTCGATCATTGAAACGCCGATTACCTCCAACTTTCGTGAGGGACTCAACGTTCTCCAGTACTTCATTTCGACCCACGGCGCGCGCAAGGGCTTGGCCGACACGGCACTGAAGACTGCCAACTCGGGCTATCTGACCCGCCGTCTGGTGGATGTCACTCAGGATCTGGTGGTGATCGTGGACGATTGCGGCACGCAGAACGGTTTTGCCATGAAGGCTCTGG
This sequence comes from Sulfuritalea sp., assembly GCA_030651305.1. Lineage (GTDB taxonomy): Bacteria > Pseudomonadota > Gammaproteobacteria > Burkholderiales > Rhodocyclaceae > Sulfuritalea. The sequence goes on along the minus strand of JAUSCI010000016.1, from coordinate 5,246 downwards.
TCGAAGGCGGGGAAGTGATCGAGCCGTTGCGCGAGCGCATTCTTGGGCGTGTCACCACCACCGACGTAATTCATCCGGATACGCAGGAGGTGCTGTTTGCCGCAGGTTATCTGCTCGATGAGGACGCAGTCGATGCCATCGAAGTGCTTGACATCGACGAAGTTCGCGTGCGTAGTCCGCTGTCTTGCGAAACGCGCTACGGACTGTGCGCCAAGTGCTACGGCCGCGATCTGGGCCGCGGTTCATTGGTCAACGCCGGCGAGGCTGTCGGCGTTATTGCCGCCCAGTCAATCGGCGAGCCAGGGACCCAGCTGACGATGCGTACATTCCACGTCGGGGGCGCGGCATCGCGTTCTGCAGCGCAAAGCAGTATCGAGGCCAAGAGTTCGGGTGTGATTCGCTTTACCGCGACCATGCGCTACGTTACAAATCCCAAGAACGAGAAGATTGTCATCTCCCGTTCCGGGGAAGTGATGATTACTGACGACAATGGTCGTGAGCGTGAGCGCCACAAGGTTCCCTACGGCGCAACTTTGCGGGCCGATGACGGCAAGTCGGTCAAGGCCGGCGCTCAACTGGCCATGTGGGATCCGCACACCCGTCCGATCGTTACGGAGTATGCGGGTACGGTAAAGTTCGAGAACGTCGAAAAGAACGCCACGGTCGCCGAACAGATGGACGAGGTTACCGGTCTTTCCACCCTGGTCGTTATCGACCCCAAGCGCGGCGCCAAGGCGTCCAAGGGAGTTCGCCCACAGGTCAAGTTGATCGACGAGTCAGGCCAGGAAGTCAAGATTCATGGTACCGATCACATCGTGACCATCACCTTTCAGGTCGGCTCGCTGATTACTGTAAAGGATGGTCAGCCCGTGGCGGTTGGCGACATTCTGGCCCGGATCCCGCAGGAGTCGTCGAAGACTCGTGACATTACCGGCGGTTTGCCGCGCGTTGCCGAACTCTTCGAAGCACGCATACCAAAGGATGCCGGTGTGTTGGCGGAAGTCACCGGTACCGTTTCTTTCGGCAAGGATACGAAGGGCAAACAGCGCCTGGTAATCACCGAGCCTGACGGCACGGCGCACGAGTACCTGATTACCAAGGACAAGCATGTTATGGCTCACGACGGACAGGTGGTCAACAAGGGTGAGGTGATTGTTGACGGACCGGCCGATCCCCATGACATTCTGCGCTTGAAGGGTGTTGAAGAACTCGCCCGCTACATCATTGATGAAGTTCAGGACGTGTATCGCTTGCAGGGCGTGAAGATCAACGACAAGCATATTGAAGTGATCGTTCGCCAAATGCTGCGCCGGGTGGTCATTGCGCATCCGGGTGATTCGACTTTTATCAAGGAAGAGCAAGTCGAACGCGCTGCGGTGCTTGACGAGAATGACAGGCTGATTGCAGCCGGCAAGACGCCGGCGATCTACGACTTCATGTTGCACGGCATCACGAAAGCCAGCTTGTCAACCGACTCCTTCATCTCAGCGGCGTCTTTCCAGGAGACTACGCGCGTATTGACCGAGGCTGCAATCATGGGCAAGCGCGATGAGTTGCGCGGGCTAAAGGAAAATGTCATTGTCGGCCGCCTGATTCCGGCGGGGACGGGCATGGCGTATCACCGTACTCGCCGCAAGCAGTCGCGCAGCGGAGCCGAGGCGCAGAGCCTGTTCGATCTGCCCGCCGCTACTGAAGACGCTCCGGCTGCTGCGGAAGACGCGCAAGCAGGTTGACGCTCGTTGGTGGCCATTCTATAATCCGGCCTCTTTGCCCTTGGCAGGGGCCGATTTTTTGTAAATTTGCAGCGCAAATCGCACAGCATCCAGGACCTATACATGCCTACCATTAACCAACTCGTGCGCAAGGGCCGTCAGGCTCCGCAGTCGAAAAGCAAGGTGCCCGCACTTGGCAACAGCCCGGCTCGGCGTGGTGTCTGCACGCGCGTCTACACGACCACCCCGAAAAAGCCCAACTCTGCGCTGCGGAAAGTCGCCAAAGTGCGACTGACCAACGGCTTTGAGGTTATTTCCTACATTGGCGGTGAAGGCCACAATCTGCAGGAACACTCGGTAGTCCTCATTCGAGGCGGTCGAGTCAAGGACCTGCCAGGGGTGCGTTACCACATCGTGCGCGGCAGCCTTGATACCCAGGGTGTCAAGGACCGCAAGCAGAGCCGTTCCAAGTACGGCGCAAAGCGGCCCAAGGTCGCCTGATCCGGGTCTTAAGGAGATACCATGCCCCGTCGTCGTGAAGTTCCCAAACGTGACATCCTGCCCGATCCGAAATTCGGCAGCGTTGATCTTTCCAAATTCGTCAACGTGCTGATGGCAAGTGGCAAGAAATCGGTTGCCGAGCGCATCATCTATGGTGCGTTTGCGCAAATCCAGACCAAGAGCGGCAAGGACCCACTGGAGGTGTTCACCTTGGCCGTGAATAACGTCAAGCCTCTGGTCGAAGTCAAGAGCCGCAGGGTGGGTGGCGCCAACTACCAGGTGCCGGTTGAGGTGCGTCCTTCCCGGCGTATGGCCTTGTCCATGCGCTGGTTGCGCGAAGCAGCGCGGAAGCGCAGCGAGAAGTCGATGGGCCAGCGTCTTGCCGCCGAGTTGCTGGAGGCGTCCGAAGGGCGAGGTGCGGCGATGAAAAAACGCGAAGAAGTTCACCGTATGGCCGAAGCCAACAAGGCGTTCTCTCATTTCCGTTTCTAAGTAGTATCGCGTCTCGTCGGGTGTCCGCCGAGATTTTCGTTTTTGTCTGCCGCCCTGTCGCTTCGTTCAACAACGAGGCCTCATGGCGGTTTGGTTTAGATAAGGCAGGTAAATCAAGTGGCCCGCAAGACTCCCATCGAGCGCTATCGCAACATCGGCATTTCGGCGCATATTGACGCCGGAAAAACGACCGCTACCGAGCGGATTCTGTTTTACACAGGGGTCAATCACAAAATTGGCGAAGTTCATGACGGCGCGGCCACCATGGACTGGATGGAACAGGAGCAGGAACGCGGCATCACCATTACTTCGGCGGCGACAACCTGTTTTTGGAAAGGCATGAGCCAGAATTTCCCGGAGCACCGCATCAATATCATCGACACTCCGGGTCACGTCGACTTTACCATTGAGGTCGAACGCTCCATGCGGGTGCTCGACGGTGCCTGCATGGTCTATTGTGCCGTGGGAGGTGTCCAGCCGCAGTCGGAAACTGTTTGGCGTCAAGCCAATCGATACGGCGTGCCTCGTCTGGCTTTCGTGAACAAGATGGACCGTCAGGGCGCTGATTTCTTCAAGGTGCATGACCAGATGCGCTCGCGTCTCAAGGCCAATCCCATTCCGCTACAGATACCAATTGGCGCCGAGGAGAAGTTTGAAGGCGTGGTCGATTTGGTCAAGATGAAGTCCATTATTTGGGATGAGTCGAGTCAAGGGGTCAAATTTGCGTACGGCGAGATTCCGGCCGAGCTCAAAGCCAAGGCTGACGAGTGGCGTGAAAAGATGATTGAAGCCGCTGCCGAGGCATCCGAGGAATTGATGAACAAGTACATCGACAGCGGCGAGTTGACCGAGGACGAAATCAAGTCCGGATTGCGCATCCGTACCCTGAATGCCGAAATCGTGCCGATGCTGTGCGGTTCAGCGTTCAAGAACAAGGGCGTGCAGGCGATGCTGGATGCGGTTATCGAGTACCTGCCGGCGCCGACGGATATTCCGCCGGTCGAGGGGATTCTTGAAAACGAGCAGATGGGTGAGCGCAAGCCGAATGACACAGACCCGTTTGCGGCCTTGGCCTTCAAGATCATGACTGACCCCTACGTCGGCCAACTGACCTTTTTTCGGGTCTATTCCGGCACGGTCAAGACGGGCGACACCATTTTCAATCCGATCAAGGGTCGCAAGGAACGCCTGGGTCGGATCCTGCAGATGCACGCCAATCAGCGCGAGGAAATCAAGGAAGTATTTGCGGGCGATATTGCGGCGGCGGTTGGTCTGAAAGAGGCCACTACGGGCGAGACCCTGTGCGATCCCGCGCATGTAATCACGCTTGAGCGCATGGTATTTCCCGAACCGGTGATTCACGTTGCCGTCGAACCCAAGACGAAGGTCGACCAGGAAAAGATGGGTCTTGCGCTCAATCGTCTGGCGCAAGAAGACCCGTCATTCCGTGTGCGGACGGACGAAGAGTCGAGTCAGACCATCATTTCCGGCATGGGAGAGCTCCACCTGGAAATTCTTGTTGATCGCATGCGCCGCGAATTCGGTGTTGAAGCCAATGTCGGCGCGCCACAGGTGGCCTATCGCGAAGCTGTTCGCAAGTCGGTGGAGCAGGAAGGCAAATTTGTCAAGCAGTCAGGCGGTCGTGGCCAGTATGGGCATGTCTGGATCAAGCTTGAGCCGAATGAGGCGGGTAAGGGCTTCGAGTTCATCGACATGATCAAGGGCGGGTCCGTGCCGCGCGAATTCATTCCAGCGGTTGAGAAGGGTCTCAGGGACACCCTGCCGAATGGCGTCCTGGCCGGCTTCCCTGTGGTGGATGTGAAGGTCACTTTGTTTGACGGTTCCTACCACGACGTGGACTCCAACGAGAATGCCTTCAAGATGGCTGCCTCCATGGCATTCAAGGATGCCATGCGCAAGGCCAGCCCGGTATTGCTGGAGCCAATGATGGCGGTCGAGGTGGAGACGCCGGAAGACTACATGGGCAACGTCATGGGCGATCTTTCCGGGCGCCGCGGTATTGTTCACGGTATGGAGGATCAGATCGGCGGCATCAAGTTGATCAAGGCCGAAGTGCCGCTGGCCGAGATGTTTGGCTACTCAACGACACTGCGTTCGTTGTCTCAGGGTCGAGCTACCTACAGCATGGAATTCAAGCACTACACCGAGGCGCCGAAGAATGTCGCCGAAGCAGTCATCAACAAGAAGTGATCGACTAATCATCGTTCTATAAGGAATTCAGACATGGCGAAAGCGAAATTTGAGCGGACGAAGCCGCACGTAAACGTAGGGACGATCGGTCACGTAGACCATGGCAAGACGACCCTGACGGCGGCGATGACATCGGTGCTGTCGGCGAAATGTGGAGGCGAGGCGAAAGCCTACGACCAGATTGACGCAGCGCCGGAAGAAAAAGCGCGCGGCATCACCATCAACACGGCGCACGTGGAATACGAGACCTCGAAGCGTCACTACGCGCACGTGGATTGCCCGGGCCACGCCGACTACGTCAAGAACATGATTACCGGTGCCGCGCAAATG
>JAUSCI010000015.1 GCA_030651305.1 Sulfuritalea sp. | reverse complement strand
TAACGCGGGATTATTGAGCTGTCAGCGCTCAGCTGTCAGCGATCAGCTTGACCAGAGCGCGGCTATGCCGCGTGTTTTTTTGTGGGGCCCGGACGGCTGACTGCTGAAAGCTGAGCGCTGAGAGCTGCAATCGGGGTGTAGCTCAGCCTGGTAGAGTACTGCGTTCGGGACGCAGGAGTCGGAGGTTCGAATCCTCTCGCCCCGACCAATTTCTTCGAGCTGCGGGAGGCTGACAGCCGTGGCGAAGTTTCTTCTTTTCATCGCCGTGCTCGCCGTGGTCTATTGGCTGGTGCGCGCATCGAACAGGCGCAGCAGGCCGCCACCCGCGACGGGCATGCCCGAGCCCATGACGCAATGCGCTCATTGCGGGGTGCATTTCCCGCGTGCCGAATCGTTAAGTGAAGGCGAGCGCGACTATTGCTGCGAAGACCATCGACGCCTGGGAGTCCGGTCTTGAGCGTGGCGACCGTTGCGCCACGGGAAGCAGACGCAATCGAATCCTTCTGGCGTTCGCTGCGCTACTTTTCGGTGTATCGCTTGTCGATCGCCTTGCTGTTTCTGGTCGCGGCGATCGTGTTTGGCGATACGATCAGTCTCGGCACGCAGGATGCCCGCTTGTTTGGCCGTGTCGCCCCGGTCTATCTCCTGCTTGCCATTGCGTTTCTGGTCGCATTGCTGAGAAGACCGCGCCGCTTCAATCTTCAGCTTTCCGTGCAAGTGGCGGTCGACATTGCGGCATTGACGCTGATGATGTTTGCCAGCGGTGGACAAAAGAGCGGAATCGCTGTCCTCCTGTTGGTGGTGGTTGCCGGCGCCGCGTTGGTCGGGCAGGGGCGGATGGCCCTGTTCTACGCCGCACTGGCTTCGGTGGCGATGCTGCTGGAGGAAAGCTGGCGCGCCTTGACCCTGGAAGCCAACCCGGCGGATTTTGTGCGTACCGGGATTATCAGCATCGCCTTCTTCGCCACGGCGATCATTGCCCGGTTGCTGGCGCGGCGGGTGGTCGCCAACGAAACCCTGGCGCGGGAGCGGGGGCGGGAACTCAACGATCAGCTGCGGATCAGCGAGCGGATCATTCGCGATATGGAAGACGGCGTGCTGGTGGTTGATGGCGATGGCCGGGTGCGACTGCTCAATCCGCGCGCCGAAGTACTGCTCGGCGTGCAGGCATCGGATGGCGCCGAACTGGCGACGTTTTCCCGCGCACTGGCTGATCGCTACCGGGCGTGGAGTGCTCAGCCGCTGGAAATGGTGGAAATGCTCCCGCAGGAAACAGGGCGTCTGCTGCGCGTGCGCTATCTGCCCGCGGCCGAGTCGGCGGGACATGCGCTGATCTACCTGGAAGACATGGAGCGGGTACAGTCCCAGGCGCAGCAACTGAAACTTGCCGCGCTTGGACGGCTCACCGCCAACATGGCGCACGAGATACGCAATCCGTTGGCAGCAATCAGCCATGCAGCGGAACTGTTGGCGGAGGAGGATACCGATCCGCTGCACCAGCGCCTTGCCCGCATCATTCATGACAATACGGGGCGCCTCAACCGGCTCGTGACGGAGGTGCTGGAACTCGGCCGGCGAGACCGGGCACAACCGGAAACGCTGCGCTGGCAGGTTTTTCTCGCCGGATTTCTGGAGGAACTGACCTTGCACGACGCATCGGCAGGCCGGCGCGTACATGTCGGCGAGGGCGATGTCGACCTGCGTTTTGATCGCGGCCACCTGTATCGCGTGTTGTGGAATCTGCTTGGGAATGCCCTGCGCCATGCCAGCGCGGCGGACGGTGCCGTGCGACTCGAGGCGAGGGCTGCGGCCACTTCGAATCGTGTCGAATTGCGTATCATCGACGATGGTCCGGGCGTCGACGCGATCCAGCGCAACCTGGTGTTCGAGCCATTTATTACCACACACGGAGCGGGTACCGGCTTGGGTCTCTACATTGCGCGGGAACTGTGCGAGGCGAGTGGCGCCCATCTCGAACTGCTGGATGATGGACCGGGTGCCCATTTCCAAATAACCGCCGAAGGATCCCTATGTCGCTGAAGAACGAACGCCGTGCGCGCAACAGTGGCGAAGCCAAGCGCGTGTTGGTGGTCGACGACGAAGCGGACATTCGCGAGTTGCTCGACCTGACCCTGGCGCGCATGGGACTGTTGGCGGATTGTGTCGGATCTCTCGCCGAGGCGCGCCGCATGCTGGCCAGTCAGCGCTACCAACTGTGTCTGACCGACATGCGCCTGCCGGACGGCGACGGTCTGGAACTGGTGCGGCACATTGCCGATACGGTGGCCGACTTGCCGGTGGCGGTGATTACTGCGCATGGCAGTGCCGAGAATGCAGTGTCCGCGCTCAAGGCAGGGGCCTTCGATTACATCGCCAAACCGGTGTCGCTCGATCAGTTGCGGGGTATGGTCAAGTCGGCGCTGGAATTGCCCAGTCCCCATCCAACGGGCGACATGGCTGGCGAATCGGGGCTGCTCGGCGTGTCGCCGCCAATAGCACAGGTGCGCAAACTGATCGACCGCGTGGCGAGAAGCCAGGCACCGGTGCATGTCACGGGCGAATCGGGGAGCGGCAAGGAACTGGCGGCACGGCTGATCCACACCCTGGGCGCCCGCCGTGACCGCGCCTTTGTACCGGTTAACTGCGGCGCAATTCCGGAAAACCTGATGGAGAGCGAGTTCTTCGGTTACCGCAAGGGAGCATTTACCGGGGCTGCCGATGATCGTGAAGGTTTCTTTCATGTCGCCGATGGCGGGACTCTTTTTCTTGACGAGGTGGCGGAACTGCCGCTGACGATGCAGGTCAAGCTGCTGCGGGCGATTCAGGAAAAGCGGGTGCGCAAGGTAGGTGCAACCGGCGAAGAGGCGGTGGATGTGCGCGTCATCTGCGCCACGCATCAGGACCTCAAACTGCTGGTCGAGCAGGGCCGGTTCCGGCAGGACTTGTTTTATCGACTCAATGTCATCGAGTTGCGGATGCCGGCTTTGCGGGAGTGTCGCGAAGACATCCCGATGCTGGCGCGGCACGTTCTGGACCGGCTGGCGCGGGCGGCCGATCTGCCGCCGCCGCCGCTGACCGCTCCTGCACTTGAAGCGTTGCAGAGCTACGCTTTCCCGGGCAATGTTCGCGAGCTTGAGAATGTGCTGGAGCGGGCGCTGGCATTGTTCGTCGGCGACCGCATCGAGGTTGACGACTTGAACCTGGCGTCGTGCCAACTGCCTGGCATTGCTGTCCCCGCGGTCGGCGGTCCCCTGCAGGATCAACTGGATCAAGTTGAGCGTCAGACCATTCTCGATGCCTTGAAGCGCTCGAACAACAATCGCACCGCTGCCGCAAAGCTGCTGGGCGTCACGTTCCGCTCTTTGCGCTATCGCATGGCGCGATTGGGAATGAACGAGTGAGCCAGGCGCGGGACGGGAGGGGCGAACCCGACTGGTTGCCCTTCGCGCGGCAGGTGCCTTCGCCGAATTGTGATGAGCGGCCCGCGGGTGAATCGGTTCGACTGGTCGTCATCCACGCCATCAGTCTGCCGCCCGACGAATTCGGGGGGCCTGAAATCATCCAGCTGTTTACCAATTGCCTTGATTTCGCGGCACATCCCTATTTCCGTGAAATACGGGGCTTGCGGGTTTCGGCCCACTTCCTGATCCGTCGTGACGGCGAGCTGATCCAGTTCGTCGCCTGTTCGCAGCGGGCGTGGCATGCCGGCGTTTCGATTTGGATGGGACGAGAGGGCTGCAACGACTTTTCCATCGGCATCGAACTCGAGGGCTGTGACCGGCTTCCATTTGAGGCTGCCCAGTACCTGACCCTCAACCATCTTCTCGCTGAACTGCGGCGCCGCTACCTGATTGAAGCAGTGGTCGGTCACAGCGATATCGCGCCGGGACGCAAGACTGATCCTGGTCCGTGCTTCGATTGGCATCGGGTGCACGACGCAACGGGTTGACTGTCGCAAAGCTGCAACGAAAATTCTTGCATCAGTATCAGAAAGCTCTTGCAGAAAAAAAAGTCAACCACTACAATTAGTGCCGAACAGTCGATTACCTACTAGATATAGTAGGTCGCTGTGCAGAAGGGACCAAACCGACTTGCTGCGCTGGCGTCCCGAACATGACCGGCTTCATTGAGACAACGACGGGAGATCTGAATGCAGGATGCCTTGGGCGCCGATTCAACCGACCTCAACTGGTCCGCCCAACCGTCTTCAAGTGATCTGGCCCCGGATAACGGTCCGCATCCTTTTTCCTGCATTTCACTTGCCACCTCTGAATCAGGCGATCGCGCCACGCGAATTCGCCGGACAGCGTGTCCTGTCCGGTGTTTGCGTGCGTCACGATCGCCGGCATATCCGCATGGCGCCGTCAATCGCCAGGCTGACAATGCGCATTTGAGATTGCCGAAATATGATGTGTGATTGTTTGTGCGTTTGTCATCCGCGGTTTCAAAACGAAGTGATAGGCGGATAAACGTGAGGAATTCGTCGCTTTCGATTGCATCGGGGCGTTGGATAATCCGTGCTAACCCAGACGGGTTTCAGTAGAAGTAGTGGTGGTTCTTTCCTGTTAATTTGTTAAGGAGGTTCAACATGGCGATTGCGAAGAAAGCAGCCAAGAAGCCGGCCGCAAAGAAGGCTGCGGCTAAGCCCGCCGCTAAGAAGTCTGCGGCCCCGAAGAAGCCAGCTGTCAAAAAGCCGGCTGTGAAGAAAGCGGCTGCCAAGCCCGCTGCGAAGAAGGCCGCGCCGAAGAAGGCTGCTGCCAAGAAGCCCGCTGCGAAGAAGGCTGCACCGAAGAAGGTCGCTGCGAAGAAGCCTGCTGCAAAGAAGGCCGCACCGAAGAAGGCTGCTGCGAAGAAGCCTGCTGCCAAGAAGGCTGCACCGAAGAAGGC